>DAOULA010000019.1:0-100615 GCA_034420735.1 Dehalococcoidia bacterium
GACGAACCCACTCCGTCCGTGACTCTGCGACTGTCGAAGACCTCGATAGCTGAGGATGGCGGAACCAGCGAGGTGAGCGCGACTATGGACTACGCATCGAGTGAGGCAACCACCATCACTCTGGCCGTGTCGTCCGACTTCACGTTAAGCGCTACCACGCTGACCATTCCCGCGGGCCAGACCACGAGTTCAGGCACCGTGACCCTCACCGCAGTCGACAACGATGCGGACGCGCCGGACAAGACCGTTTCCGTATCTGCGACGGCGTCCAACCCACACGCAGTGAACCAGCCGGACCCCGTGACGCTGAAGATCACCGATGACGACCCTCCCGAGGCGTGACCATCTCCCTCGCCATCCAGGGTCCAGGCCGGCCGGGACGCGAGTGCTTGAAAGGAGGAGATATTGCCGACGAACATTGCAGTTACGGAATTGGGCACAGGCAGGCGCTCCGTTCCTGAGTATCGTTCTGGGATTCACATCTAGAGAGGTATCAGAACCTATCGGACAAGCATCTCGGGATGTGAGTGTTATCGTCGCTAGTCCCGAGTCTACTCACTAAGGATCATGTCGATGGCTTCAAGAGGAGACAGTGGATGTATCCTTAGTTGCGGGTCTGAGGGCTCTATGGCCCCAGAGAGGTCTCGTGTTCACCTAGGTAGGGACTGGGGGGACAACTCATACACTATCCGCAGGGAGGGGACACTGTGAACACCATCGTCAAGCTTCCAGAGGGTGGGCCGAGTGCGGCCTGCGACGTTAAAGACTTGGTCAGGTACTTCCAAAGCCGGGCCATGACTTACATCGTTATTGGGGCACAGAAAGACATACTTGCCAAGCACAAGAAGAGGTACAGCCTGGACTACTGGCTAAGAGTCAACTGCACCGAGCGGTCCGACACCATGCAGGCCACCACCGAGATGGTGGACCTGCTGGTGGGGACAGGGCTGTTCTGCCGGGACGACGAGGTGTTAGACCCATGCACCGGGCGGTTAGTCAAGGGCCTGCGGCTCTCCGGGCACGAT
Source organism: Dehalococcoidia bacterium (assembly GCA_034420735.1). Classification (GTDB taxonomy): domain Bacteria; phylum Chloroflexota; class Dehalococcoidia; order Lucifugimonadales; family CAJWER01. Next base: position 1,026 of record DAOULA010000019.1, read on the forward strand.
GCGGCGGCTCTACTTGCACCCTAGTCCCAGGGGGTGAGGGTCTACCTCAACAGCGGTGCCCATTCGGAGGCAGCGTCTCGGGAACGCCGCATCACCTCGTCTGACACCGACTTCGATCACTTGGCAGGAACCGACAGGTTTGATCCTGCCCACGTTGGGGAGTGAGAAAGTTCGATCCGCGACGACGGCGAGAGCTATTCCCGGACGCCCAGCCGTCCACACCAGCCTCAGCCACGACGTACCAGAACCGCAAGGTCGGGTCCAGAACGCGCTGGTTCAGCGGGTCGTCCACCAATTCTCGTATCATCGTGCTAACCAGCCATGTCGGGGCATAGTACTCCCACAGCTGCCGCCGCTCCTCCGGCAGTGTGGCCGCGCGGTAGAGCGTAGCGGCGGTGTTCGCGGGAGCCTCAGCCCAGTGGAAGCGGCCCACGTGGCAGACCAGGGTCCGGGGCAACGGCTTGCGGCCGACCTGCGCTGGCCAACGCGAAGCTGCCATACGTCATTCATCCTTCGTCCACCCACCTCGAGCCGCTGAGAACCCTCCTGCCGGAGGTGATCAACAAATGCCCTGATCCTCTCCCGCGTCGGTCTTCTTCCCCGAGTGATAGACGCTTTGTGTTGCAAGTTAGTCTCGTCGAGAAGAATGGCGGTGATTGCGAAGTGTGGCCGCGGGGGAGGGCTTAGAGCAGGCCGCCGCCCGGTCAAAGCGTACTCATTTGCAGCTTGTGCGACCGCCGCCGGATTGCAGGCCGAATCAACTCCTGCCTCCCCCAAGACAAGCAGTTCAATGTGTGTGACTCGCCAAGGATCAGACTGGAGGATGTCGGCTTCGCTGAAGTTAAACCAGAGTGGGACGTGGCGGTCTGGGCATTGATGTCCTCTCACCTGCCATGACTCCCAGTGCGATTGCATGCCACCAGAAGTCGACTTGGCGGTCGAAAGGGGCACGCGGATTCGTGGTGCTGACCAGCGAATCATTGAATACTACGAACTTGTTGCGAAATACCCTTGGAATCCAGAGATTCTGATAGCGGTAGGATGAATCAGTAGTCAAGCCGACACCTCTCTGAACCCAAGTCTGCCCTAGTCGTTACGCCTTTCGCAGATCTGACAAATCTGAGTGTGACCACAGGGGCAAGTCCGCACAACTGGGTACCCGATTCCCCAATCGTTGACCAGATCCATTGGATAGTTCTTTGAGCAGGTTAAGGTAGTGATGACACCGGCCCGATCCTGAATCAATTGCTCTATGTCACGAATCTCAGACCACGTCATGAACAGGACAACCTGGTGTGGAACGCCTGTAGTCTCAAAAGGGCTAGTCAGCGCAGACCCACGTCAGATTTGCAGTCGTAGAGGATGCTGATCGTGTCCTAGTTTGAAGTCTCGAATGTCTAAGATAGGCGGGTCAGCCGAGGCCTCCTGCCATATTCACCAGAAACAGTACGAACAACGCGGCTTCTGCCGACAAGAACAGACGCCACTCAGCTTTTCGACTCATTTCTCCCTCCTTCGTCCCGGCAAGCGGTTCCTATACAGGCCCTTCGCGGGGTTACCCACTATCTGTTAGGCGTTGTATAGCAACGACTAGAGTAGCACCTACAGCTAGCCAGTGTCAAGAACAGTTGTCCCATCCCCAACGGGAGTTCAGTCGCGACTGTGAGTCAAGTCGACGAGAACTCGCGCTCCCGAGACGGCTGTAATGATTACCCCGACTAGCATAACCGCAAACCGGGCGACGTAGAAGACTAGCGCGACTAAGTTGTACTTAAGCTCGGCGTCGATGATGTACGTGGATAATACGGGCGGAGACAGCGTCCACTTGGCAAGTCCTATCAATCCGAGTCCGAATATCAGACAGAAGTAACGCATGCAATGGCTCCTGGTGGGAAGTCAGATCGAACTACACTATCCGGCAATTCAATTGAGCGCAACCCATCCCATCTAGGCGCCAAGTGCTAACAGGATAGTACAAATGCTGGCCACTGCCAGCCCATGTCGACAAAGTCTCTGGTCAGACCTGCGCGGAGGCCGGCCTACTGCCTCCCCAGACCAAGGGTCAGAAAGCGTCGCACCCTGAGCAGCATCTCTTGGATCGTTGGTGACGTCCTTCCGGCTTGGGACATAGGTTTCTCACTGTGGCGCGAGTATCCCCGCCTGTAATCTCGTCGGCTTGGGACTGGTCGACTATCCCTTCCAAATGCAAGAGGTCGCACATATGGTGTCGGAATGGGGGGGGGACTATCGCCTTAAATGCGACAGCCTCCCCCGTAGTCCTGCGGTCTAGCGTCCTGCGCCGACCGTCTCCTTCGCGCGCTCCTGCTCCATCGCCCACACGAACATCGAGAGGGTAGCGGGCTGGGGCTTCCCGTTGCGCCGCTTCGGCTTGACCGGCTCCTCGGCCATGAACTCGGCCCAGGAGAACAGCGACTGCTGCGGCTCCGGTTCTTCGTCCTTGTTGTGGCCGTTGCCGTTGGCGTGCCCGTTGGCTGACTCCAACTCGACCTTAGGCCTGATGCCGAAGAGGTCTCCGTGGCCGTTGGCGTGGTGCCCCTTGCCGTTGACTTCGGCGGTATTCGGCTCCACTTCGACCAGCTTCCAGCCGTCGTCCACCAGCAGCTCCTCGGAGGTCGCCTCGGCGTCCTGCGCCTGGGCGAACACCTCCTCCACCGTCTCGGTCTCGGCGTCTTCCTCATCCCCACCGACGATCTTGCGGGCCAGGGCCATCATCAGGTCGTCGCCATCGTCGCCGAAAGCGGCCAGCCCGTCCTCCGGCAGTTCTCCCTCGACGGCCAGCGAGCTCTGTAGCTTCTTGGCCACCAGCTTCAAGGCGTCGGCCTGTAGCGTGTTCCTGTAGGACATGAACACGACCTTGACTGGTCGGGTCTGCCCGATGCGCCACGAGCGGCGTGAAGCCTGCCTCATGACATAAGTACTGTAGTCTATCTCTTGCCAGATGATCGTTGGGAAGTCGATGAGATCGAGGCCTGTCTGTACCAATCGCGGGTGGCAGATCAGTACGTCGATTCCCTGCTTGACCCTGTCGGCCACCCACTTCTCCCTCTTGTTCGGGGCCACGGCGTCGGCCTTCATCACGGCCACGCGGAAACCGTGCCGGGTGAGGATGTCGTCCATCCGCCCTGTCACGTCCCTGGTGCCCGTGTGGGTGACGTAGACCAGCACCCTTCGGCCCTCCATCCTCTCGGCGGCCACCAGGTCGATGAGAGACTTCTCCTTCGGATAGAGTTTCTCCTCTGACAGTGGAGGCACCTGGACGATCACGTCGCCGCTCCTGGGGTCGAAGACCGTCTCGCCCCTGGTGCAGCCGTCCGGATAGGCCAACAGACTTTGCAGGTAGGTGGCCAGCAGCCGCTTGGAGCCGCTCTTGAGGGCCTCGGCCAGCTTCCTGCGCAGCTCCTCGAACACGGTGTTGTAGGCGCTGCGCTGTGAGTAACCCGTCGAGTCCTCCTCCGAGTCCATCGACGACAGGAGCACCTGCTCCTCGTAGTTGGGCAGGCCCGAGGCCACATCCGCGAGCCTCAGGAAGACCGTGTTGTTTATGATGTGGAAGAGTGCCGATGGCACCAGTCCCGGCCTCTCCCGCACGGTCTTGCGGTACTTTCGCCGCCTGCTGTTGCGCCCATCCTCCAGGGCGTCGTGATCGGGCTTGCCTATGGTGTGCTCCTCGAAGCCGTACCGCTGTATCCAGCGGTGCTCGTCGGAGCGCCCGAACTCCGTCCTGATGTCAGGTGAGAATCTGTACAGCAGGTGGAATATGGTCGATGCGTACCCGCCGAGCAGGGTTCCCGTCAGACTGAGGGACTTGCCGCAGGCTTCGGCGAGGACCCCGGCGGCGATGCCCTGTGCCGAGCCGCGAGACTTGAACTCGTGAATCTCGTCGCCTACCAGCAGGTCGAAGAAGCCCGGCATGTGGTGCTTGACGTAGTCGCTGAGCGGGTAGCGCCTGGGGCCGGAATTGTCAGCCTGCCAGAGGGGAGAGCCGCAGCCGGCGCAGGTGCGCTTGCGGCGGTTCAGGTCCCTGTCCGTGAGTGGCACGCCGTCCTTGTCCACGACCTGGGCGGTGCAGACGGGGCAGCAGGGCACCCTGAACGGCTCTCCCGTCTCCTCTTCCCTGATGAGCCCGCCCTTCGAAGTCGCCCACCGCCGGATGACCGCGGCCTTCCAGCGATACGACAATTTCGCCTTCTCTCGGGAGATCACCGCGAACAGAGGACCTGGGCCGATTGAGAGGCGGAGCCTTTCCAGGTCGGTGATGGACTCGATGACGGCGGCGCGTACGCCGGGCACCGTCTGCTCCACCTCCCTCTTCCACTTGGGGACTAGGTGCGGCGGGCAAACCACGAGGATCCTCTGGAAGCCCGCCATGTACGCGGCTGCCGCGCCGATGTAGCTCTTCCCGGTGCCCATCTCGCCAACGACGGTAGTGCCCCGGTGTGCCCTGAGGGAGAGAGCCGCACCCCTGATGGCATCTGCCTGCGCTCCCAGGGGCTTTCTGAGCAGATGGGGCAGCTTGCCCCCGTTCTCCGAGGGCCGGTAGAGGGGTGGGTAGGACTCGACCACCCGCTGCGCTATCGCTTCCTTGTACGTGTCGATAAACTCTCCGAGGTTCATGTCGTCGTCTCCTTCCTTCCTCTTGTACTGGTGCCGGAGGACGACGCCGGAACCCTGGGCGCACTGCGCCGCCCCACCGGGGCGTTCGGGTTCCGGCAACGCCCGCGCGGCGATTGATTGAGTGTGCTCAGGTCCGGCGGTGGGCGGCCTCGCGTCTGCGGGCCGCTGCGGCCCGTCCAAGGCTGCTTCGGAGCAGCAGTCCTTCACGTACGCGGAGTCCACCCGTTCAGGCAGCCTCCGGTTGTGCCATTGCCAATATGGTGGAATAGCCCCTCTCCACAACGTGGTCCATCGATACCCGGCCCCGTCCGTCGTACCCCGCACGGTAAGCGAACTCCACCTCCGCGCCCCAGGGCACATGGCCGCCGGCCCGAACCGCGCCTCCTCCCGCCCTGCTCCCGGGCCCGCCCACGCCGCGCACCACCATCCCGTGCCGCTCGCCCTTGCTCCAGCCCAGCACCTTCACCTCCGCCGGCATGACGCGCTCGTCGGCTTCGGCTGGCTGGAAAAGGACCCCGTGCAGCCTCTTCAGCACGCGCGCTGACGGGCGGGACTTGCCGTTCATGATGTTGGACAGGTGAGCGGAGCTGATGCCGACGCGCCGGGCGACCTCGTTCTGGCTGATGTCGTGAGCGTCCATCCGGTCCCACACGACCTCCGGGTTCACGCTGGCAGGCTGTGCGGGTGCGACCTTCGCCGGAGCCTCCAGCGCCTCCTTGACCCGCGCCTGTACCTTCACGCCCATGTTCCTGCGGCCGCGGGCCACCTGGGTCATGTGGCCGTAGGACACGCCGACGCGGTCGGCCAGCTCCCGCATGCTCACACCCAGTTCCCTGGCCCGCTCCCTGATGTAGCTGCTCTGACCGGTGACCACGCATAGCTGTCGGTTGGCGCCCTGTGCGGGCGCGACCCTGGCCGGAGCATTCAGCGCCGACTCGACCCGCGCCTGCACCTTCACGCCCATGTTCCTGCGGCCCCGGGACACCTCGGTCATGTGTCCTGGGGACACGCCGGCCCGGTCAGCCAGGTCCTGCATGGTCATGCCCATCTCCCGGGCGCGCTCGCGGATGTAGCTGCTCTCCCCGGTCACCACGCCTCCCTGGCGGTAGACGGTCCCCTGCCCGGGGACCTCTCCCAGCACCGCCGTGGCCTTCTCCCTCATCTCCTGAGTCCACGGCTTGCGCCCCGTCGCGATCCGCGACAGGTGGCTTGCGGACACGCCCATCAGGGCCGCCAACTCCTTCATGGTGAGCCCGCGACGCCTCGCCGCAGCCCGAAGCTCGGTTTCCTTCCCGACCGTCGTCTCCGTCGTCTGGTAGGTCACTGCCGCTGTCGTCATGTCGCTTCCTCCTGTAATGAAGAAGCGGGACGGCCCCCTGTGGGAGACAGCCCCGCTCGATTCCGCGTCCCGATGATCGGGACTGTCTCTTGGGTGGTGTTGTGGCCGTTGTGGCAAGTGGTCAGTGCGGCGTACCCACGTGGGGAAGCCGTGTGCGGAGCGAGTCTCCGCATCAGGCCGGGGCTGGCTCCGTGGTGAATCGGTCAGAGCTCCTCTGATCCGGGTTGTGGGCAGACTCCGGCCGGTGAAAGTGGGATGGGTGAGGCGAGACCAGGTCCCGCGAGCAGGGAGCGGAGCGTGCAAGCTCCGCCGTCGGGGGTTGGGTCGTGGGCTCCTACCTGGCGGAGCGCCCGGTCCGTGCGGGCAAGTGCGATAAGGTGGCGGCTCAAGAGGCGCGCGTCTGCAAGCCCGAGCCTTCGATGGCAGACAGGCCCGGTCGCCGTCGGGTCGCCCAGGCTCTCTACGGGGGCCTCAGCCCCCTCAGGCTGCGCCCCGAGACGACCTTGCCGGGCCGCCAGCGCATCCCCAGAACCGCGGCGACTTCCAGCGTCCCGCCGTTCCCCTGCGGGACGAGGGCGGCAGCCCGACCCGTTCCCTGGCTGTAGAGCACAGGCCCCCGGTCTCCGAACCGCCGCTTCACCAGCTGCTTCCACTCGGCGAAGACCCACCGCGCCTGGTTCGTCTCCGCCTTCGCCATGTCCACGCCGGACAGGACCGCCAGGGCGCCGTCGACGTCCCCCGCCTGTCTGAGCCGGCGCGCCTCGTGGACCGCCCGCGCCGCGCTCCGCTCCGCCGTCCCGTCGTCGTTCCCGAAGTTCAGCGCCGCCATGAGCCGGTCGACCAGCTCATCGAGGCTGCGCGTGGGCTGCACTACGTCGTCCATCGCCCGATTGCTCACCAATGTCGCCGTCGTCATAGTCCTCTCTCCTTTCCAGGTTCTTTTTCCCTGCCATCCCGACCCGATTGCTTATCTCAGCGTTAACCGCCCCTCACTAGCCGCGCGATCCGCCGCACCGCCAGCACCGTGATGCCGATGCCCAGGGCGTTCAGCACGAATACCTCTCCGTCTCCCGTGAGCGCCAGCGGCATGACCAGCAGCAGGGCCACGACGACCGCGACCAACCGCCTTCTTCGCCGCACTGCGAACCCAATGACTGTTCCGACAATCCCGACGACTGCTCCGACAATCCTGATGACTGCTCCGACAATCCCGACGACCCGTTTCAGAACGTGCATCTCCGAACCTCCTTCATTGCTGGCCCAGCGCCGCATCCGAAGCGCAGGGGATCCTGTGTTGCCAGACGTGTGCCGCAGTCCCGCTCGACGGATGCCATCGAACGGGTGTGTGGAAAACGCGTCGACCGCAACGGGGGGTGTTACGGGACGTCATGGGTGAAAAATGGACGCAGCTCGACCTGGGAGGGGGAGACGCCAGGGGCTGCGACGGGGGAAGTGCGAGTCGACCGGATGCCGACCGCGGGACAAGAGTGTTGGGGGGGTGACGAGTCCTACCAGCACCGGGAGATTCGGGCTGGGGAGCTGCGTCGATGGGGAGCGACCGGATCGCGAACGTCATCGCGGGACCGGCGCGTGTGAGGGGAAGCCTACGGCCCTGCCAGTGCTTGACCGTGTCGCAGGCATGAGGAACCGGACGGAGCAGCAATCCACTCCGACCGAGATGTCCCGGCTTTCGACCGGCTGCGGGAGAGCAGGGCTCTACCCTTCGACCGCGTCACGCAGCGGGAATGCGCTTTATCCCTGTTGGTCCAGCCGTTCGGAGAGCAGCGCTCAATCCTATGCGGCCGTTCCCGGGTCTGGGATGGACCCTCCAGGTTTCTAAGGCTGGAAACACTGGCAAAATCCGGAAACTGAACCCAGTATCACCGATTGACGGGGCCGCAGGCAACGGAAACCGACCCCGTCGACAGATTCACTTCCTGCCATGGGCCAGCGAGGGGCCTCGGACTGACCTGGAGCCTAGTTTCGCCACTGTCCGAAGGTCAGCTTCCGTCGAATCCACTGCCTTATCTGCGCGAGGACCCTCTCCCTGTGCACCCTCTCCAGCGTCTGGGTGCGACGCCAGACCTCGTCCCGCCGTTCGGACCAGTCCCAGGGATACGTGCGAGGCGGCAGGGTCAGCTCGTGCTGGTCTATCAGCTTGATCTCCAGCTCCAGCGTCCGCTCCTGTGCCACGGCCAGTCGCAGCGCGGGGCCGGTCTTCAGCAGGTCCAGGAACTCGGCCCGAGCCTCGCGCCACTCAACGATCAGCGGTGCGGCGTCTCCGTAGACCTGCTCCTCGCCGGGCTCCGGTTCAGGGGTCACCACGTCGCGGTACGGCCTCCACGCGGGTTTCACGTCAGGCTTCGCCTCCACCTCCTCAACAGTCTTCGTGCCGTCCCCGGCGTCCCGTGCAAACTCCACCTGCGACAGCCGCCGCTCCAACCGCCGAATCGTCTCCGCCTGCTCATCCCGCAGCCCATCGATCATCTCCTCGACGGCACTACCGATGTCTTCGAGGCCGCTTCCGAGTCTTTCGTCCAGCTTCCCCACACGGTCTTCCAGTGCCCTGAGGTTCTCCCGCTGCTGGGCGGCAGCCGAGCCGCCCCCCAGCAGCAGGTGACGCTCCAGCTCGGCGCTCATCCGTGCGGTCATCTGCTCCGACTCCTCCGCCCGGACCAGGGTTCGGTAGTTGACGCCCAGAGCCCTTGCAGCTCTCACCTTCCCCAGGTCGTCGATCATGTCCTTCAGCAGAGCGATGAGCCGCATGTGCCGCAGGTCCTCGAGACTTCTGCTCTTGTCCGGGTACAGCTCCTCTTCGTTCATCGCCCCGTCTCTCTCCGATTGCACTTCTGCAACTTTCCAAGCTGAGCCTGTCCAACTACCCCCGATTCTCCCGATTGCACTTCTACAACTTTCCAAGCTGAGCCTGTCCAACGCTGCCGGAAGGTGCTGTGGAACCGAAGTGCTTCCCCCGATTGTCCCGTAGGGGGCCTTTCCCGCCGATTCAGCTTCAATGTTCCACCCACTTCCGTTTTCGGAACCAACGTCATTTCCTGTACACGTCCATGACAGCACGAAAGCCCCCGGATTTCCCATCCGCCATAACGGGTGTCATGCGTGTCCCCACTGTCACGTGTGACACCCGTTATATGTCGTTGGCACGGGCTTCCTGCCTGCTCACACTCGAACGCACGAGCTACGGCTCGACCAATTGCGAGGAGGCGGCGAGGTGTTGTCACCGCAATCGAGAGTCCGGTCCGCGAGGCGATTGATCCTACCGGAAAGCGCGCTGCTGCTGGCCATGCTTCTGGCAGTCCCGTCGAGCGGGACCGTCCAGGCCCAGGCACCGCCGAACGACGGCATCGTTCTGGACAACGCCGACAGGGGCTTCGTCGAGCGCAAGAACCGGCTTGGCCCAGTTCATCACCCAGGACGTCCAGGACCTGCTGTCCGAGGACTCATCGAGGACGATCACCGGCCACAGCGGGAGGGCGTTCCTGCAGAACGCCGCCTTCGAGCTCCTGCTCCACCAGGACGCAGCGTCGGTGGGGGCGGTGGGCGATGCCTTCGGCCTGCCGGAGGACCTCCGGCGATGGCTCCTGTCGTGCCCACGCGGGGACGGCCTCCTGATCGCGCGTGGGCAGAAGTTCCCGGTCCGCATCGAGGCCACGCCGGAGGAGACGGCAGTAATCGCGTGGCGTCCCGGCTCCCACAGACGCAGCGGCGACAACGCATAGAGACCCACGAAAGACCAATAGAAAACGAAAGAGAGGAGAGAGACATGAAGCTCAACTTTACGAAATTCCTGTTCGGCGAGAGGTCGGGCAGCAAGGCGCCGAAGCTGTTGGCGGTCACCCCGCCGCGCACGGGTGAGCGCACCCTGCTCGGCGTCGAGAACATGCTCCAGTCCATCGCGGTCCCGGAACCCTTCTCACTGGAGATGGCCGGCGACGTCGACGGCGTGACCCTGATGGCCCGCTGCCTCGACGACCAGGTGGTCAGACAGCAGATATCGACCCACTACCCCCAGGCACGCATCCGCGAGGTTCCGCCCGAGGACGACCCCATGCGCCTGGACGAGGGGGAGCGGGCGTGGTCGATGACCCTCCGGGCGAGCGGACCCGACTACGTGCCCCTGCGCACCTTCCGCGACGACGATCTGCTCGACCCCGGCTCCGACCCCATCCTCGCCCTGCTCGGTGCGCTGTCCGACCTGAAGGTGGGGGAGCGCGTGGTCTCTCGACTCATGCTCCGCTCCCTCGGCCCCGACTGGTCGCAGCCCCACATGGACAGGGCCCACAAGCGACCGGTGGCCGAGCCGCGCGAGTCGACCTACTCCAGCCAGGTCGGTCACCACCAGTTCCAGGTCAACGCGATGCTGTTCCTGCTCCTGGCGGCCCTGCCCGTCCTCCAGGGCTACCTGTGGGTGCGGGCAGGCGAGACGTGGAAGGCCGTGCTGCTTGGCGTCGGCATCGCCGCAGCCCTCACATTCGCGGGATGGGCCTGGTGGCGCATCAAGAAGTGGCGGTCCCGCGTCTACGACCCGCTCCTGGTAAAGGAGAAGGTCTCGCGCATAGCCTTCGACGGCGAGATACAGGTCATCGCCGTCCTGCCGGAGGGCGAGCCGACGGAGCGTCGGGAACGAGCCAGGGAGCTGCTCGATCCCGTCGCGGCGGCATACCGTCACTATGACCACCCGGCGGGGGCGCGGTTCAAGGTCAGCGGCATCCGGCCCGCAGTCCCAGATCCGTCCAGGATGCACCCGTCAGGACCCGGGCTCTTCGGGAGCCGGAGCGCCCTCGGAGTCCGCGAGGCTGCGGCCCTGTGGCACCCGCCGGGAGCCGGGGACGAGACGCCCCTGGTCGAGAGGTCCGGCTCGAGGGTGCTTCTCCCGTCGGCGCGCGGCGTCAGGAGGGGAGCGCTCGTTGGCAAGACCACGGCGGGCACGCCCAGACCCATCCACTTCCCCGACGACGTGCTGCACCGCCATCACCTCTACATCGCACGCACCCGCATGGGCAAGTCCACCCTCATGCGGCACCTGATCGTCCACAAGATGAGGGAGAAGGCGGCTGGCAGAGATTCAGACGCCATCGTGGTCGTCGACCCCCACGCCGACCTCGTGGCCGGACTCCTCGAACACGTCCCCGAAGAGATAGCAGGCAGCGTGCGGCTCGTCGACCTCGCTGATACCCGAGGGGCGCCCGGCATCAACCTGCTCGACGCCCGCGTCTTCTCCGACCGGGACCGCACAGCCGACTCGGTGGTTCGCGTCGCCCGGGGCCTGTGGGACCAGTGGGGGCCGCGAATGCAGTCGATCCTCGAACAAACCGTGAAGTCCCTGCACGAGGCCAACGAGCACCCGGACACCGATGCGGACGAGCAGTTCACCCTCCTCGACGGGCTCAAGCTCCTGTCCGACAACGCCTACCGCGGCGCCGTGCTCGCCAGGGTTTCGGACCCGTATCTGATGGATTGGTGGGCGAGGGACTTCGGCAAGTGGCGGCAGGAGTACAGGTCCGAGGCGCTGGCCCCGGTGCAGACCCGCCTGTCGTACTACGCCTCCTCCAAGCGGGCACGCGCCATCATCGGACAGCCCCGCTCAACCATCGACATGCGCGAGACCATCCTCGACGGCGGCATCCTTCTCGTATCGACCGCCCAGGGAGTGGTCGGCAGGGACGTGGCCGCGCTCGTGGGAGCTTCGCTCCTCAACCTGGTCGACTCGGTCATACGCGAGCAGGGCGGCCTGCCGCCAGAGAAGAGGCGCGGAGCTCTGGTGGTCGTCGACGAGATGCAGTCGATGCCCGGCGTGGACTACGAGTCGATGCTCAGCGAACTAGGCAAGTTCGGGGCGTCGTTCGTCCTGGCGACCCAGAGCCTCGCCAAGCTCGACGACCTCTCGCCGACCATGCGCGACACACTGCTAGCCAACGTGGGGTGCCTCGCCGTCTTCCAGGTCTCCGGGTCCGACGCCCGCCAGCTGGTCTGGGAGCTCGGAAAGGACCGCGTGTCCGAGGACGACATCGTGTCTCTCCCCGTCCACCACTGCTACGTCCGCGCCACGGTCGGCACCGAGCGAATGGAGGCCTTCTCCATGGAGGTCGCAAAGCCGGAGGAGGGCGATCCGGACCGGGCCTACCGCATACGGGCCGCATCGTCCGCCTACGTCACGACACAGGAGGAGATGGCCGCCCAGCAGGCAGAGGCCCGCAGGCGCGTGAAGGCGTTTCATAAGGCCTACGAGGCCATGAAACGTCGCAAAGGCACCCCGCAGAAGCAGGACGGCGACGACCCGCAGGACACCGATCCGAGGGAGTCGCGCAGCAAGCACAACCGCCCGCCGTCAGGGGGCGATGAGAGCCGCCCGGCCGACGACGAGGAGCGTGAGGAATGAGGCCCGACGGATGCGAGGGCGAGGTGCTGCGCCGCCTGGCCGCCATGCCCCTGCTGGACCGGCTGGAGATGGCCGCTGTAACCGGACGGTCGAGGGGAGCAGTCTACGAGGCCGTGGGGCGACTTGAGAGCGAGGGGCTCGCCGCCTCCGTCCCCCACGCCTCGCCCCTTGTCCCGCCGACCAGGCGGTACTCCCTCATCGCCGAGGGGCTCCACCGGCTGGCCCGAGACGAGGGCATGACCGTCGACGAGCTTCTCCTGCGGTGCCCCGTGTCGGAGCAGGCACGGAGGCTGCTCATGGAGCGCCTCGACGCGGCCGCCGCCATCTACCGCCTCACGTCGGCAATCTCCAACGCCGAATACCCCATCTGCTTTCGCTGGTACAGGGCCATGCCCATGGACGCGGCCATGACGCTCCCGGACGGGAGGACCGTCGCCGTCGTCAGACAGGGTCCGACCGTCGACAGGACAGCCTTCTCCAAGCGGTTGCGGCGGCTGCGCGAGGCGTTCCACCCCAGCACCGTACTCATGCTCATGCCTGACGAGGTTCGGCTCAGGCACGCGCGAAGACTGCTGGCGGGTGCTCCCTCCATCGCCTTCCTCGCCCTGGAGAGCGACGCTGTGGCCGCGGGAGCGGGTGCCCGCATCTGGCGTCCGCCGTCGGGCGCGGCGGTCCTCGATCTCCGGACGGCCCTTGCGCACGCCAGGCCCCGAGACCCATGGCCGACCGAGAAGCCGTTGGAGAAGGAATCGCTCCCACAAGAGCTCCCGGTCGACCGTGCGGCGGAGGACGCGCCGGGCCATGTGTTGCCCGTGATCCTGAAGACGACTGAGAAGCGCGCGCTTGATCTCCTCTCCGACTGGCCTTGGATCGCGCCCGCGCACCTGGGCGAGCTGCTCGGAGTGAGGAGGTCGAGGCTGTCCCTGGTACTGAAGCGGCTCGAAGACCTGGGACTCGTGGCCGATGTCGCCACCGAAGGGGGCCGCAGATTGGCGCTCGCCGATAGGGGGCTGGCCATGCTCGCCCGGCGCGACCGCACATCAGTTGGCGCGGCGAGGAAGCGGTGGAGCGTCTCGCCCGTAGACCCAAAGGCCCCACTCGACTGGCGCAACGTATCGGGCGGCAGGAGCCGACAACTGCTCAGGTTCGCAGTGCACACCGACTCGGTCCACTGGTTCGTAGCGGTCCTGGAGAGGCAGACCCACTCACGCAACAGGCAGGTCGTTCAGCTCGACCCGCCCAGGCGCGCCTCGAGGTACTTCAGGCACGAGGACCGCCAGCGCTCCATACATCCCGACGCCTTCGGAGTCCTGCGCAGGGGAGAAGACACCTGGCCGTTCTTCCTGGAGTGGGAGCGACGAGCCGTGCGGCCGGTGACGATGGCCGCCAGGATCGCGCCCTACCTGCGTTACTACTCCTCCCACCGGCCCACCGACGACCACGGCTCCCGTCCCGTCGTCCTCATAGTCTTCGAGGACGAGATCGCGCACACTCATTTCCTACGCGTCGCGCGCGACGAGATGGAGCGGACGGGGATCAACGTACCCCTGCTGGTCTCTCACAGGAGCCTGCTGGAGAGGGTCGGGCCGCTGGGACGAGTCTGGCACACTGCCAAGGGGACGGAGATCGGGTACGCCTTCTGATCTGCCTTGACCTTCTTTACCAGCACGCCACATGCCGTTTATCAACCATGAGGGTTGTGTCGCAATAGACGGTCATGCCAGCAGAAGCAGTTGTACGTCAGTGAACTGTGGTCATTCTGAAGTGCCAGGCCGCTTGGCTCTGGATACCGAGCCATCCTTGGAGACACTAACACTCTAAAACACTAACACACTCCCGGCGGATGATTCTTCAGTTGTCCGAGATATCGATTTATCCCACATACGCTGCGGGGCCGTCGCCACGGCCTTCGACTACGACAAAGCCCGCGAGATGCCCCTCACCCACGACCGCGAGTACACCGAACAGGAGATGTGGGAGAACCTGGAGCACTGGATCAGGACCATCACCCCCGTCGCCGAGGAGGAAGGCATACGCCTCGGCATTCACCCCTGCGACCCGCCGGTCCCAGTGCTGGGCGGCATCCCGCAGCTCCTCCGCAGCTTCAGCGCCTATAAGCGGCTCGTCGAGATTTGCCCGTCCGACTCGAACGGCATCGAGTTCTGCCAGGGCACCTTCTCCGAGATGGACGGTGAGGACATCTACGAGATGATCCGGTACTTCGGCGAGCGGCGGAAGATCCTCTACGTCCACTTCCGCAACGTCTCGGGGCAGGTGCCGAAGTTCCACGAGGAGTTCGTCAACACCGGCTACGTGGACATGCACTGCGCCATGACCAGACCACGAGGTCGGCTTCGACAGATTCTTAATCGACGACCATGTGCCCCAGACCTTCCAGGACACCGAGTGGGGCCACCGTGCCGCGCCTTCGCCAACGGCTACATCCAGGCCATGATCGAAGCCGTCACCAAGTCGGCTGGCGGATGAAGAGGATGAGTTGCCGTCTCTAGTCCAGAAGGGGCTGAACGCCGGCAGGGACAGGTATGATACTGGAGAAGGTGAACGGGAACGGCAATAGGTCTAAGGGGTGAGCCCAATGGCGATAATGGAATCGGTATTGACCCGAGATGGTGTTCGCTTTGTTGAAATGGTCGATGACTTGGGCCTGGACAGATTGGAGACACA
Source organism: Dehalococcoidia bacterium (assembly GCA_034420735.1). Lineage (GTDB taxonomy): Bacteria > Chloroflexota > Dehalococcoidia > Lucifugimonadales > CAJWER01. The sequence goes on from DAOULA010000019.1 coordinate 16,082, forward strand.
GTACACGTTCAGCGAAGCGGAAGAGTATAGGGACATCTCTCTACAGGATTTGAGTGAAGGGATGCGGATTTACTGGACCGAAACCTTACAGCGGGCGCATCTCGCCGCCGTGACAGCCATCCTGAGGAGCAGGCGCTGGCTTTCAGGAGTGCAGCACGCTAAAGCTGAGAACAACTTGCTTGTCTTTGCCGCCGCCCTTCGGGGTCTTATGGAGTCTGCCGCAGATGTGTCCACAGCCCTCATCGGCACTCCGTTGACGCTGGCACACTGCCATTCTCCCATTACCGACGCTTTGGCAGGTCGGGCCACCAAGACTCTCATTTCTTCGGAAGTCGAAGACGAACTCATTCATTACTCCCACGCGCGGAAACTCAGAGGACAGGAGCGAGCCAATGCTCCGAAGTCTCACAAAGTACGTCAAGTTCAAGAGTACCTGAAGATCTTCGGGGACGACCTGAGTGCCGATAATGTGAGGCAATGCTACGGCGACCTGTGCGACCTGACCCACCCGGGTGCTTCTTCCGTTGCAATGTGGCTCGCTTCCGACGATCCGACTGGCCAGGAGTCCAGGCTATCAACGCACCAAGACGAGGTGCTCATTCCCCGATTCCTGCAGGAACACGCAGGAGTACCACTGCAACTGCTGATGTTTGCGTTCAACACTCCTGTGACCACATTAAATGTGCTCAATTACTTCCCCGTGGAAGACCTCCACACCCCGGAGCTTTTGAATTGGCATCTTGACAGCATTCCCGCGTGGGCAAGGTGTCGAGACGAACTGGAACGCCAGGGTGTCAGGCCAATGGTATCGGCCCAGTAATCCGGTAGTACGACTAGTGTCCGTGTGAGGTTGCTGTGAGATAGCTGCCCAAATACCGTTAGGTCTTATGAGCAATGCGGTCCTCCTCCAGTCTGACAATGTGTACGGTCCTTGCCCGGGAATAGGGCCTACTCCTATGCTCCTATGCCGAAGCCTACCAAGACTTTCGCTATGCCAGCCAGGCTCCTACTCCAATCCCTCCATAGCCGGATGCACTTACAAACCGCCGCTCCACGACATTCATGTTTACGTATCCGGGGTTCTTGTAGTAGACTCCTTAAGTGAGAATACTTGCAAGGGAGAAGCCATAGATGGTCAAGTTCGAGAAGATGTCGCAGACCAAGGCTGAGATGGACTCGGCGACCGGCAAGCGGGCTGAGATCATGGTCGAGTACCTCGGCTATCTGAACCAGCTGCAGGACGGGGAGGCCGGCATGCTGACGGTGAGCGGCTCCGACGAGACTCCGACAGCCCTCCGGCGGCGGATCGGCAAGGCGGCACAGGCCGCGGGGAAGGAGATCGTCATCAAGCGGAAGGGTGATGCGATCTACTTCTGGCTTGGCTCCGGGGTGAGGCGACGAAGACGCCCACGAAAGGATCCCGCTCCCAGCACCTAGGATACCGGCTCTTCTTTCCTAATGACCGGCCCTGCCAGCGGGTCGCGTCTATTGGCTAGCGGTCCAACCCACATCGAGCCCCCAGATCAGCCCCCAAGAGATCGACTCCTGCCCCCAACAGTAGCCGAGGGTCGGGGACGCGCCCTATCCTCCGCAGCACCCTCGTGCTTGGCACGTTCCCGGCGCAGGTCGTCGAGCGCTCTCCGGCGCCACTGAAGCGTGACCTGGAATTTCCCAGGACGTGAAATAGCCGGGGATTGGAGCGCTGCCTTCAATCGCCGGTCGAAAGTTATGGCCTCATCCCTTGATCTTCGTGTGGTACCAATGCGGTCGGAGAAAGAGTCTTACGAGAGTCCGCCGAAGCGCGAACCAGATGACACGTTCATGTTTTCACCGAGCCTCCACGACCCCTAAGACCAGCAACGTCCAGTAGACGATCAAGTATGCAGAGAGCAGTCAGACCAAGGAAGGCGTAGTCGGTACTGCCGGAGTCTGAGTAAGCACAGGCTAGAGCTAGTATAGGACAAGTCTGGACCGAGACCGGTCATGTCCCGGAACGCGGGTTCGGTTCGCGGTGGATGCATCCAGTGGACAGGAGGCAGGAAGAGAGCAACTCATTAGATTGGTACAATAGGCGGCGATACTGACTGACGGAGGAGCAGCATGGCAGAGAAGAAGGAGAATGAAGAAGGCTTCCTGCTTAGACTCTGGCGAAACATCGCGGTTGACGGAAGGGGCCTTCCGGCTTCCATATCTGCGGTAGGGGCGACAATTTTGGGCGGACTGCTTATAGCCTGGCAAGCAGGGGTTACTACAACCGAAATGGCAGAGCTGGTTAGGACGGGCTTTTACCTACTCATGGGCATTATCGGACTACTGCTCATGACTCATAGGAGGTAGTCACGCTAGACGCGAGCACGCTGGACGCGATGCTGTATACTGCAGCCCATGATAGCAAAGCTGCTAACAGAGGCTCGCATCGGCATCTGGCTCGCATCCATGGCAGGACTCTACAGCATAGGACTGTTTCCGGGCTGGTTGCTAGGAGTGGCATGCGGACTCGCGATTTTCTACATCCTCGCGAGTGCATCCCTCCAGCACTGGAAGGAGGGTAGAACCATGGATGACATGCAGGACACTCTGCGAAACGCTGTATACGAATTCCTCATCGCATTCCTCATCATGGTGGGAGGGTCGGGTCTCTCTGTTCTTCTGGTAGAGCAATGGCCGCACCTGTCCGACTACGTGACAGGCGCGTGGTACGGGGCCGCGATCGCAAGCGGATTCCTCGCACTGGTGCGCTGGATAGAGAAGGGACAGGCGCGCGGCGATTGACTCGAAAGTTGGTTATGCTAAACTCGCAGCATGAAGAAAGCCTTGGTTACGGCAGCGACGACGGTAATCCTTACGAGTATAGCAGAGAGGACAGACATGCTTGATTCCCTTCTGAATATACTGAGTAACGAGACCGTGATGCAGATTTCTCTACGGGCAGCACTGACATTAGTAGTCATTGCCCTCCTCTACTGGTGGACTAACAGAACGTTCCTGCGCCCATATCGCGAGGCTATGAATAGGCTTCGAAAGCTTGCCCCTGAAGGATACGAGCCCAAGAGGACGGCACATCGCGGACAACTTCACGCCATAATGTTCTGGTCTATCTACATCATCGGATCGGCATCATGGACGGCGGGAGAGATGCTGCATCCTCCGCTTGCAGATTACAACATGGAGTTTATTGTCGTCGGCGCGACAGGAGTATCTATAATACTGATTTCTCTATGGATTCATGCACTGCTGATGCAGATACACAGACGGGGCAAGCACAAGGTCTATCAAGGTTACCACTGAGTACTTGGCGGGAGGGGCGACACTCAGGCGACGCCATCTGTTGCCCATTTACAACGTAGACTTGCCCCTCCCGCCGACACGGAGTCTAAGCCTCCAGTCGAGCTACAGCAGCTCCCACATTCCTTGACTAGGGTTATCGATATAACCTTGAGCCTTCAACTGCGACCGGGCGAATGCAAGGGGACTTATATCTCTGGGTTGACGGGCTTCGACCATTGTCTAATCATCTCCCCGTCTTTTCGCATAGGCGTTTTCAGTAGCAGATACAACAGCGTGAACAATACACAAATATCCAACAGTGTGATGGTCGCCACCCTGTTTTGCACCGTTGCGATGAAAATCACGACCAGCACGCACGCCCAGATAACGTACGCTAGTCCGATCACATAGTTCCTGCTCATTGCTTGTCTTCCCCCTTCTCGTCAATCCAGGGATATAAGTCCCATTCCAAATCAGTCCAATTGGGATTTCTGTAGGGCCAAACCAAGGAGGAGCACGACCGGCCCGGCCAGTAGTAGCCACATCGCTACGTCGAGTCCCCACGCATCCGAGACTAACCCTAGTCCCAGCGGGATCAGAGAGGCAAAGGATCCCGCGACCTTGTCTAGCGCCACAATCGTACCGCTCAAGCCAGGCAGCGAAGAATACGACCGCCCTCTAAGTACCGAATACCACCCTGCAGTCGTGAATCCCAACAACCCGACGGCAATCAGCTTCATCTCGAACGATGACACAAGCAGAAACGCCGGATATATGAACAGGACGGCGATCACGCTGAGTCGTAGGTACGTCAGTCCCTGTATACGTTCGAGTAAGGGTATCACCAACAGATTGCCGAGGAGGCCTACCCACACCCACACCGATAGCGTCAGAGCCGCCTTAGACTCGGACGCTCCTGCGACGTCGACCATGTAGAGTGCCAGGAACCCCAGGAATATGCCAAGCATCAGGTCCGACGCCTGCAACAATGCGAGCCATTTAGACACCTCGAACCGCTTGAGCGCTCTAATGGCCGTTCGGATCCCTTCCGAAAACGATGGAAGACTTGGACCGAAGGCGCGCCTCGCGGGTCCGAGAGGCATTTGGTACACGGCAATGAGGGCCGGTATAGTCAGGACGGCCAGCGAGAGAAACGCCATTCGCCATCCGACGCCCATGGCAATGGCCGCCGTGAGTGCCAATGGACCGACCGCGAGGCCGACCCAGCCGGCAAACTCCCAACGTACCATGTTCTGCTCATGACGCGCTGGATAGATATCCATGAGAGACGCCTGAGACAGACTAACGAATGCCCCCGATGCAGGAAAGAACAGGACCCAGGCAACCAGCAATACGGCGAAGCTCTGACTCAGTGACATGAGCCCGACAGACGCTCCGAACACCAGCCCACCCACGAGCACAAGGAGCCTCCGATATCCGACATCCCCGAGAATGCCGATAAGGGGTTCCACGAAGCTGGACAGGATACGGGGCACACTCAGTAGCAACCCGACCTGCACATAGGTGAGACTAAGGTCACTTCGCACGAGTGGCCACGCGGCGTTCGACACGCCACCCACCAGCTCATCAATGAACTCGATGGCGAGGAATATGAGCAACGTGACGGCGGGCAGGCGGATGTGACGCATCAGACACCTCGGCCAGCTGCGTTACCGTGAGAGGGCACAATAGCTCAAATGGTAAGGGGTGTACCCTCCCACGGTCGAATCTTCCCAGCTCACGCCTCCGTGCGATCTGGCGCAGTCAGCCCGTCTTGGGCTCCCCGACCGCAGGCAGCAGGATGTGGAGCAGACCCATCTCGGCGGCGAGGTTGAACAGATCGTAGAGGTGACCCGGGTCCGGCTTGGTCCCGGACTTCCAGCGCCACACGCATCGGGCACTCACGTGGAGGCAGCGGGCAAGACCCCTCCACGAAAGCCCGGCCGCCTCGACGAACCTCTCCAGGCGTTCGGGAAAGTCCGGCGGAAATCTCGAAGGCTCCACGTGGTAGACGTGCTCCTGCGTACGGCTCATCCCGCTGCTCCGCGCCCTTGCCCGCCCACGTCACCCCTGTAGACCACGATCAGGTCTTGGTTCAACAGCACGGCCAGCCCCCCGGGCACTCTGATCGCCAGCCCCACCAAAGCCAGCATGGCCCCTCCGTTGGGAGTTCCGCCATCACGCCAGTACTTCAGCTGTCTCGGGTCCACACCCAGGCAGACGGACATCCCCTCCCAAGAGAGTCCCGTGAGCTCCTTGAGCATGGTCAACCGTTCTGAAAAATCTTCCGGCAGCAGGGACACGCCCAGAGGAAAGTGCCGCGCCGGAACCTGGCGCTCCCTACTCATCGCAGGTCACCACGACGAACAGGTCGTCGAACTCGGAGCATTCCAGAGATTCCATGAGACGACGCCGCATCGACGGCGACGGGCATCGCCTGCCGTTGATGAGGCGTGAGAGGTGTCCGGAGGAGATGCTCAGCAGACCTGCCAGTTCGTTCTGGGTCATGTTGAGTCTGTTGAGGCGGTCCCATACCGCCTCGGCCCTCAGCATCACCTTCTTTGCGGAGCGCTTACCCGGCACCTTCGCCCTCCTCAACACGGACATCGTCTCCAGGGGCTGAGCTGGGCACCGAACCGTTCTTCTCCGCGTCCTGCTCAATGAGTGACGCCAGGTGAGCGCGCACGATCATGCGGGCCAGTACTCTCAGACCCCGCAGCCGAATCGCATTCTGCTCTTTCGTGAGACGCGGATCCCTGCTCAGGTCTCTTGCTCTCATGGTGTTGCACCCCGGTGGCGCATTGGTGATCTTTGGTGTATGATACGGCTATCAGCACGTATATTCTGTGCCATGAAAGTCTAACAGCACCGCACACTCAAGGGCAATAGCCGTCGGGGCCTAATATGGTATCGTTGACAAAGTGCTTCCTGCGATGCAACAATCATTGACCAACCATTGACCTCCACGTGACTTGGAAGGCCGGTGTGACACAGGAGTTGCACAGGAGGACAGCTATGAACGAGGAGATCGACCGCGGGGACGAGAGCATCGGGCAGGTGCTCAAGCGGCTGCGGGGCGACACGAGCCTGCGGGGAGTCCAGAGGCTCAGCGGAATTTCGAATGCCTATCTGTCTCAGATTGAGAAGGGACTTCGACACCCGGGTCCCAACGTTCTCAGACGCCTTGCTGCCCTCTACGGCGTGGGAGTACAGGGTCTTCTCAGGAAGGCGGGTTACTTGGATGGCGAGGGAGAAGAACCGGAGGTGGACGAGACGGCTGAGGTGGAGAGGGCCTACCGGTACGTCCTGGACGATCCGGTGTTCCGCGTCGGGACCAGGCCCAGGGGACCTCTGTCCATCGAGTCCAAGCGCTTCATCGTCGAGCTGTACGAGCGGTGGAGCGGAAAGAGATTGCTGTCATGAGCATGGTCACGCTGGACGGTTTCTGCCACGGTCTGATGAACGGAGGCGGCCCCGGGGGAAACCTCCGTCCCGACGCCCTGGCGCGGGAGTTCGTGGACTTCTTCGGCATATCGGCCTTCCCCCACATGGACGAGATCACCGCGTTGCTCGAAGAGTCGGGTGTCGGGACCGTCACCCTCTCCCACTACACCGGAGGCCTCAGGGGCTATCACAAGGGTACGATGGCGGACGGCTACGAGATCGTGATCGACGCGTCCGAGGGGAAGTCTGCGCGGGAGCATACGGCGCTGCACGAAGCCTCCGAGATCGTCAGGGAGAGACTTGGAGACCTCTATCCGCGGGTCGACGTACCCGAGGGCAAGACCATGTGCAGGCTGGCCGACCGGTTCGCCGCCTCGGCGCTGATGCAGCCGTACTGGTTCTCCCTGTTCGCCGAGGCGTCGGGGTTCGACGTGGTGGCCCTTCAGAGGACCTACGGGCGGGCCTACTCGTCGCTGACCATCAGGCTGGCCGAGGTGATGCGCCACCAGCCGCTGCTCGCGGTCCTGTACGAGCGCCGGAAGGATGGAGAGCCGTGCGAGTGGGCGGGCGGTCCTGTGCCGGAGGCGTTCAGGGCCAAGGTGGTGGCTCGGACTCCGGGGTTCAGGCTGAGGACTCTCAGAAGACCCCTGTCCAATCTCCGGGGCCTGCTGCCGCGCAGGGGGGCTCCGCCCGCTCAGGGCTCGGTGGCCGAGAGGGTGATCCTAACCGGCAGGCCCGTCTACGTAGATAGGGTGAGCGGATACGACCTGTGGCGCAACGACGACGTGACCGTGGCTGCGAGGCCCGTCAGTTGGCACGGACGGCTGGCGAAGGTAGCCCTCGTGGCCGTGCCGTACCGGGACCGGTCGGTGCTCAGACCGCAGCTAGCGCACGCATACTTCGAACGCATCCCACACGCGCACCAGGTGATATGACGGAGACATAGACTACGGAGAAGAGCCATGCAAGAGGAGCGCAACGGAGAGAATCGACAGGATCCATGGGAGGACCGGGGCGGGTTCCGCAGGTTGATGGACAGCCTGAGTCCGCAGGAGCGTCGGCGTATGCTGGAGCGTCTGAACGCAGACATCGAAGCCAACACTGACGATGCGAACGCCCTGGGGTTCAGGGGGCTTCTTCACATGGAACTGGGGGATGAACGCCGGGCCGAGGAGGACTTCGGCAGGGTCCTGGAGCTGACCCCCGGCAACGCGGAGGCCCACCGCTACAGGGGGGTCGCCCGGGCCCAGCTGGGAAGGCACGGTGAGGCGGTGTCCGACTTCGACATCGCCATCCTCATCGACCCGGACGATGCCGTATCCCGTTACAACAGGGGGATATCGGCGGCCGAGTTGGGCGACATGGCCGGAGCAATCAGGGACTTCGACGCGGCAATCGCCCTGGACCCCGAGGACGCGAGCCCCCGCTACAACAGGGGACTCGCCCTGGCCGAACTGGGCGAACCGCGCAGAGCGGTTGAGGACCTCAGCAGGGCCATCGAACTCGGCCTTGATAGCCCCGAGGCGTACCACAACCGGGGCGCCTCTTACCGCGAGTTAGGCGATCTGGAGAGGGCCATTGAGGACTTCGACAGGGCCATCGAGCTCGAACCGCTCAGCAACCTCTCGCGCTACTCCAGGGGAGTCTCGATGCTCAATCTCGGAGATTACGAGGGCGCGCTCCGGGACCTCAATGCCGTCCTGGACCTCGACCCCGACAATGCAGAGGCCCTCTGCGGCAGGGGAGTCGCCCTCGGCAGCCTGGGGAGACCCGAGGACGCGATCAGGGACTTCGACAGGTCCCTCCACCTCGAGCCCGACAACACTGAGGCCCTCAGCGCCAGAGGCCTTGCCCATGCCGAACTGGGGCGGCATGGCGAGGCAATAGCGGACTACACCAGGGCCATCGAGATCGATCCCGGCAACACCAGGGTCCTCTATGAGAGGGCTACCGCTCGCCTGCGTTTGAATGAAAAGGAGGAAGCCATCGACGATTTCAGCGCCATCCTTGAGATGGAGCCCGACAACATGGGCGTGCTCTTCAGCAGGGCAATGATCCACCTGTCGTTGGGGAAGCACCAAGAGGCGATGGAGGACTGCCACAGGCTCGTCGAGCACGTCCCGGATGAGTCCGCAGGGTACCACCTGAGAGGGTATGCCCTCACCGAGATGGGTGAGTGGCGCCGGGCTGTCGAGGATTTCGACAGGTGCCTCGACCTCAACCCGGACGAAGTCCTCTCCCTGCGAAGAAGAGGTGCGGCTTACATCAAGTTGGGCGAGCCGGACAGGGCGCTGTCCGACTTCGACAGGCTCATCGGTCTCGAATCCGGCGAAGCCGCCGACCATCGCTACAGGGGCGTCGCATACAGCGACCTTAGCAGGCACGGCGATGCCGTTCGGGAGTTCGACAGGTCCATCGAGCTCGCCCCGGAGGCCGCCGAGCCCTACTACGAGCGGGGAATGTCCCGCGTGGAGCTTGGCGAGTATGACGCCGCTATCGAGGACTTCGACAAGGCCGCCAAGCTTGACCCCGAACATCCATACGTTGCCCAGCAGAGGGCCGTGGCGATGGAGAGGGCGAAAGGCAACGGCGAAGACAACGACACGGGAAATAATCTGTGATGAACAATAACACCCCGAAGGCCTCCTTTGGCACCGTTGCAAGACGGCGGCAGGCCCGCTTCCGGGACACTTCTACCACTGTCAGCCGCCGGGGGCGTTCTCCGTCGGACGGCAAAGGCCAGCGGAACGCCCACCTCTTGGCCCTGGGACACGAGGAGGAGATTCTCTTTCCGGGAATACACGGCAACGGCGGCGCGGTCGAGTTCTTCAGCCGGCGCAGGCTGAAGTGGCACAGGACTTCCAGCAGCGGCGACCACTTCTCGTCGGATGGACCGACCCGCAACATGGCAAGCTCACAGGTGGCCTGTGTCAACTTCCTGCTGCCCCTGGCCGGGATACCGGGAGCCCTGGCAGCAGTCCTCCGCTCAATCGACCGGGATGTCCGCACCGTCGTGAAGATTGAGCACGAGTGCAACTCGTCTGATGTGGAGTTTGAGTGGATCGGCCTGGGCGGTTCCCTGGAAGGTACGACGACGAGAGGGGCGAACGCGACGAGCATCGATGCTCTTCTGGTTGCGGAGACGGACTCCGGCCGCAGGCGCGCCTATCTCATCGAGTGGAAGTACGTAGAGCAGTACCTGAGCACCCGGCCAACCTTCAAGGGCAGCGGAAAGGCAGGAGTCACTCGCAGACTCAGATACGGTCATCTCTACCAGGCGGGCTCATCGTCCTTCGACCTGGAGGCTGCTCCCAAGCTTGAGGAGTTCCTGTACGAACCCTTCTACCAGATCATGCGACAGCGACTGCTGGCGGACCGGATGGTCGAACGGCGCGAGCTCGATGTCGATGAGGCCAAGGTGGTGGTCGTCGTTCCCGAGCAGAACGTCGGATACAGGAGCATATCGGACGGCCTCAAGTCCACCTCGCCGCCGCTGGTCGACCGGTTCCCCGACCTGGGAACGGTCGACTCGATCATGCGAGTTGCCCTCAAGAAGCCGGAAGAGCAATTCGACATGGTCGCGCCGCACACCCTGGTCGACGCCGTGTGCCGAGAATGTCCTGTGGAGGCCGAGCTATGGGCCGAATACTGGCGGGAGCGCTACGGAGTGTGACTGCGACGAGTCGATGGTGGAAGTCCAGATGGCGCATGGTGTATAGTAAGACAGCGTCATATTTCAGGAGACAAAAGAAGGGCCATGCCCACATCGCCAAGAAAGACGAAGACGATCACCTTCTCACTGCCGCCCGACATGGCGAAGCAGGTGCAGGACGTGATGCGCCAGGAGGGCCGCACCATGAGCGAACTGATACGCGAGGCCCTTCGCAACTACATGGAGGAGCGGGAGTGGCTAAGAACCGCCAGGCACGAAAGGCTCAGAGAACGCGAGGCCCAACAGGAAGAGACGAGAAGGGGGAGAGGTCTACAGCAATAGAGAGTTTAAGTGTCAGACATATCGGCATCGTAGTCCAAAGTTTCGCCGTCTTTGTAGCTATTTCGACCCTACTTGGACGGATACACTCTCTGACCTTCTACAAAGTCCTCGGAATCCCGACCTCGGAAATCCGCCTGAATGTAACCGACTATGCGGTGGTCTCACCGGAGGTCACGATCTTCGGCGTCGGATTCTCGCTAACTATGGCGGTCCTCTTCTGGTATGACGGGACGGAAGGGTTATCCGTAGTTCCTCGTTGGTTTAGATTCTTGCTGGGATCAATCTGCTGCCTTGGGGGCATATTCTTACCGCTTTACGCTGTCGTCTATTCCTCTCGGCAACCTGACCTAGACTCAGTGTGGCTCACGATACAGATGCTGGCATCGGTCGCGCTGGTGTCTTTCGGGGTAGCGTTCTTGATGTCAGGCTTTGCTCGCAATACCCCAAGGAGTGACAAGGAAATCGCATTTGTGAAGGCAGTCATGCCGTTGATGGTCATGTTGATCATGGGATTTGCAGTATGGGCCGCGTCTCAGTTTTCGTCGGTTATGGGAGAAGTGGATGCTCTGAGGACTTGGGTAAGAGCTCCAGAGGCGAGGATAGAGTTGGCGTCGTCCAGCGATCAAAACGCACTGGGGTATAGCTCGGAAGAGTGCAACAGCGATTCCCTGCGCTGTCACTTTGCGGTAGTTCTAATCGGCGACAAGTTCATATACCTGCGACCGCTAGATACTGAATCGCCAGAAGAACGTCTCTATGCCGTCCCGGTCGGAGACATCACGAGTATCACCTACGTTTCGCCAAGGAGTGTTCCATGAAGAGCAAGGAGGACACACAAATGAACGTCAAGCTACGGGAAGACTTTACGCCAGCGGCACTCTACGCCAGGGTGTCCAGCGACAGGCAGGACGTGGACCTGTCCGTGGCCGCACAGCTGCGGGCGCTGAGGGACTACGCCGAGAAGAACGGATACATGGTCGTGCGCGAGTACATCGACGAGGCCGAGAGCGGACGGATCGCCGACAGGCCCCAGTTCAGGAAGATGCTCGACGAAGCCGGCAAGCCGCAGTCTCCGTTCAAGGAGATCCTCGTCTGGAAATTCTCACGCTTCACACGCAAGCGAGAGCACGCCGTGGCATTCAAGTCCATGCTCCGCAGGCGCGGCATCCGAGTCGTCTCCATCACCGAGCACGCAGACGACTCTCCGACGGGCAAGCTCATGGAGGCCATCATAGAGAGCGTCGATGAGTTCTACTCGGCAAATCTCGCCCAGGAGGTCAGCCGGGGGATGCGCGAGGCCGCCTCCCGTGGCTTCTGGATGGGCACAAATGCCCCATTCGGCTACAGGAAGGTCCACGTCGAGGACGGAGCCAAGTCGCGCCCGAAGCTGGAGCCGAACCCGCCCGAGGACGCGGTGGTCAAGCGCATGTTCGACATGGCCCTGCAGGGCATGAGCTCGCTCGACATCGCCAAAGCCCTCAACGCCGAGGGAGTCGCCACCGCCAGGGGCAAGCAGTGGCTCAAGAGCACCGTCCACACCACTCTCAGCAACGAAGCCTACACGGGAGCAGTCGTCTGGGGCGTCAATGCCAAGGACGGCGCTCCGCCGGTGCGCGTGGAGAAGGCGCACCCCGCACTCGTCTCCAAGCGCAGGTTCAGGCAGGTCGCCAGGCTGTTGCAGTCTCGCGCCCCCAAGAGCGTTCATCCCCGCCGGGCGTCCAGCCCATACCTGCTCAGCGGTCTGGCCAAGTGCGAGACCTGCGGCAACGCCCTCACGGCAGCCGAGGCCAAGAGCGGCAGGTACACCTACTACGTCTGCCATTCCCTGCTCAAGAAAGGCAGGGGGACCTGCCAGACCCCCAGGCTCAACTCGAAGAAGTTCGAGGGCCTGATCGTCTCCAACATCCGAGACAACATCCTGACCGAGTCCAACATCCGAGACCTGGTGAGGATCGTGGACGAGGAGATGGACGGGGTTGCCCGCGAGCAGCGCAAGAAGCTGAAGGTCATCGAGGAGGAGCTTGAGGAGGTGAAGAAGCGGCTGGGGAGGATCTGGCTCGCTATCGAGACGACCGAGATCGAGATGTCCGACGCCGCGGACCGCATCAAGGAGCACCGGGAGCGCAAGGAGAAGCTGGAGGCTGCCGCAGAGGAGGCTAGGGCGGTTCTGTCGAAGCGGAGGGTGACTCTGGATAAGATAGAGACGATCACGGAGTTCGCCCGGGACATGAGCGAGTACCTGAAGACCAGCGACCTGACCGAGTCGAAGGCGTTCATACGGTCGTTCGTGAAGGAGGTCTCAGTCAAGCCCGGCAGGGCCACGATCCTCTACACGATCCCGACTCCGGAGGACAGTCCCGTAGGAGGCCGAGACACCGCAGAGGTCATACTCAACGGCGGAGTTATGAATATGGGAGTCGCGAGTGGGCCGGCTGGGATTCGAACCCAGGACACTCGGATTAAAAGTCCGATGCTCTGACCAGACTGAGCTACCGGCCCGTCTATGGCGGGTGCGTCGCAGCGGCGGTGCGCCACTCCAGGGTCCCCCTCATCCCAACCTTCTCCCGCCAGGGGAGAAGGGGTGAGAGGTCGTCTCCCCTACTCTGACTATACACGAAGCATAGGGGCGGCGGCTGCGTTTTGCGGCAAGGCGGGTTGCGGCTCAGTCGCTGTATGGGGCGAAGAGGGCGGGTTTGAAACCGGGTTTGAAACCCGCCCCTACGGCGCCGGGGAATGGCGCGTATGGGGGGAGGGCCGCGGCGGTGGTATTATGCGGGCCTGGTGAGGGGGTTGCGCTGTGCCTTATGTGAAGCTGAGTACAGGGATCGATGCGTTCTACGAGCGGGAGGGCGATGGGCCTCCGCTGGTGCTGATCATGGGCACGGGGCTGGACCACGGGTGCTGGGACGGACAGGTTGCGGAGTACAGGGAGTCGTACGAGTGCATCCGGTTCGACAACCGTGGCACTGGCAGGACGGGGAGCGGCGAGGGCGAGGTGTCGACGCGGCTGATGGCGGAGGACACGGCGTCGCTGATGGACGAGCTGGGCATACGGCGGGCGCACGTGTCGGGGCTGTCGATGGGCTCGTGCATCGCCCAGGAGCTGACACTGTCGCGGCCGGACCTGGTCGAGACGCTGCAGCTTCACGGCACATGGGGTCGGGCGCACGGGTACGCCAGGCGGAAGTTCGCCGCGCAAGTGAGGCTGCTGGAGACGTTCGACCTGCGGGCGGCGTACGAGATCAACGTGCTGTGGTTCATTACGCCGGGCTTCATGCACAGGCATCCGGAGCGCGTGGAGACGCAGATCGACGCGATCGTGGCGTCGAACCAGTCGAGCGAGAACCTGGCGGGGCTGTACAGGGCGAACCTGCGGCATGACACGCTGGACCGGCTGCACCGCATCGCCGTGCCGACGCTGGTCACGGTGGGCACGTTCGACCTGGCGCTGCCGCCGATGTACTCGCAGGAGGTGGCGGACGCGATACCGGGGTCGGAGTTGGCGCTGTTCGAGGGCGGCGGGCACCTGCACAATGTCGAGGAGCCGGGGGAGTTCAATGCGGTGACGCTGGACTTCCTGGAGAGGCGTGCGGGGTAGGGATGCCTACGACGGTTGAGCCACGCCCCGCGCCACCCCTCTGGGTTCCTGCCTGCGCAGGAACGACGATTGGAGGGCAGGGCTCTTCGTCGGGGACTCCTCAGGACGACAGCCTTACTCTGGGCGTTCGGCGAAGTGGCCGGAGTCGCGGAGGACCTGGACTCCTGATGTCTTGAGCGACACCGGGAAACGGACGGGGACGCAGCCTTCGATCTGGGACTGGTAGATGCCCATGACCATTTCGAGGGACTTGCGGCCGACCTCGCCGTCGCTGCGGAGGGAGTTCTTGCCGTCGAGTGCGCCGGCGAGCTCCTCGAGGGCCGAGACGTAGGTCGAGCCTTCCGGCGGCAGGCCCATGTCCTTGGGCTGGAGGGTGCTCCACTGGAAGCCGCTGTCGGGCTCGTAGACGTCCAGCTCGGTCTGGAACAGCTCGAACCCCGCCCTGCCGTAGCGTATGACGCCGGTCGTGCCCCTGAACTCCATGCCGCTGTCGTCGTACTCGGTCAGCTCGGCCCCCGATGCCAGGCAGGTGACGCCGTTCTTGAACTTGATGAAGGCCGCGGAGAAGTCCTCCACAGCCCAGGGACGCATCCGCTGCTCGGCCATGCCGCAGAGCCAGTCGACGTCGCCCAGGTACATGTCGAGCAGGTCGAAGAAGTGGGTGAAGTCGTGGAGCAGCGGGCCCTCGTTCTCGGCGCGCCACCAGGGTGCGGGCTTGCCGCCGTCCATGTAGCAGTAGACGTGGTTCAGGTCGCCGATCGCGCCCTCGTCGAGCAGCTCCTTGACGCGGATCCAGTTGCCCTCCCAACGGCGGTTGTGGTTGATCTGCAGCAGGACGCCGGCGCGCCTGCAGGCGTCGATCATGGCGTCGCACTCCTCCAGCGAGAGGGCCATGGGCTTCTCGCAGATGATGGCCTTGGTGGTGGAAGCAGCGGCGCAACCCTCGACCATCTCGGCGTGCAGTTCCGGGTGCGTCGCGATGATGCAGACGTCGGGGCCGACCTCGTCGAGCATCTGCCGGTAGTCGTGGTAGAGGGCGTCGATGCCGTATCGCTCGCCGAACAGGTCCAGCTTCTCGCGGCCGCGGTTTACCCCGGCGACCAGGGTAAACGAGTCGTTCGCCACGATGGCGTCGGCGTGGTTGTCGGGGTGCTCGGGAACGAAGTCGAACTGCGCCCCCACCCTGCCCGTTCCAATGATCGCGATCGTATAGTTGGACATGCAAGACCTCCATTCGATACGGCGCCGGCGCGTGGAATATTAGCACGACCGGGAGTACGCGGCGGAGCGGACTCTAGAAGGCGATCTCCATTGCCAGCTCCCGGTAGCGGCAGAAGGCGTTGGCGAGCTGCATCTGCCTGGGGGTGCGGCACTCGGGGGCGAACAGGTCAGGGGAGCCGACCAGGACGCAGACGCAGCGCGCCCTGGACGTGGCCACGTTTAGGCGGTTGAGGCTGTAGAGGAACTCCATGCCGTGGGGGGCCTCTTCCGGCGTGGACGTGGCCATCGAGTAGACCACGACGGGGGCCTCCTGGCCCTGGAACTTGTCCACCGTGCCCACCCTCGCGCCGGGCAGCCGCTCCTGGATCTTGAATACCTGGGCGTTGTAGGGCGCGATCACCAGGACGTCTTCCGGGGTGATCGGCCTCTCGCTGCCGTGCTGGTCGACCCAGGAGGCGTCTCCATAGACCAGGCTGCTCACCAGGTCGGCGACCCGGTCGGCCTCCTCGTCCGAGAAGCTCTGGTTGCCCTCGTGCGGCACCGAGAGGAATCGGAGCCCTGTCCCCGACAGGGGCCCGGACCATATGACTCCCTGGTATTCCAGGCCGGAGCGCGAGTCGAGCTTGCCCTCGTAGAATGCCTCGGACGTGAAGGCGCAGATGTCCGGGTGGAGCCTCCAGGTCTCCTCGAGGAACAGGCCCTGGCGCTCCTCGATAGTCTGGCGGCCCTCCAGCAGATGGGCCAGGGCCGACACGCCTGTGCCGTCGGGGTGGGTGCCCTGTGTGGGCTGGTCGAGCTGCTGAGGGTCGCCCAGCAGCACGAGGTTGGGTGCGGCGTGGGAGATGGCCAGGACGTTGGCCAGCGACATCTGGGCGGCCTCGTCGACGAACAGCACGTCGACGGTATCGAGGGCCTCCTCGCGTGCCCAGAGCCAGGCGGTGCCAGCCCCCACCTGGCAGTCGCCGGCAAGCTCCGCGAAGACCGCAGCGTTGTTGGACTCGAGCACCACCCGGTCGTCGCCGGAGTCGTCCGGCGGATCGCCGCTGATCTTCCGTACGGCCCTGAGGGGCACATTCTGCTCCTCTGCGGCTTCCAGCGCCGCGTCGAGGAGATTCGTGATCACCTTGTGGCTGTTGGCGGTGATGCCGACGCGCCTGCCCCTTCGGACGAGCTCGCAGATCATCCTTGCGGCGGTGTAGGTCTTGCCCGCGCCGGGCGGGCCCTGGATTGGCAGGACGCCGAACGAGCCGGTTGAGGCGATGCGCAGGGCGGCGTCCAAGGGTGTCTCGCCCGGCCTCCGGACCGGGTCGCCCCCGAGGCGGGGCGGCTCCCGCAGCAACAGGGACCGGGCCGCGCCGTAGGCCCCGTCGCCGGCGACTCCATCGTCGGCAACATGCTCGCCGATCCGGACCAGCGCACCACTTAGGGCACCACTTGGCACGATGTCGTGGGCGAACACTGCCTGAGGGTGTATGTCGGCAGTCTTGCCCTGTTTTTTGATGTCGATTGTGCGGCTCTGAGTGTCGATGGAGACCAACTCGCCTACTCTGTCGCCTCCCACCATACGCAGCTTGTCTCGGCTCCTCACTGTCGTCTCCTGCACGGGGAAGCTGTAGCGGTGGACTGGCGTCCTGCCGGGGGCCTCCACTTGCTCCACGAACCTGAGCTCGGCAACGGCCTTGCGCTCGTCGAGCAGCTCCTCGACCGAACTCTCCCTCATTCGGAAGAACTCCCACCAGACGGCCTTCTCCTCCCGGCGGTGCCACTCGAGCATGTTTGCCAGCAGCCACCGGGCGTGCTGATCCGTGCTCCGGTCCTCCTCCAGGGCCGGGACATCCCCGGCGAGGCGTTCGGCCAGCGCCCTGACCATCTCCTGCCTCTCGCTGAGCTCCTCCTCCGCCTGGCCGTCCTCCGGGTGAGGCCGTTCGATGGCTGCGCCGCCCTCGACAAGGTCCCGGCGGATGCCCTCCAGCCAGTCGCGCAGACGGAGAGTGGACACGCAATCGTCGCGGTTGTACCCCTCGACGACCTGCTTGTGGTCGTCCCGTATGGAGTCAGGGTCTCCCAGCTCCAGGCGAGAGGAGACGCCATATAGCGCGGAGTTGGCGTCGCTCAGCGACACCTCGCGGGTGTACCCGAAGAAATTTTCAAGCTCCTTGATGGAGTAGCTTTCGACGCTGGCGCGCAGCCCGCCGCGCACGACCCTGTGCAGATCGACGAACAGGCCGGCCCGGAGCATGCGGTCGACCTCATCCTCGCGGGTGGCGTGACGGCCCATCATTCGCTTCATAGCGCTGGGCTCGTAGGGAGCGAAGTGGTAGATGTGCATGTCCGGGTGCGCCTTCCAGCGGGCCATCACCCAGTCGACGAACCGCTCGAAGGCGCGCTTCTCCTCCTCGTAGGTGAGGGCCCATAGCCCGGTGTATTGCTCCTGCCCGTCGCCGTTGACTGATACGTACCCGAAAAGGTATTCGAGCCCGGCGGGCCCCACGAACGGGTCGCCCTCGAAGTCGAAGAAGATGTCGCCGGGCGACGGCTCCGGGAGAAGCGCAAAGCCCAGCTCAGGCTCGGGTTCGAGGGTCTCGTAGACGGGCTCACCGGACTCACGCCCCTCGACCTGCACGCGGGCCTGCTCGCGGACCCGCTCGTAGCTGACGGGCGAACCGCGACCGGGCTTCCATTCGAGGGGCACCGGCATCGCGGCGAGGGCCGACGTGGTCGCGACTCCCCTGCCCTTCAGCTCGTCGACGTGGCGGCCCGTTATGCCCGCCACCAGGCAGGGATGGTCGTCGTTGCGCCTCCGGGAGTCGCACTGCCGGCTCCAGCGGCACACGAGGCAGTGCTCCTTCGGATCGGGGTAGGCCGGCTCTCGGAGGCGGTCCGCGAGGGACGACTCCAGCCAGGACTTCACCAGCCGGTAGTACGCGGAGTAATCGCCGGTTCGGTAGACCTGCGGCTCGAACTCGGTCCAGGGCGCGACGACGTACATGTGCTCCGGCAGCACGCCCTGCACCGAGCGCACCAGGTCGGAGTAGAGGGAGAGCTGGAGGATGGTGCCGCTCCGGGTCTCCCTGGCCAGCTTGGTGTCGATGACCTCGTACGACCAGCCCCCCAGGTCGCTGGGGACCTCCACGCGCCTGAGGATGTCGGTGCGGCCGCTCCACCGCCCGTCCGCGAGCGCGCCCTGCACGACAACGTCGTGTCCGGCGCGCATCGCCTCGACCGTGGCGGCGACCTTCGCATCGTCGATGCCCACGCCCTCGATCGACGTGACCTGGTGGCCGGCGTCCTGCAGGTGGTCGATGTACGCTCGCTCGTGGGCCAGCCCACGCTCGCGCAGCAGCTCCAGCATCGGATCCCAGCGGCTGGGCGCGGCCCGCTCCCCGACGGCCACCTCGAGGTTAAGCTCAGTAAGGTGGCGGCAGGCAAGATGGTTGACCAGGTCGCCGGCGCTTAGCTGGAATCTACCGTCTATGGTGTGCATTCAACTCCCCCACCCCACTGGATACCGGCTCTCGCCGGTATGACGACAAAGGACTGCAGGGGGATACTACACCAAGCTCGGAGGGCCAGGGGCTAGGAACGGTCGTCGGCGTCATTGGATTGCTATGGTGTGCATGGAACTCCCCCGCCCCACTGGATACCGGCTTTCGCCGGTATGACGACGAAGACGCTGCAGGGGGATACTGCACCAAGACGCAGGAGTGGCCGGGTTGTCCTGTGTGGTATCTTGGGGCGGCTGGGGGGCGTGAGGGAATCGCCCTGGAGGAGCAGGCAGATGGTCTCGGAGTTCGAGAAGGCAGAGTCGCGTCCGGAGTTCTACATGCCGCCGCCGATGGACTTCCCCGACGTGGGGGCGTCCGAGGACGAGGTGCTGGACGGGGTGAGGGAGATACTCGGCTCGATCCCGTACGACATCGAGAACAACTTCGGCGTGAGCTACGTGGGGCCGCCGCACCCGATCACCCGGAAGGTGTCCGAGTTGACGCTGGGCACGTTTTTCGTCGAGTGGGCGCGAGAGCTGCAGCCCGGTCCGTACGAGCTGGAGAAGCAGGCGGTGCGGATGGTGGCCTCGCTGCTCGGTAAGCCGGACGCCGTCGGGTTCATCACGAGCGGCGGCACGGAGTCGAATATCTCGGCGCTGCGGCTGGCGCGCAACCTCTCGCCGTCGGTGTCCGCGCCCGAGGTGGTGATGCCGGAGTCGGGTCACTATAGCTTCCACATCGGCGCGGAGATGCTGGGGATCACGCTGCGGGAAGCGCCGCTGGGGCCGGACATCCTGCCCGACATGGACTACGTCGAGAGCCTGATCAACGAGAACACGATAGGCCTGGTGTGCTCCGCGCCCGGCGGGGCCTTCATGGTGACCGACCCGGTGGAGGAGTTCGCGGACCTGGCGCGGCGCAAGAGCCTATTCCTGCACGTCGACGCGGCGTTCGGGGGGTTCATACTGCCGTTCATGAGGGAGCTGGGGTACGACGTGCCGCAGTTCGACTTCAGCCATCCGAGTGTGAGCACGATGATGACGGACGGCCACAAGCTGGGGATGATGCCGGTCGCGACGAGCTTCTTCATGGTCCGGGACGAGGAGATGTTGCAGGCCATCCCGACGGAGCGAACGGTGATCCACACCGTTACGGCCACCAAGCACGGCGAGCGCGCGGCGTCGGCCTGGGCCGTGCTGCGGCACCTGGGCCGAAAGGGCTACCTGGAGTCGACCAGGCACGTGCTGGAGGTGGTGGACTTCATCGCCAAGGGGATCGAGCGCATCGACGGGCTGCGACTGGTGGTGCCGCCGTCGATCACGCTGGTGAGCTTCACGTCGGACGACGGCAACCTGGGCAAGGTGCACGACGGGATGGTCGAGCGGGGCTTCGGGCACACGTACGGGACGGTGAGCGGCATCGAGTACATACGCCTGTCGGTCCACCCGCACCGCGACCTGGAGCACGCGGCGCTCTTCCTGGAGGCACTGGAGGACTCGGTGAGGGCGGCGCGGGCCTGATCGCCAGGGAGGGCGGGATTCAAACCCGCCCCTACAGGGTTGCGCCAAGGTCTCCTCGGGGGGAAGGGGCCGCGCCGCCTCCTCTCGACTCTGAACACATACGGCCAGTAACCAAGGAGGGAGCATGTCCATGGAACTGACACAGGACCTTCTGCAGAGCTTCAGGTGGCGCAATATCGGGCCCTTCAAGGGTGGGCGCTGCGTTGCAGTAAATGGCCATCCTACGGAGCCGATGGTCTTCTACATGGGCTGCGTCGGCGGCGTGTGGAAGACCGAGGACGGCGGCGCGTACTGGGAGAACATCTCAGACGGGTACTTCAAGACATCGGCGGTGGGCGCAATCGGGGTGTCCGACTCCGACCCCAACGTCATCTACGTGGGGATGGGCGAGTGCAACGTTGCCGTGCCCAGGCTCCAGTGGACGGCGCAGGCGGACGGTGTGTACAAGTCGACCGACGGCGGGCGCACGTGGTCCAACGTCGGCCTCCAGGATACGCAGCACATCGCCCGCATCCGCATTCATCCCGAGGACCCGGACCTCGTGTACGCGGCGGTGCTCGGCCACCTGGAGGAAACACACGACGAGCGCGGCGTCTACCGGTCCAAAGACGGCGGGGCTAACTGGGAACGGGTGCTCTACGTGTCGGACCGGGCCGGCGCCATTGATATGTCCATCGACCTCAACAACCCCCGCGTGCTGTACGCGTCGACGTGGGACGTGCGACGCAGCTTCTGGTGGAACCACAGCGGCGGACCAGGGGCGGGGATATACAGGAGCGACGACGGGGGCGACACGTGGACCGAGCTGACCGGGAACCGGGGCCTGCCGGAGGGCACGATGGGGCGCATCGCGGTGGCGGCGTCGCCGCGCCCGGGCAGGGTGCTGGCGCTGATCGAGGCGGAGAAGAGCGGGCTGTACGGGTCGGACGACTGGGGCGAGTCGTGGGAGCTGCTTTCGGACAACCCCGAGCTGACCAACAGGCCCCACTACTACAACCACCTGTTCGCCGATCCGGTGGACTCGGAGACGGTCTACATACTGAACTCGAAGGTGCACCGCTCGCTGGACGGAGGGCGCACCTTCCACGACGTTACGGGGACGCACGCCGACCACCACGAGCTGTGGATCGACCCGCGCAACCCAAGGCGGATGATCAACGGCAACGACGGCGGGGCCTCGGTGTCGTTCAACGGCGGCGAGTCGTGGTCGAGCATCTACAACCAGCCGACGGGGGAGTTCTACCACATCACGACCGACACGAGGTTCCCGTACCGGGTCTACGGCACTCAGCAGGACAACTCGGCCGTGTCCGCGCCGTCGAGGTCGAACCGGGGGGCGATCCAGTGGTGGGAGTGCTACAACGTGGGCTCGTCCGAGAGCGGGCATATCGCCGTGCGGCCCGACAACCCGAATATCGTCTACGCGGGGGCGTACGGCAGCAACCGGGGGGCCGGGCCGGTGACGCTGCTATACGACCATAGCTCGGGGGAGGTGCGCGGCATCTCGGCCTGGCCGGACGCCATGTCATTCACGTTCGGGGGGCGCAAGTACCGGTTCGCGTGGGACAACCCGCTCGTCATCTCGCCCCACGACCCGGGGGTGCTCTACGGCGCGGCGAACGTGGTCTTCCGCACTGAGAACGACGGCGCAAGCTGGGAGGTGATCAGCCCCGACCTGACGCGGAACGAGCTGGAGGAGCCGGGCGACTTCGACCCGCTCACGGACATCGCGACCTTCGAGCGGTGCACCATATCGAGGTTCGCAGAGTCGCCGGTGACGCCGGGTGTGTTCTGGGCGGGCTCGGACGACGGGCTAATCCACCTGTCTACGGACGGCGGCGAGACGTGGACGAACGTCACGCCCGACGGGTTCCCGGAGTGGTCGATGGTGAGCAGCGTCGATGCCTCGCACCACGACGCAGGGACGGCCTACGTGGCGACGACGCGGTACCAGCACGGCGACTACCGGCCGTACCTGTACAGGACGCACGACTACGGCGAGACGTGGCGCCTGATCACGGGCGGCATCTCGGAGGTCGATTTCACCCGGGTGATGCGCGAGGACCCGGCGCGGCAGGGGCTGCTGTACGCGGGCACAGAGGGCGGGGTCTACGTGTCGGTGGACGACGGGGAGTCGTGGAGCCGCCTGCAGACCAACCTGCCGCCGGTGCCGATCCACGACATGGTGGTGAAGGACGACGACCTAGTGGTCGGCACGCACGGGCGGGCGTTCTGGATACTGGACGACGTGACTCCGCTCCACGAGGTCTCCAGCCGCGTTGGGGACTCGGACGCGTACCTGTTCAAGCCGAGGGACACGCACCGGTTCCTGATCGAGCCGAACCCGTACGCGACGCCGGAGCCGGGGCCCGACAAGTTCTACTGGCTCTCGCTGGGGATGCCGGCGACGTTCTACACGGACGCGACGCCGGAGGGCGAGCAGGTGCGGCGCTATCTCGATGCAGGGGCGAATCCGCCGGACGGCGTGACCGTGACCTACTACCGTCGGGAGCAGGCCGAGGGCGAGGTGCGGCTGGTGTTCCTGGACGACCGGGGAGAGGAGATTGCGACGGCGTCCAGCGAGCCTGGGGAAGAGGGCGAGGTGCGGCTGTCGACGCGGCAGGGCGCTAACCGCTACGTGTGGGACATGCGCTACCCGCGCGGGCTGCGGCTGCCCGACGACCGGATCGAGGAGCGGCCGTTCAAGGGGCCCCTGGCGCCGCCGGGGGAATACCAGGTGCGGATCGAGGCCGGGGGCGAGTCTCAGACGCAGTCGTTCCGCATCCTGCGGGACCCGCGGGTGAGCGCGACGGACGCCGACCTGCACGCGCAGTTTGCGATGCTGATCGATCTGCGTGACAAGCTGACTGAGTCGCAGCGTGACGTGCTCAAGGCCAGGGCGGTGCGCGACCAGGTGGACCAGTGGGTGCGCCGCGCCGACGGTCATCCGGCGGAGGAGCGGGTGAAGGAGGCGGCGTCGGAGCTGAAGGACAAGCTGCTGGCAGTCGAGGACGAGTTGGTGAGCCGGCCGGACATCGAGTGGGTCGAGAGGAGGAACCGGGGCACTCTGTTTCCGAAGAGGCTGAACGGGCGCCTGGCAGACCTGATCGACACCGTAGCCATCTCGTATGCGGCGCCTCCCGAGCAGTGCCGAGAGGTGCAAACGCTGCTAACGAGGGAGATCGATGCGCGGCTGACGCGGCTGCACGAGATCATGGACGGCGACCTGGAGGGGTTCAAGTCGGTCCTGGAGGAGCTGGAAGTCCCGGCGATCGCGCCGTAGGATTGGGGGTGATCCCGGCGAATAGCCGGGGAGGGCGGGTTTCAAACCCGCCCCTACGTCGTCTTGGGCCTGGCGCCAAGATCGTCATCTGGGCGGTGGTGCGACTTAGTTGCTGGAGGAGCTTTCCACCTGGCCCATCATCGCCGCGTCGGTATTACCCTTCAGGTCTGCGAGCGTAATCTGTGACTCGCTGATGATCTTCTGGACATCCTCGACCGTGAGCTGGCCGGCGATGGACGCGTCGACGATCTTCTGCACGTCGTCGGGGGTGAGCTCCTCTCCGGTGAAGACGAGCTTCCGCACGTCCTCTTCCGTCAGCAAGTGACCGGCCGACTCAGCGACGATGCCCTGGACGTCTGCGACCGTGAGGAGGTCGCCGGTAGCTTCATCGACGATCCTCCGAACGTCCGCCGCCGTCAACAGGTCGCTCGTGGCTGCGTCGACGATCTCCTGTACATCCGCCGCCGTCAGCAGGTCACTGGTAGCCTCATCGACAATGTCCTTGACGTCGGCCGCTGTGAGTTGGTCCCTGGTGGCCGCGTCGACGATCTCCTCTACGTCCTCGACCGTCAGCATGTCGCTCGTGGCTGCATCGACGATGTCCTGGACGTCGGCGGCGGTGAGCTGTGGGCCGAGCTGGGCCCGCACTTCCCTTGCGACGTCCTCGGTGGAATCTTCAGATCCACACGCTACGGCGACCGCAAGCACAATTGCGGCGAGCAGCGATACCGGGAGCCCTCTGTTCGACACGGCCTTCATGTCCACAAGCCTCCCCGGGGGTGCAGCGGCAAGGCTAGCGACTGGGTTATGGAGTGTCAATCGGGACAATCCACCCAAACCCCGCCCCTGCGTCACCATACGCCTGCTCCTCTGCGGGCGGACACGTGGGTCCGCCCCTACCATGCGACGCCTGGTGGACTGCCGTCTACTGCGTATGCGGTGGATTTGGGCCAAGTGCAGTGCCCACCGCTTCTACGGACAGATGAGGTGGGTCGGCCGATGCGGTGTGCGCCGCAAGCCTTATTGGTCGCGGGGTGGTACGATGCGGCGCGCAACAGTTGCAGGAGGAAGCGATGGGCGATTTCTGGATCGAGGGCGGCGAGAGGATGCTGTTCGTAGGGGACAGCATCACGGACTGCGGACGGCGCGACCGGGCCGTACCCCTAGGGGACGGCTACGTGAGCATATTTGCGGAGCTGACCACGGCAAGGTACCCGGATAGGGGCATAGAGTGGCTGAACATGGGCATCAGCGGCAACCGGACCACCCATCTGAGGGAACGATGGGAGGCCGATGTCATCGAACAGTCGCCGGACCGCCTGTCGATCAAGATCGGCATCAACGATCTGCACAGCTACCTGCGCGGCGACCCCGACAGCGTCCCTCCAGAACGCTACAGGGTCTTGTTCGACGAGTTGATGGCCCGGACGCGCCACGCACTCGGCGACATCCCTGTCCTTCTCATCACCCCGTTCTACATCTCGACGAACTCGGAGGACGAGTTCGAGGGTTCTGTCCTACGCCTGATTCCCGAGTACATCGACATCGTCCAGGAGATGAGCGCGAAGTACGACACGTTGCTCCTGGACTTGCACGAGGTCTTCCAGCGGCACCTGGAGTACCGGCCTTCCAGTACGTTCTGCCCTGAGCCGGTGCATCCCAACCATACGGGGCACGTGGTCATCGCAAGTGCGCTGTTGGAGTTTCTCCGCAGGTGAGGGCTGGCTGAGGGGACACCCGCGCCAGTAACTGTTCAGAGTTGGTGTGACATGGCTAGCTTTGGTCTTCGGCAGGGCGAGAGCCCCCATCCCTTCGGCAAGCTCAGGACAGGCTCAATCTTCCCCCTCGGGAGGAAGAGGCCCGAGCCCTCCCATCGACTCTGAACACTTACCTACGCCAGCAGGGCTCGACTTACCCCGTCAGCGGGTGGGGGGTCGAAGGGCTAGCGGCCGCCGAGCTTCCGGGCCAGCTCGGCGTTGCTGGGTTCGACCAGGACGGAGCCGTCCTCGAACACGATGGTCGGGACGCTCCGGTACCCGCCGTTGAGCTCCATGACCTTGAGGGACGCTTCGGCATCCTGCTCGATGTCGATCCAGTCGTAGTCGATGCCTTTCGTGTCGAAGAACAGCTTCGATCGCTTGCAGTCGCCACACCAGTCGGTCCCGTATACGGTGATTCCCTTTTGCTCCATGGGTGTACCTCTTTGGAGATATGCGTTTCGAGCCGCCCGTTGCCATCTTACACCGCGGCGGTTGAGCCAATGGGTGAAGGAGGGCCTGGTACCCCTAATCTTACTGTACACCGAACTTTCGAGCTAGTTGTCTCACTTTGGGATGCCACGGCCTACACTCCCGGTTTCAGTCTGTTAGACAAAGGACGTGAGCGAACACTGCGCCCATCCTAGCCGAGTTCCTGCGTGCGGCAGGGGGCGCGCTGAGGGACCTGCACCACCCTGGAATGAAGTCCATACATACGGCTCCGTATGGGCTCTCATGGCACGGCTGCTGCACAGGAACACAATCTGTCAGCAAGCCGCGCCGAGCCCAAACGACGCCACATATACACCACGAACTGAAACATGGGCTTGTC
Organism: Dehalococcoidia bacterium; assembly: GCA_034420735.1. Lineage (GTDB taxonomy): Bacteria > Chloroflexota > Dehalococcoidia > Lucifugimonadales > CAJWER01. The sequence goes on from DAOULA010000019.1 coordinate 42,483, forward strand.
CCAAACAAGGAAAGCGGCCAAGCCCTCTACCTGCTCATCAGGTCGTTCTCGACTATGTCGATCCGCTGGTTGGCGGGCACGTCGAAGAGGGTCTGGGTCTTGCCGCCCGGCCACCTTACGGTTACTGAGTCCACATTTTCGGCCGGACCAAGCCCGAAGTGGGCCCCGAGCATGTTTTGGCCCATCTGGCTGCCGCCCGCCGACACCTCTCTGATCTGGGTCGCATCTCCGGTGGTCACGGTTATCCTGGCGCCGACGCCGTCCCGATTGCCGGCAGTCCCTTCTACGTTGACGATGAGCCAATGGTTGCCCGAATCGCACCGGTTCCGGAGCAGCCTGGCCGCCTGGCCGTAGTTGGCAAGCAGGATGTCGAGGCACCCGTCATTGTCGTAGTCAAGGAACGCGGCTCCCCGTCCGACGCCGGGATCATCTGTCCCACTAGCCGAGGAGATGTCGAGGAATGTCCCGTTTCGTTCGTTTCTGAGCAGCAGGTTTGGTTGGTGCAGGGGATTCGCGGGCTGCAGGTCCTCTCCGAGATAGCCGCTGACGACGTACAGGTCCTCATCCCCGTCGTTGTCGTAGTCGAAGAAGAACGTTCCCCATGAGATCCTGATCTTCAGTCCGATCTTGCCCGTGCCAACGCCGGTGTCATCGGTGGCATTGGAGAAGCCAGTTCCATTTCCCTTGTTCCTGAGCAGGACGTTGTCGTTGATATTCGTCATGAACATGTCCAGGGACCCATCGAGGTCGTAGTCGCCTACGGCCAGGCCCATGCCATCCATTCTGGCCTGAGCTCCCAGGGCCATCGAAACATCGGCAAACTTCCATTCATCCCCCGGGCCGGCGCCGTCGTTACGCCAGAGGACGTTCGGGTGTACCTCTCTACCCACGTCGTTTACGACGTACAGGTCCACGTCGCCGTCGTTGTCGAAGTCCAGCCATCCCGGCTGGAAGCCGGCTCCGAATATGTTCCCAGCGTTGCCGTCGATGGGCCTGACAGCGGTGTCCCCCAGCAGATGGGTGACGTTCTCGAAAGTGCCGTTCCGCTCATTGTGGTACAGGGAGAGGCCGGCAAGGCCCAGGTAGAACGCCCTCGACGTGACGATATCCGCATTCTCGGACACGTGGCTCACTACGATCAGGTCAAGATGGCCGTCCTGATCGTAGTCGCCCCACGCGCATCCCGTGTACCTCTTCTCCACCTCGTGGTCCCCTATGGCTGATGCGGATACGTCCGCGAATGTCCCGTCACCATTGTTGTGGAAGAGCCTGCTGCGTCCGTAGTTGGTGACGTACAGGTCGCTGTCGCCGTCGTTGTCGTAGTCTGCAGCGCAACCGCCGTTTCCCCTGCCCGCAGGATCGTCCACGCCGGCCGCGGCGGCCATGTCTGTGAAGGTGCCGTCGCCGTCGTTTCGGTACAGCGCGTTGGAGCCCACAGAGTTCGAGACGTACACGTCGTGGAAGCCGTCGTTGTCGTAGTCCAGGACAACCACGCCGCCACCTATCGCGAAGAATTCTCCGGGGTAACTGCTGTGCTCGAAATCTATCCCTGCTACACGGCTTCGATCGATGAAGAGCGTGTCGCCACTTTCAACTCTTGGGTCGATAGCCGCCTCAACCCTTTCTATAGCCAGCCCGGCCACGTGCTCGGACGCCAGCAGATCGTAGGCCAGGAGGCCTAGGCCTCCGACAACGCCGATTGCCCACGTGGAGGCCGCCAGGGTTGCGATGGCGCGTTTCGGCATTGTGCCGGCCAGACCCCAGAACGTAACCGGCCCGCCGGCAGCGGCGGTGAACAGCAGGGCTGCTGCGGGGGCGACCCCCATCCCTAGCAGGAGCAGCAACGCCACAAGGGGGATCTCGAATAGGAGCGGAACATTTATAAGGACGCCAAGAGTGGCGGCCAGGAGGATGCCGGGAACGTCGTTTCCGAGATAGGTGGAAACCGAGTCGGGGTCGATGAACTGTATGACAAGACCGCTGGCGAACCCGGCGACGATCATTATCGGTCCCATGCGAACGAGGAATCCAAGGCTGGAGCGGGCCCAGTCGAGGAATGCCTCCCTGAGCACGGGCGCCCACGGCCTGTCATCCCTCTCCGCCGGGATGTCGACTTGCGGCACCTCAGTATTCGAGCCTCCCCTTCGCCGATTGACTACCATCGCGACGAGGGGCCCCAAGGCCAGCGCCGCGACTATGCTCAACAGGAGGCGGCTGAATCCCAAGAGAGGCGTGAAAACGAAGGCGACCATTATCAAGGCAGGTAGGTTGAGAGTGGAGGACCCCTGGACCATCGAAATCGCTCCCTCGATCCCTACCCCTCTCCTTCGAAACGACGCGGCGACAGGTACGATGCATGCGGAGCACAGGTTCATGACAGGGCCGACAGCGAGACCCTTCAAGGTCCGGCTGAGCCTGCTGCCGGACAGGAAGGTGTCCCGCCGACCTCTCTCTGGGAAGAGGAACCCCTCAGTGAGGCCGGCTACGGTAAAGGCAAAGACCATGCCCACGGCCACGAGCCGCAGATAGGTTGTGGAGAAGGACCACCATCTCGAAAGGAATGTGGAGTCGTCCTCGATGCAGAATCCCTGAAAGCACTCGACTCGAGGCGCCATTACGGCGTCGAGATCCTCGCGAACTGTGTCCAGCTTGGGAAAGCGATTGAGGGAAAGGAAGACGGCCAGAATCGCTACGAGGAGAACCAGCCCGACTACTCTTTTCTTGCCAGTTGCGTCCACCTGCCCAGCACCTCAACCATCCCTAACGTATCCCAGGCCGCGTCAATTGTGCAAGGCCTCTGCTACGCGTTAGAGCCCACCGAACCAAATCTACGTCGAAACCATCAATCTTGAACAGGTATAAGAACGGATACCGAAGTGGTATACTGCGTCGGCTCGTAGATGCCTCGCATCCCAGAACAGAGGAGAGGTCAAATGAAGGCGCTGAAGGGTATCTTTCCGGCAACAGTGAGTCCATTCGCGCAGGACGGCAGGTTTGACTCGGAGGCCATGCGCAGCATCGTCGCCTATCAGATCGATGCCGGTGTGCATGGACTGTACATATGCGGAGGGACAGGTGAGGGTCTGCTTATGAAGGTAGAGGAGCGTCGGGAAGCCCTCGAGGTGGTCCTGGATGAGGTGGCGGGACGGGCGGCCGTGATTAGCCACATAGGCGCCTTCAGTACGGAGGAGACAATTGCGCTGGCCAGGCACGCGAGCGGCACCCAGGCCGCCGCCGTCGCCGCGCTGCCCCCGGCGTGGTTCTACACGCTAGACGATGAGGCGCTCCTGCGCTACTACGGGGAGATCGCCGATGCGTCGCAGCTTCCGCTGCTGGTATACAACATCCCCCAACGCACGGGCATCGCCATGACCGAAGGCCTGTTCGAGCGCCTTCTGAAGCTCGACAACGTAGTCGGCATGAAGGACTCGAGCGGAGACATATTCTCGCTCGGACACTTCCTGGTGATCGGAAACAACCCCGTGATATTCGAAGGCGACGATGCCGTCCTGCTCCCGGCGCTGCTGGCAGGGGCGAGCGGGGGCATTGGGGGCTCATACAACGTGATGCCGGGACTTTTCGTCCAGCTCTGGGATGCAGTCCGAGGTAAGGATGTGGACAAGGCCGCGGCGATACAGCTCCGCATCAACGAGACCATCAAGGCCCTGATGGTTGTGGACACGATCGTAGCCGTCAAGCAGACCCTGTCGTGGATGGGCATGGGGAACGGCCAGCCCCGCACGCCCATCCGGCCCCTGGCCGAAGACGAGAAGACCACGTTGCGGCAGTCTCTGGAAGGCGTGGGATTCTTCGATCAGTCGTGACTACTGAAGTACGCTGCATCCACTTCGTACGCAGCAAGCTGGCGCGCTAGGGTTCGAACAGCTCCGTATCGGGATAGAAGTCGGTCCAGGCAAACCAGAACACGTCGAAGCCCGGGTAGGGCGCCAGACTCTCGCCCTTCAATGATCCCTCGATAGCGAGGCCGTTCAGCTTGCTCCACACGCTGCCTGTCTCGGCGTCGGTCATCTGGCCGGGGTCTGACGCCTGGTGGAAGGTGAGGCCCACCCCGTCCAGATTTCGATTGAACACGCTGCTCGAGCGCGTACTCACATCCAGGGTCACTACTATGTCCGCACCTTCGAAAGTGTCGTTCACAACAGGAACCTGGACTAGGGCGCTGTGCGGGTAGGCCCTTTGCCCTGTCTGCCCAGCGACCCCAACGACGAGGTCCTTGCTGCGCAGCCGGCCGTCGAAATGCGACTGACCCAGGAGGCCCGATCGCCCGTCGAAGTAGTACGCTGCGTACTGGTCGGAGACGGGTCCCAGAGTGTCCAGCACGAGGGTGTCTGGGTACTCTTCCTCCCATGCGGCCCACGTGGTCAGCCGGGAGGGGACCAGCTCAAGCCTGGTTCCGGCCAACGGCCCCTCTACGGCCTCGCCAACGAATTGGCTCCAGAGCGAGTCCGTCTGGCGGTCGTACATTACCAGGGCGTTCAGAATAAGCTTTCCCGAAACCCCAAATGTCAGAATCTTGTCTTCGACCTGTCGGGCATACACTATGCCCGTATAGCACAGGGGTCACCATGTGACGGTAATGGGAACGCCACCCACCACATCGTTGACGATTTCGTGACTGCTGAGGGATGCGGTTGGGTACGCCCTTTGCTCCCCATTGAGGGACAGGCCTATCACTAAGTCCTGTTCGCCTATCAGCGGTGCGGCCTCTCCAGCCTTGACGAATACGGGGTCGTCTATAGCCGGTATCGAGTCCTTAGACAGCACGTCGACAAGCTGCAAGGTGATACCCCTGCCTTCAAGATAGATGTCCCTGGCGGCCCCTACCATCCCGGGCAGCCGCGGTGGAATCACCGCATCAGTGACTGGACTGTTCTCCTCAGATGAGAGTTCTGGCGCTGTCCTGGGGCGAACTGCCTCTTGCGCCGTTTCGTGGGTGGGCTGTCCCACGTTGAGACTACAAGCGATCAAGATTGCCGGTATCACTGTTCCCAGCACCAGACAAGACCTGCGGCGATTCGGACTAAGACAGTTCATGACAAAGCGTGCGACGGATGTTTGTTGGAAGTTTGCATCCAAGGATCGGATTTCCCAGACTATATGATGCACGACTTACTGGGGCGTGAATCTACTCAAACGACAAACTGTTCTGTTCCATTCTACGCCAGAAACCTGCGCCATTGTCCGGCTTGGTTGTGATAAACTGCTCATCACTGGAAGAGAGATGCGGAATTCGGAATGAGGGCTGCCCCATTTGCAGGGCTCCCAGAGCCCTTTCGAAGAGGCGCTAAAGTACCTGCGAATAGACATCTGGGTCTGTCCTGATCTCGAGCGACGTATGCAAGACATGGGGCACAGCTAGCGGAGCAACACTAACGGGCTTGGGTTAGAGGCCACCGAGTAGACGGCCGGTGGGCCACCGGCGCCGCCAAGCTGGGGGAGGCCATGACCATCGAGCACTTCGTCGTGCATAGGGGCAGCGACTACCACGCCGCGTTCCCGGATATCGCGCGACTGAAGAATGGGGATCTTGTCGTCGCCTTTCGGGAGGCTCGTGCGCGCCCGGGTACCGGAGAGACAGGCAAGCCGGGGGAGCGGCTTACTCACAACCACCTCGATCCCGATTCGAGAATCTCCCTCGTGCGCTCCACGGATGACGGGGCGACCTGGGACTCAGACACCCACGTTGTAATCGACTCTTCCGACGGCTCACAAGACATCAACATGCCCGCGATCGCACAGCTGTCGTCGGGGGATGTGGTCGTCAGCAACCACCGCTGGTTCGTCAATCGGACCGAGCAGCAGGCTGCCGACCTGGGCGCGGACCGGTGGGTGCGTCCGCGCCACGACTCTGAACTGTTTCCCTTCGATCTCGCAGTCTCCGACAGCCTGTACTTCACCCGTTCGTCCGACATGGGCTGGACCTGGGGTCAACCTGAGCCGGTGTGCATCTCCGCCCTGGCCTATAGTACGCACGTCGGCAAGATGGGGATCGTCGAGCTGCCCGACGGCTCTTTGCTGGCGCCGTTCGACGGGTGGACGGTCGCCGACGCAAGGCTCGCTGGGCCCGACAGGAGTATGGGTTCCCGATTCTTCGTCGCCCGCTCGCACGATGGCGGACGAACCTGGGGACATCCCTCGACGGGTGCCCAGGACATCGATGGGCGCGTCGACTTCTGGGAGCCGGCGATGATACGGCTGCCGGACGGCAAGCTTCTCAGCATGGTTCGCACGTCGGGGGCCGATGGGTATTTCTACCAGGTTTTCTCCAACGATGAAGGTTGGACGTGGGAAGGAATACAGCGCACCCCTATCTGGGGTCAGCCAGCCCACCTGCTGCGACTCCAAAGTGGGCGAATCCTGTGCAGCTACGGGTACCGCAAACAGCCTTTCGGGGTCCGCGCCGTCCTCAGCGAGGATGATGGTGAGACATGGGACATGGACAACGAGATTGTCATTCGCGGAGATGGGCTTCACAGGGACCTGGGCTACGCCGCGTCGATACAGCTCAACGATGACCGAATCCTCACTGTCTACTACTTCCACACTGAGGACGGCGTCCGTTATATCGGCGGCAGCGTCTATTCCGAGGACCATCGGTGAACAGCGCCTGAGTCGATGGCAAGAGTGACCTAAAGAGGTCATGGCCAAGTTGGTCGAGTAAGTGTCCTGAGGGGCATCCAGGAGGATGAACGTGGCAAAGCATCGCGCCGGTGTCGTCGGCCTCGGTCGAATGGGGAGCACGTTCGACGATGAGATAGAGCGCGGGGGGATGGTGTTCCTGCCGTACTGCCACGCCCCAAGCTACTTCCATTCGCCGCTGGTCGATCTTGTCGCGGGAGCCGACCTCGATGCAGAGCAGCGGGCTCTCTTTGGAGAGCGTTGGGGGGTTGGTTCCGAGCATCTCTACGAAGACTACAACGAGATGATGGCCAAGGAGCGCCTGGACATCGTCAGCGTGTGCACGTCGTCCAGGCATCGATCCCGCATAGTGCAGGACCTGGCGAGAGGCGGCGCGAAGGCAATCTGGGCCGAGAAGCCGATATCGCCGAGCCTGGAAGAGGGGGACGAGATGGTGCGCGTCTGCCGCGAGGAGGGCGTGCAGCTGGCGATCAACTGCGGCCGCCGCTGGAACCCGCTCATAAGCGAAGCGAAGAGCATCATCGATGCCGGGGACCTCGGTGCCCTTCTCCAGATCACGGTTTACGCCGAATGCGGCATGTCCTCGAACGGCAGCCACATCATCGACCTCATCCGATACCTGGCAGGCGGCGAGGTGGAATGGGTCATGGGGGAGATCGAAGACGATGACGAGGTTGGAGACCAGGAGGGCAGGGGCAACGGCTACCTGGCCTTCGACAATGGCGTCAGGAGCTTCATCCGCACAACCAGCTGCGGCCCGGCATACTGGGAAGCGGATGTCATCGGAGAGCAAGGGAGAATCCGCTCGCTGGGCAACGCACAGGAGATGGAACTGGTCCTCTCGGAGGAATATGACCCCGCCAGCCGCGCCAGGCGGCCCATGTCGAACCGCGTCGGGACCCCTTTCTCGGCCAAGTACCCATTCCCTTTGCCGAAGAATACACAGGGCTCCGGGCTCACCACGGTGGAGGACCTGGTCCACTCCATCGAAACGGGCCAGCCACCGCGATGCAGCGGCGAGGATGGGCTGAAGGCGCTGGAGATAGCCATCGCAATCCGCGAGTCACATCGCCTGGGAGGTGTCAAGGTCGCACTGCCCCTGGAGGACCGCAGCCTGAAGATGCTTGCAAGGGAGATGGAGGGGGACGAGGTGCCGCGGCGGATCAGGGGCCTCAGGAGGACAACAAGATAGTCGTCTAACAGAATTGCACTTGGCTTATAGGGCCACACAGAGGAGGCAGATCATGAGCTCGATAGCCATTAACGTAGTCAAGCGGATGACGGTAGCGTCGGGGGAACCACGTCACAGGGCCTTCAACGGCACGGTCAGGTTGTCGACCGGGGAGATTCTCATCTTCTACAGAGAGGGTTCGGACCACTGGGTCACGGACGACGGCGTGGTGAAGATGGTGCGGTCTTCAGACGACGGCGAGAGCTGGTCGGACCCGGAGACCATTTTCTCGAGCCCTGAAATGAGCTGTGGGGCCCACCATGCTCCCGCGCAGCTGTCCGACGGCAGGCTCATCGTCCCCATGACCCTGATCAAGGACATCGCCAACAGAAAGTTCGGGGGGCACTATAGGTCTGAGACCCATGTCATAAGCTCCGCGGACGGAGGCCGCTCCTGGACCGAGCCCACCCAGATCGGCCCGATGGAGGGATGGTACTGGCAGAACAACTACGGCCGCGTGCGCGAGCTGCCGGATGGGCGCGTGTTCATCCCCGGAGGCGGGCAGAAGCTGGGGGAGGAGCCGTGGTACAGCGGCTACTTCGTGTCTCACGACGGCGGTCGCACGTTCCCGGACCTGGTCACCGTCGCGCATGGACTTGCAGACGAGATAGACCTCGCTCCTCTGGGGGACGGGAGATGGATCGCCATGGTGCGCGACCTGGAGCCGCCGCACTACCTGCACCGGTCGTACTCTGAGGACGATGGCCGGACCTGGAGCAGCCCCGTGAACTCCGGGATGCTGGGCCACTGTCCGAGCTTCCTGGTGATGCCGTCGGGCGCCCTTCTGCTGGGTCACAGGCAGCTCGATCGGTCCAGGCCCCACGGTTGCGGCCTGATTGCGTCGACGGACGGAGGTGAGAGCTGGGAGGACATGGGCAACATCTACGTGGCGCCAAACGACATCAGGGACTGCTCTTACCCCAGCATGGTGTTGCTGGATGACGGGCGGGTGTTCTGTTCCTACTACACTGAGTTCGTCGACGGCAACTGCGACATCGAGGGTGTGATATTTGAGGTCACGGAGTAAGCGTCCGCGGTGGGTTCACAGCCTCCAAGCGAGGTCCAGGGGCGGTCTAGGATAGTGGCCCTAGGGTAAGGCTTGCGAGGAGTGGCACAAGCATCGGCGAGGAGGTGATACATGAGCGTCATATTCGACAACCACGCCCACTGCTTCCCGCCGCTGGCCGAGGACCGGGGCATCAAGAAGAGGCGACTCGCGGAGCACCAGCACCACGTGCGCTTCCACGGCCAGGGCATACGGAGGCTCAGTGACGGGGTCAGGATTCCTGAGCAGCTGCTAGTGGGCGAGGGCGATGGGATCTCCTTTCTCCCCGAAGTCGATTTCCGGATCGGCCCCTTCGGCAGGCTGGAGTTCACCCACGGCGGCGAGGACTACTTCATCCAGTGGATGCCTCCGGTACTCCAGGACATGTCGTGCTCCCCTGAGTTGATGATCGCCCAGATGGACTACGTGGGCGTCGACCGGGCGGTCCTCCAGCACGACAGGATATATGGGAAGCTGGACGAGTTCCTGGGCGACTGCGCGAAGCGTTACCCCGACCGCTTCGTCGCGCTGGCGCAGGTCGACGAGTGGGTTGGCGGCCGGGACGACCAGCTCGAGAGGCTCCGGCGGCAGGTCGAGGACCTGGGCCATTCAGGGCTCTACTTCTCCACGGGCGGCTTCTTCCAGGACGACTTCAGGATCGGCTTGAACGACCCCAGCCTCGAACCGCTTTGGGACCTGGTGAGAGAGCTGGGCATCACGGTCCACTGGTACGCCGCGAAGATAAGGCAGCCTCTCGACGAGGACTACCTGGAGGAGTTGCGCGAGTTCATCACTTGGGCGGAGGCGCATCCCGGAATACCCTCGGTGCTGACGCACGGACTCAACAACGTTCACTACGACGCCGGCAAGCCGGACCGGTATAGCGTGCCGCCAGAGATATCGACGCTTCTGAAGTTCCCGGGCTGGCACATGGAGCTAATGCTGCACCTGATGGCCGGGGACCTGGAGTTTCCCCCTTACGAGGACGGCCTGTCAGAGCTGGTGCATTCTTTGGTCGAGGACGTGGGCGCCGATAGGCTAGTGTGGGGGTCCGACATGCCCGCGTGTGAACGGACCGTGACATTCAAGCAGTCGATGGTGCTGTTCCGTTCGCGTTGCGACTTCCTGTCCGAAGAACAGCTCGATGCGATCATGGGAGAGAACCTGGCGCGCCTCTACCCGTTGAGTGCGTAGCGGTATGGAGCCTGAGGTCGCAGTAGACCTGCAGTGCCCGCTTGGGGAGAATCCCCTGTGGCACCCTGCAGAGCGGCGGCTATATTGGCTCGAGTACGTCCGGGGGCGCCTGTACCGCTACGACCCGGCGTCCGGCAGCCACGAGAAGATATACGAGGGCCGCCCAGTGGCAGGCTTTACCTTCCAGGCTGACGGCGGCCTGCTCCTCTTGATGGGCGGGCCGAGCGCTGCCATCTGGCGGGATGGCAACCTCAGCTACGTCACAGAGGGCCTTCCCGGTGAGAGGGCCATGCATTTCAACGAGGCGCTGGCCGACCCGCGGGGCAGGGTGTTCAGCGGCACCGTCCCCGACGACCAGAGTCGCATGGCCGAGAAGGCCGGGAGGCTGTATCGCCTCGATGTCGACGGTACGGTCACGGTCGTTGCCGACGGCATCGGCATCTCCAACGGACTGGGCTTTACGCCGGATGGCAGACAGGTGTACTACACGGACTCGTCCGAGCGAGTCATCTACCTGTTCGACTACGACGAGGACTCCGGTGAAATATCCAACAGGCGGGAGTTTGTAAGGACGAGTCCCGACGGCGGCTTTCCCGACGGCATGACGGTCGATGCCGAGGGCTACGTGTGGTCCGCACGCTGGGATGAGTGGTCGCTCTACCGCCACGCGCCCGACGGTACCGTGGAGAGGCGCATTCGCTTCCCCGCCAAGCAGGTCTCGAGCGTAGCCTTCGGCGGTGAGGACTACTCCGACATATACGTGACCACCGCGGGGGGCGATCATAGGAATGGTGAGGGCGCGTTGGCGGGAGCGCTGTTTCGGCTGAACGTCGGGATCAGAGGCAGGCCTGAGCACTTCTCCCGCGTCCTCCTGAGGTAGGGGGACGGGTCATCGCCTGATCTGCCTGGGGTTCAGCGCGTCGTTGAGCCCGTCGCCAAGGAAGTTAAACCCGAACACGGCTATTGCCAGCCACAGGCCCGGGACGGCAACCAGCCACGGGTGGATGCGCCAGAGCGCCAGGTTGCTGTTGATCATGTTGCCCCAGCTGGCACCGGGAGGCTGGATGCCGAAACCCAGGAAGCTCAGGGACGACTCGGAGAGCATGACCGCTCCGACGCTGAGGCTGATCCCTACAATCACTGGAGATATCGAATTCGGTATGAGATGCCTCCTGACGATCATCCAGCCGGATACACCCAGGGCGATCTCGGCCCGGATGAAGTCCCGTTCGCGCAGCGACAGTATCTGGCCCCTGATGAGACGCGCGGTGCCGGGCCAGTTCACCATCGCCAGGGCCCCGAAGAGGATCAGGTAGTCTATGTATATCGTCTCATCGAGCACGGCCCAGCCCGTGGCGGCGCGAAGCTTGGACATCTGCTCCACTACAGGATTCCTCACCGTGGCAGAGATGAAGGCAGCGAGCAGGAGGTCCGGGAAGCTGAACAGGACGTCTGTGACGCGCATGAGGAAGTCGTCCACTTTTCCCCCGACATAGCCCGAGACGGCTCCTACGGTGATGCCGATGGCGTTGCTGATCACAATTGTCACCACCGCAACGAAGACTGCCGTTCTTGCGCCGTGCAGCAGGCGGCTGAACACGTCGCGTCCAACGAGATCGGTCCCCAGGTAGTGGTCGCGGCTTGGCGTCTCCGCTATCCGGTTGATGTTCGTCTTGAGGTAGTCCTTCGGCGCGATCCAGCCGCCGAAGAGCGCTGCGAGGATGACAGCTATGGCAATGACCAAGCCCATCATTGCGGTCTTGTTTCTTACGAGCCGCTCGAAGGCGTCCAGCCACAGGCTGCGCTGACTGATCTCCTCGAACTCGAGCGTTTCGTCCGCTGTGCTTTGCTCTCTCACGGATTCAGACCTTCCAGGCTGGGATGTGCGCTCGTGAATTCCGGAGGCAGCGGCTGACCTCTATCCATACCTCACCCGCGGGTCCAGCAGTCCATAGCAGAGGTCCACCACCAGGTTGGCGACGATAATCAACGTTGCAGCGACCATGGTCGTGGCCAGGATTACCGGATAGTCCCGCGCACGGAAGGCCGCTATGCCCATGCCCGCGAACCCGGGAATGGCGAAGATCAGCTCAACGAACAGCGACCCCGTGACGAGGCCGCTCGAGATCAGCCCCAGGGAAGTCACCACGGGCGTGAGAGCGTTCTTCATCATGTGGCCGGAGATGACCTTCCGCTCCTTCAGTCCCTTGGCCCTAGCCGTCCGCACGTAGTTCTCGCCTATGACCTCCAGCACACCGGTGCGGGTCTGCCGAACCACGATCAGCAGCGGCCCCAGTGCCATGAGGACCACCGGCATGATGGCATTGGTATGGAATATGCCCTTCCAGCCCACAGGCGTATCCATGATCCCCAGCCACAGCACAAATATGATCATCAGCATCGGCGCCAGGACGATGATGTGGACGGAGCGAACGGCGATCGAGAAGCTCACGATCCAGTAGTCGACCCACGAGTTCTGCTTGACGGCGGCGAGCACTCCCATGGGAACTCCGATTACGATGAGCAAGAATGTCGCCGCCGCCCCAATCTGGAACGTGACGGGGAATGTCCGCTTGACCTGGGGCCAGACCTCCTCAGTTCCCTGCGTCAGCGATTCACCCCAGTCTCCGCGCATGAGGCTCCATACGTAGTCTCCGAACTGGACCCAGAATGGGCGGTCCAAACCATACAGGTGCCGGAGGCGCGCCAGGATGACCGGGTCGGTCTGGTACTGCTGCTGGTCGAACTGGATCTTGAGCGGATCGCCCGGGGCGAAGAATCCCAACGTGAAGGTGATGAGCAGGACTACGAATATGACGGGTATGGAAAGCAGCACCCGTCTCAGTACGAATACGAGCATTGTCACCTCCCGCGCAGGCCGGGCATGAGCTTCTTGATTCAGACGAGGTCAAGGAGTCAGTGTTCGGCCGGGAAACGTGGGGCCCCCAGGCACAATACCTGAGAGCCCCGCGAATCGGCCGTTCGTGATCGGTGTTCCGAGGCAGCCCCCTGGGACGAAGGCGCTATTCGTAGAGCGACCTATCCTTCACACCGACCCTCCAGTAGGGAAGGCCGGGCCACGTGTACGCCCAGGAAGGTTCTGGTCCAAGGATCCACGGCTGCATGAACCACACCCTGGGATCCGCAGTTACCCACGGCAGGTAGGCGTAGGCGTCGACCAGGGTACGTTCCACTGCCTGCCAGTTGGCGCAGTAGTCGGCGTCGTCCAGAGCCGTCGTCTGGGCCTTCACGAGCTGCTCGGCTAGGGTCGGGTCGTTCCAGGGAAGGTGCTCGTTGCCGTTGGCTCCCCTGTATATCTTGCTTCCGAAGTCGGCCAGCATCGTGCTGGGGTCCGGAATGCGCTTGCCGAGGGCGCCGAGCTGGAGCTCTACTGTCTCAGGCGGGTCCTGGCCCGGCTCCAGCCGGATGATGTTGAGGGTCATGCCCAGGTTCTCTTTCATCTGCTCCTGCAGGAACTCCCACATCCTGACGTATGTAGCGTATCCCGTCGGAACGGCAACCGTGACCGCCGGCACATTCTCTCCGGACCCGTACCTCGAGTTTGCCAGGTGCTGCCTGGCCAGCTCGGGGTCGTAGGCGTACTCCGTGCCGGGCTGATAGCAAGCCTCGCCAGGTGGAGTAATGCCCGCGGGGTACACGGTCAGCGGGCCCATAACGGCCGTCATCACCGACGAGATGTCCAGGCCGTGGGCAACGGCCTTGCGCACGTTTATGTCGTCGAAGGGCTCGTGGTCCTGGACGAAGCTGTACCACCAGAGGCCGAACCCGCCCATGTCGTGGAGGTCTCCGTGCCTTGCGTGGCTTGGGTCCCATATCGCCGGTATGTTCCCGGCGTCCGCGAACAGGAAGTCCGTCTCATTGTTCTCGTACCGGATCAGGCTGACCTGCCTGTCCGGGATCAGCGTCATGTATATCCTCTTGATGTAGGGCTCCGGTCCCCACCAGTTGGCGGTGGCCGTAAAGGTCTCCGCGCCGTCCGCCACGTTGTAGGTTGCCTTGTACGGCCCGGCCCCGATGGGGGCTATCTTGAAGCCGTCGCGGTCGGTCTCCGCCTGGTCGACCGAGAAGGCGCCGAACAGCCAGAGGGCCAGCTCGAGGGGCCACGTTGGCCTCAGCTGGCTCATCTTCATCTCGAGCGTATGGTCGTCGACCGGCCTGAGCCCCGATGCTTCGGTGGCGTCACCGGCTATGAGCGCCTCCATGCCGTCTATGTACTTGGAATGGTTCAGGATGGCTCCCCAGGCGAGCTGCTCTTCGGGCCGAGCCGAGAACTCCCACATACGCTTCACCAGCTGGGCCGTAATCGGTGTGCCGTCCTGGAGAATGGCGTCGGGGTTGATGTGCAGCAGGTAAGTCAGACCGTCGTCGCTAACCGAGTACCCGGTAGCGAAGCCCTGCCTGAGGGCGTAGCCGGTCGACTTGTTGCCGAAGCGGAAAGGCGGCGCGAACACCCACCTGCTCATTATGTAGTCGATGTTTCCCCAAACGTAGGGCGGCCGGACCTCGCCACGAAGGCCGTAGTGGAGGGAGAACTCCAGCTCCTGCTCCTCCGCTAGCGGCATGTCCTGGGGGATGTCCGGGACTTCCTGGACGGGGAGTATGACCTTCTTAAACCCCTCGCGTTCGCCGGCTGCCAGCTGGGGCAGTGTAGCCACAGCCTTCGTGACGGCCTGCGCAGCCTCGAGGGAAGCCTGTCTTGCGGCCATCTCGACAGTCTGCTCCATGGCTGCCGACACCGAGGCGTCCACGATCTTCTGGACGTCTGCGGCAGTCAGCTGTCCCTGGGCTGCATCCTGGACCGACTTGGCGATCGATGCCTCCAGCTCGCCTCTCGTCGGGACATTCTGGGTGGCCCCGGTCACCGCCGCCTCCACCATCCTTGCGATTTCCGCAGAGCTGACCCCTTCAGGCACGGAACTCGCCACCGCCTGCTCTACCAACGGCCTGATCACGTTGGTGTCCAGCTTGGGCGCCGGCATGGCGGCAATCGCCGCGTCTACGACGTTCTTGACGTCGGCCGCCGTCATCTGCTCGCCTGCCTGGGCTCTAATGGCCGCTTCGAGGTCGGCCTTGGAGACTCCGGGACCCGACGCGACTGCCGCCTGCACCATCTGCTGGATCTCTTTGGGGTCGGTCGCTGCGGGTACGGAAGCGGACACCGCATCCCTCACCATTGCCGCGATCTCAGATGCTGGAACAGGGGTCGGCGCGGGCTCTGCTGCACCGCAGGCGAAGGCAACTCCGAGGAGCACGATAAGCAACGATATTCGAGCTAGTCTAAGACCTTTTCGTGATAGGTTCATGATGCCTCCCCGAAAATCGACGGCAAAAGCCGAAATGTCATCGCATACTACGCCTCGCCGCTGCCTGTGTCAACATCCACCGCTCCCGTTCGCTATGTGAAGTCGGATCGACCGTCCAATTGCCGTTCCTGACGCGACCGTGGACACCTCGGTGGAAGTGGGGCCGCATATGGCAGGGAGCCGCTACAGAGCACGTGAGAGGAACGAGAGTGGCTGAGGCAGTCGATCCAGCGCTGGGAATTGCAGTTGCGCCGTAGCGTGCTCCCAGCACTGCGCCGACCACCACGCCATTCGTATCGGTGTCACTGTGACATGCCCTTGTAAGCGTCCAGCGCTTCCCGAACAGGTACGTGCGGCTGCGTGAAGGCCGTCGCAGCCTGATGACGGCTGCACCTTTGGGCGGTTGCCCCTAGATCCGGCGATGGCGGTGTAAGACCCGCCCCCAGGCGAACTGCAGGAGAGTCTCCTTCTCCCTCTCAGTCCCATCAACATTCTGGTCAACAACGCGGGCAATGGCCTCTGAGGGCCCGTAGAGACCTACTTGGTGGAGGAGCTCAGGAACCGAGTTCAGACCAGCCTCTTCGCCGCCATGCGGCTGATTGGGGGGAGAATCACTGGGGAAGTGGCTCTCCCCGGACCGGTTCGGTATATGGTAAGGCCTGGTACCCCTGACTTGACAAAATCAAGAACCGAGGCCGATTCCGACGTAACACCGTCGCTCGGCATGGGGACCGTGTACGTCAGCGTCGCATGGTCCCCCATCACCTCGATGCACTCCACGAAGCTGCGGATGAGCGCCTTGCGCTCGGGGATCGTCCCTTCCTCCAGAAAGTCCCGGAAATCTGCCACGTACCCCTTGATTTCCTCGGTGGTCGGAAGCTCCACCCTCCGCTGCTGAAGCCGGGTCTCGGCGTCGTCTCTCGCAGCCTTCAGCTGCTCCTCTCGGTGCCTCAGGGAGAAGATGCGGGGCGACAGGACCTCAAGGGTCAAGTCGCTCGTCTCTATGGCCTCGTAGAGCTTCTCAAGCCGCTTCCTCACATCTCCCAGCTCCGCTTCGATGACCTCCAGTCTGCCGGCATGCTCCCCGGCCATGGCATCGACCTCCTCCGCCACCAGCGTCACTAGCTCAACGATGGTCTCCTCATTCAGAATCCGCTCCCTGATCTTCTCGGCGATGAACGTCTCCAGCTTGGGCGCGTTCAGGTAGCGGGCGCTGCACGTTCCAGCGCCCTCCCGATGGAGGGTGCTGCAGATGTAGTAGGCGAACTGGCCGCTCTTGGCTCCCTGGGCCGAGTAGCTCTTGCCGCACACCCCGCACTTGAGCAGACCGCTCAGCAGGAACTTGCTCCCCGCTCTAGCGGGCCTCTGAACCTTGGGGGCGCGCTTCCGCATCGCCTGCTGAACGTCGTCGAACAGCTCACTCGACACCAGTGCGGGCCACGCTCCCTCAACCCTTACAGGGTCAGCCTTCTGTCCCTTGCTGGTCTTGCCCCAGACAGCGGTGCCGGTGTAGGCCTCGTTGGTCAACAGGTAGTGAAGACTTCCCTTGTTCCAGCGGTTGCCCTTGTTGGTGATGCCTCGGTCGTTCAGGGCCTTGCATATCTCCTTGAGGCCGTTGCCCCTGAGAGAGCTCTCGAATATCTCCTTCACCACCGGGGCGGTAGCAGGGTCGACCTCCAGCATGGGGCGCTCTTTCACCCCGTCGCTGACCTTGATGCGCCTGTACCCGTAGGGAGCTGTGGAAGCCATGAAGAAGCCACGTGATGCAGCCTCCCTCATGCCCCGGACGACGTCCTGCGCAAGATTCTCGCTGTAGAACTCGTCCACGGACTCGATGATGGCCTCCATGAGCTTGCCCGTGGGGGAGTCATCGGCGTGCTCGGTGATGGACACCACTCGGATTCCCTTGCGCCGCAGCTGGGACTTGAAAGCCACGGCGTGCTCGCGCTTCCTAGTGAAGCGGCTGAACTTCCAGACGAGAATGACCTCGAAGGGAGCCTGCGTCTTGCTGCCATCCTCGATCATCTCCCTGAACTGGGGCCTGTCGGCGACTCGGCCGCTCTCGGCCTCGTCCACGTACTCCCGGGCCACGGAGTAGCCGTTGGCCTTGGCGTAGTCCTTGAGCGCCCTGAGCTGGGCGGACACGGACAGGTCCACGTCCTGCCGGTCGCTGGACACCCTGGCGTAGAGCGCCGCGGGTGTTGGCCTGTGTCGTTTATTCATGGGTGCTTCCTCCCCCCATTCGGTAGATTTCGAGTTCCTTCTCGGCGATCTCTAGCTGAATCTTGCTGCGCTTGAATTGCAGCTCTTTCATGTAACCCTCCCTCATAGTTGGATCGTCGATGCCCGGATGGAGGGTCGGCATCGAGTTGTTGTACTCAGTCATCGCAAGTTCAGTTTCCGCTTCTAGGACCCCAAGCTTCCTCTGCAAGACTTCCAATTCCATTGACGCTTCTTCTGACTTGGCCACTTTATCGCTCTCCTTTCGGACCGAGAGAAACCCGTTTCCTCCAGCCTGCAGCATTAGGGAGTCTCCGTCACTGATTCCGGTGGCCTCCAGCACGCTCCTAGGCAGAGTCATGACAGTCGAGTCTCCCACCTTCCGCGCCTTCACCGTTGTCTGAATCATCTGCTACCGCCATATATCTATATTTATCTACCATATATAGTATGAGGGTTGCAGCAGCGTCTTGTCAAGGCCTTCGAACCATCATATATATGACCAGTCGAGAATACAACTGTGATGCACGGGAACCCTGTAGCCCTGCGAGCTATGGTGTATGGACGGCTGTGAATGTCAACGCACGGGGATGATGGCGAGTCCAAGAGCGCGAGGCTATGCGTCCTCACTACACTGGACGCAAAGGGGGCTTTGATGCTACTATTCTACATTATAGTACCGTTACATACATCCAAGGGAGGACTGTTGCCATGAGTTTGCCAACGGCCCAAGAGGTTGTTCAGGACCTGGCTGAGCTCCATGAGACAGAGTTCGGAGGGAAGAGACGTGGTCGAATGAGAATCGCCAGAGCTAGGTTACGCGAACTGTCGAAACGAGGGCGACTGGAGGACACTTTCCTTCGCCAGCTGGATGAGGAAATGCGTGAACGAGGACTCGTACTGATCGACTTCGATGACTACTTTGTCATTATTGAGGCGAGTGTGATGCGGCGGTACAGAAGTGTGACCAAGACCGTGGTTAAGAGATTCCTAGCTCTGAAGGAGAGGAGGTAAGTCGACCATCTCCACTGCCATACACGCGGGCGAGGCCTCGGACCGGGATGACTGAATTCAGGTATGCACAAGTGATAAAGGGCTACGTAAGTCGTCACCTCACACCAATGATTCCAGCTAGCATTGGAAGGGAAGATGGAGATTCCCAGCAACTTGATCTGCTCTTGGACACCGGATTCTACGGAGACCTGATCCTCAGAGAGGACACTGTGAGTCGGTATAGACTCGCTATCGGAATCGATTACAGTCGGCTTACATCGAACCAGTTCCCACAAGGCCCCGAGACTGCTGAATTGTTCTTGGACGAAACTACGCGGACGGTTTCGGTTCAGCGACGAAGGGAGCATCTTTTCCCGGGCCTTTTGGGGACAGCCCCATTGCTGCGACGTCGGATAACTGTGAACGTTGTGGAGAATGGGGAAGTGAATATCGACTGGATACCAGCGCCGTCCCTCTACGAACGGAGCCTCAGGAAATTGCGTGCAGACAAACGCCAACGGTCCTCCCAAGATCCTCCGCCATCATGGGCAGCGGTGGCTGCACTCCCTTGGATCAACATTTCGGTTAGAGATGGTAGTGGAAGATTCCACACCTTCGATGCCAATGTAGACACAGGAGATAACGGAGGATTGATTTTCCCTACTAGCTTAGTGGACGAACTCGGGCTAAGGCTATCTGGATCGTGCCAACGATATTTTGATGGCGGTCTAGTCGATGTGCCCTGCGGAAAGGTTGGAATAGCCTGGCAAGGACGCCAATTCCCCGTACAATTCATACAAAAGCCGGATGTCGATCGTCCAATAATTGGTATGGCGCTATTCCGTGGTCATCGAATCACCATCGATGTTGACTTTGGTGGGCCACCCGTAGGCATTTCTCGGGCGCTGACGACGCCTTTCTGGTGAGGAGTGTCGCCATATTGAAAACTAAGCCTTCTGATGTTCCCTGGGCCTGTCATGCGCGCCTGCAAATAGCGATACTTTCGATGTCCCGCTTGTACCGGCAGGATGGCTTGGATCCGTAATTGGTACAGCCCCAGAAGGGGCCGTACCTACCGTCTACTCCATCCAATGCCCGCCACAGGCGTTCTCCATCGGATGGAGTAGGCGTCTTCTCTGCGTCGGTTGCACATCCGAGCAGCAAGATCGCCAGCGCTCCGAGCATGGCGCGTCTCATTCCGTCGTAGCTCCTAGCCCGAAATCAGTACTACAGATCTCCAATAGCTCGTCGATATACTCCTGCTCTGAGTCATAGCCAGTCCTCGGGTCGTTGGCAACAAGCCACAATAGGTCTCTGTTAGAATGGCCCTGCTCCCTTGCACTCGCAATGTAGATACCCGTGGCCTCGCATATCTGCTCGTC
Source organism: Dehalococcoidia bacterium (assembly GCA_034420735.1). GTDB lineage: Bacteria > Chloroflexota > Dehalococcoidia > Lucifugimonadales > CAJWER01. The sequence continues at coordinate 62,532 of DAOULA010000019.1, forward strand.
GGTTGCGGCAGGATCATCCATGATGTCCGACGCCCACTGAATCTGTTCGTTGTCGGGCGGCGGAATAGGAGTAGGCGTCGTCTCTACGTAGGTCGCACATCCAGCCAGCAAGATCGCGACCATCCCGAACACAGCATATCTCATTTCGCTACTCCTGCTTCGCTGTTTCCGCTATTGAGGCTTCCATCGGCCCTCGCGTATGTGCTCTGTGGCCAGGTTGATGAGGTCGTGGAAGTCCAGCGCATCCTCGGCCGCAAGCCGCTCCTGGTAGTGGGCGCGCACCTGCTCGAAGGCGTCAAGGAAGTTCTCGTTGCGCGATCCGTCTCCAGCCTGACGGGCGCGGGAGCGCAGAGCCTCAGGCGACAGGCCGTTGCTCTTGACGTGATTCAGAAAGGTCGCCAGCAGTCCAGCCAACCATGAGGTCTGCTCTTGACTGAGCCGCTTCACCAAGGTCTCGCGAGAGACCTGCTCGAAACGAACTCCAGCCTCTTCGAGTCGCCTTCGCAACGTCTCGAGTAGGACGCCCTGCCGGTATTGCCAGCTGTAGGTCTCCACCAGCGTCGATCCGCGTTGACTGTGGATGCTCCTCTTCCACTCGACGCCCTCCGCGTACTCTCGCCAGCCGGGTGGAGGACGGCCATCTCGGTCCAATGCGAAGTGTTCGATGTAGATGTTGTGGTCGGGGAGAAAGAAGTCCGGCTGATACTGCCGGCGCTGCTGCGTCGCAGTCGCAGTCTCGTACCAGTCTTGGTAGCGGAATTCAATGCCGTGTTCCGTCAGGTAGTTCGCTATCTCCAACTCTTCGAAACTCTTTACCAGGACGCCACTCAGCGTCCTTGGTTCAACACCTCGGACGTACTCCTCGCACTGACCGAGGGTGTCGAATTCGAAGGCCGACCTGTAAGGCGCGTAATGGTAGACTATGAACTCGATCACGGCCTTCGACTGGTCCGGGTCGTTGAGGAGCTCACCGACGATAGTGTCGACACCGCGCTTGAGCGCCAACTCGTCCTCCGCGAGCTTCGATAAGGTGGGAGCGGCCTCGGACTCGGCTATGACGCGGCGACCGAAGCTGTGGAAGGTGCGAACGTGCGCCTTCGAGAGGTCGCCCTTGAGCCTTCCTCTTTTCTCGTCCGCAGCCTTTCGGTTGAAAGCCAGGACCAGCACCTCGTCTGGGGAAACGTGCTGATTGCGAACCAGGTGGGCGACCTTCCCGACGATGATCGCGGTCTTGCCCGTTCCCGCGCCCGCGAGCACAAGGGTCGCGTCCTCGTCGGTGGCAGCGGCTTCGGCCTGTTCGTCCGTGAGAGGGAGCCGCAGCGTCTTTAGGGCAGCTGCCTGTACGTTGCGGATGCTCTTCGAAGTGAAGAGGTAGTTCGCACGCCGCCACGCCCCCTCGAACCCGTCGACCGGTTCGAGAGGCGCAAGCCGCCTGACCGCCTCTGCCGCTTCCTGACCGAGCCGCTCACGTGTCAGTCCCTTGCACTCCCCCAGGACCGGTGCGAGAGCCTCGTGGGGTGTTCGGGAGTCACTGTTTCGGACGTGGCGGTCGCCAGCGAACTGTTGGCGCAGCCGTTCATCAAGCCGTTTCAAATGGGGGCTCAGAGCCCTGGCGACTCGGCCTGCCCCCGCAGTCGCCGCATCCTGAACTCGCGTGGCTTCCCTCTCGTCAAGGCCGCCTACCGAGTGCTCGATCCCGTCGTCCAGCCGAATGGTCAACCGATTCCCGAACCACGTCTGAAGCGTTGCACCGGATAGCGACACGCGCGTAGCACCCAGAGTGAATAGACGATGAATCCTAGAGATCTCGGCAGCAACGCGATTGTTCGGTCTCATGTCAAATGTCAGTCATGCGGCATAAGAGCAGGAAGCGCTCGACATACCAATGCGATAGGCATCCTCAATGCCCGTACAGGATCAGGCGCCCCGGCACTTACCAAATCCTACCTTAGCAGAAGCCACATGAGCAGGCCACAGACAAGCAGCAGCGCAACAGTGGCTAGACCGAGCCTGATGGCCAACCGTCTCGTTCGCCAGTAAGCCTCCCGCTCCTTCTGATACTCCTCTTCGAGCTCGACGTAACCTCCCTCCCAGCGAGCCACTTCGTATCTGGCCTCGTCCCGCTCCCGCTCCAACTCCGATGCTCGCCCATCCAACTCGAACACGGTACGCTGAAGCTTGTCCTCCCGAGCAAGGGCCCGGCTAAGCAGCTCCTTGTCGCTAACGTACTCAGGCCCCTCCATGCGCACATAGACCCGGCGGCCCTCCCTTCGGACCTCAATCTCTCCCCTACGGATCATCCGGTCGAGGGTTGAGACGGACAGCCTCATCTCTCGCACAGCCTCCGCTTTCGTCACCCAGCGGACAGGTTCAGCCATCGCCCTCTTCCTCACCATGCGGCCGGCGCATCCGCCTCCAGTTGAACAGACGCAGGCCCCGATCCTCGGAATCGGACGCATCTGCCACCTGGTCTCCAGTGGCGTCCTCTGGCTTCTGTACAGCCTCTAGGGCCTCCACACGGCGGGTCAGATGCTCCACCAGCCTCGCTAGGTCGTCCACCGCGTCAATCGCCATCCTGATCCTGGCCTCCAACCGGTCCAGCGGCGTCGTCCTCTCCCATCCGGGATCGTCCAGGTTGGCCATGAGCCGCTGCACCGCCAGGGTCATCCTGCCCGTCAATCGCTCACGGCGCAGGGCCAGCGCCACTGTCTTCCGGTTCACACCCAGGAGGGCCGCCGTCTTCCGCTGTCCTTCACGCTCGACCAGCATCTCCACAACCCACTTGAGGTCGGGCTTATCGTCGTCAGCCCTCGATTCCCGTCCATCACTTGTCTTCGACTTGCGAGAGGTCATTTCCATTCTCTAAAGGGGGTGGCCGCTTTGTCCATTTCACCCATTTTTCGCCGGAACCAGCTCCAACAGTGACCGGTCACCTTTGCTCATCAAATTTACCTCATAAGTTGCAGGACTCCCTAGCTGAACTGGCCCAGGATGTCCGTTCCTGCCCATGCCACAAAATCATGTCCTCCACCCCGACATCGTTTCGCGCCAAAACAGATGGGCCAACTTGGGCCCCGGATGCCGCCGACACGCCAAATCCTGCATGGGCCAGCTCTCTGGACACGCCGGCCAGGTTCATTCGTAGGTGTTTCGTCGCTAATCGGATGACACGTTCAAAAGAAATTGCAGGACAATGTCCGCTGATGCCTTGCGTTCGCCTCAAATGCTGACGCGTCAACCCGTCGAGAGGGTCGAACAGGTCGAGAAGGGGGTGGGCGGTGCGGTCTCCGAGCGGCTCGGCGATCCCGTCGGTTTTGCAACCAATTGTCATTTGGGGAGCTGTTGGGGGCTGACACGGTAACGAGGGAAATGCCCTTTTGTCCCCTATAGGAAGTCCTGAATACGGCTCCGGTGACAGGATGGCAGCGGGTTGCGAGGGCTTAGGCGCCCGTGTGCCGGACTCCGTGGCAGGACGGCTGTAGCTGGGAACCGTAGCTGTCGGGTAATAGCGATGGGCGGTGTGCGCAAGACCAACGAAGGAGCCTGACCGGTCAGTTCTGCAACGAATTGTACTCGGCAGGGCGTAAGGGGAGATGGGTGACGTGTCGCCTCTGTAAAATGTCCCAGCAAAGCTGCTGGGACAACCCCTATTGGAAGTGTCGTGGACGGCTAAGATGGTCATTGTGCAATCTGATATGTCAGGGACAGGGGGCGTCTGTCGAGGGAATATGGCGGGGGAAATATCCATGCGTCGCCCAGGATGCCGTGTTCGGCCAGGGTCTCTGCGTTGGTGGTGATGATGGGTACTCCCTTCACCCTGTCGGCGACGTCCACAAAGGCGGTCTCGTTGTCGGAGGACTCGAACACGAAGAGCACGCTCGGCAGGCGTCCCCCATGATCCCGCTTCGCCCAACCGCTTCGGAAGTAGCGTCGGTAGGACTTCAGCCGTTTCGGGATGCGCTTCGGCGTGGTGGCACGGCGCTCGAACTCCAGCAGGAAGGGACGCCACCGTCCTCTGTACTCCATGGTGAACGATGCGTCGGGGTAGATGACGTAGGTGGTCCGGTCGTGGCGGTAGCCGATGCTGGATCGGGACGTGGGCAGCAGGTCCCACATGTCGTAGTGCTGAGAGCGGGCGACCTCGGCTGAGAGGTCTGCGGCGAAGCCAACGACGCCGGCGTGATGCCGCATCTGGGACGCCAGGGCTCGCAGGGCCGTCCCGACGTAGACCGGCGGGTTCGAGTCCGTTGGCTCGGGAGTCCATCGGTCAAGGGTCAGCCCCACGGCGGCCCGGTCCCGGCGGGCCAGGTACGTCAGCCCCTCGTCGGTGAGCATGAGCAGGGAGTCGTCAGCCCGCACGAGACCATGTTGGCGGAGGGAGCGGAGCACCTGGTTGACCCGGCGCAAGGTGACGCCGCCCATCAGTCCCGCAAGCTGCTCGCGGGTGCACAGGGGCCAGGCTGCCATCAGGTCGAGGGCGTCCTTCTCGGCGCGGGTCAACTGCACGGAGGGGGCTGATGTGAGCTGCTTCGACGGCTCCGGTATGACGGCCTTCATCCTGGACGGGTAGAGCGATGCCGGATCGGGCTTCGGGTTGTCGCGGCGGGAGGAGCGGGACGCGTCCAGGACGCGTTTCATCCAGGCCATGATGTTCCCCAGGGACGTGTCGGCGTCGATGCGCACGGGCGGGTCTTCGCCCAGGCCGCTGCCGCACTGCTGCCAGACGAGGCCCGTGTGGTCACCCACCAGAAGCTCCCCCTCCGTCGCTACGAAGGTGCCGCGATGCTCCGACGGGTCACCCAATGAGCGGATGGCCCTGCGGGTCGCCTGGTCTGCGTGAGTCAAGACCAGGGTGACGAAGGGCCTGTCGCTGCTGTGCATCCTCTCGACGCTCCTGAGGCGGTAGCGCAACTTGGACGTGGGCAGCGTCGATCCCTGGCGGATGACCCCAATCGAGCGCCCCCCGGAGAGAGTGACCAGCATGTCGTAGGGACCGCTGCGGTAGTGGTCCACCCGCACGGGGTCTTGGTCGGAATCGGCGTCGGCGATCATGGCGGCGACGCGGTAGAGGACGGCCACTGCGTCCAGACGCTCGGCCAGAAGCCGGAACCAATGCTTCGACACCGGATACTCGGTGAGGAAGTAGTCCGTGCCGTGCTCGATCCTCCCTCCGGCGACAATACCGCGCTCCGTCGGGAAGTAGCGGCGCTTGGGGTGCGGCCCCAGGACGCTCAGGTGGTGCGTCACGGAGCTCACGAGGCCCCGATTGGCGAGCTTGCCAAGCCGGTCTCGCATGGTGGATGCAGGAGCGCGCCCGAAGCGGGAGAGTTCGTCCAAGGTGGCCAGGGGCGCAGCGCACAGCAGCCGGAGGGCGTCCTCCAGGGTCTCGGACAGGGGGCGTGTGCGCCGCTCGGCGACCGGTCCGCTGTCCCTCAGTCGTCGCCTGGCTTGCGCCTGAAGTATCAACCGCTCCTCTGCGTCCTCCAGCTCCTCCGCGCTGCCGCCCACGCGCGCCAACACCGCACGGGGGACGGCCCGTCCCACCTGGCCCAGCTTGAGGAAGCGCCACAGGGTCTGGCGGGAGACGCCAAGGGCCTCGGCCGCCTTGGGCCGTCCATGCAGCACGGCGTAGGTGCGCACGTAGTACCAGATAGCCTCCTCAAGGTCCGGTCCGGCCTGGGCAGCGCCGTTCGATGCTTGTGTTCGTGAATTCGTGGCCGTCAATCGGATGCCTCAGCTTGCTAATGTTCGACCATCCCAATCTTGAAGGGGAAATCGCTCGCATGTAATGGCTTGCAGGACATTGTGTAGGAAGCGGTTTTGTGGTAGGGACCGATGGTCAGGGAATGCGTACCCACCCTCTTAGAAAGGGGCGATGAAGGCTTTCCGAGCGTCGTGTCGCCTTCATTTCGGCCTCGCTTTGGCTTCTCTGGTGCCGCTGCTTATCAGCTCTCCGTCAAGTCTGGGGAGGCGGACGCGGTTTGCCAACGGCCTATAACGGGTGTCATGCGTGTCCCTGTCTCAGAAAGCGGCGATACGCGAGAGAACGTGACCGACCAGCACCGAATCGGTCGATCCAGTGGCGACGAGGTGAATTACGCGAGGTTATGCCTGGTGAGGACCCGACAGAGGACTATCGGGACACCGAGATGCGTGCCACCCCCTCATAGGCCACCGGATTCCCGCGCCTGGCCAACGTTGCGATAAGCGAGCGGTTCATCCGTCATCCGTCCCGTGCAATGACGACTCCTCTGATGACGAGATGGCCCGGGACGCCTCCCGACGCAGGTGGGCGCGGAAGATGATCCGGGCCAGGATGCGCAGCCCGCGTTGCAACTGCTCCCGCTGTCCAGCCGTGTATGCCACCGACGATCCATTAGAGGACGCGGTGGTGCTCTTTGATGGTCTCCTTTTATCGGTCCTTCTCATCCCGCTCCTCCGTGTCGGTCTCGGCGGGATTGAAGACTGGCCCCTCCGCCGTAGATGCCGGATGTCCGGCGCCCTTTGACCAGTCTGCGTACCTGGGAGAGCGAGCGGTATCCCTCGGAGGGGACTACATCAATGCAATGGCACTGGCAGCCATTGATGGTATCAGCCTCGTCTTACAAGACGCTGCTGGGATGTCTGGGGGCCGAACACGGGAACAGACTCGCTGCAAGTTGCAGATGCGGGCCCTCTCGAAGCTGGCGACAGGGTGGCGGGGGTCCCGGGAGAGAGAAGCGGCGAACGATTCTCGTCAGGGGCCGGTTGCGGGCGACCAGCAAGTTGGGGAACCTTGCGTGAAACCGTGGCGGAACGGAGTTGGGAGTGAGCGACGTAGGACCGTGGCCTTCTGCTCGGCCCTGACAATCAGGGACTGTCGCTGCCTGGACGTCGGCGCTGATGCGTCAAACTACATTCGTCAGAGCGGGGCTTGACAGTAATAGAGCTCTATTCCCGTGTCTGTACTCCATGAGCCGCCGCCGCTCGACTATACGTCAAGGCAAAGATCACCTCTGAGAGTTCCCGGCGGAACGCTTCGTTGTCGCTGAACTGCTTGAACAGCTCGATGGGGTCCGCGACATACTCGCTCATGGCGTCTTCCAAAGCCCTGTCGTGCTCGATCCGGGCGTTCTGCCGGTCGGAGTTTGCCATCGCGTTCCGGTACGCCCTGTCCCCGGCAACCCTCTCGGGAAGCTCCGTGAACATCGCTCTCTCGACCTTGTCCCGGTCCTTCCACTCGATGCTGCCCCAGCGCTCGTTGAACTGCCGGATGATGCTGGAAAGCCGGTCCATCTCGGGTTCAGGCTTCTGACCGCCGCCCTCGGTGGGCACCGGCCCGATCTCGGCGGCCTCGTCGTCAAGCTGGATCGCCTGAACGGCCTCCTTCTCCACGCGGTAGCTGTCCATGTCGATGGCCTCAAGAATGCCCTTAGACAGATCGTCCTCGACGGGCGCGGGCAGCTTGGGCACGAGGAAGGTCAAGAAAATGGAGAGCCTCTCCCACTCGGCGTTGGTGTAGGGCAGGATGGCTCCCAGGAATCCGTAGGCCCGCAGGAATGCCTTCGCCCTGCCTTTGAACTCCACCTGCCAGTCCTCGTCCAGCCGCTCTCGGTACGCTGCGACGCAGGCGTCGAGGATGGGGTCGAGCCGCTCGCGGCTATCCTTCGCCAAGAACCGCTCCACCAACTCGTCCACCTGCTCCGGGCCGTAGACCTCAGAGCCGTCGAGGGCAGCCTTGAGGTCGTGGAGCCGGTCGGGGTCGGTCTCCTCCGAGAGGATTGTCGTCCGGTAGTAGTCGGAGAAGGCCGCCCGGATGGTGTCGGCGTCGTTGGCGAAGTCCAGCACGAAGGCATCGTACTTCTTGGGATGGGACCGGTTCAGGCGTGAGAGGGTCTGCACCGCCTTCACGCCAGACAGCGGCTTGTCGACGTACATCGTGTGCAACAGCGGCTCGTCGTAGCCGGTCTGGAACTTGTCGGCGCAGACCAGGAAGCGGTACGGCTCCTCCTGTATCCTCTCGGCTATCGCGCTGGACGGGAAGCCGTTGAGGGACGCCTCGGTGACCTTCTTGCCGCTGTATTCAGGCTCGCCGGAGAAAGCGGCGATGGCCTTGTAGGGACTCTTGCGCTCCGCCAGGCGCTCCCGGATGGCGTGGAAGTAGGTGATGGCGCGGTTGATGCTGCTGGTCACCACCATCGCCCGCGCCTGTCCCCCGATCATCTGCTTCCCGGCCACCTGCGTGTGGAAGTGCTCCACCATCTCCTTCGCCTTCAGCCGGATGGCGTGTTCATTATCTTCCACATAGCGGCGTAGCTTCCCGCCCGCTCGGTTGGCGTCGAACTCCGGATCGTCCTCCACCGTCTTCACCAGCCGGTAGTAGCTGCTGAACGGGGTGTAGTGCGCCAGCACGTCTACGATGAAACGCTCCTGGATGGCCTGCTTCATGGTGTAGGAATGGAAGGGGACGTGCCTCGTCTTCCCACCCTCGGGGATAGGCGCGCCGAACATCTCCAGAGTCCTGTTCTTGGGGGTCGCGGTGAAGGCGAAGTAACTGGCGTTGTCCAGCAGCTTCCTCGACTCCATCAGTCGGTTGATCTTGTCCTCGGCGGTTTCGTCCTCTTCTTCCCTACCGGACTTCCCCAGGGCCATGGAGACCTTCGCCGACGTCCTCCCACCCTGGCTCGAATGGGCCTCATCGATGACGATGGCGAACCTGCGCCCACGGTGCTCGTCGCCGATGGCGTCCAGGATGAAAGGGAACTTCTGCACCGTCGTGATGACGATGCGCTTCCCCTGTTGGAGCAGGGCGCGGAGTTGGGCTGAAGTCTCCGCGTGACCCACGACGGAACTCACCTGGCTGAACTGCTTGATGGTGTCCCGGATCTGCCTGTCCAACACCCTCCGGTCGGTGACGACGACCACGGTGTCGAGAAGGTCCGCGTCGTCACGCCTCAACCCGACCAACTGGTGGGCCAGCCATGCGATAGAGTTGGACTTGCCGCTGCCCGCAGAGTGCTGGATGAGATAGCGGCGGCCAACGCCGTTGCCCTGAACGTCGGCCAGCAGCTTTCGCACCACGTCCAACTGGTGGTAGCGGGGCCATAGCTGCTCCTGCTTCCTGCGCCCCGTCTTCTCGTCTCTCTTCTCCACCTTCTGGGCGTAGTTCTCAATGATGTTGACTAGGCTGTCGCGGGTGAACACCTGCTTCCACAGGTAGTCAGTCTTGAGGCCGTTGGGGTTCGGCGGGTTGCCCGCGCCGTCGTTCCATCCCCTGTTGAAGGGCAGGAACCATGACGCCTTGCCCTTTAGTTCGGTGCAGAACTGCACCTCGTGGTCGTCCACTGAGAAGTGCGCCAGGCACCGGCCAAGCTCGAACAGCCTCTCTCTTGGGCTGCGGTCCCGCTTGTACTGCTCCACGGCGTCGGCCGCCGTCTGTTTGGTCAGACTGTTCTTCAACTCGAAGGTGGCCACGGGCAGGCCGTTGACGAACAGGCACAGGTCGAGGGCCAACTGCGTGTTGTCGTTGCTGTAGCGCAGCTGCCTGGTCACGCTGAAGCGGTTCTGCCCGTACAGGACCTTCGACCTCTCGTTCCCCGGCGACGGCGTGCCGTACATCAGGTCGATTTGGTGCGGCCCGTGCTTGACGCCGTTGCGCAGCACATCGACGGTCCCGCGCTTGGTGATCTCCCCCTGCAACCGCGCAAGTAACCTGCGCCGCGTTGGGCTGTCGTCTCCCAAAGCCAGCGATTCGGCGACGACGGGCTGGGTGGCGTGGAAGAAGGCGGCGAGTTGGGCGAGGTCTACGCAGTGCTCCCTGTCGTAGTCCTGGGGGTCGCCGCATGTCCAGCCCGCGCCGTAGCTGGACGGTCGCTCGTGCACCCTGCCATCTTGCGGCGGCGCACAGTCCCCGCCCGTCAGCGTCTCGCAGATGAGGCTTTCGAAACCCTTCTCGCTGGTGTCGGTGGTCACGCTATCCTTCGCCTCTACTCCTCACCATTGCCACTACTTCAACACGAACATGGTCGCTGCTATCCCGACGTTGACCAAAGTAGCTACGGTCACGATAGCCGTCATCAGAGTGACCCATTGTGTGTATCTGTGCATCGCTCCCGAGTGTCGTTCTTGGTAACGCCGATTGAGTTCGTCCTCCCAGTAATTGAGACCGACATGAGTCTTCTGCGCTTGGCGGTCATGCCGTTCGATCAACTCATCGTCGGTGAGCGCTCGCAATTCGGCCAGTGACTTGGCCATCATGCAATCATTCCCCCGGGCGGACTGCGCCTCGCTGTCGTGCTCATGGTGACTATGCTATTCCTCATCTCTCATCGGAATGGGGACTTCCCTCACTTCGCCGGGCTGGATTCCCTCCAGGGCGTTGCGGATGGCCTCCGCTCGACGCGCTATGAACGGCCATGCCGTGTTCATCAGAACGACCACCGCCACTCGCCGGTTGGACATGTTCTGTTGATGCTGGATGTCCTGGTCGGTGGTGATCAACACCTCGAAGCCAGCTTCTTCGGCACGGTCCAGCAAATCTCCGTTGGACAAGGTGTCCCAGCCGCGCTCCCTGGCTTCTTCGACGACATGGCCGAACAGCCGATGGCGTAATTGCCTGGGAGTGCCGTTATCGAACAGGATGCGCATGAGCGACCTTGGCCCGGAGGTCCCGTGCCACGTGTTCCAGCACCGCCTTCACCTCGGATTCCTCCACCCCTCCAAACCACTCGATGAAGTCGTGAATCGTCGCTCCGGCCTCCAAGTTCTCAAAGAGGGCATACACCGGCAACCGAGTGCCCTTGAACACCCAATTGCCGCTAACCTTGCCGGGTACGCTCTCCACCGCCGGGCAGTTGCTCCAGTCCATCATGCGCTCACCTCGCTTTCCATCGCCCGCTCTTCCACTGGCCACTCATGGGGATTGTAGGGGACATCGTCCAGACCATCCGCTCCCGGATGATTCTCCTCTATCGGATACCCTTCGTCGGCTTCGTCCGGCAGTTGCGCCGCCACCTCGCGCACGTCCAGCTTGCCGGTCACCACGTCGGCGATGAGCCGCGTGCGGTATTCATCCACAAGCTCGACCTGTCGGCGGGCGCGGTCTTTGGCAGCGTCGATGTCCGCTGTAGCCCTGTCCAAATGTTCGACCACGGTCCCCTGCTCTCTGATGTTGGGCAAGTACACAGGAGTTTCAAGCAAGGTATCGTCGTATAGACGTAGGAAGCCTGCTGTGCCCGTCCCCAGGCCTGTCGCATTACGTCGAAAGTACGCCCTGTAGAAATGCGCCCGAAGCAAATCACTCAGGAACTTCATGTGAACTGGAGTACTCCCTTCGAACACAGAGTAATCAGGACTTACGAGGCCCTCTATGGTAGATGCGAAGATCAGTCCATTGTTGGCTTGCAGGCGATTGACCACGAGCTGCCCTACTCCCACTAGCTTGAAGCCGACAAGAGATCTACTTTGCGATGGCCGCTTGAAGTGTTCGTCGTAGAGCACTACGCCAAAATCTCGGCGCAGCGACAGGAGATTCTCGCTACCAGTGGTTGACCTCCTGTCGATCGGTCGGAGGATCGTCTTTAGTCGCCTACGCTCCCAATGCTCCGGCACATCGCCGAGCCACTCGACTCCTGAGGGCTTGAGGCGGACGTTGGGGTCGAGGCCGCGGGTCACGGCATGGTTGACGACAGCCTGCTTTTCTTCTTCCAGCAGGGTGATGAGCTTCCGCTTGGCGGCAACGTACCGCCGGATGCGCCGGTCCACGTAGTCCAGGTAGCGGACGATGGCGTGTTGCTCGGGGAGGGGTGGGAGGGACAACCACAGATACTTGAGCTGACCACTGTAGATGTGCATGATGGTAATGCCGCGCCCCATCAAGGATTTCTGCGTCTGCGCTGCAGGGCAGTCTAGGGCGTAGCCAGCAAACTCGGGTTCCATTGGAATAGTTGGCCGGAATATGATCATGTCCCCACCACAGAGGACCCGAGTGTTCAGTAGGTTGACGGCGGACTTGCCAATTTCCTCTATAGTTTCCCCCGATGTAGGGAAGAGAACGTCACCTCTATTGATCGGGGTGTAGGCACTGGCCTTCTCTGGCGAGACATGGCTCCGCGTGTGACTTACAAAAAACTTGTGCGTCGTGTAGAGGTCTCCATACCGAACACATGGTATTCCGTCGGGAACCTCGTCATCCTTGGTTCCCCCGGAGCCCTTGAAGAAGACACCAACCCTTCCAAGCTGGACAACTTCCCAATGCACCGGCGCGTCTCTGAGCCATGAAACGCCGGAGGGTTTGTAGGCGGGGTAAGGGCGGAGGTCAGGTGGCATCTTGCTGGTGCATCCTCGGAACCGGCCTACATTGTCATGGGAACGGCCAGAATTTCGGTCGTCGGTAAAACACGAGAACGTGCGAGTCACCTTCAATTTCTGCTACCACCCGGTATGTCCAGTCTTGGGCGAGTACCTTTTGGTCAAACCTGGGGTACGAACCGCTGGTGCTCCGGGCGAGTGCCAATGCTCGCTGGTACAGAGCAGATGGAACGTTGTCCATCTGCTCTGTCGGTTCTTTTGTCCTTAGATTATAGATGATGCCCCCCATACACTCCCAAGACCAGATTGCGATGCCTTCTCGCCATCTGCGGATTGAGCCAGTCAAATGCCGGAAAAGCGAATTCCGGGAGATGCTTGATGTAATTTGAAGAAGCCACTTTAGGATATCGGCCACAGGTCTGGCGATTTCAATGGATTTTCGGATCAACTCTAGGATTTCTGGAATTGACATCGCAATGCTCCCTTAATCAAGTTTGACACGCGATTGGCTACTTAGGATAGTGCGCCTACTAAGTCACAATTTCCGCCAGCAACCCCTCCGTCTCTTGCTCCAAGGCCAAGATGTCCGCGCGTATCTCCTCCAGCGATCGCAAGGGCTGGGGCTTGTAGAAGTGGCGGGTGAAGCTGATCTCGTAGCCGACCTTCACGCTATCGGACGGGTACCAGGCGTCCGGGGCGTAGGGAAGCACCTCTTGGCTAAGGAACGCCTCAATGCCGCCTTCGTTAAGCAGCGGCACCTGCTCGGTATCGCGCAGGTCGCCATCCGGCTCATACTCCACCACGGCGGGCTTGCCGTCGATGATGGCAGCGTATAGGCCGCGAATCGGGTCCGGTTCCGCCGTTCCCGTCCCATGGACCTTCTTGATGACCGGCTCGGCGGCTTCGTCCCTATAGGCGAGGGAAGTCTTGAGCAGCGTCTTTCTCTTGGCGGTCAGATTGACCCCGTGCTCGTTGGCGTCCGCTTCGACCGCCGACATGAAGTGGTTGAAATCCCGGTGCGGACCGGGGCCGAGTTTGGCCCCAACTCGGGCAACCACATTGGCCAGCGGATCCTCCTTCGCGTCTCGGCAGGCCTCGCGAAAGATCCCTAGACGCTCAGGCGACAACTCCACCCCGACCCTCAAGGGCCGCTCAACGGTGACCTTCCAGTAGCCGAAGTGGTCGTTTGGGAATATTTTCGACTGGTCCGTATCCTCAAAGCCGAGGAAGGCGGCGCAGATACGCCAGATGTCCTCGTCGGAAAGTTCGCAGTTCTTGTTACCCAGGTTCTTGCGCAGCGGCTTGAACCACTGCGTTGCGTCGATGAGCTGCACCTTGCCTTGGCGGTGCGCCGCCTTGCGGTTGCTGAGCACCCAGATGTAGGTGGCGATGCCGGTGTTGTAGAACATGTTGAGGGGAAGGGCGACGATGGCCTCCAGCCAGTCGTTCTCGATGATCCAGCGCCGGATGTTGCTCTCTCCCTGTCCCGCGTCTCCGGTGAAGAGGGAGCTTCCGTTGTGCACCTCGGCAATGCGGCTGCCTATCGGAGTCTGATCGCTCGGAGTCTTCATCTTGCTCAGCATGTTGGCTAGGAACATCATCTGGCCGTCGCTGGACCGTGTGATGAGGGAGTAGTCGGGGTCGCCGTCGTGCTCCACAAGGAAGCGGGAGTCCGTGATGTCGGACCTGCCGCCCATGCGGTCGAGGTCGGTCTTCCAGCTCTTGCCGTAGGGCGGATTGGAGAGCATGAATTCGAACTCGTGGTCGGGGAACTTGTCGTCGGCGAGCGTCGAGCCGAATTGCATGTTGTCGGCCTCGAAGCCCTCGCCCTTGAGAATCAGGTCGGCCTTGCTGATGGCGTAGGTCTCCGGATTGACCTCCTGCCCGTACAGATGGATGGAGACCTCCTTGCCCTGCTCCTCGGCCAGCTGCGTCAGCGTCTCCTCCGCCACCGTCAGCATCCCGCCGGTGCCGCACGCGCCGTCGTACACCAGGTACGTGCCGGACCTGATCTCATCGGCGACAGACAGGAAGATGAGGCGGGCCATCAGCTGTACCACATCGCGCGGGGTGAAATGTTCCCCCGCCTCTTCGTTGTTCTCCTCGTTGAAGCGCCGGATGAGCTCCTCGAAAACAGTGCCCATGCCGTGGTTGTCCAAGCCCTCAATGCGGATGGAGTCGTCTCCGTTCAGCACGGGGCGCGGACTGAGGTTGATCGAAGGGTCCAAGAACTTCTCCAGCAGGAAGCCGAGAGCGCCGGTGTCCACCAGTCTGGGAATCTGGTTGCGGAACTCGAACTTCTCCAGCACCTCCTGGACGTTGGGCGAGAAGCCGTCGAGGTACGCCTGGAAGTCATCCCGCAGTTGCTGCCGGCGACTGCGGTTGGTCAGGTCGCGGAGCCGGTAGGCGGAAGTGTTGTAGAAGGCTTCGCCGGAGACCTGGCGAAGTGTGGCGTCCTGGTTCGCTATGCCGGCATCGTCCAGGTGCTCCTTCATGCGAAGTACCGCATCCTTGGTGGGTTCGAGAACCGCGTCCAGGCGGCGGATGACCGTCATGGGCAGGATGACGTCGCGGTACTTGCCCCGGACGTAGACGTCCCTGAGCACGTCGTCCGCAATGCCCCAGATAAAGCTGCTGATGTTGAGGCTGTTCACGAGGTCGTCATGCTCCTGTAAGCTGCCTTGACCATCTGGTCGAGGGCGACGGCGGCCTCCTCGTTCAGGCGCGGGTCGGAGTGGAAGCAGGACGATATCACGGCCAGCGGCTCAGGCTCCTCCTTGACGGCCGCGCTTCTGACGAACAGGTCCATGTCCAACCCTGACCACGCCGCCAACGCCGCAAGCCCGTTCACGTCGGGATGCTTGCCCTGGGACATACGAGTCAGAGTCGAGGCGGTAACACCGCTCTCTTCGGCCACCCGCTTCCAAGTGCACTGTCGGGCCTGCCTCTCCGCATCCAGCGCGGCAAAGAAGGCACCTCCGTCGAATCTTGCCGTCCTAGTCATGAGCCGCTCCTCAGGTCGCCGCCTACAGGTGGCACGGGCTTTACGTTCGATTATCGCAATTGTATGATGATGTTGCAATAGACCTTCAGGAGTAGGGTTGCTGTGAGAAGCCTCAGTCGGAAGTCTGGGCGGCGACGCCAACCGCCTCCACCCACGTCCTAGGAGCCCCTCCTGACACGTTGCGTGTCACGGAAGTGAGGCTATAGAATAAGCATCCAAGTGACAAGTGACAAGTTCTACTTCGGGCTAATTGGCTCAGCTTCAGACTGGAGTGAGTCCATGCTGATCAAGACTGGACAGTTGGCAAAGCTAGCAGGTGTATTGCCGTCAAAGATCAGATTCTACGTAAGAGAGGGACTTATTCAGCCTTCCGACCTTACAGCCGGGGGTTACTGCCTGTTCGACGAGAAGTGTGCCCTTGACCGGCTCCGGGAAATATCCCACCTTCAGACTGCTGACAGGCTGACAATCGAGGAAATCAAAGGCAGACTGCGAGACTCGAAGCACTGTCTAGCGAGTGATGAAGATCATGGGTAGGGCCTATGGCGTGGAGTTGAAAGAACTCACTCAGACCTATGAGTGGGCAGCTCGGTGTCCCATTCAGGAGTTGGCGGAAGCCATCCATGAGCTATGGGACTATCCCTTCCTCTCAATTGGTTCTGGTGGGTCACTCACGGTTGCAGCCTATTGGGCCAAGGTACAAGAGCAGTGGACAGGAAAGCCTGCGAAGCATGGAACTCCACTTGACCTTCTGGCACTGCCTTCGCTCAGCAACTACTCGATTGGGCTTGTTAGCGCCCGCGGTTCCAATCCCGACATCCTAAAGGCGTTCAAGTCTGCGTCACTTGGCGAATCAAGGGGATTGGTCGCGATAACGTTCGCTGAGAGTTCGAAGCTTGCGAACCACGGGAAGAAATACCCCTGGGCCAGGGTCGTCAACTTCCGCCCGCCTATCGGTAAGGATGGATTCCTGGCCACGAACTCCCTTTTGTCTTTCATGGTTCTCATCCACCGCGCATATGCCGCCGCTGCTGGCAGGGAGGTAACCCTTCCCTCCAAACTCCCAGAACCTCAGAGGACCGGAACGCCGTTGGCGCCTTCACCAACGACCTACTCCATTCTCTACGCTGGCTGGGCAACCGCAGCCGCTATGGACATTGAGTCCAAGCTAGTTGAGGGCGGCCTCGCTGATGTGCACTATGCTGACCTTCGGAACTTCGCTCACGGCCGACATCACTGGCTGGCGAGGCGAGGGGAGAAGACTACGGTTGTAGCTCTCGTTACCCCAGAGTGGTCCGAGTTGGTCGACAAGACCCTCTCCATTCTCCCTCCCGATACAAGCATTGTCCGCGTGGAGTCGTCCAACGATGGCCCTCTCGGGGCTATCGAACTCGTGAATGGAGGGCTATCCCTCATTGGAGAGATAGCGTCCCTGCAGGCTTTTGACCCCGGTAGGCCAAGCGTGCCTGAGTTCGGGCGCAAGCTCTATCGCATGAGCTTGAACTCCACCAGCAGGCATCACGCGAAGCCCTCGACTAACCTACTGCTGCGACGCAAGCTCGGCGGCCCTCCCGCTCGTTGGCCAGCGAGCACAATTGCCGCAAGCAAAGAGGCACTTGTCAGATACCTAGACACCCTGCGGACCACCAGGTTCCAGGGTGTCGTATTCGACTACGATGAGACTCTTTGCCCCAAAGCCAACCGTTTCGGTTGCCTTCCTCCGGATATCTCAAAGGCGCTAACGAGAATCGTTGGTCATGGGGTTACCCTCGGCATTGCGAGCGGGCGGGGTCGTTCCGTTGGACAAGCAATGAGAGAGAGCTTGGAACAGAAGGTCTGGGAAAGGGTCATTGTCGGATACTACAACGGTGGCTGTGTCCTTCGGTTAAGCGAAGGCGATCCACCAAGAAACGGGGAAATAGATCCCTCGCTTGCCAGCTTCAACACAACTCTCCAGGAGCATTCTCACTTGCAGGACGTATGTGAGATCGAACCGAGAACGTATCAGATCACTTTGACACCAAGGGGAGATGTTCCCTCAACGTGGATTCTAGAACTTGTCCTCGAACTGGCAGCAGTCGACGGTCCCCCGGGCATCGCTATCACGCGGTCTTCTCACTCCATCGACGTCCTGGGTCCAGGCGTGTCTAAGCTATCCGTCGTAAATGCATGCATCGACCAAATCACTGAGGGCAACGTATTGCGAGTTGGGGACAGCGGAACGTGGAACGGCAATGATCTTCACCTTCTGTCCACGCCGCTGAGCCTGAGCGTTGCGGATTGCCCCATGAACCCATCATGGGCATGGAATCTGGCCGCTCCTGGCCGTAGAGGTTCTCTGGCTGCACTTGACTATATCAACGCAATGGAATTCCACCACGGAGCCTTCATACTGGACATAGACCGTCTCGTGGAGACCGTTTCGTGAGGGAAGCTCTGGCTGAACGACTTCTTGCCGAGGTGATGAGTTGGTCTCCCGCAGATGTTGCCGAGGAGCGCCCCGTTCTACAGGCTTTGGCGAGCTACAAATATGATAGCTACCAGCAGTTCTCAACTGGTATGCACTTTATCGAGAGTCTGGCTAGTTGGCTAACTAACTTTGATACATATGAGGAACGACATGACGCTTATCTCTTCATCAAGAATAGGCTGATCTTTGTGTCTGAAGCCGAAATGCGGCACCTAGTGGGATTGAGCTATCACGACCACATTCGGAATGTTCTGCTTCAAAGGGTGGCAGAAGAGTTGGAAATCCCAGATTACTCCATAGGCCAGCTCGTGTCTTCTGATTCCTTCAAGAAGATTGAACGCAAGGCTCTCTTCTTGGGGCTTAGTGATGGAGCTAGGGTTGATGTCTTTCGTCGGATGGCCGGCCTGAGCAACGAGCAAGTCTATGGGACCTATTTGCTATCAGAGGAAAAGTCCGAAGATATGGTTCGGGAACTGAGGCAAGCACTTTCCGTTTTCGGCGAGGATTCATCTGAAGAGAGCTTCAACACCGTGTTCCTGTTGGACGATTTTGCAGGCAGTGGCGACTCATTGTTGCGGAAAGAAGACGGGGAGGTAAAGGGTAAGATCGCACGGTGTCTCAATACACTGCGTGAGGAGAACGGTTCCACACAACTCTTAGATCTAAAGACTTGGTCTGTCTATGTCGTGTTGTACTTGTCCACTAGGCGGGCATTCGAAACTTTGACGCGGAGAATTCAAGAGCTATGGACGAGAGACCTACCCAGCTGCACGGTGATGCCATTGTACCTACTGGAGCATGATGTCATGGTGACCAGCAGTCGGGATCCTCGATTCGATAAGCTGTTAGAAAGTTACTACGATGAAAGCATAATGGATAAGCACCTGGCGAAGGGCGGAGACGATGTCAAACATGGGTATGCGGACTGTTCGTTGCCGTTGGTCCTAGGACACAATACGCCGAATAACTCGGTTTATCTTCTCTGGGCTGACCAGCCTGGCCTTAGGACCAAGGCTCTGTTTCCACGGGTGAGCCGACATAGGGAAGAGCTATGAGAGACCCACGCAACCCCTTCCGTATGCGTGCCTCTGAACACATTGCTTCAGACACGACCTTCCTCAGGTTGTTTGGTTCGGGAGTCTTGGATTTGATTCCTGAGGAGAGCCCGTTTTCGCAACCGCAGATTTTCCGCAGCGCTCCCGGCGGGGGGAAGACCTCGATGTTGCGGGCTTTCACTCCGAGTAGTCTCGTCAATCTTCACGCGAGCCGGCATAGCGAAGACCACAGAGACCTGTACTCCAAGATGAGAAGCCTTGGCGCTGTGGACGACAATGGTCCCCAGTTGTTAGGCGTCATGCTGTCATGCGGCAAGAATTATGCAACGCTCGATGACTTGCCTTGGGATGATCTCAAGAAGGAAAGACTCTTCTTCGCCTTCATGAACTGTCGGATACTCCTATCAACGATGCGATCAGTCATGCAGCTCCACAACCTCGAATATCCGCAACAACTTGACCGGTTGGCTATTGCTGGGGATCCAGACGTGTTAGCCGAGCTTGGTTTGTCGCCGGACGGGGGATGTACTGCCATCTTCGAGTGGGCTCGGAGGACCGAGTCCGAAATATCTCAAGCTCTGGATAGCCTGGACCCTGACCCTCCTGCTCCACCAGGTCATTCTGACCTGTCAAGCCTGCGACTCTTGAACCCCGCGCAGCTCATGCTGGATGGTAGTCCAGTGGTTTCCCGGATCTTGGTGATGTTCGATGACGTACACAAACTCGCATCCTCGCAGCGCAATAGCCTCAGAAACGCACTCAGCGGATTGCGCGAATCAGCGGATATGTGGATCGCAGAACGGTTGGAGGCACTAACTTCGGAAGAACTCTTGGAAGTTGGAGCGAAGCATGGAAGAGACTACGGTGATGTAGCTCCGACCCTAGAAGCGTATTGGCGCAAGTATCCACAACGATTTGAACGAACGGTACTGGCTATAGCAGACAAGAGGGTTCGAGAAGCACAACCGGTAGATATCGACTCGTTCAGTAGCTGTGTTCAAAGTAGCCTTGAAACTCCAGATATGAGGACTGAGGTTGAGCAGGCGTTGAATATTCTAGAGTTGGAGGTTAGAGAGAACTGGGAAGATAATGAACGGTTTAGCGAATGGCTTGCTGCAACCAGTGCGTCCGAGGGGACTGCATACGAAAAGGCTGTGGCGTGGCAGACTATCGATATCCTCATTTCAAGAGAAAGCCGTAGAGCCCAGCTCGCCTTCGAGTTTCCACTGACCCCGGAAGAATTGCAGAAGAAGGATGATTCTGCGGCACGGTCCGCGGCGGAGCTGTTCTTGGCTAATCGGTTCGGATTGCCCCACTACTTTGGTGTTTCCAGGCTGGCGTCCCTGGCATCCTCCAATATTGAACAATTCCTTGCTACCGCAGGGGAGTTGTTTGAAGAGTCTAGCTCTGCTGCGATCCTGAAGAGACCACACCAACTCTCCAGTAAGCGACAGCATACCATTCTCAAGCGAACTGCCAAGCGATGGTGGGAGCAGGATGTTCTAAGGTCCCTACCTCTTCAAACCGAGGTGAGGAGATTCGTGGAGTCGATAGGGCGTTTTGCTCATCGAGAGACTTTCCAGCCCAATGCGCCCTACGCGCCTGGGGTGACAGGCATCTCCATCACAATGGCAGAGAGAGAGAACCTTCGTGATGAGGAGTTCCTCGCTGGTAGAAGCGATCTGAAACATCTAGCCGAAGTGATCGCGATTTGCCTTGCTCACAACATCCTAGAGGCAGAACTCGACCGGTCCCAAGGGTATGAGCGACGGATGCTTATGTACCTCAACCGACTGTTGTGCTGCCACTTCGACCTGCCGCTCCAATACGGTGGCTGGCGCGCGCGAAAGCCAGAAGAATTAGTGCGTTGGATGGTGGATGGTTACCGTCCACCCTCCAATGACGGAAGCCGGCTAGTTTGATGGGGACGCGAAATACACCTGGCCGATGGCTCAACTATGTCTTGCGAGGTGGGTCAGGCTTCGAGCCGTTTTGGAGGTCGTTTCTTAACGCTGCCACCCGGGACCTCCTCGTCGTTGTCGGTAGGGGGTTTGACCCCCGCATGGCGAACGCCGTCTCTACTGTTCTATCACTGGGAGGAGACGGTCTTCGTCATTGTATGCTGGTTGAGTACGACGAAGGGGAGAATTCCCCTTCTCGTAAGCACGAGAATTCGACATGCGCGAATGTAAGGGCGATTGAGGAACTCTTCGAGAATAGTGTCGGGCTCACGGCCAGGCAAATAAGAATGTGGTCTGATGACGGCCGTAGGAGAGTTGGATCTCGTGGTGCAGCAGGAGTGTTCGCATCTGCCGAGGCTATTGAGTCCTATACAGACATCTTGGTGGACATCAGTGCTCTGCCCAGGTCCCTTTACATGCCGATGCTAGCTAGACTTCTCTACTTGGTCGACCAGATGCCTGACGTGAAGCGCCCAAATCTCCATGTCGCGGTTGGAGACAACCCGGAACTGGACCAACTGATCGTAGCGGAAGGGCTTAGTGACGACGCCAGCTACTTGCACGGGTTCGAGAGCGGAATTGAACAGGAAGCTACAGCAGACGCTCCAAAGATCTGGATGCCTATCCTGGGTGAGGGCAAGATTGGACACTTTGAGCGCATAAATGACCTCATCGTCCCAGATGAGATTGCTCCCATCCTACCGTTCCCATGTGCCAACCCTCGCCGGACTGACGATCTAATTCTCGAATACAGGTCGTATCTGTTTGATGTGCTTCGTATTGAGCCAACCAACTTCATCTACGTACCGGAACAAAATCCTTTCGGCGTCTATCGCGAGATAGTTTCCGCCATCAGACACTATACAGATGCACTTAGTGCGCTTGGTGGGTGCAAGATTGTTATATCTACTCTTTCAAGCAAATTGCTTTCACTAGGAGCCCTGCTCGCTGCTTATGACTTGAAACAGGCCGATTACCCGGTTGGGATAGCTCACGTTCACGCTGGCGGCTACACGATGTCTGGAGAGGACTTGAAGCAGGATCCTGCTGGGGAGCTCTTTGAAGTATGGATAGCCGGAGAACCGTATGCCCTCCCTTAGATTGACAAATCCCACAAATGCTCAACTTTCATGTGTCGGTTCCGGGCTTGTGACCCTAGATATCGTTGTAGATAGGAAGTCGCCGGACCAATACATCGCCCGATCTGGTGGTTCTTGCGGCAACGTGATGACCATACTGGCATATCTGGGTTGGAATACGTACCCCATAGCCAGGCTAGGGCAAGACAATGCAGCGAGTATGGTACTGGACGACTTCACCCTGTTCGGTGTGGATACCACATTCATAACGCGTGAAGAGACAGCAAATACCCCGACAATAATCGAGGGAGTTCGGAATTCGCGGAACGGCTCTCGTACTCATTCATACAGTCTTCACTGTCCCCAGTGCGGGAACTACATGCTGCGATACAGGACCATCCCCCAGGCTCTGACAGGGCGCGTCGTTAATGAGCTTGGACAGGCGCAGGCGTTCTATTTTGATAGGCTTTCGAAGGGCATCTTGGACCTTGCCAGGCATTATCGAGAACAAGGTGCCCTGGTGGTGTTTGAACCTTCCGCAATAAAGAACGAGAAGCTATTCAATAGGGCGGCGCGCTTGACCCACATTCTGAAATACTCCTACGAGAGGCTTTCAGATGTTTCCAGTGTGCTTGAGGACTATGCTGTGCCGCTTGAGATACAGACCCTCGGGCGTGAAGGCCTCCAATATCGACGCAGTACAGGGAAGGATCAGGGCGCGTCGTGGCAGTACATACCTGCATATCGAGTCGGCGATGTTGTTGACGAAGCCGGGGCAGGAGACTGGTGTACGTCAGGGATAATTCATTCTCTGGGGAGGTACGGCGTCAAGTCCTTCTGGCGCACGCGAAGTAGTGGAATTGGGAAGGCCTTGGAGTTGGGACAAGCACTGGCAGCAGTAAACTGTCGCTTCAAAAGCGCAAGAGGGGCTATGTACTCCCTATCCCTGCACGAACTCAATACCGTCGTGCTGGAGCTGGCCAGGGGCCAATCACGTGGTAGCGATCAGGAGATGGACGTGCAGGGGACTCTCAGCGAGTTACTTCAGTCGGTTTGCGCTCGGTGTAGTCAAGGAACCTGATTCGCAATGGCTCCCGGCAATTAGAGCAAAGGATTCGTGACAAAGGAGCGCGTGCCGTATGTTTAGCTGATTGAACAGTGGCCAGTTAGCAGACCCGACGGCGGTGCCGGGGTCTGATACGCGAAGTAGTGCGTAGTGTCCGCTAAGGGAGGTTGATGTGCCGGACGAACCGAAAGTAGAGATTGACCGGGAGTTACTCCACCTCAAGCTTGACTATGCTTGGCGCTGGTTCGCTCTCCAGCGTAGGCATCCTGAGACGGCACGACATTACGAAGACCTGAAGCGCAATCTGATGGCGCGGCTGGCGTCTGGCTCTCCAGCCTACAACGATGGGAAGACTGACTTCATTGAGTCTGTCGTGGAGCCGGCCCGAGAACGTATCGCTTGACGGCTGGTGTGATTCAGGGCGCGGGAGAGTATGAGAAGGGGCTGTCGGGGGGCGGCATGTCGAATGGGGGCGAGGTCGCGGAGATGAAGACGAGCTTTTCTTCTCCTACGTTGCGGATGGAGTGGTTTGTGGCGGGCGGTACCAGGATGGTAGTTCCGGCCCCGACCTCCTGCGTCTCGTCACCTACTGTCATGGCGCCGCGACCCTGGACGATCACGTAGACCTGCTCGCTGTCCGGGTGCGAGTGGATCGGCTGCTCGCTTTCCGGCTGACCCTCCACCCAGGTGATGGAGAGGTTCTCCGCCCCGAACTGGCCGGGGGCCAGCAGCAGATGGGAGACTTGGCCTCCTCGGTAGTTGCGGGGGCTGTTGTCTATGGTCTGGATGTTCATCGGTAGAATCTCCTCTTGGGTCAGCGAATTAGGGTGGACTGGGCAGGATGCGGTCATCCCCCTCACCCTAACCCTCTCCCGCGGTGGGGAGGGGGACTGCTCGATCCGCGCGCATGACGGTCCGGCCGGTTCACCCTGGCCTTCTCCCGCGGTGAGGACAGGGGACTGGGTCGCCTCGTAGGCGCTACCCGCGGGAGGGCTCTTCCATGGTCTTTCGGAGCTCGCGGGCGAGCTCGCCGAGGTGGGTGTCGTTCTCCCTGACCTGCTGGAGGTGGACCATCCGCTCCGGGCTGGCGGTCCGGACCATCGCCTCGCCGTGGATGCGGTCTATCCAGAACCTCGCCTCCTGGCCGAGGACCTCGCGCAGCTCGGGCAGCTTGTCCTCGGGATAGCGCTCCGAGAAGTTCATGGTGTACATGCGCCTTCTCCCGGAACCGCCGAATGAGGAGTGCTTGATGCTGTGGTTGAACACCAGGAGGTCGCCGGGGGTGGTCTCGAGCACGCAGGCCGGGACCTTGCTGGGGTCGATGCCGAAGCCGCCGTTTCGCAGATGGCTCTCCAAGGCATCGGCGAACGGTTCGCCGACGCGGTGGCTGCCGGGAATGACGCGCAGAGCGCCCGCGTCCTTCGTGGTCGGGTCGAGGTAGAAGGCCATCTTGATGCTGAGGACGGGGCGGGTGCCATAGCCGTCGGAGTGCCAGCGGGTGTCGCCGACGTACAGGTTGCCGTCGCCGCTGGTGTAGTTGAAGTCCTCGCCGCATATGCTGGACGCGATGTCGTGTATTCGTGGATCGTCGAGGAGGGAGCTGAGATACTCGCTCCTGTCGGGGAATGGGAGTATCGCGGAACGGGCGGTACCGTCGTGCTCGCGGCCGTGATGCCCGCCGCCGTGGGCCGCCCAGATCGCCTCGAATTCCTCGATGATCCGGTCGATGCAGTCGGAGAGCAGGCCGGGGAATGCCAGGAACCCGAACGTCCTGAACTGCTCCATCTGGTCGTCGGACAGCGGTCGCTGGGTCTTCATGGCAGCCTCCAGGGTGGATTGCCCCGCATCATCGCACGTCGTCTACGGGGGCGCCAGAGGGCCTGGGTGGGACGCCGGCGGAGCCACTGGATACGCGTCACGAAGCCCCCTCATCCTAGTACTCCAACATCGTCCACGCCCAGTGCGGAGCGGACGTAGCAAGTGTGACCGTCGGACTCGTCGATGGCAGTTCCACTTCAACCGGTATCTCCTCATCGAACCTTGCGGGTGTTCCTCCAAGTGCCGCAGCTACAAGAAGAATCCGCAGCCGTCTGCCACCGAGTGGGTGGACCGACGGCCCGGCACGGGAGAGCAGTCCCCGCAACTCGTCGAAGCGGGTGAACTCGCACACGGCGTAGAAACGCCGGTCGAGGATGCCGTCCCGCGCCTCCAGGTCGGTCAGGAGCCTGCAGAGGGACTCGGCGGCCGCCGCCGTCTGCGGTGGAAGGTGTCCCGGCTGTGCTTCCTCGAGCCTGTCCCTGAGCCTGCCTAGGTCCGGCGGGTGCTGCCTGATGAGGAGCTGCACTGGGGAAGTCGCAGGCGTTGAGCGTCCCCGCGAAGGTCCCCAGCTTCGGCTCGTCGATCTCTAGGACCATCACCTCGCACCACACACAAGAAGGGAGGCCATCGCTGAGGTACGGGGGTCGCCCTCTGGTCCGAATATGGGCCCTTGATGCTCTTTGGTATTGTCCTTGACAGGGATCTATGGACGCGTGGGATACAATCCTAGCAAAGTGCAACCGTTGTATTATGTACCAGCTCATCAGCGGCGAAATTCCAAACAGAGAGTTGTGGCAAGCTGAGGGACGTTAGAGTGGAATGACAGGAAACGAGCATCAGCCAGACGGGACGTTGGATCCGCACAGATCGAAGAACTATGGAGAGTCAACAGTGGACAATCAGGTGAGCGATCTTGATCCCTTCCTTCCCGTTCTTGGTCTCACCGAGAATAGCGACGATCTGCAACGCGTCGCCGAGCTTGCCGGACTTCAATTCGAGCCTCGCCTTACTGAGACAGAAGCTTACTCAAACAAAACTCGGCTTCGGGCTCTCAAGCCTCGCATCCTAGAGGCCTATAGACAACTGGACTATGGCGGCCGACTGACAGTAGCGAGTGCAGCGTTGGCTGCAGCCACAGACTGTATCAACATAGATTCCGTAGACAAGGTTCTGGCTCGCATAGGCTGGAAGAGACGCGACGACGGACTGGTGGTCGAGACCCCAGATACGCGGGAAGTGTTCTTTCCGAAGGGGTCACAGTGGGATGCTCATGTAGTGTTGAATGGCCTGCTCAAGGGAGCAAGCGAGAAGATCACCGTCATTGACCCATATTGTGACTCAACACTCTTTCATATGCTTGGAACACGTTTCGAGGGACCGTTCTTCGTACAGATTCTCTGCTCAAAATATGCCGAGCAAGTATCACATGCAGGTAAGAAGTTCACCGGACAGCACGGCAACGTTACGGTCAACGTCAGGAAGGCCAGTGACTTCCACGATCGTTTTATCGTAATCGATGGGGATACCTGCTACCATGTCGGAGCGTCAATCAAGGACGCTGGAAATACAGCGTTCATGGTCAACGCCATTGAGGACCCCCAAAACCGTGAAGCCTTACTTCTACAGCTTTGCAAGAGTTGGGAGGCGGCAACCCCTGTGTGTTGAATGAGCACGTGGAACAGCCCTGCGCCGGTCCGCAAGGCCTAGGTCCTCAGCAGGGCTGAGCGGGGGTCCTTTCGGGCGCGTCTTCGTCGCCTCACACCGGAGCCGAGCCAGAAGTAGATTGCATCACCCTTGCGTCGGATGACGAGCTCCTTCCCCGCGGCCTGTGCCGCCTTGCCGATCCGCCGACGGAGGGCTGTCGGACTCTCGTCCGCCCCGCTCGCCGTGAGCACGCCGGCCTCCCCATCCTTCAGCTGGTTGAGATAGCCGAGATACTCGACCATGATCTCGGCGCGCTTGCCGGTCGCCGAGTCCATCTCAGCCTTGGTCTGCGACATCACCTCGAACTTCACCATCTCTGTGCCTCTCCCTCGAAACAATTCATGATCGGGAGACTACTACAAGGCCCCCGGGCACGTAAACACGAACTCGCACCAGGAACATGGAGAAAGCGAGAAGAGCTGTCGTGGGACACAGCCCGTCAGTACGTCGTGGCGGCGCTATGGGCTGGCCTGACACGCGACGGTTCTACTCCGGGCGAGGATCAGCTGAGTTGTCTGGATGGGCTGAACTGAACCTGTGCACCCCTCGCAATAAGTGCCATTTTTCGGCAGTGCACGAGAAGCGCCCCACTCAAATGACACTTTGGTACAATACGGCATATGCGGAAGTCGAATACCCTTCCTCTACGCTCTGGCGAATTCACCACAGGTGAGGGACACCCAATGTCAGATGAGCAAGCCTGGCTGGAAGACAAGTCCGTAGCGGAGCCGCTGCCGCAACAGGAGGAATACTACCGCCCGCCTGCGCGGTTCGGAAACGTGCCAGTCGCGCGCACTCCGCTGGGCTGGGATCGGCGCCATCCTGGCTTCCGCAACCATTATCCCATCGTCAACCTCCCGACGCAGATCGTTGAGCGAGTGACGTTCGGCGCGCCGGAGCTGGAGTCGAACCGGCTGATATGGGGCGACTGCCTCCACGTCATGCGCCAACTCCCCTCCAACAGCATCGACCTCATCTACATAGACCCTCCTTTCTTCTCCAACCGCGTCTATAACGTCATCTGGGGAGACGACAACGAGGAGCGCTCATTCTCGGACATCTGGCGGGGCGGATTGGATGGCTATCTGATATGGCTCAATGCCCGCCTGTACGAGATGAAACGCATGCTTAAGCAGAACGGGACAATCTATGTCCATTGTGATCCACATGCCAGCCATTACATCAAAGTCGAGATGGATAGCATCTTCGGCTATTCGAATCTTCGTAACGAAGTCATCTGGCACTACGGGAAAATGTCGAACGCCAGCCGTAACTTCCCTGGGAATCACGATGTGATACTGCGATATACCAAATCGGATGACTGGACCTTTTCACCGATAAAGGGAGAGGATTCAGAATATCGAAATCGCTTCGCAGACTTTCTCACACACAATCAGGTCCTTTGGGGAAGCGTGAAACATAAAGCAGACAAGTTGATTGACAGGCGTGCAAAACGAATCCGAAAAGAACTAGGTAGAGACCTGATTGACTCAGATGTACTTTTCGACTTCGATATAGAATTCAAAGTACAATCCGACGTTATATATGTGCCAATAATCAAGGGAAACGCGAAGGAGAGAGTAGGGTATCCTACACAGAAACCAGAGGCATTACTTGAACGCATCATTGAGTCATCTTCGAGGGAAGGAGATACCGTCGCCGATTTCTTTATTGGAGGCGGGACGACTGCGGCAACTGCCCAACGGCTGAATCGCCGCTACATTGCCTGCGACCAATCGCGTGTCGCGATAGGAGTGACCGCCGAACGGCTGAAACAGCAGGCAATGTCGCGAGGTTTGGGAGACGCTCCTATTCCCGATTTCACGATTGAGCAGTGGGGAATCTACGATGCAGAGCGCCTCTCAAAGATGCCAGCCAGTGACTTCCGCCAGTTCGTGCTCCACTGCTATGACGCCCGCATCGAAAGCAGCGACAAGGGCATCCACGCATACAAGGGCGCCCACGCGCAGGTGCCGGTATGGGTCGGCACGGAGTCACTAATCGCGCCTGTGACCGTGGAGGACGTGAACGCTTTCGCGCAGGCAATCGCCCGTCTGCCGCGCTACACCGGAGAGGAGGGTCTGCGGGACGGCGTGATGCTGGCGTGGGGATTCGCGCCGGATGCGGCAGGAGCCGCCGAGGAACTGCGCGATCGGGGCAAGGCGGATATCGCTTTCGTACGGTTGGAGCAGGTGCGCATAGATTCGCCGGCGTTCCGTCGGCACATCGCTTCGCAATCGACTGAGCGCGCCGACTACTCGCAGTTCCTCACATTCGTCCAACCCCCGGACGTGTCGTTCGCCCACCGCCGCCTCAAGCCGCTCCACTACGGCTTCGATGCGGGTGACACGCAGGCGTACAACGCCGACGCCACGATCATCAACGTGCAGTGGGACTTCAACTACAATGGACGGACGTTTCACGCGGCGCGGCGCCCGTGGGCCGAGCGCGCCGCGCTGACCGCGCAGCACACATTCCCGCGCGCGGGAACGTTCACGGTCGCCTGCAAAGTGCAGGACGACAAGGGCGGGGAGGGGATGCGGGGCACACAGGTGAAGGTGAGTTAGGCGATGCAGAACGTCTTCCTGCCCCACGAGAACGACTTCATCGCCTGGAAGGAAAGCCACTTCCTGCCCTCACAGGATGCAACCTTGGACTACCTCCGTTTCTTGGCCAATCCTGAGGACGAGCTGCGCCCAAGGGAGGGCGGTCTCTGGCCCCACCAATGGGATGCGCTGCTCCGCGTCGTCTATTCCCGAGAGGTGAAGCGGCGCGATTTCTGGGAAGATGGGCTGTTGCTGAACATCGTTACGGGCGGTGGCAAGACGGCGCTCATTGCGGCAACGATGGTCTGGCTCCGCCTCGTTTACGATGTGCAGCGCTTCCTCATTCTCTGCCCCAATCTTATCGTGCGGGACCGGCTGGAGGCCGACTTCAGGCAGGGCAAGGTATTCACCGACCGTGGCCTCATCCCGTCCTATGCCCCATTCGCGGCCGACGACTTAGCGTTGACTACGCTCGGAGGAGCGTCCAGCGCGTCGGCGACCGACCTGTTCGGCGCCAACGTCGTGCTGTCCAACATCCACCAGTTCTACGGCCGCTCCAAGACGGGCCAGGAGAACCTGTGGGCGCTGTTCGGCGCGCAGAGCACGCCGTTCGCCATCTTCAACGACGAGGCGCACAACTCGCCCGCGCCAGAGTATTACCGCACGCTTACCGACCTCCGGGAGCATGAAGGCCATTCGTTCCGCCTTGACACGACCGCGACGCCCGACCGCGCCGACGGGAGAGCGCCGGACAGCAACATGATCTACGAGTACGACATTCCCGCCGCTTTGAACGACGGAGTGATTGCCAGGCCAGTCGTCTATCAGCCGGACATCGAGACGGTCGAGCTAACCTATACCAACGTTGACACTGGTGAGCAGCGCCGCGTGGAAGAGATCGACTGGGACGAAGTAGACAAGGCGGGGCTCAGCGCCACTCAGTGGGTGACCGACACAAAGCCGATGAGCCAGCAGATCAGCATCGCGCTGCACCGTCTGCGGGAAGCGAAGCGGAACGCGAACGGACGCTACACCCCTGTGCTCTTCGTCGTCGCCGTGTGCAAGGCGGACGCGCGGAAGGCCCAAGAGATGCTCACGCGGGAGTTTGGCCAGCGCACACTGATTGTCACGGAAGACGAGGACGAGAAAGCGAGGGCCGCCGCCGCCGCCGTCGGGACCAGCGGGAAGTACGACGCCGTGGTGAGCGTGGCGATGTTGCGGGAAGGCTGGGACGTACCGGAGGTGGCGGTCATCCTGCTCTTGCGGAAGCTGGGCAGCAGGGTCTACGGGCCGCAGATAGTCGGACGTGGTCTGCGCCGCGTGCGACAACCCGACGTTGGGCCTGACGAGCCGCAGATATGCGCCGTGGTGGACCATCCGAAACTGGACCACGAATGGCTATGGGAGTTGCTTCGCGCACGGGTGCGCAAGAACGTTGAAGTGCAGCAAGAATTCGACGAGTTGGAAGAGCGCGGCGAGCCTCCTCCAATGCAGGAGATCGTCAGCCCCGACCTGACCATAGAGATACCGAAGCCGACAGAACCCGAGACAACCGAGCTTGAGCCGGTTGTCGTAGCCAAGCCGCCCCAACCAGCGCGCGACTGGGCGAAACTCTTGGACTCGCTCGATTACGAAGAGGAAGGAGTGGAGATCACCGGCGTGACCATCGCCGGCGTGACGGGCCAGGAGATAGTCGCCGGGGGGTGGACGAAGCACACGAGCGCCCCCGGCGAGGTTGAGCTGGGAGAGATGGCGAGCCTCTCCACGGAGGATGTCCGCGAGAAGATACGCGAACGCCTGCGCCAGATCGGAGAGCAGGCCACCATCACAGCAGGCTATCCGTTACAGATGCGCCGCTACGTGGACAGGCCCCTGCGCGAGCACGTCGAGGAGCGGTTCCTGGACGGCGCACCGCTGGCGTTCGCTGAAGACGCCGCGCTCCGCCGCGCCGCTGCCCATCTCAACGACCTGGAGAGGCTCATCGCGAAGCGCACGGACATCATCGGGGGGATGATCGAGCATGCCGGGGATTGAGCGCGGGAACTACGAATCGCCGGAGAAGAGCGCCTGGAACTTCGAGGTCTACGACTCCGGCCAAGAGCGCACGATGATGGAGCGCCTCGACGCTGACCCTGCTGTGCGCAAGTGGACAAAGCGGCACGGCATCGCGATTTCGTGGGTGGACTCCCGTCACCGGCGGCACTCGTATCGGCCCGACTTCCTCGTTGAATACGGAGATGGCTCGGTTGCACTGATCGAAGTTAAGGCGGCCAACAGGGTGGACTCACAGGAGGTCCAGCGGAAGCGCCAAGCTGCGGAACGCTGGTGCCAGGCGCGTGGCATGGACTATTCCATAGAGCATGTGGGCTAACGGCCACCGGGCACCATGAGCAAGACTCGCCCGCTGCATTCGTCGTTGCCGCCGCACATAACTCCCAAGAGTCGATGAGCCACTGCGAATAGTAGCCGGGTCCTGGGGACAGTGCCTCAGCCGTTCTGAAGCGTGTTCTTAGAGACGTCCAACTCCCGCCGACAAGCTGATGGAGACCGTGGTGTCCGCCGAGAACGTGAAGTGGATGTACCGGGCGTGGCGGGCTGCAGCCCCCGCCGTCCCACGACCTGCACAGCAACTTAACGAGGGTCGCCTTACCAACGACGTTGGCCCCGACGATCCTCAGCGAACGGGCCGAAGCGCATTGTGAGATCGCGACCGTTCAAGAACAACGAGTCGCTTTGAGGATAGCAGAACGAGACGTTCGCAAAGCGTATGCCGCTGCTCTCCCCCTTGCCCGGGTTTCGATCTACGGAGGTCAACCACAACGACCGCGCCTGCGTTCGTACTCCGCGGCCCCGGTGAGTAGTAACTCATCGGCCTGTCGAGACATCTAAGTCTGGTTGCGGAGTCCATTGCAATGGCTCCTTTAAGAGGTCACTCCCTAGCTAACAGTAGGCACGTTACCTCCCCGTTGGAGTAATTCTTGGCGTCCTACTGCAAAAGGGCAACCCCAGTGAAGGGAAGTCATTGTCCGGTACACGCCGAAGGTTGGCAGGTACACACCCACCTAGTTGATTGACTGCGAGTCGTACCTTAGTCAATTTGGTGAGAGTACCCAACTCAGTCGGTACTGTCCCTCGCAGGCCATTATCTCTAAGGCTCAACAATTCCAGGTTGGAGAGTGCCTGCAACTCGGGAGGTATCTCACCACTCAACTTATTCTCCAATAGCACCAATTTGCGAAGGTTGACGAGTTTGCCCAACTTGGGAGGTATCTCGCCACTCAGTGTGTTGCCGCCAAGGTCCAATACGAGCAAGTCGGTGA
The DNA here is from genome assembly GCA_034420735.1 of Dehalococcoidia bacterium. Classification (GTDB taxonomy): domain Bacteria; phylum Chloroflexota; class Dehalococcoidia; order Lucifugimonadales; family CAJWER01. The sequence goes on from DAOULA010000019.1 coordinate 94,843, forward strand.
GTTTGCCCAGATCAGGAGGTATCTCGCCACCCAGCGTGTTGCCACCAAGGTCCAGCACAAGCAAGTCGGTGAGTTTGCCTAGATCAGGAGGTATCTCACCTACCAACCCGTTCTCCCTCAGATCCAGGATGGTGACACCCGTGCCATCGCCGCCATCAACGCAACGGAGAAAGTTTCCCGAAAGCCAACATGGTCCTGTCACAACACCGTACCACTGTTCGATCGGGGCCTCGCTCATCCAGTTGGTACTCTCCTTCCACATCGGGCCGCCCGTAGACCTGTAGAGCGCCACGAGTGCGTCCCTGTTGGCGTGAGGAGTTGGTGTTGCCCAGGCAAACTCTATGATCGCAGTGGAAACACTGTCTCTCCTCCTACAATCTGTGAGCTTATAGCATACAATCCCTTGAACAGTTATTGATACCTCAACGATACCCTTCTCACCATCAGTCCTAGTTCTGATTTCTCTAACTGTCTTTGGAGGATATCTCCCCAAGATATACTCGGTGATCTCTCCGTGAGACGAAAACACAAGAGGGGTTGGTGTTGCTGCAGGGTAAAGCCAAGGTATGTCTTCATCTTCAGCAGCGGCTGGGTAGACCAAAAGGGCATACATTAGTACAGATGAAAGTAGTATGGCGGCGCCTGCTCGAAGTATAGTCATCCTCCTATCTCTCTCTCTGACTGGTCAGTCAGTTTAGTGCGTCCATGTGTGGAGGGAATGACAGTACGAATCGGTACGATCACGGAGGGCTCGGTCTTATGGTCGCATCTAGTTCCTGTCCCGTTGAAGGTCTTCTGACGCTCCTGAGAGTCTCAGTCCTCCATTGGTTGATACTGTAGTAGCGCACCGTCGTTTTCTCAAAAACGTTCGCTACTTTGGACGTATAACAGGCTATTCAGCGTTAACTCAGTCTACCATACTATCTTTGGGCACGCTGGGCTACTGACCTGCCCTCCTGTACCACTCGTTATGTTGCACTGACGAGCACCGGAACAGCATCGGCAGGCAGCAAGGTCTCCGGCGCCGGCGGCCTGTAACCCAGACAGCTGTGCGGCCTGACCGGTTGTAGGTCTGCCCCGTACCGCTCTGTCAGCGCCCTCACCTCCAGCAGCTCATCCCTCAGCTTTCCGTTGAAGCTCTCTATGTAGCCGTTCTCCCACGGTGACCCGGGCTCGATGTAGGGCGTCCAGGCTCCCGCTCTGCCAAGCCAATCACGCACAGCCTTGGCGGTGAACCCCAGTCCGTTGTCCGCACGAATGTGGTCCTGCACTCCCCTGATCAACATCAACTCGGCGAGCACCTCTATCACATCGGCAGACCGTATGCTGTGGCCATCCCGGATCGCCATACGCTTCCTAGTGTACTCTTCCCTGACCGTCGGAAGCCGCATCCCTCTGCCGTCATGGAGCGCCAGTTCCACCGAGTCGACGAACGGTATCCGACTGATGGAGTCGAGTAGCTGCTCATCGGAGAGGGCCATGTGTCGAGGTTAGCAGAGTTCGGCGCCTAGCCGACACTCGTCTGCGGAACATATGAGTAGTGAGCGACCGTCGCCCAAGCGCTGGATTCGGGACGGTGTGACGGTGAGCCCAACAACCGTTGAAGGCGACGCCAAGGTGGAGGTGGGGAGTGAGTTGCGCCATGCCATGGCTACCGCCGCGGAACTGCTGGTGGATGTCCGCTGGAAAGCCGTCCAAATCGAGCCGGGTACATCCCAAGTAACGCTAACCACGACACGGCACCATCGGGTCAGCGTTTCAAGCTTGTGCTGGGTGGAGACGGCGACGAGGCTGAGCAATGGCCATCGACCACCTGCACGGCAATCTCACTGGAGCACATGGAGCTGTGCTTAGGCGAAGACGGCAAGTTGCATTATCGCCGATTCGAGGCCATGAAGTAGATTGACCCCTATAGTCGTTGTCCCTAGACTCGATACATAGATAGGGGGCAACCATGCTAGGGGCACTCAGATTCGTACTTACATGGGCAACGGTAGGGATATTGGTGACGGGCATACTGCTCTTCGTCAGCGTCCTGTCTAGGTGGGTGTGACACTGCCCCTTGTACATCACTCACATGCCAGTGCTGCGTGAGATCGAAACAGCACTTATTGCGCAGGGCCACGACATGGCATGTAGCATGGTTCCGACTCGCAGAGAGACTGAGGTCGTGCCGATGTTCTGGAAAAGGGCGGTTTCTGCTATAGTCCAGCTATGGCAGACAACTACAAGAAGAAAGATCCACAGGGGCAAACTTAGGAAAACTCTGACTTCCAAACGCATCAGCCGCTATCATCTGTGAGGCTTCGGGCTAATGCGAGGAACAAGTAGGCAAAGACAAAGTCGATTTCGAGGAGACCTGCACGGCTGTTGACGAAACATACCTGAAGAGTGACGCACAGGAACTGGTCGCTGAGGTAGAGGAGGTAGCTACCAAAGTCTACGAAGCCCTTGGCGGTGGGCGAAGAGAGTGTCTAACCACCGGGCCTCTCTAGCGGATGGTTCTGGCGACGTGAGCAAAGTCTAGCTGAAGGTGCCCCTGCCAAGGAGGTTGGGACCATACCCTCTCACGCTCACGCAAGTCCGACAGGTCTTGATGTATACCGACGACAGCCCGTGTCGTCGCGTCCGAATTCATCGAATCGGCGAATGTCCGCTCCTGTCATCAAGTCGGCTGACCGCGACACTTGCTGTCGGGCCGAGCCGACCGCACCCTTGGCCCTGTCGGCTATGCCACGCCCCTCGCCTTCTCTCTCAGTCCCCTCCGCGCCGTCATCTTCTTTCATCTGAACAACCCCCGACGATCCGCCTCATTTGCCCGGCCTCGGTTGTAGCTGGCATTGTGCCAGTGAGGGGCAAGAGGTCTCCTAGACGGTTCGGTGGAATCTGTGGTGCCTAGGGGCTAGTATGGATGTGGCATGGACAACCTCTTGGAAAAACTCCAGCCGCATGAGCGAAGGGGAAGCAAGCCTCGCTGCCATTGGCTGACTCATGGTGGACCTGGCCAAGTCGCCAGCCGGCTGAACGCGCTGGCCGAACCGTGGGGCACCGTGTCGGCCGCAGACGATCAATGGATGCCGGAGGGGTTTTGTCGCATCGAAGAAGCGCAGCTAGATAAAGCCGAAAGACTGATCCCGAAGCAAGGCCACCGTGACCAATTGCATCGCTGGTGGCTGGAAGATTCCAGACGGAATACTCGTACGCCGACTTGGGACATCGCTAGCACCTGCACCGTGGACGGGCGGAAGGGGTTGCTCCTTGTGGAGGCAAAAGCGCACACCCAAGAACTGAAGGTGGAGGACCAAGTCAAGGCGAGTCCTCGAAATCGCGCACGGATTGCGGAGTGCATTGAAGGAGCCAACTCCGCGTTGGAAGCTTGGACAGGCCTCCATTGGGCGTTGTCACATGAGCATCGCTATCAGATGGCCAACCGCTTTGCCTGGTCATGGAAGCTGACTGAACTCGGCTATCCTGTCATCCTCATCTACTTGGGATTCCTCGGGGCCGAGGAAATGCGAAGTGGAAGAGAGCAATCCCCGTTCGATAACCATGCTGAGTGGGAAGATCTCGTACAGGCACAAAGCGAGCCATTGTTTCCCGCAGCGGTTTGGGACTGCCGACTGGAGATCCGGGGTCAGTCACTGGTTCCGCGCATCTGTTCAATCAAGACACGCCACCATGGGCCAACTGCGGAAGATTGAGGAGGCGTTCGCTTGTGTCAGCCCCGTACCCAAGGGGACTGTGGCTAGATTCTACCTACAGGTCCAGCACGAGGGTCAATGTGAAAGTTCTTGATTTTATCAAGCCTGGTACCCCTGCCCGGACTCGAACCGGGGCACACGGTTTAGGAAACCGTTGCTCTATCCGCCTGAGCTACAGGGGCATATGCGCGGCTAGACTTCTATTGTAGCGCGGACTGCGGCACCTCGCATCCGTTTGATCGCGGTCAGAGGCAACGTGCCAGAGGGTATCGGGACAGCGAGTCGGAGCGGCCGGTCGGAGCTCGTGAGTGACCGAACCGCGGCAGTGTTGGCGCAGGACGATCCCTACCCTATGAGCCCACGTCTATTTTCGGGGCGCGGCTTAGCACGCGGGCGCGGCCGTTCTCCATGACGACGATGTCCTCGATTCGCACGCCGCCCCAGCCGGACAGGTATATGCCGGGCTCGATGGTGAAGACCATGCCGTCCTCGATTGCGTCTTCGCCTGTCGGGCCTACGCGCGGGTACTCGTGGACGGCGAGTCCGACGCCGTGTCCGAGGCTGTGGCCGAAGTTGTCGCCGTAGCCGGCGTCGGCGATGATGTCGCGGGAGATGGCGTCGACCTCCTGGCCCGTCATCCCGGGCCTGACCTGCTCCTCTGCCTCGATCTGGGCCTCCAGGACCTTGTTGTAGACCTCGGCGAATTTCGCGTCGGGCTCCCCCACGACTATCGTGCGTGTCAGGTCGGCGCAGTAGCCATCGTACTTTGCGCCCATGTCGATTACGACAGCCTGGCCTTCCTGGAGCGGAGTCTCGTCCGCGAGGTGGTGTGGCAGCGCGCCGTTGGGGCCAGCCGCAACGATAGTCTCGAAGGCGAGAGCCTCAGCGCCCTGCTCCCTCATCGACTTCTCGAGCTCCCACGCGACCTCGCCCTCGGTGATTCCGGGCTCGACCGTGGCCGCGACCGTTTCGAGCGCAATGTCCGTGACCTCGATCGCCTTAGTCAGGATGTCGAGCTCGTCGCGGTCTTTCACGGCCCTCATCTTGTCGACCAGCTCGCTCGTCTCGACGAGGTCAAGGCCAGTCGATTCTTCGTGTTCGGAGATTGCCTTGTTAAAGGCGGAGTGGGTCGCTACCGATATGTCGCTCGCCTCGAAGCCGACCCGCTCTATGCCAGCTTCGTCTGCCAGCTCAGGCAGCCACTTCCATCCCTGGCCGGCCGTCATTCGCTCGATCCGGTAGCCGGGCGCCTGCTTCTCGGCCTGCTCCGTATACCGGAAGTCGGTGACCAGGACCTGCCCCACTTCACTGATAAGCAGGTAGCCAGCCGAGCCCGTAAAGCCGGACAGGTACCGCCGGTTCTCCGGGCTGGAGACCAGCATCGCGTCGATCTCGTTGTCACCCAGCGCCGCCCTCAGCTTTTGAATCCTTGCAGTCGTGTCCATCTAGACTATCCGCCCTCCAACGTGTGCTCCACCAAGAATCTGAGCCCGTATATGTACCCGCGCCAGCCGAGTCCGGCTATCTGGCCTACCGCCAGCGGAGCGATGACCGAGCGATGCCGGAATCTCTCCCGGGCGTGTATGTTCGATATGTGGACCTCGACTACCGGCAGGTCCGCGTCGGCCAGGGCATCGCGCATGGACAGCCCGTAGTGAGTCAAGGCGCCAGCGTTGATCAGTATACCGGAGGCACCGCGCGCCGACTCCTGGAGGAAGTCCACGATGGCGCCCTCGTGGTTGCTCTGGAACAGCTCGACCTCCACGTCGAGCGCCTCCGCGGCTTCCCTGATTCGGCCCTCTATCTCCTCGAGCGAGGCTGTGCCATACCGGCCAGGATCGCGTCTGCCCAGCATGTTCAGGTTCGGTCCGTTTATGACGAGTATCTTCATGACTCGGGCTCTGCCTCCCCGCCAGTCCTGGCCCTCGGGTGCGTCGACAGGTACACCTCTCGGGCCTTCGATTGTGTCACATGAGTATATATCTGGGTGGTCGCCGGGCTCGAGTGCCCGAGGAGCTCCTGCACGACCCGCAGGTCCGCGCCGCCGTCCAGCAGATGGGTGGCGAAAGAGT
>DAOULA010000020.1:0-6659 GCA_034420735.1 Dehalococcoidia bacterium
TAGAAGCAGGCCGAGTTGAAGCCGACGGTCCCTATCATATCGGCCCCGGCGGTGTCCTCCGGCTTCAGGTCGTCCACGGCAGTGTAGTAGTCCAACTCCATGCTTATGCGATTGGTGGAGATGGCGTGGGCTACTTGGGAGGCGGCATCTACGTTCTTGTCGGGCAGGTCAGCCAGCATCCGGCCAAACAGTGCGAGGTCGGCAGCCTTTCCACCGTCAAGAATGTGAAGCGTGGCATCTCGAATCTCCTTTGGAATCGCCTCCTTACCCGCACTCTTCCTCCGACGCGGTGTGTCATCACCCTGACTCGTCGCGGTGCTGGGAGCGGCCAGAGGGACAAGCTCGTCCCAGTGCTTCGCACATATGCCAGCCAGCTTGTCGATTTCACCACTGCCGAGGAACAGAAGGTACTGGGTCTTGTCGTCACCTCCGACCTCGAGCTGAGCCCCACTGAGGAGGAGCTTGATCACGGACTTGGCCTCTTCTATGTCCTTGCCTCCACCCTCAAGGCGTTCGGCAAGCTCAGCAACCAGTCGCTTGGTGCGCTGGGCGAGGAATTCTTGCTCTATCAGGCCCACCGTGTCGAATTCGTTCCTCACTGCGCGCTTGAAGCATTGACTGGAGATGCGGGCGCGGCGGTACCCGCCGAACTCGCAGTCTTTGGGCATTCCCGTGTCGTCGCGATTCAGGTTGGACGGCGCAAAGTTTTGAAGTATGTGAATCTCTACAAACATGCTTCCTCCTCTTTCTAGGTGCTGATGTCATGGTCATCGGTATCCAAGGATTCCACCCTCCAGAACGCCCTCGCCCAATTGCGTTGGATCAATCGATCTTCGTGCCCCCAATATCTGAGGTCGTCGAGGAGCCGGACCCAATCTATAGGGATTCCCTTCGATTTCAGCAGGCTCACAGCGTGGCGTAGGTGAACGTGCAGGTCTTCCGTGTGTACGCTCAACAATGCGGTGAAGCGGCGCTCGACTCCGTCTTCCGATACGCCCTCCGCACGTCTCAGCCGGGCAAAGGAATCGCCCAGGTTAGACCGAGCTTCCTCATCCCTGCTCCAGTGGATCGGGTGATAGGCGAAGAGAGCAGCGATTACGTAGTACACATTTTCCCGCCAGCGCGAGGATTCTCCGCTGGACCAGGGGACTACGTACCTGTACATCTCTGGCGCTGTGCCGGGTGGCCTTTCAAGCCCACGACGGAGGGCGGCGAGCGCCCCGTGATCCTTTCGCTCTTCCAAGCTCAGGAGATAGTTGACAAACCTTTCCCCCTTACTCCTCTGTGTCATCAGGGCCTCCAGCATCATGGGCTACGAGGTGATTGCGCGCTGCTGCGGCTAGGTTCCGCTCCGCGAGAGCCAAGGCCTTCAGATTCCGGGTGGAGCGCTCCACGCCCCGGGTTGACTCGCGGAAGGCTTCCCATAGCTCATGGCGCAGTGTTGACTTCCATGTCCCGATTGCTACGCCCCCATACTCGCCCGCTTCATCCTTATCGTCGGGCAACTCAACCAAGAGGCGCTTGAACGGCCCCTCCAGACGAGACCAGTACGCACGACCCGCGCCAAGGTGGGTTGCAAGGCTTCGGATGTCTTCCGCTTTCGGCTTCCGGTCCGGGTCTGCTGCAAGCATGTTCGTTGCCATGAACCATATGGCCCGTCTCAGAATCTGAGCGGTCGTCTCGGCCAGCTCCAACGCTTCCCTGAGACAATCGGCCAGCTGTTTGTCTTTCAGGTATGCCAGCGGCAAAGGAAGCCGCTCGTGCCGCCAGAATTCAATCTTGGCGCGGGTGCTTCCTAGGCCAAAGACATCCACTGGGATAATCTGCGAATAGGGTATGATGCCGTCCATCGCCAGGTCCGCAAGCCACATAAGGGTCTTGGGCTGTGCGGATTCGGTGTCGGTCGAAGACATAAGGGCGTGACTGTCCCGCCACAAAGCTCTGTCTTCAGTGAGTGTCACGACGGGCCAGGGGTCCTGGGTCCCCTTTGCCCGCGGGTTGCTCCTGAACGCCAGCATCGTCTCCCTATTGCGGAGCCCGAAATCACTTGGAGGCTGCGCACCCTTCATGATGACCACATTCTTGACGACAGTGCTTCCCTCTTGCTCGATCTCGGGCTGGAGTCTCGTGCGGCGGCTTTGCCATGTGAGCAGGTCGATGTAGCCGAAGGGCCTCCTTTCCTCCGGGCGAGTTTCTTCGTCACGTTCCCATGCGGGTATGTCGTGGTCACGATTGAAATCCCATGGGTGGCCCTGTTCAGGAGCATACCGGCACAGGTTAAGCATCAGGGTCTCAAACAGATTGCCGCCCTTTACCAATACCACCGCGCCGTTGTTCAGCATCGCAGCCTTGGCAGGGCCACCGGTCTTGAGGCCTCCTACGTCAAATGCCATATAGCCGATCAGCAACCTAGCTGACTCGGATGGCGTGAGAGAAGGCGGGTCGGACGTGGCTACATGCGTGAACAGCGTGGCGTTGTTGTCCTGGTGGAAGAACAGCCTGGCAGACGAACCACCCTTGGTAAGGTCGAGGCCTGCAACCTGGTAGAACGGGCGCTCCTCATCGAACAGGTCGAAGCGGCCACGCCACTTCTCGAAGTAGTCGTCAATCACCCCTGGGTCAAAGGCCTCGCACTCCCAGAGGACAGCCCACTGCTGCTCGTCTCCAATGTCAAAGTTCCGGTGGAGCACTGCGAGCAGCAGGCGATGAAGTGCAGCGACTTCCAGGGGAGAGTCTCCGCCCAACTCGCCAACGTCTTGGGCCTGAGTCAATACCTCGCGCAGGCCCAGGCACCTCTGGGTCCCATCCAGCACCGTGCAGGGAATCCAGGGTTCATCTATCAGGTTGAATGTCGCCAATAGAGTTCCTCACTCAAGTCTGAATACCGTTAGGCCGGTCTCAGGGTCCAGTCTGATGCTGTATCCACCTAAGTTCTCCGAACACCCATCCCCATCCAGGAATATCGCCCTGTGATTTCTCAACAAAGCCGTCCTCCGCCAGCTTACCGGCGGCAGTTGTTCCAGAAGTTGAAAGACAACACGCCGGTCGGAGACATTGGCTGAACGCATCAACAGCCGTTTCATCGTGTCAATCGACGGCTCGTTGTCCATGTCTACTGATTCACGATGCGCAGCATCCAACCAAGCGCGGTCTTCAGTTCCAAAGAGAAGGACGACTGACACGCTGGGAGGCGTGAGTCGAGTTAGCGCCCTGTGCGCCTGATGGAAATCAGGGGCGTCTTCCTCTCTGGGGTCTTCCGTCAACCGCCAGAGCTGTCCTGTATATGACGGAGGTTTGATCCATCGGACTCTTGCCTCTTCGTTGTCTCCTTCTATTGCCTTCTGCAACTCCTTCCGAGTTTCAAACCACGCCTCCCGCAGCGGATCGGATAGGTCATGGGCGTGACGGTCGTCGTCGTATACGTCCGCGATGATGGATTCCACGTCATCGGGCACTCGGATGGCGGCGCGGTTACGAAGCGTCAGCCAACTGCGAAGCAGGATGTGAGAGTCGTAGACGGCGGTCGTGCCGGGGTCGAACCGCGGCAGGTCCTCTTCCATCTCTGGCTGAGACACCAACAGCTGCGGCCGCTCCAGCGCATGTGGGCGCAGGCGCTCATGGCGGTGGAGTCTGCCACTCCGCTGGAGCAGCAGGTCAGCGGGAGCTATGTCCGATACCATCACTTCGAAATCTAGGTCCAAGCTCTGTTCGATTACTTGGGTAGCGACCAACACGGCTTTGCGGGGCCGGGACGTGCTCGCGCCCGGCTTCCCGAATCGAGCAAGTGATCTCTTCTCCCTCTCATCTCGGGCCTGGAAGGTGTACTGAGCGTGAAGGATGTCCAACGCGGGGTCGCCATTCTCGGCTGTTCCTGGGAAGTAAGGCTTGAGCGCTCGATACACCTCTTGTGCACGGCGCACCGTGTTGCAGATAACGGCGGCGCATCCTCCTTGCGCCAAGGCTTCCTCCAGCCGCTCGCCTAACGGAAACGGGGCTCCGCTCTGTGCAGGGAGTGTGCCGTCAGTCCATTCAACCGAGACCTTTTTGGTACCCCTCGGAGAGACCGACACCGTACGGGAACCGGCCCCCGAACTCCCTGAAACCCACGAGATACGGGGATATGCGGCATGGGATGGGGTCTCTTTGGATTGGTCACCCAAGCCTCGCAGATAAGCGTCCAGGAGTGCATTCCGCCGGTCCCTGGGCAGCGTGGCCGACAGCAGAACAACCGATGACCCGAGAGCGGCCAGCCACTCCAGAAGTCGCTCTAGAAGCGCGGTCATGTAGGCGTCGTAGGCATGGACTTCGTCTATGATGACGGTCTTGCACGAGAGGCCGAACAACCTGACGAACATGTGCTTGGCCTGAAGTATCGCCAGTAACGCCTGGTCTATGGTGCCTACTCCGAAGGGCGATAGCAGTCCCCGTTTGCGGTACGTGAACCACTCTGATGCGACTACTTCCAAATGGTCGCTGTCTCTTTCGACTCCAGAGTACCGAGGCGCAAAGATGCGGTCATGGTTCTTCCGCAGCGCCTCAAATTCCGAAGACAGCGAGGCGTGGCCGTGGAGAAGCTGTAGCTGCACCAGACTGTCGGCGTACCGGTCATGCAGGAAGTCTCGGACCCTGCCGAACATCTGGTTGCTCGTGGCCTGGGTTGGAAGGGCGAAGTAATGTCCCTCCTGGCCTGCGGTCGCTGCCCAGTTGTCGGCCAGATAGATGGCTGCCTCGGTCTTACCCTCCCCCATGGGCGCCTCAATGATGACAAGACCAGGCTCCTTCAAGTCTCCTGCGAGGGATTCTACGGAGTGTTGCAGGTCGTTGGGTTTGGATATGCCTGGGAACACTCTCGCGAACGCTCGGACTTGTCGTGGGCCTGGCTTCATGAGAAAGCCGAGGGCGTCGAGTGCTTTCCGGGCCCGCTTCTCAGCACAACGAGCATATGCCCTCGTGCTCGTGGGAGCGGTGAATGGAAAGAACTCGGTGTTGGAGCCGACCCAGTCCGCGACGCTGACGAAGCCGGCTAGGGTCAGTGCCACAGCGTTGTCGATTCTCCCAGGCATTCGCTCGCGGTCGCGGGGCACGCCGAGCACGTCGACCAGTTGATCTACTAGGACGCCCCGGTGATGGTCCCAACTATGATTGCCTTTGGCGGTGGTGCTTACGCCTTGAGTCTCGGTGCTGGTGGGGAACACGCCGTGATGCCCGCCGATGATCGTCCCGATGCGGTTGGCAATGCGACTATCCATCCCGAACCCGGCGGTGAATATGCCTGGGAGAGTAGCGGCGGTTATCGCGCCATGAGGCGTATACCTGGAATTTTGGCGCGACGGGACGGTCAGTCCGCTGTCCCGAAGTCGTTGCTCAACCTTCGCGCGGACACTCTCAACTTGTAACTGGAAGGCTGGCGAAGCCTTGCCCAAGTCGTGGAGTCCACCGAGTAAGGCGCACCAGAGGCCAGCCGCGTCCTGGTCGTGTCCCAATCCCAAGCCTATGGACAATCCACCACGCTGGCTGGACGAGAGAGAGTGCTGCCACATCTGCCGCGTGACCATGGCAACGTCCACCATGTGGCAAAGCAATGGGTGGTAGCCTGGCGACTCTCCGGCAGAGGCCAGCTTGCCCCAGCAGGCAAACATTGCTTCCGATTCTAGGCTGTCAGCCCTTGATTCCAAATCTAGACCGCCTTGAGGGGGATTCCCTGCGGATTATCAGCAAATGATCGGTCGCCTAAGAGGACTTACGGCAATGCCCGATGCGTGGTGTACGGCCAGACTATCGGGGTGCAGCACCCCGCTTCATCACAAGCGGCCTGACCGGGTCGAGCGGCAGAAAAACAGTCATCCCATCGACCTTGAGGGGTTGGCGTTGTAGAACTATTTCGAATAGTCTCGCAGTAAGGTTCAAGTCCTCCCGGTTGTGGGCTATAAGCAGTTCTGGACTCGATTGCCAGATTTCCTTGTTGCGTCGGTGGTCCCATTCCGACTTCCCGACGCCAAGATTCTCGCGGGCCAATGCATCCAAAGAGATTCGCCTACCCGCGTGCTGTTCAATTTTCGACAGCATGTCGTAGTGCTTCGAGACCCGTAGCGATTTCCCCGTAGCCAATTGAAGCGCGTGGCCCAGGATTGGAAGGTCAAAGCGGTTGCCGTTGAAAGTAACGAGGGTGCCCTTGAAACCATCTGCGAAGGCAGCAAAGAGGCCCAGTTCTCTGCGATTGCAACAGAATATCGTATGTTGCCGTTCGTGCTTCACACCAACCAAGAGCAATTCATAAGTATCGGGAGGCTGAGTGATAGGCCCCGCCGTTTCTATGTCGAGAATGCAGTACGGAGCAGATTGGACACCATGCAACTCGGATGTCATAGCGAGCGGTTTCCGTAGGAAGGGGTGCTGACAAGCAGGGGAGGCGGTATCAATCCCTCCGGCAATCGCCATGCCATCCTGCTGCATTCCGTAGGATAGACCCCCTTCGCCACGGAAGAGATCGACTGTCGCAGGTTGAGAAGAATGGTTGTCCAACCTTTCGTCACTCATTTATTGGCTAACTCCTGTGCCTGACACACTGGCAGGTGTCGTTGGCGTCGAATAGGTGGCAGCGAAGATCATCTCTGAGAGCACGCGGCGGAAGGACTCGTCGTCGCTGAACTGCCGATAGA
>DAOULA010000021.1:0-2299 GCA_034420735.1 Dehalococcoidia bacterium
TGTTTCAGACCCTGATGCTCAACCTATGCCGGTACGCTCCTGAAGAAGGCGATCCCTGGGACTTCAATCGTGACCAAGACATACCTGCATGGGAACGTGACGAAGAAACTCGCCCGGAAGATAGGAGTCCCATCGGCTACATCGACCTGCTCACATGGCAAAGCCGCCGCATTCGGCTTCAACCCGAAACTGAGCAAGACGGAAGCACTGTTGTTAAGAACGTGGTCATCATGAAGGGTGCGCAGCCTCCCAATGACTACCGTCTCCGAGATAGGGAGACGATGCTGGCGTTCAGGAGCAACCCGCAGGCAAAGGGGACCCAGGACCCCTGGCCCGTCGTGACACTCACTGAAGACAGAGCTTTGTGGCGGGACAGTCACGCCCTGATGTCTTCGACCGACGCCGAATCCGCGCAGCCCAAGACACTTGAGTGGCTTGCGGACCTGGCGATGGAGGGCATCATACCCTATTCGCAGATTATCCCAGTGGATGTCTTTGGCCTAGGAAGCACCCGTGCCAAAATTGAATTCTGGCGACACGAGCGGCTTCCTTTGCCGCTGGCATACCTGAAAGACAAACAGCTGGCCGATTGTCTCAGGGAAGCGTTGGAGTTGGCCGAGACGACCGCTCAGATTCTGAGACGGGCCATATGGGTCATGGCAACGAACATGCTTGCAGCAGACCCGGACCGGAAGCCGAAAACGGAGGACGTCCGAAGTCTTGCAACCCACCTTGGCGCGGGTCGTGCGTACTGGTCTCGTCTGGAGGGGCCGTTCAAGGGCCTCTTGGTTGAGTTGCCCGACGATAAGGACGAAGCGGGCGAGTATGGGGGCGTAGCAATCGGGACATGGAAGTCAACACTGCGCCATGAACTATGGCAAGCCTTCCGCGAGTCCACCCGGGGCGTGGATCGCTCCACCCGGAATCTGAAGGCCCTGGCTCTCGCGGAGCGGAGCCTAGCGGCAGCAGTGCGCAATCACCTCGTAGCCCATGATGCTGGAGGTCCTGATGACACATAGGACTAAGGGGGAAAGGTTTGTCGACTATCTCCTGAGCTTGGAAGAGCGAAAGGACCACGGGGCGCTCGCCGCCCTCAGACGTGGGCTTGAAAGGCCACCCGGCACAGCGCCAGAGATGTACAGGTACGTAGTCCCCTGGTCCAACGGGGAATCCTCGCGCTGGCGGGAAAATGTGTACTACGTAGTCGCCGCTCTCTTCGCCCACCACCCGATCCACTGGAGCAGGGACAAGGAAGCTCGGTCTAACCTGGGCGATTCCTTTGCTCGGCTGAGACGTGCGGAGGGCGTATCGGAAGAGGGAGTCGAGCGCCGCTTCACCGCATTGTTGAGCGTACACACGGAAGATTTGCATGTTCACCTACGCCACGCTGTGAGCCTGCTGAAAGCCAAGGGAATCCCTGTAGATTGGGTCCGCCTCCTCGACGACCTCAGATATTGGGGGCACGAAGATCGATTGATCCAACGCAATTGGGCGAGGGCGTTCTGGAGGGTGGAATCATTGGATACCGATGACCATGACATCAGCACCTAGAAAGAGGAGGAAGCATGCTTGTAGAGATTCACATACTTCAAAACTTTGCGCCGTCCAACCTGAATCGTGACGACACGGGAATGCCCAAAGACTGCGAGTTCGGCGGCTACCGCCGCGCCCGCATCTCCAGTCAATGCTTCAAGCGTGCGGTGAGGAACGAATTCGACACGGTGGGCCTGATAGAGCGGGAATTCCTCGCCCAGCGCACCAAGCGATTGGTTGCTGAGCTTGCCGAACGCCTTGAGGGTGGAGGCAAGGACATCGAAGAGGCCAAATCTGTGATCAAGCTCGTCCTCAGTGGGGCTGAGCTCGAGGTCGGAGGTGACGACAAGACTCAGTACCTCCTGTTCCTCGGCAGTGGTGAAATCGACAAGCTGGCTGGCATATGTGCGAAGCACTGGGACGAGCTTGTTCCTCTGGCTGCTCCCAGCGCGGCGACGAGCCAGGGTGATGACACACCACGTCGGAGGAAGAGTGCGGGTAAGGAGGCGATTCCAAAGGAAATTCGAGATGCCACGCTTCACATTCTTGACGGTGGAAAGGCTGCCGACCTCGCACTATTTGGCCGTATGCTGGCTGACCTGCCCGACAAGAACGTAGATGCCGCCTCCCAAGTGGCGCACGCCATCTCCACGAATCGCATAAGCATGGAGTTGGACTACTACACTGCCGTGGACGACCTGAAGCCGGAGGACACCGCCGGGGCCGATATGATAGGGACCGTCGGCTTCAACTCGGCCTGCTTCTA
>DAOULA010000022.1:0-51329 GCA_034420735.1 Dehalococcoidia bacterium
CTCCTCGGCGCTCAGCCCGGAGGATAGGAAGTCCTGCACCCGTCCCCCGTCATCCAGAAGCGTCATCACGCCGTAGCGGGCCGCCGTCAGGGACCGGGCGGAGTCGAGGACGCCCTGGAGCACCTGGTCGAAGTCCAGGCTCTCGTTGATTCGGAGGCTGGCCTCGCTCAGACGGGTGAGCCGGTCCCGCATGGCGGCCTCGTTCTCCGATATCGTCTCGCGAGGTCGGTCCAACTCGTCACCTCGATGCGACCTGGATTCCACATCTACCGGGGCAATTGTGGCAGTGCCGGCGCAAAATCACAATAGGTCACGAGAATCCAAGTGGCAAGTCACGTTAATGTCATGCGCTGATAGCATGCTAGCTAACGACGCTGCCCAGTGAATTTCGACAGGCACTGGCCCCCATCGTGGGGAACGCTGGTCCAACGGATAACCAGTCACCTGCCGTGACCGTCCGCCTGCCGAAGTGCCTGGCAGCTGGCACTCCATTTCGTTTGACTTCGGTATCTGGCGTTGGTACTCTACCGCTGGTTCAAGACCATAGATTAAATCGGGAGAATGGAAACGCATGGCCTCAACGGAAGATCGCATTCGAGCGCTCGTAGCCGAGAACCTGGAAGTAGACGGAAAGCCGCTTCCCCAGCCCGTCGATTTCAGTGCCGGCCTCTCAGATGTCGGAGTCTCGTCCATGGATATCGTTGCCTTCGGGAAGGTGGTCGCCCAGGAATTCGGCGTCACCATGACCCCCGAAGTTTGCGCCAACATCTCGACCCTGGATGAACTGGTCAAGTGCCTCGACGCTCAGACCTGATACCTCGCTCCTTCTGAGCGCCCACAGATAGTTAGTGCCTGCACTTGCCGCCGGTTGCTGGTGGCGCTTCTTTGGGACCGTTGGCGGGGCTACGGTTATCGAGGTGGACTTGGGGCAGGACCCGGCCTGCGAGTCCTCTGCCTTCGTCTGGCTGGATGAAAAGGAACAAGACCGCTGGCAGCGCCTCCTGGCCGGAGGGCCCCGCCGGAGGTTCGCACTGAGCCGCGCGGCCCTGCGCGCCATCCTATGCGAAGAGCTGGCTTGCGAGAACGAGCGGCTGGCATTCGATGCCACAGAGCACGGCAAGCCCTTCGCGTTGGTGGACGGCGAGCCTGCATCCATAAGCTTCAACCTCAGTCACAGCGGCGCGTACGGGCTGATCGCGTACGCGCCGGGCGGACGGCTCGGCGTGGACATCGAAGAGCGCACTGACCGCCAGGACATCGCCCAGCTCGGCGAGGCTGTGTTCGGACCCACCGAACAGGCTGAGTTCGCCTCGACCAGCGGGTATGCGAAGACGCGCCTGTTCTTCAGGCTATGGACCATAAAGGAGGCGCTGATGAAAGCCCACGGCGCGGGCTTCCAGCTTGACGCGTCCTCCTTTGAGACACCCTTGGACATGCTCCGGGGCGCTCGGGAAGCCAGGTTCCGCCTCCCACAGCTGCCGGAAGTCGTCTGGCGGCTGGAAGACCTGGGAAACGAGCGCTTTGCCGCCGCAATCGCCCACGAGGTGGACAGGATCGGATGACAGTCTCTGCCTGGGAGGTGCCCCAGCCTCTGTCGACCCATGAGGCCCGGATGGACGACGGCACAGGGATAGTCCTGCGCCGCCACGGCAACCCGGATGGCCCTCGGTTGGTGTTGAGTCACGGCAACGGCCTTGCCATCGACCTCTACTATCCCTTCTGGTCCCTCCTCGCCAAAGACTACGACCTGATCGCCTATGACCAGCGAAACCATGGCTGGAACACTGTCAGCACCATGGAAAACCACAACATCCCTACCCTTGTGAGCGATCACGATAGGGTTCTCGAGGCAATCGATCACCACTACGGGAGCAGGCCCACGGTGGGCATATACCACTCATTCTCGGCCCTGACAACGCTGCTTTCGCCCACGAGAGGGATCGGATTTGCCGCGCGTGTCCTGTTCGATCCGCCCCTGTGCAAGCCCGGCAGGAGCTACCAGGACTTCGAGGAGGCGGCAAATCGCGTCGCTTCGATGGCACGACACCGCACTCCCCGCTTCAAGTCCACGGAGGAGTTTTCTGAGCTGCTCGGGTACCTGCCGCCCTTCAGTCGCGTGGTGCCGGGAGCCCTGGACCTGTATGCCGATTCGACACTTCGCCAGTCCGATGGCGGGCAGGGCTACGAGCTCCGCTGTCCACGCGAATACGAGGCGAAGATCATCGAGTACGCGGGGATTTATGCCGTACTCGTGGACTTCGAAAAACTCCGCTCCCCGACCAAGGTGATCGGAGCCGACCCGATCCTCCCCTACTCCTACCTCCCGACGCTTGACCTGAGCGACATAATGACCGTCGACTACGACTTCCTGCCCGAGACGTCGCACCTGCTGCAGATCGAGGAGCCGGAGCAGTGCGCCGAGGCCACGCTGGAGTTCCTGCAGTCGATCGGGTTCCGTTAACCGCCGGGCCGCAGGCGGGCTATTTGCCGGCAGGCGATGCTACGCGGACTTCTATGACCTCGATGTCGTAGTACTGCCGGTGGTTGATCGAGACCGCGTAGTGCCGCAGCAGGCGCAGTGAAGCGTCTCTCCCTATCGCCGACTCGACATCCCCTGGGTCCAGGCCTTCCGCTTCCAGGCTGTGGTTGGTCAGCAGGGCAATCCGGTCTTCCAGGTTCGCGGCGGCTCCGGTCGCACTCACGAATTCCAGGTCCACGGCCGACCCGTCGCTGCTCGCGCTCAGAATCAACCGCCTCCCGTCGTCGTTCGGCTCCCTTTCGTCGTCCCCGCACAGCATGAGCAGAGTCTCTTCCGCCACGGCCTGGAGCCGGTCCCTCATTCGAGAGTCCCAGCCATGTTCGCCGGACAGGTCCTCGATAAAGCCGTGGACCCGGGGCAGCGCGTCCATGCTCACTTCGGCCCGCAGAGTCTGACGCTTCCCCTTGTTGAATTCGGCGAAGACCATCAGCAGCGCCAGTGTGACGCCTCCCGCGGTCAGCGCCCTCTGGAACACGGCTTCCCACACATCCCCTATCGGCAGCGGTACCAGCCCGGTCTGGAGTCCCAAGCCAACGAGGAGCGCCGCCCCAATCGCCAGGCCTGCACTTTGATTGGGGGAGTCCTGGACGACCATCTTCATGCCTTCCACCATGAGCGGGCTGAGCATGACGACTATGAAGATCGCGGTAACGGGCGCCGGAATACCTATCAGCAGCCCCCACGACTTCGGGAAGAAGGCAGCCGCGATGAGGACGACCCCCGTTATGATGCCCACCCGGCGAGAGGCGCAGCCGGTCTGCTGTGCGAACACGTTCCCCCTCGGACTTGTGCCAAGGGGCATCACGGCGGCGAGCCCCGCTAGCACGGTACCCACAGCAGTGCTTATCGACAGGCCCTGGGCCATTCGGTAGTCCATAGCCCTCGGGTCGCGCCAGGAGATCCGCTGCATCGACAGCCCTATGGAGCTGCCCTGGAGGACGGTCATTACGCCAAGAAACAGGAACGCCGGCAGGAGCGACCAGTATGCCGCTCCGAATCCGAATCCCAGGCCCGGCCACCCGTCCAGCGGCAGCCCGGCCAAAGGCGCATCACGCACAGGCCCGAAGTCGAAGATTCCAAACGCTACGCCTGCCGCGGATCCTGCAGCTATTCCGATCAGGGACGACCATACCCTCCAGGCCCCCGAGCCCCGCATCATCAGGCCTGCGATTAGCGCAAACGTCACCAGGATGCATACCGGCCCGGCGGCTGCGGGCGCGCCTTCCGGCACGTCGTTCAGGCTGCGGAAGATCACCGGCACGATCGTGACTACGAGCAGTATCAGTATCGCGCCGCTGAACGCCGGCGTGACCACGCGCCTGAGCAGGGACAGCCGCATGGACACCGCGATCTGGAACAGGCCGGAAGTGACGATCAACGCCGCCAGGGTCGAAGCTCCGCCCTGTTCCAGCGCGATGATGCAGAAGGGTAAGGCTGTCGGTGAAGGATAGGTGACGACGAACAGGCCAGAGCCGACGGGGCCGATGCGCAGGGCCTGCAGTATGGTGGCTGCCCCATTGACTATCAGCATTGCGAACACAGCCCATGCAATGTCCGGGTCCGAGCCGCCAACGGCGTTGACCAGGACTATGGGGAACAGCGCTATGGGAGCGATGACCAGCAGCGCCGACTGCACGCCCAGGCCAAGCGCGTCCAGCGGCGGAGGGTTCTCATGGGGCTCGTAACGAAGCGTAGAGGAGGCGGGCTTGGTGGTCATGTCGGCCGGTTGGGAACCGGCGCCGGGCTGCGCCGCGTACGCCCATCGAGGGAGACAAAGCCGGGCCGCACTACTCCAGTGCCGGGTGTCCCAAAGACCGCCGCCCCTGTTTCTGTGCTCGCTGGCATAACTTAAGGGATGGTACCAGGGCTGTAGGCGCGCCGTTTCCCGTCGTGTCCGCTCTTCAACGTAGCATAGACCCACGACAACTATCCCACAAGTCCCGCTTCAGGGTCTTCAGGCCTCGAACGCTCGGGCTCGCCTGCACAATTCGGACTGTCAATTGTGGGTTTTTCAACGCCGAAAAGCCCGCCAATGAGTGTAAACTGGAACTGAGCAGTGGAGGTTACAGCATGCATCTGTCAAAACAAGCGCGGATTTCTGTCCTGGTTATGGCGGCCCTGGCACTGGTGGCGCTTGCGGCGTGTTCGGATGATGCGGAGCCCGTGACGGTCATCAAAGAGGTTGAGGTTATCAAGGAAGTCCCTGTAGATAGGGTCGTAGAAAAAGAAGTGGTCAAGGAAGTGGTCAAGGAAGTCCCTGTCGAAAAGGTGGTGGAGAAGATCGTCGAAGTGGTCAAGGAGGTCGCGGTCGAGCCCAAGCCTGAGCCTGAGACGACAGCGGGCCCTCCGATCTACCAGATGGGCATCTTCGAGGAGCCCATCTCGAGAAACTTCTGGAACTACTACGGCGGACCGGCCGGATCGGTATGGACAGGGTACGTCCTTAACGGCCACTCGGGTTCGATGTACGGCTACTCCGACCAGCGGTTCGACTGGGTGCCGGGGCTGGCGGCCGACTTCCCGACGGACCTGGAGAAGGAGACCGTTGGCGACGGTGAGTTCTGGACGGCCGAGGTCCCGCTCAGGACCGGCGTCATGTGGAGCGACGGACACGAGCTGGACGCCGGCGATTTCGTGTTCACCGTCAACGCCGCTCTGGACCTGCAGCTCTCGTCCAACTGGGCTTCGGCGGTCGACAGGGCGTTCCTCGACCGGGTGGAAGCGCTCGACAGCCGCACCCTGAAGGTGTACTTCAAGACGACCGATGCCGAGGGCAATCCGCAGACACCGGGGTTGAGCGTGTGGCAGTTCGGGCTCGGGTTCATGCCGGTCATGGCGGAGCATTACTGGGCGCCGGTCGTCGAGGAGGTCAAGGGGGCCGGCGAGGTCGAGCAGCAGCATGAAGCCCTGTTCGCTCACGTTCCGGACGGCGAGCCGACACTGGGAGGATTCACCTTCAGCAAGTGGGAGCCCGGGGCATTCTTTGAGAACAACACCGACCCGGGCTATTACAGCATGGGGACTGTGCTTACGAATTATGCGAACGGGGCGTACTCGGAGTCCAACGACCGCACAGGGTACTCCGCCACCTACTTCGGCGAGCCTGGCGGGGACAAGCTCCTGGAGTACACCGTCGGCCCCCACGTCGAGTCCGAGATATTCAGCATCTACGGGAACCAGGACGCGGCGATCCTCGCTCTCACCAAGGGCGACATCGACTACGTCTTCAATCCACTCGGGCTGGAGAAAGGCTTCCTCGACCGCGTTAGGAACACCCCTGATCTGCAGATAGCGACGAACGCCAACAACGGCGTGCGCTACATGGGGTTCAACGTCCGCAAGGCCCCCATGAACAACACGGCGTTCAGGCAGGCGGTCGCCACTGTGATCGACAAGGAGTTCGTCGCGAGGACTGTGCTCCAGGACGCCGCGATACCGGTCTACGCGATGGTGCCGGAGGGCAACGGCTTCTGGCACAACGGGGATGTTCCGAAGTTCGGACAGGGCCTCAGCCGGGGCGAGCGGATAGCCCAGGCCGTAGAGCTTCTCAAGAGCGCGGGATTCACGTACGAGGAGGAGCCGGAGATCAGCGAGGACGGCAACTTCGTCTCCAAGCAGGGCAAGGGACTGAAGATGCCGGACGGCTCGCCGGTCCCCGAGATGACCCTCCTCGCCCCGAGCGCGGGCTACGACCCGATGCGCTCCACCTTCGCCATCTGGGTCGACCGCTGGCTGAACGACATAGGGATACCGGTCCGGGCCCACCTGACGGGGTTCAACGTGATCGTGGACGCGCTGTTCAGCCCTTCGGTCGCGGAAGACCTGGACATGTGGATTCTCGGGTGGGGGCTGTCGATATTCCCGGACTACCTGGAAAACTTCTTCCACAGCCGGCATTCGCCCGAGATCGGCGGCGGATACAACTGGGGCGGATACGCCAACGGCGAGTTCGACGAGCTCGCCCTGGGACTGCTGTCCGAGACAACCATAGAGGGCGCGAGGGACAAGGTGTTCCAGCTCCAGGCGTTCCTGGCCGAGGACCTGCCCTACGTGCCCCTGTTCACGACCCCCAAGCTGGACGCGTACCGCCCGTCCCGGGTCGAGTTCCCGTACACGTCGGTGCTGGGTGGGCTGGAGCAGCAAGGCGGAATGCAACAGTCGGTGGTAATCAAGTAGGATGACGTGCCTCCCGCCGGAGAGACCGATGCTTACCTGATCGCCAGGACCGGGTGA
Organism: Dehalococcoidia bacterium; assembly: GCA_034420735.1. Classification (GTDB taxonomy): domain Bacteria; phylum Chloroflexota; class Dehalococcoidia; order Lucifugimonadales; family CAJWER01. The sequence continues at coordinate 6,773 of DAOULA010000022.1, forward strand.
TGGCCAAGTACCTGCTGAAGAGAACGGCGCAGATACTTATAACGCTGTTCGTGTTCCTGTCGCTGGTCTTCTTTATCGTCAACGCGCAGCCGGGTGACGTAAGCAACTTCTACGCGCTGAACCCGGACGTGCCTCCCGAGACCAGGGAGAGGCTGCAGGACCTGTTCGGCGTCAACGAACCCCTGTGGAAGCAGTACCTGACCCACCTCGGGAACACGTTCAGCGGGAACTTCGGCATCTCCTTCAGCCACTACCCCAGGTCGGTCGCCGACGTCATCAAGGAGCGGCTGCCCAGGACGGTGGTCCTGTTCATGACCGCGACCGTGCTCTCTTTCTACCTCGGGTTCGCCCTCGGCAAGATTCTCGCCTGGCGCAGGGGCGGATGGTTCGAGTACACGTCCACCGTCGGAGGGGTCGCCCTCTACACGGTGTTCACCCCCTGGTTCGGCCTGATGATGATCTGGCTGTTCGCCTTCAAGGCCGGCTGGTTCCCCATCGGGAAATTCCTCGACCCGGTCCTGTGGAGGGACGCACCCGTCGACGCCAATACGGTATTCAACCGGATGCTCATCACCGCCTTTGTGTCATCCATCGCCGTGCTCGCCGTCTTCGTGTTCACGGCACGGAGGCGCACCGGCAGCACGGGAATCATACGGGCCGCCGCCATCGCAATCGCTTCACTGGTCGTGGCCGCGGCCTGGCTTGCGTCCGGGACGGCGGTGTTTGCGTGGGACATAGTCAGGCACATGGTGCTGCCCGTGCTGACACTCACGCTGATCAGCTTCGCGGGAACCATGCTGCTGACCCGCAACAGCATGCTGGAGACAATGCGCGAGGACTTCGTGATGGCCGCACGTGCGAAGGGTCTGCCCGAGCGCGACGTGCGCGACAAGCACGTGGCCCGGAACGCCCTCCTCCCGGTCGTCACAAGCTTCATATTCAGCCTCGCCTTCGCGGTGGACGGCGGGGTCATCACCGAGTCGATATTCTCGTGGCCCGGCATGGGCCAGACCCTGGTGTCGGCGGTGCTGTCGGAGGACCTGCCGCTGGCGGTGGGCGCGTTCGTATTCGTGGGAATGTTCGTGCTAGTCGCCCACCTGGTCGCGGACATCCTGTACGCCTATCTCGACCCCAGGATTCGCTACTGATGACGCCGGAGCACATCCAGCAGGCAGGGCCGACCGCTCTCTGGCGCGTCAGACTCAGGCTGGCCTCCCGGAGCCTGGGGGAGAACTGGTCGCTGTTCGTAAGGACCAGGATAGGGCTGATAGGGCTGGTGACCATCGCCCTCTACGCCCTGCTGGCCGCGGCGCACCCCATCCTGATGAACACGGTCTGGGAGCCGCGGATCTACGACCCTGTCATTGGCTACGCGTTCGACGAGACCCGCCAGCCAGCGCCGCCCAGCCTGAGCCATCCACTGGGGACGGACCCGCTCGGCCGGGACATACTCAGCCAGCTCATGTTCAGCGCCCGGTCTGAGTTCCTGCTCGGACTGCTGGCCGCGACGGTCACGGTCGTCATCGGCACGACGGTGGGCGCGGTCTCGGCGTACTTCGGCGGCGTGGTCGACGCCATCCTGATGAGGCTCGCGGACATCATGATCATGATGCCGGCCATCAGCGTGCTCATCGTCCTGAGCGCGCTGATCGGCGTCGAGCACCTGGAGCTGGCCCTGATCATCGGCATCTTATCGGGCTTCGGGGGCACCGGCGTCGTGCTCAAGTCGCAGGCCCTGTCAGTGGTGGTGAAACCCTACGTGGACGCGGCCAGGAACGCCGGCGGGGGTCCCTTCCACATCATCCTGGTGCACGTCGTCCCCAACCTGCTTCCCCTCTCGTTCCTGTACATGATGTTCACCGTCACCAGCGCGATCTTCTCCGAGGCAGTGCTGAGCTTCCTCGGACTCCTGGACGTGAGGATGAGCTGGGGGCTGATGATCCACACCACCGAGTCGGCCGGGTACCTGCTGCAGGTCGGCGAGTACTGGTGGCTGATATTCCCGGCCAGCCTGTCCATCACCCTGCTGTGCTCGTCCTTCTACCTCGTCGGCCGGTCGATGGACGAGGTGGTGAACCCCAGGCTGAGGAGCCGATGACCACCGAGCCGGTCCTCGTAGTCGACGACCTGAAGATGCACTACGCGACCCGGGCCGGGGTCGTGCGGGCGGTCGACGGCGTGTCGTTTACAGTGGGGCGCGGCCAGTCGCTCGGGCTGGTAGGCGAGTCGGGCTGCGGCAAGTCGTCCATAGCCATGACCCTGCTGAAGCTGCTGCCGGACAACGCCAGGCTCGTGTCGGGTAGCATCTCGCTGAACGGAGTGGACCTGGCGCCCCTCGGCGAAGCGGAGATGAGGGCCCATCGCTGGGACCGGATTTCCATGGTGTTCCAGGCGGCGATGAACTCCCTCGACCCCGTCTACCGGGTCGGAGACCAGATCATCGAGGCGCTGGAGGCGCACGCCGCAACGGCGGACCGTGACGGGATGGAGCGGGTGCGGGAGTTGTTCGACCTGGTCAGCCTGGACCCGAGCTTCATCATGCGTTACCCGCACGAGTACAGCGGCGGCATGAGGCAGCGGGCGATCATCGCGATGGCGCTGGCGTGCGAGCCGGACATCATGATCGCCGACGAGCCGACCACCGCCCTGGACGTGATCGTGCAGGACCGCATCCTGCGGGAGATGCAGGCCATCCAGCGGTCCCTTGACATGAGCATGATCTACATCTCCCACGACATGGCCGTAATCGCCGAGGTCTGCGACGTGGTGGGGGTGATGTACGCCGGCAAGCTGGTGGAGTTCGGGCCGACGGCTGAAGTCTACGCCAGGCCCATCCACCCCTACACGCGGGCGCTGATGTCGGCGTTCCCGAGCGTGAAGGGCGAGAAGCACGACCTGGCGACGCTGCCGGGGGAGCCGCCGGACCTGCTCGATCCGCCCAGCGGGTGCAGCTTCCACCCACGATGCGAGTACGCCACGGACGAGTGCCGCGAGTCGGAGCCGCCGGTCGTCCAGCGCGGCGATCACTGGGCGGTCTGTTGGAATCCACCGGGCGAGTGAGGCCGTGAACGATACCACGACCAGGTCCAAGGCCCCTGCCCGCCCACTCGTGCGGGCGGTCGACCTGTCCAAGCTCTTTCCGCTGTCCTCCGGGTGGGTCCGGCGCAGCAAGAGCTTCGTCCATGCCGTGGACGGCGTGTCCTTCGACCTGATGGCGGGCGAGACGCTGGGGTTGGTCGGCGAGTCGGGCTGCGGCAAGACGACCACCGGGAGGATGCTGGTCCGGCTCGCGGAGCCGACCGGCGGCCAGGTGCTGTTCGGCGACGGGTCGGGCGACCTCGAGGACATCGCGCACCTGAAGGGGAAGCCCCTGAAGGCATTCAGGCGAAGGGCCCAGATGGTGTTCCAGGACCCGTACGAGTCGATGAACCCCAGGCGGACCATCTTCGACACGGTCGCCGAGCCGCTCAAGGTCCAGAAGATGGGCGGACCGCTGGAGCAGATGGAGCGCGTCTCGGACACCCTCGGCCTCGTCGGCCTAACGCCGCCCTCGACCTTCTTGTTCAGGTACCCCCACGAGCTGTCGGGAGGCCAGCGCCAGCGTGTCGCGATAGCCAGGGCGCTGGTGCTGGACCCTGCGTTCGTGGTGGCGGACGAGCCCACGTCCATGCTGGACGTCTCCATCAGGACGGGCATCATGCAGCTCATGGACGAGCTGGCGGACCGCCTGGGCATCAGCTACCTGTACATCACCCACGACCTCGCGGTCGCCAGGTACATGTGCAGTCGCATCGCCGTCATGTACCTGGGCAAGATCGTCGAGATGGGCGAGACGGAACAGGTCCTGCAGGACCCCGCGCACCCGTACACCAGGGCCCTGCTATCCGCCGTCCCCGTTCCCGACCCGGGGGCCAGCAGATCGCCGGTAGAGATCAGGGGCTCCGTCGCCGTGCCGGTCGACCCGCCCCCGCGGTGCAGGTTCTACGACCGCTGCCCCATCGCCGACGACTACTGCAAGGACAACGACCACCCGCCCCTCGAAGACAAGGGCGGCGGCCGCCTCGCCGCCTGCTACAAGGCCTGAGAGCAGCGTGGCCCAAGGGGTGAGAGAGACGACCCTCAGGGCTCGGGGTGCGGGAAGCACCGGAGTGCAGCGGCAGGGCGACGTTGTTCTGCGACCCGCCCGTCCCTGGACGCCAACCGTCCACTCGCTTCTGAGACACCTGGAAGAGGTCGAGTTCTCTGGCGCGCCGCGCGTGGTGGGCTCGGGCTTCGCTCCTGATGGCAGGGAAACGCTCAGCTATATTGAGGGCGAGTTTACACACCCGGGTCCGTGGACCATCGAGGGCGCGGCAGGGGTAGGTCACCTGCTGAGAAAGTTGCACGAGGCGACCGCATCATACCGGCCCCCTCCTGGCGCGATCTGGCCTGCCTGGTTTGGACGGCGTCTCGGAGGGACCACCAGGATCATCGGGCACTGCGATGTCGCGGCCTGGAACATCGTGGCACGAGACGGGCTTCCAGTGGCGCTCATCGACTGGGAAACCGCGGGCCCGGTCGACCCCATGATCGAACTTGCTCAAGCCTGCTGGCTCAACGCGAAGCTGTTCAGCGACGATGTCGCCGAGCGGGAGGGACTGCCGTCACTGGAAGTCCGTGCCCGCCAGCTTCGCGCCATAGTCGACGCCTACGGGCTTCCGGCACAGCAGCGCCGCGGCCTCGTCGACTTGATCATCGGGTACGCTATCCACGACACCGCCGAGACTGCCGACGAGTTTGGAGTTACGCCAGAGATGGTGGACCATATGCCTGACGGCTTCCCGATCATCTGGGGATTGACCTGGCGGGCACGATCTGCGGCGTGGGTGTACCGCAATCGCGACACTTTGGAACGGGCAATCAAGTAGGTGAGCGAGATAGCAGGCGGGCGGGACGCTGAGGAGATGAAAGAGGTCTGGTTTGTCACGGGCCTCCCGGGTTCGGGCAAGTCTACGATCGCGCCCCTGCTGTCCAGGCGATTCGAGAAGAGTGCCTATGTGCCAGGAGACGACATGAGCGCGATGATCGCCTCAGGTGTCGTCGACCCCGACGGCGATTACTCAGAAGCCGAGCGCCAGGTAAGGCTGAGCCACCGCAACATGTGCCTGCTGGCTAAGTCGTTCTGTGATGCGGGTTTCGTGCCCGTCGTCGAGTGGGTGATCCGCAGCAGGGAGGACTTGAGGAGTATTCTCCTGGAGCTCGAGGGCTACACTCTGAATCTCGTTACGCTCCAGCTACCCACCGAAGTGAGGCGGCAAAGAAAACCGTGGAACTTCGACCGGTGGGCCTACCTGGAGCCCCAGTTCGTCGATGAAGTCAGCGGGCTGGGCCTCGCCGTGGACACTGGTCACCTAGGGCCGGAAGAGGCGGTCGACTACATACTCGATAACAGGCATGACGCCGCCACAGCGTCCTGCGATATCCTGCAGTGAGACTTCCAGCAGCGTGAGGGAGAGCGATGACCAAGGCCAGGATGGGCGTGATCGGTGCGGGGTGGTGGGCGACGCAGTTCCACATCCCCAGCCTGAAGACCTACGAGAGGGCGGACCTCGTGGGGATCGCCGACGTGAAGCCGGAGAAGGCAGCGGCGGCCGCCGGCTACTACGACATCGGCAATACCTACGACGACCACCGGGACCTGCTGGCAGCCGGCGTCGACGGCGTGGTCATAGCGGTGCAGCACGCCTACCACTACGAGGTTGCCCGCGACGCGCTGGACGCCGGCGTGCACGTTCTCGTCGAGAAGCCGATGACCCTGACAGCGGCGGACGCCTGGGACCTGGTCGACCGGGCGAAGAGCAATGGGCTGCACCTGATGGTCGGCTACACCTACCAGTTCACCCGGCACGCGCAGGCGGCGCGCGAGATCGTCCGGTCGGGCAAGATCGGCGAGCTGCAGCTCCTGTCGGGCATATTCACCTCCTGGGTCGAGTCCTACCTGCGGGGCAGGCCCCAGGACTACGCCGAGGCTTTCGCGTTTCCCGTCACGGGGCCGGAGCCCGACAGCTACTCGGACCCCAGGCTGGCAGGCGGCGGCCAGGGCCACCTGCAGGTGACGCACCCCATGGGCATGGCGCTATGGGTGACCGGGCGTCGGGCCGTGGAGGTCTTCGCATACATGGAGAGCTACGACCTGGACGTGGACCTGGTCGACTCGTTCAGCTACAGGCTGGACAACGGGGCATCGGGCACGATGGCCTCGACCGGGGCCATGCGCCCCAACCAGCAGCTCGACCAGGGTTTCGTGTACGCGGGCAGCGGCGGGTTCGTGCGCCAGGACATGGCTGGTGGACGCCTGGAGGCGCACTACAACGACGGCACTTCCGAGCAGTTCGACGACCTCTCGGAGGACGAGCTGTACCCCGCGCACCTGCCGTCCCGCACACTTGCCGACCTGGCCCTGGGCAACGGCGAGAATCGGGCTCCGGGCGAGTTCGGCGCTCGGGTTGTGGAGTTCCTGGAGGCAGGCTATCGGTCGGCGGCGTCAGGCAGCCCCGTCAAGGTGGACTCGCTGCCCTAGCTCTCCCTACACCCGCTAGGTCAACATTGGCGACCAGGGCTTGAACCGGGTCGCGAACATGGCGTCGGCACGTGCCAGTGCGCCGGGGCTACGTTCCTCTACGCGACCCGCGAAGCTGAGTGGCGAGATGGGAGAGCCTCCAAGGTAGGGTACGGCCAGATCGTCGACCGACAGCACGAGGTCCGCCCTTCTGGTCGTTCGTCTGCAAACGGCGCCTGACGGCCCGCCTTCCAGCGCGTACACGCCCTCGTTCCACGGACAGAAGTCGTCGCGCACCTCCAAGACGACCTCGCCGTCCACCGCGTACGTCCTGGAAGACAGCGCCTTCGACACGTCTATGAGCCGCAGCCACGTCCCGTCGTAGGGCTTGCGTCTCAACGCCCGAGGATCATGGAGCATCCATATGAGAGGGTCGTCGATGGGCCGCGACCAGGCCTTGATAGTCCTCGTAAGGTCGATGTCGAAACAGTACCGCCAGAGAGCGGCGGAAGCGGACTGAGTGGAGGCAAAAAGCCACACGGTGACAGTCCCATCCTTGATGCGGTACACCGCGCAACCCTCGACGTCATCCTCACCGTATTCGACGTAGAAGTCGACAGGCTTCCCCGTCTCGTCTTCGGACGGCGCCCCCAGGAGCTCGTCCCACCAGGGCTTGGGAGGCTGAATCACACCCGCCCGATGCGCGGTTGCCCGCCGGTACACCTGGGGGAAGACCTCCTTGGCGCGGTCGATCTTGACCATCCGTAGAGAACCCTCCCAGGCGTATTCTCGACGGTAAGCCGTGCGATGGCGTTCGATCTTCCAGTTCTCGTGCTCGGCTGCGATGCCGTACCCGAAACGGCCATAGATGGGACTCTCAGTAGAGCCGAGGGTCGACACCGTCAGCCCTCGGTCGTGAGCGGCGGCAAGGTGCCGCTTCATCATCCCGGTGAGTATGCCGCGCCTCCGGTGCGAGGGCAGGACGCTAACGCCACCGATGCAGGCGGTGGCCACGCTCCCGCCAGGAACAGACATGTCGAAGGGAAATCGCTCGGTCACTCCGACGAGATCGGGGCCGTCGAAAGCCCCGAGGTAGTCCCCCAGCTCGAACCACTCGCGCGCCCGCGGAAGCCGGGACGGCTCGAAATGGCCGCCAAAGGCCCACGACTGGACCTCGCATGCGGCCTGCAGCTCGTCCTCGACTATCGGGCGGTACTCTATGGACATTGCGTCGTCGACGACGAACTCGCTCATGCCCACTGCTCGATCTCGGCATCTCTGATCTCGCGGGCCTCTCGAATAAGATCAGCGGAGTCCCCTGGCAGCGGCTTGCCGCCAAACAGGTCGGCCCGGCGCGCAACGCTCCTCTCGAAGGCCTGCCGATCGAAGCTCCGTTTCGACAGCCCGTTAACCTCGTCCCTAGTCGACTCCCGGTCGATGGCAGCCTGACAGTAACGACGCATGCTGCCTCAGCTGCCCGGGATCCTTGGCGCAAACTGGCGGACGGCCTCCTGCTGGACCTCGAACAGCGAGCGGATGCCGGACTCGGCGAGCGTGAGCACGTCGTCGAGGGTCCGGCGGGGGAATGCGCCCTCCTCGGCGGTGCCCTGCACTTCCACGAAGTCGCCGCGGTCCGTCATGACCACGTTGAAGTCGACCTCGGCGCGGTAGTCCTCCTCGTAGTCGAGATCGAGGAGCGGCTCACCATCGATCACCCCCACGCTGGTGGCCGCGACGGCCCACTTGAGCGGGACCTCGCGGAGCCTGCCCGCGCGCACCAGACCTTCGAGGGCCTGGTATAGCGCCACGTATGCGCCGGTAATCGCGGCGGTCCGCGTGCCGCCGTCGGCCTGCAGCACGTCGCAGTCGACGGTGATCGTCACCTCGCCAAGGTTCGGCATGTCGACTGCCGCGCGCAGCGACCGTCCGATGAGGCGCTGTATCTCCTGGGTGCGGCCCCGGGGCCTGCCGCCCTCGCGCGGCGTGCGGGTCGTCGTGGAGCGCGGAAGCATCGAGTACTCGGCGGTCACCCACCCCTGGCCAGATCCCCGCAGGAAGCGCGGCACGCCGTTCTCGACCGATGCGGCGCACAGCACACGGGTGTTACCGGTCTCGATGATGACCGAGCCCTCGGCGAATGCCTGGGCGCCGATCTGGATATTCGTCTCGCGAAGCTGGTCGGGTCTTCGTCCGTCGGAACGTGACAGTGGTCTTCTCCTTGCTGGGATGGGGGCTGGGGTATGTTACAGCAGAATGCCCCGTGCAGTGTCTGCCCACCAAGAGATGAAGGACGTGGCAGGTACACCCATCCTACCTTGATCTACAGCAATGGCCGGGGATGGATTCCGGCTCGGGGGCCGGAATGACGGTTGTGGGTACGGTCGTTCATCTTCGTATCAATCACTCCCGGAGGTCGCGCAGGTACCTGAAGCGGATCTCGGAGCGGCGGCGGCCGTCCTCCATGCCGTAGACGACCGCGATGCGGCCGTCGGGCGCCTGGAGGGCCGACGCGTACATCATTGCGCCGTCCTTCCTGTCGATCGTCGTCTCGCCCAAGTCTTCGGTCCACGTCTCGCCCCCGTCGCTCGACACGCGGAGCGCCGGGAGCCCGAAGTTGCGCCCGATCTTCGACCGGTAGATCATGACGATTCCCCCCGATTCCAGCAGAGCCACGCTGGGGGTGCCAGACCCCTTGAAAGCGACCTTGGGCTCTGACCACGTCTCGCCCTGGTCCTTGCTGATGCTCGTGTGGATGATCGGACGGTCGCCGTCGGAGCGGATGGTCGCCAGGATGTCGCCGTTCTCGAGAAGCAGCAGGTTCGGCTCCTGGAAGGGCCTCTTTGCGGAGGGGCCGTCGGCAATGACGGTCTCGCCCAGCCACCACTTCCCGCCGTCGTCCGAGCGATTGACGTACGCCGTCGCGTACCTGGAGCCCTCGTGGGAGCCGTAGTAGGCCAGCAGCACGTCGCCGTTGGGCAGCTGCAGGACGGGCGCGGACGTTGCGACGAACGAACCCGTGCCGACTGCCACGGGCTCGTCCCAGGTCTCCCCGCCGTCGAACGAGTGGACCACCCTCAGGCCGTTCCGCACCGTTCCGGGCAGCTCGTGGTCGTACTGGAAGTAGTTGACGATGAGGGCCCCGTCCGATAGCAGCGCGATGTTGGGGTCCCGCACGTCTAGGGCAGGGTTGTCGACGACGATCATCTCCCCCGACCAGGTGCTGCCGCCGTCCGTGCTGCGCCTCGACACGATGTATCCCCTGTCATTGGCATGGAGGACGCCCTTGCGGTAGACCGTGACAAGCGTGCCGTCGTCCAGCCTGGCCAGACCGGGAAATGCGTTGTAGTACTCGTCGTTCGCCACCTCCACGTAGGAGTCGTCCGCAACCACGACCTCTGGCGTCGGCGAGGGCTTCACCTCGAACATGCGGACCGGAGTCTGGATCGAGAACGGCCGCGGAGTCCGGGTTGGCCTCGGCGGGACGGCTGTAGGGGCAGCCGGGGTGGCGGCGATCGTGGGAGGGACATACTCAGGGTGTGGGGTGGGAGCCACGTCCTCCTCCTGCCCGGAGCACCCCCAGGCGGCCAGGACCGCAGCGCACAGCAGCAGTATTCGGAGCGTACACGTCACGACCGGCTACCTCTCCCTGTTCACCACCAGGGTGCGTCCATCGCTGACGAACTCAATTGTACCGCTCTCGCTCGTGAGGATGACGTTCTCTGCCGACAATCTTCCCACAAGCGAGTCGACCACCTCTGCGTGGGGATGTCCGTGCTGGCTCTCGGCATCGACCGATATTACCGCAACTGCCGGACTCACGGCGTCGAGGAACGAGGGCGACGAGGAGGTCCTGCTGCCGTGGTGGGGCACCTTGAGGACATCGCTGTCGATCGCCGTAGTCTCCACAAGCCTGGCCTCGGCATCGGAGTGGATGTCGGCGGGCAGGAGGAAGCTGGTCGCGCCGTAGGACACGCGCAATACAACCGACGCGTTGTTCAGGTCCGACGAGGTGCCGGAGAGCAGCTCGCGAGGCGGCCACAGCACCTCGAACAACACTCCGTCGAGGGTGAACCTGCGGCCCTGCACCGCCTCTATCTCCGTCGCGCTCTCTTCCTCGACCAGACGCCGCCACTCGCCATAGGCAGCTCCGTCGTGCGGCAGTTCGCGGTGGATGATGTGCTCAACGTCGTACCGCTCCATGACCTCGATCAACCCCCGGGCGTGGTCCTCGTGGGGATGCGTCAGCACCACCGCGTCCACCGACCTGTCCCAGAAGGGCAGCGCCCCGCCAACCAGCCTCGCGGCGGCCTCCCTGTCGGGGCCGCCGTCGATTAGCACGCTCCGGGCGCTGGGCGTGACAATCAGGGTCGCATCGCCCTGCCCCACGTCGGCGAATATCACGCGCATCCGTCCATCAGGCATCGCCAGCGCGACGGCCCAGACCACACCGGCCGCGATCAGCGTCACCGCCACGCCCCACTTCAGGCTCGCCCCCGGCTGTCCGGGCGCCGCACTCCCGAGAGCCGGCACAACCTGCGCGAGCGATACGGAGGGCCGGGAAAGGACGTACGCCACAGCGAGAGCTACGCAGCTTGCTCCGGCCAGATAGGGGCTGGCTCTACCCGTCTCTATCGACGCAGCCGGCAGCCTCGCGAAGACGTCCGCGACCGCCATCACGTATGACGACGCGAGCCACGCAGCCCACCCGAAAGGCACGCCCAACCAGTCCGCGGCAGCCCCTGCGAAAGCCGCCGCGGCGTGGGATACCAGCACTGCGGGCAGGGCCGGCAGCGCCAGCATCGTCGCAGGCACGCCCACGAGGGGCACGCGCCCGAAGTAGTAGACGACCAGCGGCAGCGTTGCCAGCGTCGCCGCCACCGTCATGGCGGTCGAGTATGCGACGAACCCGGCGACAGCGTTCGGCCCGCCTCGACCGGCGGCGCCGGGCTGCATGACCGCAATCAGCCGTTCGCCCAGCGGACGCGCGATAGTCGCAATGCCCGCCATCGCCGCAAAGCTCAGCTGGAACGCGACGCTCGTGAGCACCATCGGATGGACCGCAACCATAGCCGCCGCCGCAAGGCCGAGTGCAGGCAGGATCGCCCGCGGCCTGCCGAGGGCCAGAGCCGCCAGGTACACAGTCCCCATAATGGTGGCCCGCACCGCGGACGGCGACATGCCGGATAGCAGCGCGTAGGTCCAAATCAGCACGAGCGGGGCGAGCAGATAGAGGTGACGCCTGCGCCCCAGCAGCCACTGGCTCGCCGCCAGGGCTATGCCCAGCAGGATGCCAACGTGCATGCCGGAGATCGCCAGCAGGTGCGACGTGCCCGTCTCGCGGAACTCCTCGACCACGTCGTCGGGCAGCCCGTCGCGCATCCCCAGCAGCAGCGCCTGTCCAAGCGCGGCCTGCGGCTCAGGCACCGCACGGGCCAGGGACTGTGCCAACGCACGTCGCAGCGCGTACACGAGCTCCATCACAGGGCTGCCGTTGCCCTCGTCGACCAGCTCGACTCCAGGGATCCACATGGTAGTGCCGATGCCCTGCGAGGCCAGGTAACCAGGGTAATCGAACCCATCGAGCTCGGGCGGCGGAAGCAGGCGGCCGGTCAGCCGGAGCCGGTCGCCGTACCGGACGTATGGGGCATCCCTCGAGTCCGCAAAGGACGGCGGGACCCGCGTCGTCACCAGCACCCTGCCCGACGCCCCGGTACGGCCGCCGCCGGCATCGACGCTCTCGACCTCCACCTGGACTCTCGTGAGCGACCCGGCGGGCGAGGGATCGCCCGCCACTATGCCAACCACCTCGGCGGGCACGTCGTGATAGGCCCGCAGGTCTTCTCCCGGCAGGGTATGCAACGACTCGACCGCCAGGATGCCGGCAGCCGCGGCGAGGAGCAGAACCGAGGGAAACACGCTCGTCCGCAGCATCCGGGAGAGCAACGCGAGGAGGACTGCCGCTGCGACCAGCAGGGCGACGGCGACCGGCGGTATGTCCGCCCTCAGCGCGACGAAGACTCCTGCCACGAAGCAGGAGGCCAGGAGGAGCAGGGTCACGTAGGGCCGTGCATCACCTGGCCTCCACCAGGTCTCGCAGGGCCGCGACTGTCTCCGCGCCTATCCCCGACACCAGTAGGAGGTCGTCCACAGCGGTGAACGGGCCCCTCGTCTCCCGCAACGTCACTATCGCCTGCGCCCGCACCTCTCCGATATTGGGCAGGCTGCGAAGATCTTCGACCGTCGCGGAGTTCAGGTCGATCCTGCCTGGGGACGCAGCCTGCGGAGCCGTCGATTGCGCTGTCTGGGCCTCTCCTCGTGCGGGAACGTGCCAGTGGTCCTCGTCCTGCAGGCGCGCCGCCAGGTTGATGGCGTCGAGGTCTGCGTCCGACCTCGTCCCGCTTGCGGCTTCCACCAGCTCGTGAAGCCTCGCCCCCTCCCGCAGCGAGTAGACCCCTGGCATGACGACTGCACCAGTAACGTATACCTTGATCTCCGCGGCCAGGGGCGGCGGGGTCGGCGTGGGCAGCACGAGCTCGATTGGGGCGCCCTCGCCGGACGTAGCGCGCCAGGTTAGGAATGCTGCGCCCGCCAGCGTAGCGGCGACGGCCAGGACGAGCGCCCCCTGCATTATCCGGCCTGCGAGCATGCCGATACCTTAACATAGCCTGTGAAGACAAGCACACGCCTGTCCCTGTACCGAATCCACCACTACGCAGTGGGCGCCATATCTATCAGGTGTCACCTTGTAGCGGCGGGTTTCAAACCCGCCCTCGCCTTGCCTACGGCCAACGTTGCCGTTAGATGTTGGATTCGGGCTGTAGCGGCGGGGGTGAGACACGTCCTCGCCTTCCCCAATGCCAGCGCTTCCACTAGGTGGTGAATCTGTGTCTGGCGGCTTTGTTGACGCCCCCCGGAGGCCGGGCTAGAATCGACAGCGGAGGATGCAATGGCAACTTACATACTGCTGGGCAAGCTGACGGACGAGGGCAGGAAGACGGTCAAGCAGCGGCCGATGCGAATCGAAGAGGTGAACCGCGAGGTCGAGGTCTTCGGGGCCAAGGTCATCGCGCAGTACGCGACCATGGGCCCCTACGACTTCGTGACCGTCGTCCAGGCGCCCGACAACGAGACCGTGGCACGGGTATCCATAGAGTTCGGGTCGAGAGGCACACTCGAGCTGATGAGCATGCCCGCCTTCGACACCAGCCTGTTCGTTCACCAGATCCTGGACCAGGAGTCGGACCCGGACACCTAGGGACGGTCTGAATAAGAGGCCCCAAAGGATCGTTCGCCCTGAGGCTCTCCTGAGCTTGACGAAGGGCTTGTCGAAGAGCCTGCCCCGTACTCGATACGGGGGCAGTGCTCAGCCGATGCGGTTGTTCAGAGGTTCCCTAGCCCGGGCTGCGCATCGCCGCAATAGCCCGGCCGCCCATCGTCGCAATAGTCTGGGGCCGCCCCTACGACTCGTTGGACTTGTCGGACAACCAGTGTGCGGCCGCAATCAGGCCGACGGCGATGACCAATGCGACCGCAAACACTATGAGGGCGTCATTCGGCCGCCTCTCCGCATCCATCGCCTGGAAAACGCGCACCATCGAATTCATGCAGCCGCCAGCCATCACCAGGACCGCCAGCAAGGTCAACACCATGCTTCCGGCCGTCCTGAGCCTCTTCATTACGTTCGCACCTCCCATAGGGCGCCAGGCGCCGTGACGAAATAATTCTGGCCAGCCGTGTTGCCCACTAACTACTAACCCGGCCTAAGTCGAACCAGTCGGTCGGAAGTTCTGGGACAGACCAACTCGGATCGGGCCGCCAGTGTTCCCACCCATCACAGAATGGCGGCCCGAGGTTCTCGATCCTGCGGACCATTCGCGCGGCTTCCTCTCGTACAGCCGATACCTCGTCGACGCTGAGGTGCGCCCGGGCGGCCAGGAGCTCGAACTCGTCCACATCCTTCCACGACCATGACATATTCGGCTGTACGACAATGTCGAGTGCAAAGTCGTGAAGCTGGACTCCGTGGCGCACTCTACGAATCGGCGACTGGAGATTGACGTACCAGGTGTTGAACTTCCAATCCGAAGACCAGAACAACATCACCGAATGCCAGGAATCCCGAGGTGAGAGAGCAAGAACGTGGCTGTCAGGCGTTGTCACTTCTTTGAAGTCCCCCATGCTGGGGTCAAGCATTCGCGTTCTCAGTTTGACCCGCTCGGACAGTTCCAGCGATCGGTAGTTGTCGACGCCACGAGTGACTATCCGGGTGCAGGGATGGGAGTAGAGGGCAATGTGATCCGGTCCGTCGTCAACGACCGTGACAGGCCGGGCGAGGCCAATCCCCCGACCCAACATCTCGTATTGGACTATCTGGGATCCGGGTTCCTGGTACATGGATCTTGGCGGGTTAGGGACAGATTGCGGCAACGGCAAGGATACGGCCATCTGCTTGCACAAGACAGCCATGATTGTCATACGAACGCCCGGTAGGCCCCGAATCCGTAGAGGACCTCTGTTCTGTCCAGGCAGGGGCCAAGCCGATGTAATGGCTGGTCCCTGTCCGCGCTCTTCGGCCGCTTAGGACTCCTCGCCGAAGCGGTTGATCTCGTCGATGACGGCCTGCGGGATGTCCTTGGGCACCTGTCCCGCCGCGACCTTGGCGCTCTGCACCGCCTGCCTGATCTCCTCGACCACCTCGGGGTTCGCCAGCGTCGTCGTGTCGCCCACGTCCACGAAGTTCGAGATCGCCGCCGTCACGCGCCTCATGATCTTGCCCGAGCGTGTCTTCGGCAAGTCGGCGGAGACCCACACGTGGGCCGGGCGGGCGATGGGGCCGATGATCGTGGCGATGGCGCCCTTGACCTCGTCGATGACCTCCTGCCCGGCCTCGTATCCCGGCTTCAGGGAGATGTACATCTCAGGCACGCGCCCCCTCAATTCGTCCACGGCGGGCACCGCCGCAGCCTCGCTGACGGCTTCGACGGTCAGCGCAGCCGACTCCAGCTCCTTCGTGCCCAGGCGGTGTCCGGCAACGTTGATCACGTCGTCGACCCTGCCCACGATGCGGTAGTAGCCGTCCTCGGACTGGGTCGCGCCGTCACCCGTGAAGTAGGGCCAGTCGCGCCAGTCCTTGCTGTCGGGGTCCGTGTTGAACTTCCTGAAGTAGGTCTCGACGAACCTGTCGGGGTCGCCCCAGACCGTCTGCATCATGCCAGGCCAGGGTCTGGTGATGCAGATGTTCCCTGCCTTGCCGGAACCGGGCTCCATCTCGTTGCGGTCCTCGTCGTAGATGACGGGCACTATGCCGAGCGCGCCGGGACCGCAGCTGCCCGGCTTCATAGGCTCGAGCGCGGGCAGCGTTGCGCCCAGGAACCCGCCGGTCTCAGTCTGCCAGTACGTATCGACGACGACGGCCTCCTTCTTGCCGACCTCCTCGTAGTACCACCGCCACACCTCGGGCTCGATGGGCTCGCCCACGGTCGTCATGTGCTTGAAGTGGTAGTTGTACTTCTTCGGCTCGTCGGGCCCGGCCTTCCGCAGCATCCTGATGGTCGTCGGCGCTGTGTGGAATATGTTGACGTCGAGCCTCTCGGCGATGCGCCACGCCCTTCCGGCGTCCGGGTAGTTCGGCACCCCCTCGTACATGACGCTCGTTGCGGCCACCGACAGCGGGCCGTAGACGATGTAGGAGTGCCCGGTGATCCAGCCGATGTCCGCCATGCACCAGTAGACGTCGCCGGGGTGGATGTCCTGGTAGTACTTCGACGTGCCCGCCACGTACGACAGGTAGCCGCCTGTGCTGTGTTGCGCGCCCTTGGGCTTGGCCGTCGTGCCGCTCGTGTACATCAGGAACAGCGGCGCCTCCGCCGGCATGGAGACGGGATCGACGCGCGCTCCCTTGTAGTCCTCGAGCAGCTCGTCGACGAAGTAGTCCCGGCCCTCGACCATCGGAGTCTCCGACTGGTACTGGCCCTTGTAGCGGCGCCAGACGAGGACCTTGTCGACCTTCTGGCCGTTCGCCTCGGCCTGGGCGACCGCCTCGTCGGCCTTGACCTTGTGGTCGAGCATGTCGCCGCTGCGGTGGTAGCCGTCCATGGTGATCAGGACGTTGCTGCCCGAGTCCACTATCCTGTCGCCGCACGCGTTCCCGCTGAAGCCGCCGAACACCTGTGAGTGGACGACACCCAGCCGGGCGCAGGCCAGCATGGTCACCGGAAGCTCAGGCATCATCGGCATGTGAAGGGTGACGCGGTCGCCCGCCTTCAGCCCGGCGAAGTCCCTGAGCAGCGCCGCGAACTCGTTGACGCGGACGAACAGCTCCTGGTAGGTGATGACCCTGTCTTCCTCGTCCTCCAGCTCCGACACCCAGATGAACGCCGCCTTGTTCCTGTGCTCCTCCAGGTGCCGGTCGACGCAGTTGTAGCTGGCGTTGAGCTTCCCGCCCACGAACCACTTCCAGAAGGGCGGGTTCGTCGTGTCCAGGGTCGTGTGCCAGTACTTGTCCCACGACAGCAGGTCGGCGTACTCGCGGTAGTAGTCTGGGAATTTGTCCCCTGTGAACCGGTCATGCACGGCAGGGTCGGCCATGTTGGCCTGCGCGATGAACGCCGTATCTGGGTAGATGCGCTCCTCTTCGCGCCAGTGTGAGGCGATCTGCGCCTCGCTGACTTCGCCATTCCCATTGGACTGAGTCATAGCCCGGGTCCTCCTCGAATGTACTCTGGCTGAACGGGGCGGCCATACGCGGCCGCCCCTAGCTGGCACAGAAGGATAACAGCGCCAAAACGCCGTTTCAAGCCAACGCGACAGCCCAAATCCACCGCCTACGCAATGGCCCCATATCTGTCGGGCGTCACCATGTAGGGGCGGGTTTGAAACCCGCCCTCGCCTTGCCTACGGCCAGCGTTGCCGTTAGATGGTGGACTTGGGACAGCCAACTCAGGCGGCCAGGGCCTCCCACACGGCGGCAGCGATGATCGCGAGGCCAACCAGGACCACGAACAATCCGAAGTTCACCCGCTCGGCGAACGCCAGCAGGGCCCGCATGCTGGCCAGGCCGACAACGAAGGCTGCTGCCGCCCCGACGACCGCCTCCGCCGAGAGGGTGAACCCTCCGTCCAGCGCGGCGTACATGGCCGCCGCGGCGCTCGCTGGGATGCTCATCAGGAAGCTGATCACCAGGGCCTCGCGCTTCTCGACGCCACGCCCCAGCAGCGCCGCCACCGTCAGGCCCGAGCGGCTGAGCCCCGGAAGTACCGAGAGGCCCTGTGCGACTCCGGCTAGCAGCGCATCGGACGGAGCAAGCCGCGTGCGGTCGCGGACGCCGGGCTTGGCCCCTCGCATCTGCAGCGCCCCCGTGGCCAGCATCAGGACGCCGACTACCCCCATCGCGGACGCGCCGACGAGCCCCGACAGCTCTCCCAGCACGAGCGCAAGGGGCAGGGCGACGGCCATGCTCAGTGCAGTTGCCACTACGAGGAACATGAGCAGGGGCGATGGTTTCCCGGGCCTCCGCCAAGCCTCGCGGACGAGTGAGGCGACCTCGCGGCGCAGGACCACCAGGGCGGCGGGCATCGTGCCCATGTGCAGCCACAGGGCATAGCCCACGGCGTCGTCGAGGCTCTCGCCCTCCAGAAGCGAATAGGCGGCGGCTACCAGGCCCTCCGAGCTCACGGGCAGCCACTCTACGACGCCCTGCAGGACGCCGAGCAGGACCGCCGTCGTCACCTCGACGTCCGCCTCCAGTCGACGACGCAGCGAAAGCCGGTGTTGCCGGTCGAGCTGTCGGGGGTGTTGGCGGTCCGCGCCGCAACCCTGTAGCGGTTGCAGTAGGACTCGTGGCAAAGGTAGGAGCCGCCGCGCGTAACGGCTGCCGTGCCAAGCTCCGGGCCGGTCGGATTCTCGCGAGGCCCGTCGACGTGGTACGTCGGGCTGAACCAGTCCGCCGTCCACTCCCACACGTTCCCCGCGACGTTGTACAGGCCGAACCCGTTGGGCGGGAACGCCTTTGCCGGGGCCGTCCCGACGTAGCCGTCCTCGGCGGTGTTGACGTCAGGGAACGTCCCCTGCCAGATGTTGCAGCGGTGCTCGCCGCCTGGGGTGAGGTCGTCGCCCCAGGGGTAGGTCCTCTGCTCCAGCCCGCCCCGCGCCGCGTACTCCCACTCAGCCTCCGTGGGCAGCCGTTTGCCGGCCCACTCGCAGTAGGCCATCGCGTCGTTCCTGGAGACGTGCACCACCGGGTGGTCCATCCGGGTCTTGACGTCGGAGCCCGGCCCGTCCGGGTGCCGCCAGCTCGCGCCGTCGACCCGAATCCACCAGGGAGCCTCCGCCACGGCCTGCTGGGACGCGCGTTTCGCCCTCGGCGTGAGCAGCAGGTGAAAGACGAAGGACCAGCCGAACCGCTCGGCCTCCGTCACGTAGCGGGTCGACTTGACGAACCGCGTAAAGTCCCGGTTGCTGACCGCCGCAACGTCGATATGGAACGGGTCGACGGAGACTTCCCTGATGGGCCCCTCGCCGTCGGCAGGAAAGCCCGATGCGTCTTCAGTGCCCATCAGGAAGCTCCCGCCGGGCAGCTCCGCCATGCCGCGCGTCGAGCCGCCGGTCCCCATGGTCTCGCGCCGTGCCGCTGCCGGTCGCGACCTGGGCGCACTCGGCCCGCAGCAGACCCCGCTATGCTCCTGTGGTCTGTTCACGCGCCCAATATAGGCCATGCGCCGAAAACCCACCACCTCCGTCGTTCCCGCGAAGGCGGGAACCCATCCCCGGCCGCGTGCATCTCAATGGCCGCGCAACCCGTCCATCACAGTGCTCATCCAAACTAGATGGTGGGGATGCGCGGGCTCCTACCAGTTGGACGTGCTCTCCCACGGGTGAGCGCGCGCGACCTCCTCGTCGAGGTCCGCTCCCCATCCAGGCTCGGTCGGAATTGTCATGTAGCCGTCGACGATCTCCGGCACGCTCGTCGTGAGGTCGTCCTTCCAGGGCACGTCGTCCACGTCGGTCTCCATGATGCGCACGTTGGGCAGCACCGCGCACAGGCTGGCGCTGATGAAGGTCGACAGGTGGCTGTAGTAGTTGTGGGGCGCCACGTTGAACTGGTAGGCCTCGGCAAGGTCGCCGATCTTCTTCGACTGGCTGAAGCCGTTCCACGGCACGTCGATCATGAATACGTCCGCGGCCCTGCGCTCGAAATAGGGCAGGTATTCGCGCATGTAGAAGAGGTTTTCGCCAGTGCAGATGCGGGTCGACGTGGAGTCCTTGATCTCCCGGATGCCGTCGGGCTCGTACATGTCCACCTCCAGCCAGAGGAGGTCGAACTGCTCCAGGACCTTGGCAATGCGCTTTGCAGCCTCGGGCTTGAAGTTGAAATTCAGGTCGAGATTGATGTCCACGTCGGGTCCCACGGCGTCTCGGAAAGTGCCTGTCAGGGTCTCGATGTGCCGCAGCAACTCCCTTGTTACCACCTGGTCGGTCGTCCCGGGACCGTTGCCGAATCCCCCGAAGTAGACCTCGGCCGGGTCTCCCGGCAGCAAGATGTTGGTCTTCAAAGCCGTGTAGCCCCTGCGCACAACCTCTCTGCCCAAGACTGCTATGTCGTCCATCGTGCGAATCGGGGGCGTGCCCAGGATCTCCGGATACCTGGCCCTGGACGAGCCGCAGTGGGACCAGTAGACGCGAACACTGTCCCGCGTGGGGCCGCCGAACAGCTCGACCACCGAGATGCCCAGTGCCTTCGCCTTTATGTCTACCAGCGCAAGCTCCACGCCCGCGATGGCCTTGGCAGCGATGCCTCCCGGGCTCTGGCGGGTGCCGCGCAGCATGTCCCAGAACCGCATCTCGTATGCGCGGGGGTCCTGTCCCAGCAGCACCGGCTTCAGGTCCTCGATCGTGCCCACGACCCCCTGCGGCGAGCGGCCGTCGCTGCACTCGCCATAGCCCGTCACACCCTCGTCCGTCTCGACCTTGACGAATATCCAGGGCCGCCAGCCCCCGTCGACCGTGAACGTTTCGATACCGCTGATGCGCATTTGGGGAGCCTCCTGACGCTCGGCATATTCTATCGATTTAGGTGCATGTAGCGTCGAGACGATAGGCGTGCGTTTGACCGGCTTCACGATTCGCGCTAACATATGGCGAATTTTGTTTAGGAGGATCGTGACATGAAGCTGACAGTTTTGCGGAGAGGGGTGCTCTGGACAGCGCTTCTCGTAGTTATGATCGCTGGCGCCATCGCCTGCGGATCGGATGATCCGGCGCCGGTTGCGCAGCCGCAGCCGACGGCCGTCTCAGCCGAGACGATCGCGATGATGGTCGGCGACGCGGTGAAGAGCGCCATGCCGTCTGATACGGGCGCAAGCGCCGGTGACATCCAGAAGATGATCGACTCGGCGATGATGGGCATGGACACGGGCGCGAGCGCTGCTGAGATCCAGCAGATGATCTCGTCCCAGATGAGCGAGCAGATGGGCGACCAGATGAACGCCGACGACGTGAAGGCCGTCGTCGAGGCAGCCATCGCGGCCATGCCGGCGCCCCAGGTAGACGCGGCAGCCGTTAGGCCGCTGGTCGAGCAGGCGGTCGCGGCATCCGTCCCCGAGGGCGTGAGCGCCGAGCAGATCTCGCAGCTCGTCGAGGCTGCGGTCTCAGGCGCGACGGCAAACGTGCCGACGCGGGGAGACCTGGAGAACTCCATTGAGGCAGCCATTACCGAGCAGATGGGCTCCCAGCTGACCGCAGACGACGTGCAGAGGATCGTCGACGCCTCGGTCATGGTCGCGGTCGAAGAGTCCAAGAAGGCGACCGCCGCCGCTTCGGCCGCAGCAATGGCCGCCGAGGGCGCCGCGATGGACGCGCAGAAGGCGACCACCGCGGCCGAGGGCGCGGCGATGGACGCGCAGAAGGCCCTGGCGGCCGCGCAGGCCCCGGTAGTGGCGCCGCCCTCCTCCGACTCCGTGCTTCGCATCGGCAACTCCGGCGAGGTGCAGTTCCTGGACGCGGCCAAGAGCCAGTCCGGTACCGACATCATCTTCTCGGAGATGCTCTACAACCGGCTGCTCCAGTACGACGCTACGATGATGAACCCGAAGCCGGACGTCGCATCCAGCTGGACGGTCTCGGACGACGGCTTGACTTTCGTATTCACCCTCCGCGAGGACGTCAGGTTCCACAACGGCAAGGGCGTGACCGCCCACGACGTGGTCTACAGCTGGAACCGGTGCCAGTTCGAGATCATCGACAGGGGCCGGTGCCGCGGCGAGCTCAACGACGTGGTCTCATACGAGGCTACGGGCGACTACGAGTTCACCGTAACGCTGGACAAGCCTAGCCCAGTGTTCCTGGCGTCGATGGCACACTGGTCCCTGGCCATCGTCGACGAGGGCAGCACCGACAAGCAGGACACGAACCCGGTCGGGACTGGCCCGTACAAGTTCGTCGAGCAGGTCCCCGGCGACAGGGTGGTGCTGGAGAAGAACGACGACTACTTCGACAAGGAAATCCTGAACGCCAGGCCTGAGAGAGTCATCATCATCCCAATCAATGACCCTCAGACCCGCATGGCTGCGATTCGAGCGGGTGAGATCGACTTTGCGGTGGACGTGCCCCTCGAGCAGGTTGCCAGCATCGCCACGACCGAGGGCGTGGAGCTGCTCCAGCAGAGGGACGGCATCACGGCGTCCTACATGACGATCATCTTCAACTACCGCGAGGGGCCCATGGCCGACCTGCGGGTGAGGAAGGCTGTCAGCCTTGCCGTCGACAGGGACGCAATCAACCGGGCCATCTTCTTCGGCCTGGGCGTGCCTAGCTGCAACCCGATCCTGGAGTCCCACTGGGCGTACCTGCCCTATGAGTGCGAGCCCAGGAACGTGGAGAAGGCTAAGGAGCTCCTGGCCGAAGCCGGATACGGACCCGACAACCCGCTCAAGATCAAGTACGTGCCGGAGAACATCCCGGTAACCCAGAAGATGGCCGAGGTCATCCAGCAGAACCTGGCCGACGCGGGCATCGAGATGGAGATCGTCATCGTCGACAGCCCGACCTGGCTCGACAAGGTCTGGTTCGGCCTCGACTGCGACACCCCGGACTGGCCGGAGTCGCGCTGCTGGGCGGGCACCCACAAGGAATTCGACCTGGGCGACGCCTGGTACACCCGCGAGCCCGACCCGGACGGACTCATGCAGAGCCTCTTCAGGGCCGACTCCCACACGAGCGGCTTCAAGGGCAACAACGGCATGAGGTACTACAACCCTGAGATCGAGCGGCTGTTCGACGAGGCCAAGAGCACTTCCAACCGGCCTGTCCGGGCGGAGCTCTACCGGCAGATCGTCGACATCGTCGTGGCCCAGGACGTGCCGTTCGTCAAGCTGCAGAGCATGCCCCGCTTCTTCGCGGCCAACAGGCACGTGCAGGGCGGGTACGTGAACCCGAAGGGCTACTGGAACGCCAAGGACTGGACCTGGCAGGAGTAGCCGCACAACTTCTCGATTAGAGTGGGGCGCGGAGACCTGGCCGCACGGCCTATCTCCGCGCCCCACAGATTGTTGTTTGGAAGCGTGACCCTGAACATGCGTGCCGGGGATCAGCCCCGATGCCGCATTGGACGCCGCTCTGATGTGGCAATGAGCCAATCCAACTGGGCCCGGAGGCCGGTCAAATCCAGACCTATATAGCCCGCAGGCTTATTCAGACGGCCTATGTTGTCGTCGTTCTCTCTGTCGTCGTATTTGCGCTAGTACGCTTCGCACCTGGAGACCCGGCAGTTACCAGGCTGGGCATGGAGGCGACGCGAGAAGCCCTTGAAATGGAGCGTGAGGAGCTGGGCCTCAACAGGCCCCTGGTCGTCCAGTATGTCATCTGGGTGGGCAAGGTACTGAGGGGCGACATGGGCGTCTCCCTGTCTTACAGCGCCGACTACCCCGTATCTTCGCTGGTCTGGGAAAAGCTCAAGAGGACCCTCCCCCTCGCCGTGTCGGCCCTGACCCTCGCCGTCGTCCTGTCGCTGCCCATCGGCATAATCGCCGGCCTGCGCCCCTTCACGTGGTTCGATAACATCATCTCGGCCGTCTCGCTGTTCGGCATAGCGGCACCCAGCTTCTGGGTCGGACTAATGCTGATCCTGTTCTTCGCAGTCCAGCTGGGCTGGCTGCCCACGTCGGGCTACGGCCCAATTGGCGAAGGCTTCCACTGGAAATACTTCATCCTCCCGACCATTACCCTCGGCATCCAGTACATGGGCGCGCTGACCAGGTACATGCGCTCAGGGATGCTGGACGTGATGAGCTCGGACTACATACGGACGGCACGGGCCAAGGGGCTGCCCTACAAGATGGTCGTGGGGCGGCACGCACTGAAGAACGCGATGCTCTCGGTCGTTACCGTCATAGCCCTCGACATGGGGTCGCTGCTGGCGGGAGCGCTGGTCACCGAGACCGTCTTCAGGTGGCCCGGCGTGGGCCTGCTGCTCGTGGACTCGATCAATGGTCGGGACTACGCGATAGTGCAGATGGTCGTCCTGATCGCGTCGGTTTTCTACGTGACGGTCAACCTGTTTGCTGACATCGCGTATGGCTATCTGGACCCAAGGATACGCTACGAATGAGCGAGCACACACAAGAAGGTACGGGAGTGCTGGCAGTGGAGGAGGCTGCGGTGCGGCGCCGCGCCGGGCTGATCCGCGTCATGGTGGACAGCTTCCTGCGCAACAGGACGGCGTTGTTCGGAGTGATAGTCATCTTGCTCTTCACCCTGGCCGCCTTATCCGCTCCGATTCTGACCGAGGAAGGCTCCGGACTGGCAATGTGCAAGATCCAGAACAGGCCTTGGCACAACCTGGCGGATTGGCTGGCTGCCCCGTGCTACCAGGACTACGACGCACTGATGCAGCCCCCATCGATTGCGTACCCCCTCGGGACCGACTCTTTGGGCCGGGACAACCTAAGCCGCATACTCTACGGCGGCAGGGTGTCTCTCCAGGTGGGCTTACTTGCTACGGCCGTCGCGATCGTTGTCGGTGTCACCATGGGCCTTGCGGCAGGGTACTTCGGCAGATGGACCGACAGCATCCTGATGCGGATCGTGGACGCAATCCTCGCCTTCCCAGGCCTGCTCCTGGCCATCCTCATGGTGGCAGTACTGGGGCCGTCGCTTCGGAACGCGATGCTGGCCATTGGCATAGGCTTCATCCCGTCGTTCGCGCGAATCACCCGCGCCAACGCGCTGTCCCTGCGCGAGAAGGAGTTCGTGGAGAGCTCGCGGGCTCTCGGCGCGGGCCCCTGGCGCATCATGTTCAAGACGATTCTGCCGAACACCATGTCGCCGATCATCGTGCAGGCGTCGCTGGTCATGAGCTACGCGATTCTGATCGAGGCCAGCCTCAGCTTCCTGGGACTCGGCATCCAGCCGCCCACGCCGTCGTGGGGCTACATGCTCGTGGCAGGCCGGGAGTTCATCACCATAGCCTGGTGGCTCACCACGTTCCCAGGCCTCGCCATATTCCTGATAGTCCTGTCGTGGAATTTCATCGGCGACGGCATACGCGAGGCCCTAGACCCCAGGCAACAACGCCGCTAACTGCGTCCCCCCACAGGCTCCACTTCTTACCTCTGTGCTCTCCGTGCCCTCTGTGGTGAACCCTAGTCGCCCCAGGACGACATCTCGGCCCTCAGCTCAGGGTCCAGCCCCATCTCGAACGCCGCCAGCGCGTTGTCGATGTGCCCGGTCTCCCTCGCCCCCACCAGCACCGCCGTAATGGCCGGGTGGGTCATCGACCATGCCATTGCGAGCCTCACCATCGGCACCCCCATCTCCTCGGCCTTCTCCCTCAGCTTCTCGATGATGCGGAAGTTGCGGTCGTTGAAATAGAGGTCGGCATGTGCCGGCATGATGTCGAATCGCGTGCCCTTTGGTATGTCCGCGCGGTCCGGGGTGTACTTGCCCGCGAAGAAGCCGGCGCCCATCGGGCTGAACGGCGTAACCGAGATCTCTTCCTCGATGCAGAGGGGCAGCAGCTCCTTCTCGTCGTCACGCAGCCCCAGGTTGTAGCCGGGCTGTGTGATCTCGTAGCGTGGGTACCCCTTCGCGGCGCTGGTTGCGAGGGCCTCCCGGAGCTGCTCGGCGCTGTGCTGGCTGCAGCCAATGACCTCAGCGCGACCGGCGGCCACCTCGTCCGCGAGAGCGCCCAGGGTCTCGTCGACCGGCACGTCCGGATAGGGCCGGTGGAGCTTGAAGATGTCGACGCTGTCGGTGCGCAGCCTCTCCAGGCTCTCAGAAATGGCCCGGTGGACGTTGTCGGCTGAACCGCCCGTGCTGAACTTGGTCATCAGGATGATGTCGTCCCTCACGCCACGCTTCTCCATCCACCTGCCGACGATGTTCTCCGACGAGCTCATCTCCGTGGTGACCTCGCGCTGGTCGTCGACACCCATGGTCTCGAGCCTGGTTCGCTTCGACTGGCCCCCGCCGTATGCCTCCGCCGTGTCGAAGAAGTGCAACCCCTTCTCCATCGCGTAGTCCATCACGCGGTACGAGTCGTCCTCGCTAATCTCGCGGCCGAACGTGACGCAGCCCAGCGCAATGGCGGGGATCGTCCTGCCGGTCCTTCCCAACGGTCGTTGCTCCACTTGCAGCTCCTGTTCGATTTGCTCCGAGCAGATTAGCCTACGCCCGGCGCCAAGTCCAGAGCCAAGCTGAGGCACCCCAAATCCACCTCCTACGCAATGGCGCTATGTCTGCCGGGCGTCACCCTGTAGAGGCGGGTTTGAAACCCGCCCTCGCCTTGCCTACGGCCAGCGTTGCCGTTAGATGGTGAACTTGGGCGCACCCGCCCTCCTTGAAGGCGCGGGGCGGTTCGGCATATCCTTGACGCAGCACATTCGCGGAGCCAGGGGCCATCCATGACGACAATAGAGTCCGACCGCCACATTCTGCTCGAAGGCAACTACAACGCGCGCGACATCGGCGGCTACCCCATCGAGGGAGGCGGCTCGACGCGGTGGAGGGTATTCCTGCGCTCCGACAGGATGGACCAACTGACCGCCGCCGACCAGTCGAAGCTGCTGGACTACGGAGTTCGGTCCGTCATCGACCTGAGGACCGTGTACGAGACCAGGGAGACCCCGAACGTATTCACGGCCTCGGATCAGGTCGCCTACGTCCACTGCGACCTCATGGGCGACACACCCACGCCCCTCACAGCCGACGAAATAGCGCTCGGGCTCCCCGCGACCAGGATCGAGCGCGCCTACACGGGGTGGCTGGACTACCGCCAGGCCCAATTCGCAGAGGTGCTGGGCAGGTTGGCCGAGCCTGGCTTTGGACCGTCCCTATACCACTGCGCCGGGGGCAAGGACAGGACGGGCGTCATAAGCGCCATCCTGCTGAGCATTGCCGGGGTGCCGCGGGAAGTGGTCCTCGACGACTACACGCTGACATCCGCGTTCCTCTACAGGCGGGCCCTCCTCGGCGCGGCCCGGCCCGAGGAGAAGCCCGTATCCTCCCCTCGCGAATACGAGGACGAGTACTGCCCGAGGGACGGCATGGCACGCACTCTCGCGCACCTGGACCGCGAATACGGCGGCATCGAGCCTTACGTGCGATCCATCGGCCTGACTCAGGGACAAGTCGAGACCCTGCGAGCGATTCTCACCGAGTGAGGACTGAATGATCGAGATTACCGACAGTGCAAAGGCCGAGCTCCACAGGATGATGGGGGGCTACGACTTCGAGGAAGGCCAGGGATTTCGGCTAGCCACGCCGCCGGTCTGGGAGGGCCAGGGCGATTTCGGCATAGTCATCGACGCAGGACGCGACCGCGACCACGTTGTCGAGCATGAAGGCGTGGTGGTCCTGCGGCTCGACCCCGGCACCACCGAGCACCTGGCCAAGGCCGTGATGGACTTCAAGGAATCGCGCTTCACCCTCGACGTGTACTGAGGTGCCGATGAGATACTTCCGGAGCGCCCACGCTGAAGTCGGATAGCCACGCCGGAGCCGCCCAACCACTGCTAGCTTCGTCGGGGCTCGGACCGGTCGCCTACGCCGCCGGCCTCGACCTGCAGAGGCAGCTTCATGCCCGCGTTGTCGATGGCGAGATGGACGGCGCGCTGCTGCTCCTGGAGCACTCCCACGTCTACACGCTCGGTCGACGGGGCCGGCTCGACGACATCCTCGCGCCGGAACACAGGCTCGCATCCCTCGGCGTGGAGGTCCACCACGTAGACCGTGGCGGCGAGGTCACGTACCACGGGCCCGGCCAGCTTGTAGGCTACCCCGTCATTGACCTTCGGCGGCTCCGCATGCGGCCGCTCGAATACGTCCGCTCGCTGGAGCGGCTGCTCATGGAGACGCTGTCGGACTTCGGCATCGCCGCGGAATCGGACGGCCGCCCGACCGGCGTCTGGACGGGCGGGGCCAAGATAGCCGCCATCGGCGTCCGGGTCAGCCGGGGCGTAACCACCCATGGCTTCGCCCTGAACGTGTCGCCCGACCTTGGCTACTTCGACCACATCGTCCCCTGCGGCATCGAGGACTGCCGCGTCACGTCGATGGAGTCCGAGGGGGTCTCGACCGGCGTTGAGGAGGTGGCTTCGAGGCTGGCAGACCGCTTCGAGCGCGTGTTCGGCATCGAGCTCGAACCCCTGCCCGGCATTCCGGCACCCCCGCGCGCCCACCGCATAGCAGGCTGCGTGAAGGCATGAGCATCCCTCCATGGCTCTTCCGGCTCGCGTTCGGCAGGCGGCTGCCGGTAGTGTCCGGCGAAGTGGAAGCGCCCGGCGTGATGTCGCCGGTGACCATCAGGCGCGACGGATACGGGGTCCCCTACATAGAGGCCGGTAGCGACGAGGACGCCTGGTACGGGGTCGGCTTCTGCCAGGGTCAGGACCGCGCGTTCCAGCTCGAAATGCTCCTGCGGGTGGCCCGCGGCACCGTGAGCGAGCTCGCAGGTCCTGCCGGCCTGGGAGTCGACCGGCTGGCCCGCCGCATCGGCTTTGCCGAGGGAGCGGAGCGCCAGACCGGGATTCTCGACGCCGACATACTGGCGAACATCGAGGCGTTTGCCCGGGGGGTCAACGACGGCGTGCGGCTGGGCGTCAGGCGCCGCCCGCACGAGTTCACACTGCTGCGGACCCAGCCCACGCCATATTCGCTCGTCGACATAGTCGCAGCCGCCAAGCTCCAGGCCTTCGTGCTCTCATCCAACTGGGACATAGAGCTCGCCCGGTACCACATCCTCCTCTCCGACGGGCCGGAAGCCCTGGCCGCACTGGACCCGGCCTATCCAGTCGATCATCCCGTTTCTGCGCCCCCCGGGGCTGCGCAGGGGGTCGTAGCCGACCGGCTGGCCGAGGACCTTGCATCGCTTCGGGAAGCCACGGGGTATGCGGGGGGCTCGAACAACTGGGCCCTCGCCTCTTCGAAGACGTCCACCGGAAGGCCCGTCCTGTCGAACGATCCTCACCTGCGCCCCACGCTGCCGCCCCACTGGTACCTGGCGCAGATACGCACCCCCGACTGGGCCGCCGCCGGGGCGAGCTTCATTGGGGCGCCCGCCATACCCGCGGGGCACAACGGAGTCGCCGCATGGGGCGTCACCGCCGCCCTGGTAGACACGACGGACCTGTTCATCGAAGAGCTCGGCGGCGACGGGCGAAGCGTCCGGGACGGCGACGGTTTCGCACCCTGCGAGGTCCGAGACGAGGTGATCCGGGTCAAGGGCCATGACGACGTGATCGAACGAGTCGTCGTCACCCCCAGGGGTCCTATAGTGGCGGAAGGGCCGAACGGGGAGGCGCTCTCGCTGAGGGCCATATGGCTGGACACCCTGCCGGTAAGGGGCATGCTGGCGATCCACAAGTCACGCTCCTTCGAGGAGTTCAGGACGAACTGCGGCGACTGGCCCCTGTCCTCCCTGAACATGGTCTACGCGGATGCTTCCGGCGACATCGGCTGGCAGATCATGGGAACTGTGCCGGTCCGCAAGAAGGGCTGGGGCACCATACCGGCGCCCGGGTGGGATGCCGAAGTCGGCTGGGAGGACGAGCCGGCGCCCCACGAATCAGTCCCCCACGCGTCAAATCCACAATCGGGGATAGTCGCGACGGCCAACAATAGCCCCACCACCGGCAGCGGTCCCTACCTGGGCATCGACTGGCTGGATGGGTACCGCGCGGCCCGGGCATACCGCGCCCTCGGGGAGCGCGACGACTGGGACGTGCCGGGCACCATGGCGCTCCATCTGGACGTGCAATCGGAGCCCTGGCGAGAGATGCGAAGCGCCGTGCTGGATGTTCCCGCCGGGGACCGCGATGCACAGGAAGCCCTGGACCTGCTGGAATCCTGGGACGGCGGGATAGCCGTCGATTCCCCTGCAGCTACAGTGTTCGAGCTCTTCCAGGCTGAAATGGCACAGGCAATAGCCACGGCCAGGGCCCCAAGGTCTGCCGCGTGGGCCCTGGGCAGGGCATCGAACGCCATCGTGCCCTACACGCTGCTCGCGGCCCGGCGCACGGGCCACACCTCCCGCCTCATCAGGGAGCAGCCCGACGGTTGGTTCGAGGAGGGTTGGCCCACTGCCGTATCCCGGGCGCTGAGCGCCACAGTCAGGACTCTCCGCGACCGCTACGGCGAGGAACATGACGCGTGGGCGTGGGGAAGGGCCAGGAGCCTCGATCTCAGGCACCCGGCAGGCGAGCGGAGGATCCTGCGCGGCATCTTCAATCGTGGCCCCTTCCCCCTTGGCGGCGACGGCAACACGATCTCCCAAGGGGCGGCATCGCTGGACGATCCGACCGCCGGTCCTGCCGCCATCCCGTCGCTTCGGATGGCGATTGACGTGGGCGGGTGGGAGAACTCGCGGTTTTCCATACCTGGCGGCCAGTCGGGCAACCCCGCGTCGCCGCACTACGACGACATACTTCCTATGTGGCTGCGTGGAGAGGGCATCCCGATTGCGTGGGAGCCCGAGTCCATACGACGCTTGGCTGTGAACGAGCTGCGACTTGTCCCCGAACGGCGCGGCAAGAGCCGGCAGCCCAAACACCCTGGCATTGAAACCTAGCTATGATCTTCGTAGGGGCGGACCCAAGTGTCCGCCCGCGGAGTGCCACGCGGGGGAACCGGAGCTACACCCAGCCCGTACTATTCGATGATGCCCCGCCGCACTCGCATTGACGGCGTGGGCGGGTGATAATAGGCACATACCTTCGGGCTGGGGACTATGGATCCTTCCGTAACGTTCACTTCCCTGATGCTCAGGCGGCTGCGCGCAGACTGGCGTGCCCTGGCGGGCGTCTTCTTTGGCGTCCTGGCGGCCGCGACCCTCGCCGCCTCCGCTCCCATGTACGTTGCCGCCCTGGAGAGGCTGGGGCTGGACCTCGTACTCGACCAGCTGGTCAGGCCGCGCTCGAACATCAACGCATTCGCCTTCAACCTGCACCTCACTCACGAGCGCATAGACGAAACGGACGCGGCCCTGGACGAGGCAATCGAGGAGCACATACAGCCCATCTACGACGGACGCCAGCGGTACCTGCTGACGGACAGCTACTCGGCCGTGCTTCCGAGAATCCCCGCGTGGTTCTTCGGCAACGTCACTCCCGGCACATTCAGCGCCTACTACAGGTCCCTGTCGGACATAGAGCATCATGTGACGTTCCTGGACGGGCGCATGGCCGGGTCGCAGGTCGAGGGAAGCCCGGAGGCGCCGCGCGTCGAAGTCATCGTGAGCGAGACCACGGCCGACCTGTTCGACCTGCGGGCCGGGGACGAGATTACCACCGTACTGGAACCGGGACACCCCGTACGGGTGACCGCCGAGATAGTCGGCATCGTAACGCCGACCGACCCCGACGAGGACTACTGGGACCCGCACCCAAGCCTGTTCCTGGACCCGGCGCCATTTGCCTCCGAGACACCCGGCGAGGGCTTCGAGACACAGGAGCACCCGCCGATACCCTTCTTTGTGACCCAGGACGCCATGGTGGACGCTCTGGGGACCGCATATCCCACGTCCCTGGTCAACTCGATCTGGATCATGCTCGTCAAGAAGGACGCACTCAAGGGGTGGGACATCGATGAGATACAAAGACGCATGGCCGGGTTCGAGGACGCATTCGCCAGGAGAATCCCCGGCTCGGAGGTCGCCGCGGCCCTGAACAGGGCCGTCGATCAGTACGCCAACCTGGTCTTCTTCTCCAGGGTGCCCCTCCTGCTCCTCCTCACCGTCACCGTCGTTACGGTGCTCTTCTACGTAGCGGTCATCTCGTCCCACCTCGTGCAGAGCCGGTCCGGGGACGTTGCCATGCTGAGCAGCAGGGGCGTGGCGGCACTGGAGATGACGCGCCTGAGCCTGTATGAGGCGGTGGCGATGAGCGCGGCCGCGGTGGTTGCCGCGCCTTTTGCCGCGATGGCGCTGGTCTCCCTGGCAGGACTGCTCCCCTAT
The DNA here is from genome assembly GCA_034420735.1 of Dehalococcoidia bacterium. GTDB lineage: Bacteria > Chloroflexota > Dehalococcoidia > Lucifugimonadales > CAJWER01. The sequence continues at coordinate 38,752 of DAOULA010000022.1, forward strand.
CTGTGGGACGCAACCGGCGGGTCCCTGCTCCCGGCTCGTATCAGCCCAGCCGTCCTGCTGGCGGCCCTCGCCGCCGGAGCGGTGGCCGTGGCGGTCATCGTGCTGCCCGCCCTGCTCGGATCGCGCGGCGGGCTGCTGGCCCACAAGCTCCAGTCCGGCCGCCCTCCTGACGCCCCCTTCTTCCAGAGATACTACGTCGACGTTGCACTCGTGATTCTCGGCGTAGTTGTCTTTTGGGAGCTGCGGTCGCGGGGACACCTGGTCTCGGGAGGGCTGCTGGGGGAATTCGGCGTCAACGAGACACTGATGCTTGCTCCGGTGCTCTTCCTCCTGGCCGTCGCCCTGGCGTTCATGAGGTTCTTCCCTCTTGTCGTGAGCTTTCTCGGCGGCGAGTCCCGGGCGCTGGTCCATTCGGCGGCCCTGCTGGCGGTTTCGAGCGCCGGGGCTATAGTCCTGGTTACGGGGATCATGGGAAACCGCCACGGATGGGCAGCCACCCTCGCCCTCGTCGTCTCCGTGGGGATCATGTACTGGGCCACGACCCGCGCCCAGAGGACCAGGTACCTGGTGGGCGGCTTGCTGGTCCAGGCGGCGCTCGTATACGGCTTCATCACGTCCGAACCCCTGGACAGGGGTGACCTCCTCTACGCGCCCTCGATCGGTCTGCTGCTCCTTGTCCCCGCACAGATTGCCGCCTATCTGCTGGAGGCTGTCAGGAGAGTCGCACCCGCGTGGCTCTCAATGGGTCTGCGACAGATGGCCCGCAACCCCTTCCAGTACACCGGGCTGGTGCTACTGATCGTCCTGGCGTCAGGGGTCGTCGTCCTGTCCACCACAGTGGGGGGCACCCTGGAGCGCAACCAGGAGGACCGCATTCGGTACATGGTCGCGGCGGATATTCGCGTCGAGGACATCCCAGCGAGGGTGTTCTGGGCAACGGAAGCGTTGAAGAACAGGTACGAGCGCATCCCGGGCGTCATGAATGCAACCGCCGCCCTCAGGTCCGACGGCAGCGCGGTCGCAGCCAGCGCACAGGTCCTGGCATTGGAGTCCAGGGAGTTCCCCAGCGTCACCTGGTACCGCGATGACTTCTCCGACGTGGACCTCGGCACGCTGATGACGGCCCTGCGAGCGGGGACCCAGGTGGAGCGGGCCGAGCTTCCCGACTTTGCGGCATTCATTGGCCTCTGGGCTAAGTCCCGGGACCCTATGCCGGGACTCACCGTCTGGATTGTCGTCGAGGACGCTCGAGGGTCGATAACGTCCATCCCACTCGGAACTCCGGGCAGCGAGGAATGGACGCTGTTGACTGCCCAGCTCCCAGGCCGCCTGCCAAGACCGCTGCACCTGGTCTCGGTGCAGATCTCGGAGCCTGGCGTCGGCACCTCCCTCACACCCGGACAGATTCTCTTCGACAGCATTCACACCACGTCGGACACCCTTGGAGAGGTGGAGATGATCGAGGACTTCGAGGGACAGAGGCGGTGGTTCCCCATCGTAACCGCCTCCCTCTCTCCCGAGCGCATCACGACTACGGGACGCGAGGCCCACGCCGGCCAGCGCGCCGGTGTGTTCACCTTCAGCAAGGAGAACCACTTCGGGATGCGCGGGTTCTACCAGAGCCCGACTGGAGGCCCTGTCCCTGTGGTAGTGAGCAATCCCCTCGCGCGGGAGGCCTTCCTGGCCGAGGGTGACATCTTCGTCGCGGGCGTAGAAGGACGGTTCATACCCATGGTGGTCCGTGACACCGTGGACTACTTCCCAACCATGAATCCCCTGGGAGGGCGCTTCATCCTGTCCGACCTGGACGCCCTGCTGGGACATCTCAACGTAATGGGGCACATGCCCAGGACCAGGCCGAACGAGCTGTTCATTGCCGGAACGCCCGGCGCCGAGTCGACCATCGAGGCCGAAGTTGAGAGGGAGTTCAGGTACTGGGGGACCGTGCACTATCTCGACTCGCTGCTGGAGTCGGTGGGGCGCGACCCGCTCACGACGTCGGGTTGGAACTCCATGGTGCTTCTCGTCCTGGCTATGGCCGTGGTAACCGCGGGTCTGGGCTACCTGGCCTACATCGCGGCCTTCTCGAAGCGAACGCGGGCACAGATAGGCTCCCTCATAGCGGTAGGGCTGTCGCGAAGGCAGCTCATCGGCCTCCTCGGTTTCGAGCACGCCGTAGTCATTGCTGTGGGAATCGGAATAGGCGTGGTCGCAGGGCTTCAGATGAGCCGGCTGATGGTCGAGTCCGTCTCATTCACCGAGTCGGGCCAGAGCGCCGTGCCGCCGTTCCTGCTGGTCACCGACTGGAGCCTGATGTTCCCCGCGTACGCGGCCCTGTGCGCCGTGTTCCTGGCAGCCGTCCTCTCGCTGATCAGGAGAGCGTCGGGAGCGGAGGTCAAGACGATAGCGCGGCTCGAGGTGGAGTAGCGGCCAACACCCCGACCTGGGTCTTCATCCCTACCCCGCCCGCGCAGGACTCAGCCCAGCAGGTGACTGTCGACGAAGGCGTACGCCTCCTCTCGGATCTCAGGCGGAAAGTCGTGCCCGGCGTCGGGGTGCACGGCAACCAGGCGGTCCCTCACTCCCAGCCGGTCGTAGACCGGACCCGCAGCCTGGATGCAGTCGCGCACCCCGGATACTTCGAAGTTGGCGTCGCCCAGGGGCGAGTTGGTGAAGAAGGCCCGAGGAGCCAGCGCACCGATGACGTCGGTGAAGTCGAAGGGCATCCTGGACGGGTCACGGCCAAACTCCTCGGCTATACGCGGCATGTAGCCCTTGTGAGACCATCCGGACAGGTCGCCGCCCTTGTACTTGAAGAAGGAGTTGAAACCGCAGCTCGACACCATGACCTTGACGCGAGTGTCGAACGCGCCCAGGAATATGGTGTTGTGGCCCCCCAGCGAGTGGCCTATGCAGCCAATCCGGTCAGGGTCGACCTCCGGCAGCGACTGGAGCAGGTCTATGCCGCGCATGTGGTTGAAGATGCCCTTCATGGACGCGCTGGCGTAGCCGTTCGAATACGGGTCGAATGCGTACTCGCCGAAGTTGGGGTAGTCGGGCGACAAGGTCACGTAGCCGCGCCTGGCCAGCTCGATTCCATAGCGCAGATTGGGCTTGCCCCCCAGGCCCACCGGCTCCTCCTTCCCGATCGGCACCGTCTGGTGAAGGCACATCATGGCCGGAGAGGGCCCGGAGACGCCCTTGGGCATCATGAGATAGGCCGGCACAAGGTCCCCAGGCTCGGGGCAGTACGCGATCTTCCGCCGCACCACATCTCCCAAGTCCGTCTCCTCGATCACCCGCGGGCGGACCAGCCCCGGGCTGGAGCGATCTGGAAGCGGGCCCATCACGCGCTCCATGCTCTCCAGGACCTGGTCGCGCCCAGGTGGCCTTTCGGGTATCAGTTTGCCCATCTATTCCACGTCAAACGTTCGTGAATCTTGGCCGGGACCCGTCTCAGTTAAGTAGGCCAGTTTATTGCAAGCCATCGGCGAATTGTAGTACCGTACGCCCGATCTGGGGAGCCATCTTACAGGATCAGGGGGCTTTGGTGACCACAGCAACTCACGACCCTCACGAGTGCGACAACCACGAGCACCACGGCGACGAGCCCGGGCACGTCCACGAGCCTCATGAGTGCGACGGTCACGAGCACCACGGTCACGACCACGGGGACCATGACGACCATGGCCATGACGGGCACGATCATCACGATCATCGCGGCCACGACCACGGGGATCATGACGACCATGACCATGACGGGCACGATCATGGCGGCCACGACCACGGGGATCACGACGGGCATGACCACGACGATCATGACGATCACGACCATGGCGGGCACGATCACCACGCCCACGACTTCAGGAGCGCGAGCCGCAAGAACCTGGTAATCGCCCTGGCGCTGATCTCGACCTACATGCTGGCGGAGGTCGTTGGGGGCATCCTGTCCGGAAGCCTGGCCCTCATAGCCGACGCGGGGCACATGCTCACCGACGCCCTCGCCATCGCGATGGCGCTGGGTGCGATGTGGGTTGCTGAAAGGACAGCTACCGCCGAGCGCACGTTCGGCTTCCAGCGCACCGAAGTGCTGGCAGCCATGATCAACACCATAGCCCTATGGCTGATAGCGGGCTGGATCTTCTTCGAGGCCTACCACCGGGCCTTCACGGAGGAGGTCCACATCGACGGCGTACCCGTGCTGATCGTTGGAATAGGCGGCTTGCTGATCAACATCGCCGCCGCCTGGGTGCTGCACCGCTCCTCGGGGCACAGCATGAACGTCGAGGGCGCATTCCAGCACGTCATGGCCGACCTGATGGGTTCCGTCGGCGTGGTCATCTCCGCCATAGTCATCATGACCACCGGCTGGAATCTCATCGACCCGATCCTGAGCGTCCTGATAGCCTTGCTTATCCTTTGGGGAAGCCGCCACCTGATGACCACCGTCACGAACGTGCTGCTCGAGGGGACTCCCCAGCACATAGACGCATACAAGCTGTGCAACGACATCGAGGAAGTGGAGGGCGTCACTCTCATACACGACGTCCACGTCTGGACCATAACGTCAGGCAGCGAGGCCTTTACCTCGCACGTAATCGTGGACCCCTCGTATGAGGGGGGCAGAGATGTGATCCGGACCCGCATACAGGACATTGCGCACAACCAATACGGCATAGGCCACGTCACCATCCAGCTGGAGAACACGGCCGCCACCTGCAAAGAGGACCATCACGTCGACCACCTGCTCCACAGCAGTCGACCGGGAACAGCCTGACCGAACGCGCTCCACAGTCCAACCCCGAAACGTCCCGGAGTCCACGACCAGGCTCCGGGACGTTTGTATGTCAGACCGCCGGCAGGACGCCCGGGGCACACCCTCGCCACCGAACTCAACGTCCGCTTGATACGGCAAGCCTGTGTACATAGAATAATGTCGTAACCCGGCCGTCGACGGATCAGGCAGCGGCGTAAGGAGATCATGATGGGCAAAGTCGAATTCTGGCGAGACTTGGGCCGGCAGCTTAGGGTGGACTCGGTCAGATCGAGCGACGCGGCCGGGTCCGGCCACCCCACGTCGTCCATGTCGGCGGCCGATCTCATGGCCGTCCTCCTCTCAGGCTACCTTCGGTACGACTTCGACAACCCTGACGACCCGAATAACGACCACCTCGTCTTCTCCAAGGGTCACGCCTCGCCGCTGCTCTACGCCATGTACAAGGCCGCCGGAGCCATCGACGATGCGGAGATGCTCACCTTCCGCAAGTTCGGAAGCAGGCTCCAGGGGCACCCGACCCCGGTCATCGACTGGGTCGACGTGGCGACCGGGTCACTCGGCCAGGGCCTGCCCATCGCCGTCGGTACAGCCCAGGCGGGCAAGTGCCTCGACCGCCTGCCCTATCGCGTCTGGGTCCTCTGCGGCGACAGCGAGATGGCCGAGGGGTCCATGTGGGAGGCCTTCGAGCACGCCTCCGATGCCGGGCTCGACAACCTGACGGCCATCATCGACGTCAACCGGCTGGGCCAGCGGGGCGAGACGAGGCACGGCTGGGACCTGCGCAAGTACTCGGACAGGGCCAGGGCCTTCGGCTGGCACGCCATCGAGATCGACGGCCACGACTTCGACCAGATCGACGCGGCCTACGCCGAGGCCATCAGTACGACGGGCGGACCGACGGTCATCGTCGCCAGGACGGAGAAGGGCAGCGGAGTCGCCGCTATTGCCAACCAGGACGGCTTCCACGGCAAGCCCCTCGACGACCCGGAGGGCGCGGTCGCCGAGCTGGGCGGCGTCCGCAAACTGGAAGTGAATGTTTCGAAGCCCGAAGGAGGCCGGACGCCCCACGTGTTCGCCTCGGAGCAGCATGAGCCCCCCCAGTACGAGGTCGGCGCAAGCGTTGCGACGCGACGGGCATACGGCGACGCGCTCGCCGCTCTCGGAGCGGCCCGGGGCGACGTGGTGGCCCTCGACGGCGAGGTGAGCAACTCGACCTACGCCGACGCGTTCGCCGAAGCCCACCCCGACCGCTTCTTCGAAATGTACATCGCCGAGCAGCAGCTCGTCGCCTCATCGATAGGGATGCAGGTGCGCGGATGGACCCCGTTCGCGTCCACCTTCGCTGCGTTCTTCGCGCGCGCATACGACTTCATCAGGATGGCCGCCGTCAGCCACGCCAACATCAGGATGGCCGGCTCCCACGCCGGCGTGTCGATAGGCGCGGACGGACCGTCGCAGATGGGCCTGGAAGACCTGGCTGCCATCAGGGCGGTCCACGGCAGCACCGTGCTCTACCCCTCCGACGCCAACCAGGCCGCCGACCTCGTCCGCCAGATGGCGGACCGGACCGGCATCGTCTACCTGAGGACCACGCGAGAGCCCACCCCTGTGCTCTACCCCGCCGGCGGTGAGTTCCCGATCGGCGGCAGCATGACGGTGCGGTCGTCGAGCGACGACGACGTCACCATAGTCGGCGCGGGCATCACCCTCCACGAGGCCGTCAAGTCGTCAGATGAGCTGGAGTCCCACGGCATTTCGGCCCGGGTGATCGACCTCTACTCGATCAAGCCGGTAGACGTCGAGACCCTCGTTGTCGCGGCCGTCGAGACGGGGCACATAGTCACCGTGGAGGACCACTGGCCGGAGGGAGGCCTGGGCGAGGCAGTGCTGGCGGCCCTTGCCGGGGCCGGCGTGAAGCCGCAGGTCGAGACGCTGGCCGTCCGCGGCCTGCCCACGTCAGGCGAACCCGCCGAGCTCATGGCCGCCGCTGGCATCGACGCCGCCCACATAAGCGCCGCGGTCAGGCGGCTGCTCGCCGACGACATCCCGTCCAGCTAGACCGCTACTTCAGGACGGCGAGCGCCGGCTTCAGGAGCTCCGAGTCGGGTGTGAATATCACCGCAGTGCGGGCTCCGTCGACCTGCATGAAGATCGCGCCCCCGTCCTCGAAGTCGATCCTCTGGGCAGTCCGCCAGTTGCCGAACCACGTCGAGTCTGCCTCGTGGGGGCGGAACTCCACACCGGTCCGCCGAGCCGTCAGGTCCCCGAAGGCCTCGTAGTACTCCTCCGCGTCCTCAGCCGTGTCCCACACGTGAGACAGGACGAAGAAGACTCCGCCCTCCGGGCCATGGAACAGCACGTAGGAGTCGCCGCCCCAGCCCTCGGCGGCTGCCAGCGCCTGCTCGCGCGGCGTACCCATCTCAAGATACGACCGGAGGTAGAACTCGCCGAGCGTGTCCTGGACCACCAGTTCCCAGCCATCACCCAGGGTGGGCATAAGATCGGGCAGCTCGACGGCTATCGGATCATCCCCGGCCAGGTACTTGTCGGGATGGAGGATATGCTCGGTCGAGCCCGGAGGGTTTGAGAACGCCGTGTCTATGGCGTCCCATCCCCCCTGTTCCTGGTAGAGCGTAATGACGAAGTTGGCGCCGTCCTGGTATGGGAAGCCATAGGCGCGCTGGACGATGTACGGCGCGGCCCGGAAGGCGTCGATGAGGGCCTGGCTCGGCGTGCCCTGGGACTCAGCCTGCTCCTCCTCGGTCAGGAATTCCTGCATGTAGAGGAGCTCCGTTACCCTTGCGTCGCCCTCGACCAGGGCCCTCAGCGCGAAGCTGGCGTCGGTGTTGCCTTCGATGGCGTCGAACTTGGCGTCGAAGTCGAAGTGCAGCTGCTGCAGGGCGTGGGTGAACTCGTGGACGTATATCATCTCCTCCTGGGGTCCGAAGCCGTCCGCGTCGCCCAGGAGGTAGAACTTGTTCTCCTCTGCCCTGTAGAGCCCCAGGACGCCGCCCGTGTACAGGCCGGTCAGGATCTCGTAGAGGTCCTGGTCCGGGCGGAGGATGCCGAACACCTTGAAGAGCTCCTCCTCCTGCTCTATTTCGTCCCTGTCTTCCTCGAAGAGCTCCAGCACAAGGTCCGAAAGCTCCTGCTCCGTTAGTAGCTCGTGCTCGACGACCGAGTCCTCGCTCGACAGGTCCCGTATCGCGTTGACGCGGAGCCCGATTGCCTCCAGCCGCTCGGGGAAGGGCAGGTCCTTGAGGGGTGCCGGCGTGACGCTGGGTACAGGGTCGGAGGGCAGAATCACCGCGGCTGGCACGAATGTCGGCGTGGGCGTGGGGGTTGGAGTCTGGGTGGGAGGCACCGGCGTGGGCGTGGGCGCAGGCGTGGCCGTAGGCGCAGGCGTAGGGGTAGCCGTCGGGACGGGAGTCGGCGTCTGAGTCCCCTGCCCGCAGGCGACGGACGCCAGCACTGTGACGGCAACGCCGAATGGGATCAGCACTCGCAATGTCCTCATGGCTCTCACCTGACAGCACCCATGTTTCTCAGATCGGCAACCTCGCCCTGCCCGAAGCCGTGCTCGGCGAGGACCTCGTCCGTATGCTGGCCCAGCACCGGCGAGGGCCTCCTGATCGAGCCCGGGGTTGCCGAGAGCTTGAGGGGGATGCCGATATGCTTCGTCACGCCGGATACGGGATGCACCATCTCCTCCACCATGCCCCTGGCGGCGACCTGGGGATCGTCGTAAACGTCTCGCATGTCGTTGATCGGCCCGTTGGGCACACCCGCTTCGTCCAGCACCCCGAGCCAGTGCTCGCTGTCGCGCTGCGAGAACGTCTCTTCCAGCGTGGCAACGAGGTCGGCCTGGTTCCGGCGCCTGGACGCATTGTCCGCAAACCTCGGCTCTTTCAGCAAGTCGACGCGGCCGATGGCGCGGCACAGACGCTCCCAATTGCGCTGGTTGGCTGAGCCGATCATGACGTGGCCGTCCAGGGTCGGGAACGCCTGGTACGGCGTGGAGAGAAGGTGGCCCGAGCCTACGGGTCCCGGCGGCTCCCCCGTGGCAAAGTAGACGGCCGACTCCCATATCGTGTAGGCGATTCCGGCCTCCAGCAGCGAGGTCTCCACGTGCTGTCCGCGCCCGGTGTTCCGGCGTTCGATGTACGCGGCAAGGATGCCGAAAGCGCCGTAGATCCCCGCGGCCAGGTCCGTCACGGGCACCCCGTGGCGCAGCGGGGGGCCGCCCGGCTCGCCCGTGATGCTCATCAGCCCGCTCATCGCCTGCGCTACCAGGTCGAAGCCGGGTTTGGCGCTGTAGGGCCCGGTCGTGCCGAAGCCGGAGATCGTGCAGTAGACGAGGCCTGGGTTGGCGTCCGCCAAGTCCTCGTACCCCAGGCCCTTGCGCTGCATGGAGCCCGGGCGCATGTTCTGCACCAGCACGTCCACGCCCTGGGCCATGCGCCGGATGACCTCCACACCACCGCCGGTCCCCAAGTCGACGACCATGCCGCGCTTGTTGCGGTTGATGCCCAGGAAGGCGGCGGACTCGCCGTTGATGAAGGGCGGACCGGACCGCCGGATGTCGTCGCCGTCGGGCTTTTCGACCTTCACCACGTCCGCGCCCATGTCGGCGAGGAGCATGGTGCAGAATGGCCCGGCCATCATCTGCGTCAGGTCCAGGACCTTGACCCCGGCCAGGGGGCCGTCTTGACGCGCGCTCAACTCAACGCCCCTGGAATCTGGGCTTGCGGCGCTCCAGGAATGCCCGTCTTCCCTCGCCGAAATCTTCGCTGTCGAAGTTCGCGAAGGGCAGGTCCCTGTCCTCTGTCGTCAGGCCAGATAGCTGGGGGTCCTCAGTCACTCGCTTCATGATCTGCTTGTGCTGCATGTGGGACAGCGGGGCCAGGCGGGACATCTCCTCAGCCAGATCCGACACGTACTCGTCCACCTCGTCCAGGGGCACGACCTGGTCTACCAGGCCGAAGCCATGCGCCTCCTCCACGCCCACTATGCGCCCGGACATCAGCAGATAGGACGCTCGTCCGGGGCCGATGAGCTCGACGAGGCGGCGCATCTCCTCATAGCCTATCACGATGCCCAGCCTGGCCGCAGGGATGCCGAATTTCGCGTTGCTTGCGGCGATGCGAATGTCGGCAGCCAGGGTCAGCTCGCATCCGCCGCCAACGCAGTACCCCTTGATCTTGCACAGCGTCGGCACGGCCAGCGACTCTATGGCGGCCACTGCGTCGTCGAAGGCGGCCTGGTAGACCCTGGCCTGGCCCGAGTCGGTGCGGTAGCGGTCGAAGTCCTTGATGTCCGCGCCCGCCGAGAATGCCTCGTCGCCGCTCCCCGTAATGACCACGACCCGTGTCTCGGGATCGTTGGCGAGGGACCGTGCGATGCCGCCGAGCCGCACCCAGCCGTCGTAGCTGATGGCGTTCCGGCGCTCGGGGTTGTCGATGACTATGGTGGCGACGCTGCCGCGCCGCTCCAGGCGTATCCCGTCGGTCATGGCTTCAGCTGACAGGTGTGGTCGACCTCAGGACGAGAGGGCCCGGGCGAGGGCCTTCGAGTCGGCGCCGATGACCAGGGTGTCGCCGATGGTTGTGATGGGGCGCCGGATGAGCCTGGGCTCTTCCAGCATCAGTGCTATCATCCTGTCGTCATCGAGGGAGTCGCGGTCGATGCCCAGCTTTCGGAACGAGGGGCTCTTCCACGAGAAGATGTCGGCGGGCGAGCGGGCGGAAAGCAGGGCGCGCAGTTCCGCCTCGGAGAATGGGTCCTGGAAGAAGTCTCGCTCCTCGACTTCCAGACCGGCCTGCAAGAGCGCCGCCCTTGCCTTGCGGCATGAGCTTCACCTCTTCCACCAGTACAGTCGAGCGAACTCAGGAGCCACGGGCGCCTCTCACCCTCACCCCAGCCCTCTCCCGTCGAGGGAGAGGGGGTTCAATCTCCGGCTCACGACGCTAGCGGCGACCTCTGCTGCGGTACATGACGGCCATGGGGGCCCTCAGGTGGGTGCGGCTTGCGGGGAGCATCGCCAGGTGGCGGGCCCGCTTGATGGCCCTTGCCAGCTCTCGCTGATGCTTGGAGCACACGCCGGACTTCCGCCTGGACTCGATCTTCGTCTGGTCGGAGATGTACCTGATCAGCATGTCCACGTCCTTGTAGTCGACGTGGGAGATGTGGTTGGCGCAGAAGCCGCACACCTTGCGCCTGGTGTAGTACCTGCCCCTGCCGCCCCTGCGGGGGCCACCCCTGGGCCCGCCTCCGGGGCCTGAACGAGGGGGGCCGCCGGGGCCCATCGGCCTCTGCCCGGGCCCGGAGCCCGGCGGGGGACCGGATCGTGGTGTGCTAGATGGTGTGGTCGTCAATTTGATGTCCTCGTTTTCTGAGAGTTACCAGGGCAGGTCTTCGACGTCGCCCGGAGGGGGACCGCCAGGGCCGGGACCGTCGCCCTCGCCGGGCTGTCCGGGCCGGTTCAGGAACCTCACGTCCGTCGCCCTGATCTCGTTGCCGGAGCGGGGCTGGCCATCGTTTCCTATCCAGGGCCTGCTCTGGAGCCGCCCCTCGACATAGACCTTCATCCCCTTGGTGACGTACTGGTTGCAAGTCTCCGCCAAGCGGTTCCACGCATTGACGCGGAACCACTCGGTCTCCTCGCGCTGCTCGCCATCAGCCGAGTTCCATCGATAGCTGGTGGCCACGCTGAACTCGGTGACCGGATTGCCGTTCGGGGTGTAGCGCATCTCGGGATCCCTGCCGACGTTCCCGATGACGATCATCTTGTTCATCGTCATGGCTACTCGCTTCCTTCTCCCCCTGAGGGGGCGACGGGCGCCGGTGCGGCCTCAGTCTCTGTCGAGGACTCAGGCTCGGGAGCGGCCGCAGCCTCAGGGGCAGTCGCAGCCCCAGGAGCGGCCGCAGCCTCGGGGGCGGCCCCGGCCTCGCTTGCGGGTCCGGCATCCTCGGCGGCCTTGGAGTCGTCGGCTTCCTCGGGCGCCTCGGGCTTGGGGATCTCCTGCCGCGTCACGAGGAACCTGATGATGTCCTCGGAAGCGGTGAGGGCCCGGTTCAGCTCGGAAACGCCGGTGGCGTCCAGCGAAAACCGTGTTAGGACGTAGTTGCCCTCGTTGAAGTCGTTTATCTCGTATGCGAGCCGCTTGAGCCCCCAGTTCTCGTGCTGGGCCACGGCTCCGCCGCCGCCTGAGATCAGCCCGTCCACGCGCTCGACCGTCGCCGCGACCTCGTCCTCGGTCGCCTCCGGGCTCAGGATCATAACCATCTCGTATTCTCGTATCCGCTCTGCTACCAAGTCCACTCCTCGTCAATCAGGTCAATTCAGCATCCGGCAATTATAGCACGACCGGCGCACGCGGGAGCTAAAGGCCAGCACGCCGGGGAGGGCCTTTCCAAAGTCATAATAGAGTCGCTCTCGTCATTCCGGCCCCCGAGCCGGATTCCTGACCGTATCGCCACGCTCCGGGGGCATTCGTCTCATCGACTCTGAACATCTACCTGGCCTTGGACCCCATACTCTGGCCGTCCTCCCCCTCACCCTAACATCTTCCCTCTGTGCCCGGAGCCTGCCCTGAGCTTGTCGAAGGGTGTCCTCTGTGGTGAAAACTCCCCTTGACAACCACCCGATACTCCCCCATAATCGAACACATGTCCGAAACAACGACAGAAACGACACAGGAGCGCAAGCCGCCCACTCTCGCCGACATCGTCCGCGAGAAGACCGACGACGGCGCACGCATCATCGACTTCTTCCTCGACGTCATGGAGGACAGGGTCGAAG
>DAOULA010000023.1:0-26676 GCA_034420735.1 Dehalococcoidia bacterium
TGCTACGGGCCGATGAACCCCCACACGCGCAGGTATACGAGCGACCAGACGATGGACAGCGCCACCAGGGTGTAGTGGACCCTGCCGAGGAGTGACCACCACCGCTCTCGCCACGCACGATACGCCAGGTACAGGACGAGTACGGCTATGGGCGCGATCAGATACGGGATGATGAACCACTGGCGTATCGATGGGTAGTACCCGAAGTTCCTGACGACGTCGTCCGTGTTTGCACCAGAGTATGCCCATAAGGTGAAACCAGCGGTTATCAGCAACGCTGCCCCGGCAATCACCCGAGCGGGACCCGCCAACCGGTTGGTCGAGCTTGGCACCTGACGCCGGCGACTTACCACGAAAATTATCGGCCATACGGTCAGCACAGTCAGTGGCCATACGGTCAGCACAGTCAGCGGCCATACGATCAGCACAGGCACGTCGGCCACCCCTTGTATCAGCCAAGACGCCGTGGCCACGGGTTGTGTCAGCCAAGACGTCGTGGCGGCCACTTGTATCATCCAAGACGCCATGGCCACCGCGTATGCCGGAAAGAGCGTCGACCTTAGCGAATTACCACTGCCCCAGCCCCGCGTATCCATCGTGCGGAGGCCGCGGTTCAGGTAGATGTCCGAAAACTGCGGTTGGTCCGATACCAGGCATGAGGAGTCGGGGCTCTGGTCCGGCCGGTACAGAAAGCTCTCCATGAGCTTCCGTCCGCATGGAGTGTCGATACCGACCCCGTGACCGGCCATTGGAATCACGAATGAGTAGCTGTTGCTCAGCGTCTCCGCCGCGATATCGGCCCATCTCGGCGGGGTGGTCGGATCGAACTGGCCCGAAAGCAAAAGGGTCGGGATATCGCTCGCCACGGCCTCGCTCTCAATGGGATCGGTGGGCCTGTCGTTCCACCGATCGCACAGGGCCGGTACCAATTGCCGGGTTTCCGGGTCGACGAATCTCTGGTTTTCTGTCAGATCCGCCGCAACCCTGGCGTCGTCGTGAAGTGAGCCATCGGAGTAGCACCACATGGACGCCCATGCCGCGGAACGGGGGACGGACTCGTCAACGTACGGGACTGCCGGCCGTGCCCAGGGGTCGACGACGTAGTCGTTCCCGGCGGCGATCTCGCTCACCAGGAACGGCAGGTACGGGATCAACCATTCGCGTCTCAGCGAGGCAGCAAGAAGCCGGGCAGCGGACTCCCCATCGAATTCCCACTCGAAGTACCGGTCAGCGTACCTGTCGTAGAACTCGAGGGTGAACGGGGAGGCCGCGTACCTGTCGACTGCCCCCCAGAAGGTCCGCTCCAGGTCCGGGTACCGACTGGAGCACGCCGGGTCGGCCTCGCAATGGCGGAAGAACCGATCGACGGCCGCGGCGAATTCGGCGAAGTAGGTCTCGTAAAATCTCACCTGGGGAGGCAGCACGCCATCCAGCACCACGCTTCGCACACCCGCGGGGAAGTCCCGCATGACTGTGAGGGCCAGCCGCGTCCCGTACGAGATCCCGTAGAGGTTGAATGAATCGAAGCCCATGGCCGAGGCGATGTCCGCCACATCGGCGGCTGTGGACGCCGACGTGTAGGTACCCACGTCGATGCCCTGATCGGTGTGCGTGCGCTTGCAGTCCAGGAGGGCTTCCACACGCCACTCCAGCTTCTCGTCCGGGTCCAGATCGCTGTCCCGAATGTCGGCGTAGCCGTGCTGGTACTGGGGGCACTCCAGCCTCGGCCTGGAGCCGCCGATGCCGCGCTGGTCGAAGAGCACGAGATAGCGCCCTGTCCACAGGTGCCGCCCCCGATCGAGGAAACGCTGGGCCTGCCACGTGGCGCTTCCGCCGGGTCCGCCGGCGAGGTAGATGACGGGGTCCTGGTACCGGATGGGCGATAGCGCGCGAATGCGAACGACGTAGAGCTCGATCACCCTGCCGTCGGGTCTGGCACGGTCTTCGAGAACCGTGACGTAGCCACACGTGAGTACTGCGTCGTGCGGCACTTCCAGGCCCTCGGGGCACGCTCCCGAGCTAAACTCCGGCTCGAAGGCCTGGGGCTCTGGCGCGGACGGATCCTGCGCGTGGGCTTGCCCCGGAACGAGGGCGATGACCGCCATGGCGACGGCCGCCGCGATGAGGAACCCCGCGCTCGGCAACCAGCGGTGAAGACCGGCTAGCATGTTGGACGCTCCTCAGTGTCGCAATGTAGCATCCCATCATGGACTCGCTGTATCGCGCCTGCTACGAACTCATAGTAGTCGCTGCTCGCCCTTTCGTCGGCAGCGCTGAGGTCGCCCATCTGGCGAGACTCAGGGATCCAGGCCGCTGGATCAGGCAGGGGACGTGCGGCAGCGGCTAGCTCCCAGAAACCGAGATTTGCCACGGCGCCGGATGCGGCCTCGTAACGCTCCAGGAAAGGGTCAGCGGCGTCCTTGATGCCTCTCAGGTACATGTTCATCCTGAAGTAACCGACATCCAGGGCGGGATCGCCGTATGCCGCAGCGTCCCAGTCGAGTACTGCGGACGTGCGCCCATCGAGCCACAGAACGTTGCCCGGCCAGTAGTCCATGTGGAGAAACACTGGCGCCACCTTGCGGATGTGAGGGCGAAGCTCCCGAATTCTGCCATAAATCGTGTCCGAAAGGGGGTGCCCTGACATTCTCTTGGGCCATGACCCTGTCAGGAAGTAGAGCCCGAGGTCGTTGCCGTCGTAGATGCGCTGCCGCTCATCTGCATCCGGAGTGGCGGCGTGAATTCTGAGGAGGAGGTCGGCGAGGTCTTTGGCCCACTCAACCGGGTTCTCCGGACTTGCGATCTGCTCACCCCGGACGAACCTGGTGACGATTCCCGGGACTCCGAGCACTTCACCCGCGGCGTCCAGGAGAAGGGGTTCGGGGGCAGGGATGCCGTACTTCCGCGCGATGCGCAGTCCCCAATAGTCGGCGGTTGCCCTCTCCGGGTTGGGGTCGTCGATCATCCTCTTGACGACGATCCGGAGCCGGTGACCCCTGGGAGACAAGGTATCGAGCACATGGACGGCATTGGTAAACGCGGCCGCAGCAGCGGTGATGGAAAGGAGTCGATGGCCGGGGGCTGCGGCATCCAGGATGAGTCGCGCACGGGAAGGGTCTAGCCGCATGGAAGAATCATGCATCAGGTCCCCTTTGCGGCAAGCCGTAGCTAACCGGCCGACTTGGTGACGGCCTCGATCATGGCCTGGATGTAGCCGTTGGCGAAGGCGCGGCCTCGGTGGCCCCACTCGGTGTCCTGGTAGGTCTGGGGCACGTGGTCGTCGATGAAGAAGCTGTCGAAGCCGACCTCGTGGTATATGGTCATGGCCTTGTGCATGTCCACGTAGCCGGTGTTGATGAACTCCTCGTGGAACTTCGGCACCTGCCCAGAGACGTTGCGGAAGTGGACGTAGAGGATCTTCCGCCGCTCGCCGAAGTACCGGATCATCTCGTATATGTCCTCGCCCTCCATCTCGGAGAAGGTGCCCTGGCAGAACTCGATGCCGTTGGAGTCGGACGGGCATATCTCGACCAGCCGCTTGTAGGCGTCGAAGCTGCGGAGTAGCTGCGGGATGCCGCCCAGCACGGGGACCGGCGGGTCGCAGGGGTGAATGCCGAGGCGTATGCCCTCCTCCTCGGCGATGGGGGTGATGATCCTGATCCAGTGCTCCAGGTTCTCCCACATCTCCTCTTCGGTGTACTCGCGGTCATGGGTGAGTGGCATCTCGCGGGCTTCGTGGTAGTCGAAGGCGGTTGCGACGGACCCGCAGCGGATGTGGGCCGGCGTCGTCCTCCACACCATCGACGGCATCCAGTGGTAGCCGAATATGGGAATGCCCGCGCGGGCGATGTTCCGCACCGTGGCAATCATGTTCTCGATCTGCTCGTCGCGCCTGGGGCCGCCGAGCATGATGTGGTCGTAGAAGGAGATGGGCACGTTCTCGAGGGCCGAAAGGGAGAGCCCGAACTGCTCGACGGTGAGGCGCAGCTTCACGAGGTCGTGCAGCTGCCAGCGGCCCCCCGCTCCAGGCAGGTTGGCGCTGTTCAGCAGCACGTCGGTCGCGCCGAACTGGGCGCAGAACCGCAGGTACTCCTGGGACGGCTGGCTGAACTGTCCGAATCCCGCGCGCATGATGGCCTCCTCGCACCGCTGGCGGATTATAGGGCGGGGGCGAGCGCCGGGGCAATCGCTCGCTGACAGCCATGCGGCCAGTGTGTACGATAGGATCAGAGCGTGGGTTGGTGATGAGAGCCAAGTTGGCATATGCGGTATTGACGGCTGCTCTTGTTTTGCTCTTGGGCTGCAGTCCTCCTACGCCCGAGCCAACCGCGCATCCCGTGACGCCCGGAAAGACGGTCAGCGCGCCAAGCCCGACTCCTACGCCCGAGGCAACCGTGAGGCCTGAAGTGGTGGAGACCCCCACTGTGACAGTGCAGGATCGTCCGCCCGAGCCGATTGAGCCCGGTGTGATTGTTGGCGCTACACCTCAAATTGGGTTCACCACTCTGGAAGAGCGTATCTTCCACTCTGATCTCATAGTTCGAGCAACGCTGAGATCCGTAGAAGGCAAGGCTAATCTCGGATGTACTGAGGGACATCTTTGGATACCGGTAATCAAGTATGAGTTTGAGGCGCTTGAGTATCTGAAGGGAACGGGGTCGGAATCGCTGTCAGTCAGCGTTCCATTCGGAGCCTCGGTTTCCTCCTCCTATGAATACGGGATGTACGGGTCCGAGCGAGACACCATAGCTGCGGCCCTCTTCCACATCTCCGAGCGGGACGATAAATGGGATGAGCACGAAGCCATACTCTTCATCAACGAGGAGCCGTGGGACAGCGCATGCTCACATCCTATGTATCACGTGCCAAACGTCCCAACGTCAAACGATTCCTACAGCTTCACGCTGGCAGGACAGACTCATGATGTCCAGGCGCAGGAATACCGGATCGAGAGTCCGAACAACAGGGTGTGGCTGCCTGCTGTTGCTGTGCCGCCTCATACGTCGGGGCGCTTCTTCGTGAGCGTTCCACCGCGCGAGGAAGAAAAGAGTATAACCCTGGACGAAATGCGGCAGGCGATTGTGGATCTGGACAGGTCGATTAGTCGCGCGAAGGCTGAAGGAGTCTTTGGATACAGGGAATGCCTCGCCAGGAAATATGATCGTGAAAGGTGGAATCAGGTAGTTGTGGACGCGGGCGGGAGGGTGGCCCGGCATGGGCCTGACAGCGTTGTGCCACCGCCCCAGCAGAGAAGGATCCTGTTTTCGGGGTTACGCTCCGACAAGACAATTGTGGGTGAAGTCTGGCAGTACGCACTCCCCCCGGGTTCTGAGCTCAGAGACAGGGTATGGCTGAACGGCCCGGACGCTCATCTCTTCCAGTTGCGGCCCGACCCTGCTACTAGTGAATCGCGGATGGATTCCCGCGGCGGGTTGCTCCATTGGATCGTGGCATCCGGAGTGCTGCCTGCAGGCTCATACCATTTCCAGCTTCATAGACAGCCGGCGGCCTTCCAGCCCTGTGATTACCATGACGAGCTATCCGCGGTCGACTACTTCATCGAAGTGCTTCCTCCCAGGGAGAACGATCAACACTACGCCCGGTATGAGCATTGCATCATGGGCAGCGTAAGCATACTGCCGCATAAGATGATCGAGCCGTTGCAAGATTCTACGTGGGTTTACATTCGCATCAACTCGACAAGTGACTGCGGCTCGACACAAGGGGAAGACAGCCGCTCTCAGTACCAGGTCTTCGAGGTGCGCTCGCGCGAAGAAATCCAGGTCACCCTGGGAAACTGTCCTTCTATTCGTATGTACCTGTTCGAAGGAATCGGACCTCAGGGCGACCCCCTTCATGCCTTCGATACCGATGACTTCCGCGAAGTCACACCCCCTGCACAGCTAGGCGTCCTTGCACCTGGAACATACACCATCGAGGTGAGCATTCCACAGTCGGAAGAGTGTCTTACTAGCCTTATACTACCCAGTACACAGAGCAAGAGGGAGGAGTGAAATGGCCGAGCCGTTGACTATCCTGAACCTTGGGGGGCACCCGAAAGACGCGATCCTGTACGCGGGCGGCACGATGGCCAAGCACGCGGCCAGGGGGGACCACGTTTGCATCCTCGTGCCGACGACGGGCCTGTCGCATCACCTTGCAGCCATCGACGAGTACCGCGACAGCGGCGACATGCCGGACATGAGCGGGCTTGTCGAGGACCGGCGGCGCGAGCTGGTGGATGCGGCCGCCGAGCTGGGCGTCACGGACGTGCGCTTCCTGGGCTACAACGACGACATACTGCTCCCGAGGGAGGACGTGATCAACGACATCGCCGACGTGATCGGCGAGCTGCAGCCCAACGTCATCGTGACCCACTGGCCGTACGACACGGTGCCGGTCCACGCGGTTACGACGCAGATGCTGCTGCTGGCCATCGACCTGGCGTCGGGCATCCGCCCCGGCAAGCCCTACGCGCCGACGGGAGGCGACACTGGCGGCGAGGCGGCCCAGATCTTCTACCACACGCACCTGGGCCGCACCAACGTGCTGGAGAACCTGAGCATCAGGGTCCCCACGACGGTCATCGACATCTCGGACACGATCGGCCAGAAGTCGGCGGCGATGAACAAGTTCACGTCGCAGCACTACGGCGAGGACAGCCCGCTCCAGAGGAAGATGAGCATCGGGATGGACGGCACCGGCGCGGCCACGCACCTTCGCGTCTCGTACGCGGAGGCGTTCGTGGCACACAACCCGGAGGTGTACGAGTACCTGCCCGTGAGCGAGTACCGGCGGAAGCTGGGCAAGCGTCCGGCCGAGGAGGTGTTCGAGGCCCTGACCCGCATGGACCTGTAGCGCCCCGTCATCCGATGCCGCTCCCGGCGCGTACCCACTGAAGAGCATCTGGCGAGGCGAGAGGAGCAGGCGGCATGCCGGATAGGACTGAGGCGAACAGGGGCGACGTGATCCTGATGGTTGGGACGCGCAAGGGCGCTTTCTTCCTCACGTCGGACAGCGCGCGGAAGAGCTGGGCGGTTTCGGGGCCGCACCACGGCGGTAGCGACGTGTTTCACCTGGCCTACGACGCCCGCGGGCAGGGGACGATCTTCGCCGCGATCAACAGCCCGATCTGGGGGCCAGAGGTGCAGCGGAGTGACGACCTGGGCGCGACATGGCAGAAGTCGCGGCAGAACCCGGCCTTCTCCAGGGAGCAGGACGCCTCGGTCGAGAAGTTGTGGCACATCGAGCCCGGCAGGCCCAGTGAGCCGGGCGTCGTCTATGCAGGAGTATCTCCGGCGGCGCTGTTCAAGAGCTCCGACGGCGGCGAGACGTGGGGCGAGGTCGCCTCTCTCTCCGAGCATCCCACCCGCCCAATGTGGCAGCCGGGCTTCGGCGGCATGTGCCTGCACAGCATGGTGCTCGACCCCACCGATGACGACCGGATGTGGGTGGGTATGTCGGCGGTCGGGGTATTCGGGACGGAGGACGGAGGCGCGAGCTGGTCGACGATGAACGCCGGCGTGCGGGCCGATTTCATGCCCGACCCCTCCCCGGAGTTCGGCCAGTGCCCGCACAAGATGCTGGCGCACCCCTCGATGCCCGACCGGCTGTACCAGCAGAACCACTGCGGGTTCTATCGCAGCGACGACGGCGGGCAACAGTGGCAGGACCTGAGCGAAGGGCTGCCGTCCCGGTTCGGCCTGGTCATGGGCACCCACTCCATCGACCCCGACACCGTGTACGTGGTGCCGGAGGACAAGGCCCTTGGCACTGACGTGGGCGGCGGAGTCCGCTATGTCACGGACGCGAGGTTCAGGGTCTACCGGAGCCGCAATGCCGGGGCCGACTGGGAGCCGCTCACGAAGGGGCTGCCCCAGCGCAATGCCTACCTGCACGTGCTGCGGGAGGGCATGGCGACCGACTCGCTCGACGAATGCGGCGTATACGTCGGCACGACGACGGGCCAGATATTCTACAGCCGCGACGACGGCGACACGTGGGAGCTGATGATCGACCATCTGCCGCCCATCAACTCGGTCGACGCCGGGCTGATCGTGTAGGGTACTACGGCGATGCTTGCATAATGCTGGCAGTGATGTCATAATGCTGGCATGGCTATCCAGATCACGATAAGAGGCGTGCCGGAGGAAGTCCGCGACGAGCTGGCCGTGCGCGCTGCGCAGGAGCGCCAGTCGATGCAGGAGTTCCTGAGGGGTGAGCTCGAGCGCATAGCCTCGCGTCCCTCCGTCAGCGCCTGGCTGAGCGAGGTCCGCTCCCGCAAGGCAGTGACAGGAACCCGCGTAACATCGTCGGCCATCCTGGAGGCGCGTAACGCGGACCGGGCGTGACGGCAGTAGTCGACTCCTCGGTACTGGTCTCAGCCCTCGTGGACACGGGTCCCGAAGGCGCATGGGCAGAATCCGTGGTGGCCGACGGGGAATTGACCTGCCCCGAGCTTGCATTGGCCGAAGCCAGCAATATCCTGCGGCGGCTGGAGCTGACGGGTGACCTGTCGCGGCTGGAGGCTACCATCGCACACGAGAACCTCATGCGGCTGGACCTGGGCCTGTTCCCATTCGCCCCATTTGCCGGCAGGATATGGGACCTACGGATGAACCTGACCTGCTACGACGCCTGGTACGTGGCGCTGGCAGAGGCTCTGGGCCGACCGCTGGCAACCCTGGACGCGAGGCTCGGGCGGGCAAGCGGTCCCAGATGCGAGATCATCACCCCGCCCGGTGAGTAGCGAGCTACAGGTGCTGTCTCTCGCCCGTGTCCGACGCGCGCTGGACGGCGTCCAGCAGCCGGTGGCGGGTGACGGCGGTGTCGAAGTCGGGCTCGACGCGCGTGCCCGACCTGATGCCCTCGGCGAACCTGTGCCACATCTGGGCGACGTTGAAGGGCGGGCCCTCGGGCACGGTGTCCGGGACCTGCGACAGGCGCTCGGGAATGGGCAGCTCGGCGGGTGCGGCGTCCGCGCCCCTGCCGCCGCTGAGGCGCATCGTGCCCAGGTGGGGGTAGTCGTCCCTCTCCAGCGCCAGCGTGCCGTCGCGGCCGTACACGACGAGGCGGTACCCGGTGCTGTGCCACGGAATCGCGCTGACGTGGACTGACGCTAGTGCGCCGCCCTCCAGCTTACCTGCGACCAGGATGTTGTCGGGCGAAGTGACGTCGACCATCCGGCCGGTGTCGCTGTCGAGCCACTGGGGCACCTGCGTGGCGACCGAGGCCGACACCTCGGTGAACTCTCCCAGGCACATGCACAGGGCGTCGACGACGTGCCCGAATGCGATGGTCAGCGTGGTCGCGCCCAGCTCGACGTCCTTCTGCCAGGTGCGGTCGGAGGTGCGGCTCAGCACGCCGGGCACGAACGAGGTCATGTTGACGGCGAGGACCTCGCCGACGTAGCCCTCGTCGACCAGCTCGCGCAGCCGCAGAAACTCCGGGGCACACCGGCCCTGCAGGCCGACCATGGTGAGGACGCCCTGCTCTCGGGCCAGGCCGGCCATCTCCTCGGACTCGGCCAGGTTCGCGCCGAGGGGCCACTCGGTGTAGACGTGCTTGCCGGCCCTGAGCACGTCCATGGTGAGGGCGTGGTGCTTGGGCACGCGGACCGACACGCCGATGGCGTCGAGGTCGTCGCGCCCCAGCATCTCCATGTGGTCGCTGAAGGCCAGGGGCACGCCGAACCGCTCCGCCGACTCGCGGGCCGTCTCGGGGCGGGCGGTGCACACGGCGGCAAGCTCCACGTCGGGCAGCGCCAGCAGCGCGGGAATGTGCGCCCGAGGCGACCAGCCATATGTCACGTTTGCACCGATCAGCCCAACCCTCAGCTTGTCAGCCATCCTTACCCTCCCTGCGTGTACTCTTTGGCAAGCCCCGTTCGTCGTAGAGCAATTCCCCGTGGTCTATCGGTGGCCCTCCCTCTCGCAGCAGCTTGGCTGAGCGCCGAGAGATGGCACGCATTTTCTTGAGGCGGGCATTAGCTAGCCTGCGTCTCTGCTCGTCATTGGTGTCGAGGCTCACTGGAACTCCTACAGGCTACAGGTTCAAGGACTGCCGTCCACAGTACCAGCGTCTCGCCATCCTTCGCAATGAAGTCGGTAGTCCCAAGTCCTCCACCTAGCGGCAATGCCGGCCCTAGGCAAGGCGAGGGCGGGTTTCAAACCCGCTCCTACAGTGTGACGCCTGATAGGTATGGCACCCATTGTTGATTGGGTTTCAGTCGTGTTTGGTGCAACGCCTCGTTAGTCCGCCTGCTCATCGCCTAGGCTTTCGTCCAGCAGCTCTATCAGGTCCTTGGCTTGCAGGCTCTCTGCGCCGTCGACTGAGCCTGCGCCCTCTTCGAACATCTGGAGGCAGAAGGGGCAGGATACGCCGACGGTGTCCGCGCCGGTCTCGAGGACCTGCTCGGTGCGGGCGTGGTTGACGCGGCGGCCCCGGCTCTCCTCCATCCACATGTGCCCGCCGCCCGCTCCGCAGCAGAAGCCGCGCTCGCGGCATCGCTCCATCTCCACCAGCTTCAGCCCCGGGATGGCCGCGGCCACGTCGCGCGGGGCGTCGTACACCCCGTTGTGGCGGCCCAGGTAGCACGAGTCGTGGTAGGTCATCGACGCGTCGATGGTGACGACTGGCTTGATCCTGCCGTTGGCGATCAGCTCGGCGGCGAACTCGCTGTAGTGCATCACCTCGTAGCTGCCGCCCAGGTGGGGGTACTCGTTCTTGATGGTGTTGAAGCAGTGGGGGCAGACGGTGACGATCTTCCTGACGTTGTACCGGTCGAGGGTCTCGATGTTCTGCTGGGCCATGATCTGGTAGAGGTACTCGTTGCCCATGCGCCGGGCCGGGTCGCCGGTGCAGCCCTCCTCATCGCCCAGGATGGCGAAGTCGACGCCCGCCCGCTTGAGGACCGACGCCATGGAGCGGGCTATGCCCCGGCTGCGCTGCTCCAGGGCCGCCGTGCAGCCCACCCAGAACAGGACCTCGGCGCCGGGGTGCTCGGCAAGCGTCCTGACCCCCAGGCCGTCCGCCCAGCCGGTGCGCGTGTGCTGGGTCCCCCGCCACGGATGGCCGCGCTGCTCCATGCTCATCAGCGCCGAAGCCGCCGACTCGGGCATGCTGGCCTGCTCCATCACCAGGTTGCGGCGCATGTCGACGATCATGTCGATGTGCTCGACCCCAACGGGGCACACCTGCTCGCACGCGCCGCACGTGAGGCAGTCCCACAGCGCCTCCTCGCCGATCTCCTCGCCTATGACCTGAGGAGCGTCGTTGGCGCCTCCCGAGGCCTGCAGGTGCTCCTTCAGGCCCTCGGCTATGTGCATGGGCGATAGGGTCTTGCCGGTGATGTTTGCGGGGCAGCTATCGGTGCACCGCCCGCAGACCGCGCACGCGTAGCCGTCCAGCAGCTCCTTCCAGGTGAAGTCCGCCGCGCGGGCCGCGCCGAACGTGTCGGCCGTCTCCAGGTCGCCGGGCGTGGGGAGCGCTCCGCTCGACTCCAGGTCCCGGAACAGGAACGAGAGGGGAGCGCCGATGAGATGGGCGTGCTTGGACATGGGTATGTATATGGCGAAGCCCAGGATGAGCCCCAGGTGCGCCCACCACGAAAGGGCGTGCAGCACTCCTGCGGCGTCCCCCCCGACACCGGCGCTCACGAACATGTCGCCCAGCGCCGACCCCAGGGGAGCCGAGGCTGGCCCTTCGGCGCCCGCCGCGGCGTGGAAGGCCTCGGTGAACAGGGTCAGCACCATGAGCGCGCCTATCAGCACGAGGATGACGGCGGCCTCGGGCTTCTGGGTCAGGTCGAAGCTCAGGCGCCTGGGCGTGGCGGCCCAGCGCCGGATCGCGCCCCATACGACCGCCACCAGCAGCACGACGGCCAGGACCTCGAGGTAGACGGCGAATACGCGCACCCCGGTCTCGGTGAGCAGCGTGGTGGAGAAGGGCTGCCAAACGGAGTCGCCGTAGATGAAGACCACGTAGCTGAGACTGAATGAGACGAACCCCCAGAAGATGAGGAAGTGTGCGAGCCCGGCCCTGTCCCGGAGGGGCGAGAAACTCTGGAGCACCTTGCTCTGGCCCAGCACGAGAGGTATCGCGCCCAGGAGCCGCTTGCCCAGCCTGTCCGTGCGGTTCGCGGGCCTGCCCACCATCACCAGGCGAAAGACCCGGGCGTAGAGCAGATAGCCCGCGGCCAGGAAAGCGATGGCCGAGAACAGGTACACCCCGACCCATGCGGGGATACCCAGGAATAGGTGTTCAGGCGGGGTCATGGCACAAGGTTACGGCGTTCAGGGCGTGAGGTCTAGGGCAGCGTCATCAGCCCGCGGCCCTGAGTAGGACCGCCAGGGCGGTG
Source organism: Dehalococcoidia bacterium (assembly GCA_034420735.1). Classification (GTDB taxonomy): domain Bacteria; phylum Chloroflexota; class Dehalococcoidia; order Lucifugimonadales; family CAJWER01. Next base: position 12,359 of record DAOULA010000023.1, read on the forward strand.
AGGAGCCATAGGGCGACGGCAGCGAGGATGGGCAGGTCGGAAGTGAAGACCTCCTCCGGGCTCTCGCCCAGGCCCCGCCTCTGCACCAGGTAGATGTACCTGAAGATGATGTAGACGGCGAAGGGCGCGGTCAGCATCATGGAATAGTCGTGCGGCAGGTTCGGCGCGGTGAAGGTGTAGAGGACGTAGGTCAGCAGGGCAGCGGTGGCGGAGATACCTATGAGCTGGTCGAGAAGGGGGACTGTGTATAGGTCCAGGGCTTCCCTCTGTTCCGGGGCACGGTCGCCGGCGTTGGCGAGCTCGCTCCGGCGCTTGGACAGGGCGATGAAGAGCGCGCCCAGTCCGGCACAGGTGTAGAGCCAGGGCGACACGGGCACTTCCAGCACCGCAGCCCCCGCCACGGTCCGGAGCACGAACCCCGCGCCGATCACGAACACGTCCAGCAGCACGACCCGTTTCAGCGCAAACGAATAGGCCGCAGTCGTGGCGAGGTAGATCGCCGTCACCCAGCCGAAGGCGGGCTCGATCACGAACGCGGCCGCCGTGCCCCCGACCGCCAGCAGCCCGCCCACCGCCAGCGCGACACCAGGGGCGAGAGTCCCCGATGCGACCGGGCGGTGGCGCTTCTTCCCGTGCCTCCGGTCTTCGTCCGCGTCGAGCACGTCGTTGACCATGTACTGGCCCGAGGACACGAGGGAGAAGAGGACGACGGCCAGCGTCGCCTTGGCCAGCAGTGAAAGGGCCCCTGCAGTGTCCGAGAGGTCCCACGTGTCCCCCGCGGTGAAGAACAGGGGGACAAAGATGAGCAGGTTCTTCGTCCACTGCCTGGGCCGAGAGGCCAGCAGGACCGCCTTCAACTGCTTCCGCTTCCTGGTCGATGGTCGGGTGTCATGCCGCCAACGACGATACCACAGGGGCTGAGGGCCCGGCTCATGCGATCACGGGCAGCATGTCCCTGGTCACCCGGTGTATCTGAGGACGGCCCTGGAAGAAGCGACAGAGCTCCTCCACGGCCATGGCGCCAGTGCGGAACGACTTGGCTCCGGCGACGTGGGGCGTCAGCACGACGTTGGGCAGGCTTCGCAGGGGGCTGTCCGGTGCGGCGGGCTCCGGGCTGGTGACGTCGAGGAACGCGAACAGGCGGCCCTTCTCGAGCTCGCGTATGAGCGCTGCCTCGTCGATATTGTCTCCGCGCGAGGTGTTGACGAATATCGTGTCGTCCCGCATGGCCCTGAAGTGGCTCTCGCCCAGCATGTGGTATGTCTCGGGCAGCTTGGGCGCATGGCAGGTTATGGCGTCGCTTTCGCGGGCCATCTCGTCCAGTCCGGCGAGCTCGACGCCCAGCCGGTCTGCCTCGTCCTCGTCCACGAAGGGGTCGTAGAGCATGACCCGTGCCTCGTAGGGAAGGAGACGCTCGACCACCCTGCGGCCCACGTGACTGGCGCTGACCACTCCCACGGTGGCCCTGTACAGGGAGCGAACGCTGTCCCTGTCGACGGGTTGGTTGGCGGCCATCCGGCGGCTCAGCGGCACGACGCACCGCAGTCCCATGGTGATGCATGCCATGGTCATCTCGGCCACGTCGTCCGCTATGGCGGGCGCGGCGCTCGTGACGGTTACGCCGCCATACCATGCGTCGTCGGCGACCATGGGCTTGATGGAACCTGCGGCGTGGGCCCATACCTTCAGCCCCGGCGACGAGTCGACGATCCTCGAAGTAAGCGGCGGCGTTCCCCAGGACGACATGCAGCCGTCGGCTGTACGCAGCATCGCCGCCAATTCGTCCTCGGTCATGTCCCGGTCGTAGGGGCTGAGCTCGACCTCGGCGACCTCTGCAAGCTTCGCCAGGTCGTCATCGCTCAGTATCCGTTCCCTCAGCGGCTCTTGTATCAGGACCGCGACCTTCGGCTTAGCCATGCGAGCCTCCTTGCGCGTCGTGGGTCCGACCCGAAGCGTAGTATAGCGTCCGCCAGCCGTCCCGCCGATATAGACTGGAAGTAGTGCTTATACTCAGAGTCCTGCTCGCTATAGCCCTTGCCGCGACGCTCCAGGTCAACGACGGCGTCCACCTCAACGCGGCCGAAAGGGCATCGGTCCCATTTCGGTACAGCCTCGTGGGGTGGGAGGTTGGGAATCTTCTGGACAAGTGGACGCACAGGCTAGCCACCTTCCTGCCTTGGACCCTGCAAAGCGGACCGGCAGGCCGGGCCGCCCTGGACGAGTACCTCGATCTGAGCCGCGAGATAGGGCGGCTCTCGTATGAGATCGACAGGGCTGCCTCGGTCCCCGAGTACGACCACGACCACGATATGCTGTCGGCCCTCGATGGGGAGCTCACCGGGGCCAGGGACGCGCGCATGGAGGTGCGAAACGAGGCGGAGGAGTTCATAGAGGCGACCGTCAGCGCGGTGCTTTCGGAGCTCGGCCTGGGCTCGTACGGCCCCGTCGACTACCCGCCGGTCGACATACGCCTCGACGATCCGCCCTCGGTAGTCGTCACTTCGCCCCGCTACACCATCTCGAGGGGAGACGAGGCGCTGGTGGTCCCGGGCCTGTCCGTCATCGAGCGGGAGGGGATCGAGGAGGCGCTGCTGGCCGAATCGGACCTGTCGGCCCTCGTAAGCGACATAGGCGGGGTGGCGACCTACCCCGCGATAGTGCGGTCGAGCTTCCCGCTGAGGTACATACTCCAGACGGCGGCCCACGAGTGGCTTCATCACTACCTGGTCGCGCGCCTCACCCCGCTGGGACTCAAGACGCTGACAAGCAACGAAATGCTGACCATCAACGAGACACTGGCGGACCTGGTGGGCCGGGAGATCGGCGACCTGGCATACATAAGGCTGGGAGGCACCATCGATCCGCCTCCCACGTCCTCCGAGCCCGGATCAGACCGGGATGAGGCGAGGTTCGACTTCGGGCGGGAGATGCGCGAGACGCGGCTCCGGGTCGACTCGCTCCTGTCCGAGGGCAGGGTCGAAGAGGCTGAGTCGTACATGGAAGAGAGGCGGCTCGTCTTCGTCGAGAACGGCTACCATCTGCGCAAGATCAACCAGGCGTACTTCGCATTTGCAGGCACCTATGCCGAGCAGCCGGAGTCGTCGGACCCCGTGGGCGAGGAAATGCGGCGGCTCAGGTCGTCGATCGCAGACCTGGCCAAGTTCATATCGGCGGTCTCGGCCGTGGCCTCGCCGGAGGAGTTCGCGGCCCTGGTCGAGAGGTCGGGCGGGGGCCAGCCCTAGCGGCCCAGCCTTAAGGTAGGGCAGGGAGACCCCCGGCCCCGCTCCTCTGGGTTCCCGCCTGCGCAGGAACGACGTCCTGGCCAAGACGGCTTCTCACCCTTGACGCTCATTGACGCTTACGCCGTTACGTTAGTGTGCTAGAATGGATATTGGCCTCACAAAGCGATAGTCAGGAAGGGTATGAACAGGCAGGACGAACCGGAAGTAAACCTGGAGCACCTCTTGGGGCGGCTCCGTTCCATCTTTGGCGGATTCAAGTTTGGCGGCAGCGGCACCTTCCTATACATCCTGCTGGCTATCCTGTTGATCGGGGGAGTCGCGTGGGCAGCCACCGGCTTCTACACGGTGCAGCCTGGCCAGGTAGCGGTGCTGCGGCTATTCGGCCAGTTCAACAGCGAGCAGGGCCCGGGGCTCAACTGGTTTCCACCCACCCCCGTAGGCACCAAGACCATCGTCAACGTCGACGAGATCCGGCGCCTGGAGCTGGGGTTCAGGGGCGGCACTCCGGTCCCGGTCGAGTCGCTGATGATCACCGGCGACGAGAACATCGTCGACGTTCAGCTGCTGGTGCAGTTCGACATCAAGGACCCCGTAGACTTCCTCTTCCAGGTCGTCGACCCAGAGGGCATCACGATGCGCGACGTAGCCGAGACGGCGTTGCGGCAGGTGGTCGGCAGCCGTCCCATCGACGACGTGCTAACCAACCAGAAGGAGGAGGTCCAGATCGAGGCCCAGCGTCTCATCCAGTCGCTCCTCGACACTTACCAGGCAGGCATAAACATTCGCGAGGTCAAGCTGCAGGCGGTAAATCCTCCCGACCAGGTCCGGGACGCGTTCGACGACGTGGTCAGGGCCAAGGAGGACAAGGAGACCGTCATAAACCTGGCCGACGCCTACGAGGAGAAGGTACTTCCGACAGCGAGCGGTGAGGCTGCCAGGCTGGTGGAGCTGGCGGAGGCCGACAAGGCCGAGCGCGTCAACCTCGCCACCGGCCAGGCCGAGAAATTCAAGGCGATCCTGGCCGAGTACGTCAAGGCGCCCGACATTACGCGGCAGCGACTATATCTCGATGCGATGGAGCAGATACTCCCGAACGTAGACAAGTACCTGGTCGACCCGGGAACTAACCTGGTGGTCGTCACGGAAGGCGCCGGATCGAACATCCTGCCCTTGCCGACCGAAGGGCAGCAGTAGGCCGGCCCATGAAGCTAATAGCGACTCTCATACTCATTTTGGTCCTGGCCGCGGCGATTGTCGGTCCCCAGGCGTTCTTCGTAGTCGACGAGACCCAGGTCGCCGTCGTGACCCGGTTCGGCGACCCTGTCAGGTCGATCAAGAGCCCGGGGCTCTACGTCAAGACGCCGTTCATAGAACGCGCGACGTACCTGGAGAAGCGTCTCCTGGTGTTCGACGCCCCGCCCGACTCGCTCCTCACCAAGGACAAGAAGCGACTGGTGATCGACGTGTACGCGCGGGGGCGAATCGAGAACCCGCTCCTGTTCGTCGAGACGCTCAGGACAGAGTCCCGGGCTGCCTCGCGTGTGATCGACATTGTGTCCTCCGATCTGCGGGTCGAGATAGGTCTGGACGACCAGTCTGAGATCATCCGGACGAGCCGAGAGTTGATCATGAACCGGGTAAGGGACGAAGTCCGGCCAAAGCTGCGGGAGTTCGGAATCGAGATCGTGGACGTGCGGATCAAGCGGGCCGACTTCCCAGGCGAGATCGCCAACAGCATCTACCAGAGGATGATTGCGGAACGGAAGCGAATCGCCGACAGGGAGCGCGCCGCCGGCACGAAGGCCGACCTTGAGAAGCGGGCGTCGGTCGACAGGCAGGCCGTGGTTATACGGTCCGAGGCCCAGCGCGACGCGGACATCATTCGCGGATGCGGAGAGGCCGAGGCGATCAAGATATTCGCCGACGCCCTCAGCCAGGACCCTGAGTTCTACACCTTCCAGCGCTCCCTCGAGACGTACACCCAGCACCTCGCCGAGAACACCCTGTTCGTTGGGTCGTCCTCGGACCTGGGGGCGGTGTTCGAAGACATCAGGAAGAGCGCCGCCACTTCGGCTGAGGCCCCATCGGGCAGCGGCGACTCGGCGCTGGCACAGCTTGAATCGAAATGCCGTGAGATCGGCGTGGAGACGGCAGCGCGGAAGCTGCTTGCCGGCGAAGTAGGCGTAGGGGAGCGGGTCTTTATCCTCGACAGCTCCGAGAGCGTTCAGTGGCCCGATGCCAGCCTGGGCTGCCCCCAGGAGGGCCAGGGCTACGCCCAGGTCATCACGCCAGGCTACAGGCTGGTGTTCGACCTCGCGGGTAGTCCCTACGAGGTGCACTCCAACGCCGACGGCTCGCAAATGGTGATCTGCGGCCAGACTGAGGAAGACGGCCAGTAGCGTCTTGTTCCTTCCCCCTGAGGGGCAGGGCTAGGATGGGGTCTGGGCCAACCGCGCATCCTGGCACTGCCCCGCGTCTTGGCGCGCGAGCACTCCCTTCCTAAAGAGGGGTCAGTCTATGTGCAAGCCGCTATAATGGCGGACATGTCCTCCTCACCCAGCCAGCCGTTCGACGTGTCCGTACAGACCGTCGAAGAAGGGCACGAAAAGCCATCCGAAAGCTGGGTCGAGGAGGTCGTCGTACTGGCGCTAGAGGCCGCCGATGCGCCGGAGGGCGGCGGGGTAAGCGTGGTGTTCGCCGGCGACGACGTGGTGCGGGAGCTGAACCGGGAGCACCGCGGCCTGGACGAGACTACGGACGTCCTCGCCTTCTCCTTCGCCCACGAGGGTGAGTACTACGGCGAGCCGGACGAGAGAGTCCCCGTCGACGAGATGCCTGGGTTCACGCTGCCACCCGGCCAGCCGGAGCCGCTTGGCGAGGTAATCGTGTCCTATCCCCAGGCCGTCCGCCAGGCGGATGCGGCCGGCCGCGGCGTTCGCGAGGAGCTTGCGGCGCTGTTGGCCCACGGGGTGCTTCACCTCCTGGGCTACGACCACATGGAGCCCGACGACGAGGCGGTGATGAAGGCCCTGGAAGTCCGCATCATGGCCGACGTCCCAGGAGCCCCGGCGGGGCCCGGCACCCTGTGATAGGGTATGCGTCGAGGCCGTGAGGCCGGCCTCCGGCAGTCTGGGCCCGCGGCGAGAATTGACAATGACCACCATGAGAAACGCAGCCGGCGCGGCCATGCTCTCACAGTTCGTCGCGTCCGGTCCGGGTGACCCTGCATGAGCGAGGTCTTCTACAGGAAGTGGCGGCCCACGAGGCTCGACGAGGTCGTCGGGCAGGAGATGGTCGCGCGCACCCTTCGCAACGCGATCGGCCAGGGCCGCACTGCCCACGCGTACCTGTTCTGCGGCCCCCGCGGCACCGGCAAGACCAGCACGGCGCGGATCCTGGCCAAGGCGCTCAACTGCCTCAGCCCCCGGGACGGCGAGCCCGACAACGAGTGCGCGACGTGCACCGCGATCAATGAAGGCCGGGCGATGGACCTTCTCGAGATCGACGCGGCGAGCAACAGGGGGATCGACGACATCAGGAACCTGCGCGACAGGGTCAGCTACGGACCGACGGAGGGGCGCCACAGGATCTACATCATCGACGAGGTCCACATGCTGACCGCGGAGGCGTTCAACGCCCTGCTCAAGACGTTGGAGGAGCCTCCGTCGCACTCGATCTTCATCCTGGCGACCACCGAGGCCCACAAGGTTCCCCTGACGATAGTCTCGAGGTGCCAGCGGTTCGATTTCCGCCGCATTCCCCTCGATGTCAGCATCGCCAAGCTCGCGGAACTCTCCCGGCGGGAGGGAGTAGAGGCCTCGCCCGAGGCGCTTGCCCTCATCGCACGGGAGTCGGCGGGAAGCCTGCGCGACGCCGAGAACCTGCTGGAGCGCGCCCTGATCTCGTACGGCTCGAACCTGACGGAGGAGCACCTGCGCGACTTGCTGGAGCTTGGCAGCGACGAGCAGGCGCTGGAGCTTGCGGGGCACGTGGCGGGCAAGTCGGTCAAGGAGGGCCTGGCGCTCATCAACCGGATTGCGGCCGAGGGCGCCGACCTGCGCCAGCTACACAGGGCCGTGGTCGGCTACCTGAGGGGCGTCATGCTGGCAAAGGCCGGGGCAGCCGACTCGACGGGACAGCCCGCCGAGGTGGGCGAGAGGATGCAGTCCTTCGCGGAGGGCGCTACCACCGGGCACCTGGTACGCAGCCTCAGGCTGTTTTCCGAGATCGACATGCGCCGCGAGGGCGCGTCGTCCATCGAGCTGGAGCTGGCGCTCGTCCGGTCCAGCATCGAGGAGGAGCCCGCGCCCGCGCCGGCCCCCGCGCCGCAGCCCGCCGCTGCTCGCCAGCCTCAGCAGGGAGGGGCTCGCACGGCTCCGCGGCCCCGGCCGGCCCCGCGCCAGGCCCCCCGGCAACAGCAGGCGGGCGACACGGCTCCTCGGCCTCAACCGGCTTCGCGGCAGCCTCCCCGGCGGCAGCAGGCGCCCGGCAGACCCCCCGAGCAGTATGAGGAGCCTGCGCCCGAAAGCCTGCCGTCCGAACCCGCGTCCAGGCTGGAGAGCCAGTGGGACGCCATCCTCAAGTCGCTGTGGCGCCAAGGCCGCCGTTTCGACCTCAAAGCCTTACTGACAGCCTGCGAGGAGCGGGAGGTCGCGGACGGGCGGATCACGCTGAAGTTCAAATACACGTCCCACAAGGAACGCATGGAGCAGGAGCTCAAGGATCCCAAGGTCAGAAAGGTGGTGTCGAACGCACTGGCAAAGGCGCTGGGCGAGACGTACGATATAAGCGTTGGCGTCGTGGGAACCGCCGCCAACGGCCCGCGACGCAGCCCGGCCATGCGCAGCCACCTCGTGCGCGCCGCGCAGAGCCTGGGAGCGAAGGTGATCGACGAGAAGGAGGACGTGCCCGATGATGAATAAGAGGATGCTCAAGCAGGCGCAGCAGCTCCAGAAGAACATGGCCAAGGTCCAGGCCGAGCTGGAGAGCGCCACGGTCGAGGGCTCCGCCGGCGGAGGCGTCGTGAAGGCCGTCGTCTCGGGCAGGATGACCCTCGAGTCGCTCACCATCGACCCCGAGGCCGTGTCCGAGGAGGATGTCGAAATGCTGCAGGACCTGGTGGTCGCCGCGGTCAACGACGGCTTCGAGAAGGCCCAGGAGATGGCCGCCTCACGTATGAGCGCGGTCACCGGCGGGCTCAACATACCCGGCCTGACCTAGCAGAGGGTCCCCGGATGGCACACCCCAGCAGCCCAGGCGCGGAGCCGGTCGGCCGTCTCATCGAGGAGTTCGACAAGCTGCCGGGCATCGGCCCAAAGATGGCCCAGCGGCTCGCCTACCACCTCGTCCGGATGCCCGAGGAGTCGGCACGCTCCCTGGCCGATGCTCTCGTCGCCGTCAAGGAGCGCATCGTCCTGTGCTCCCTCTGCTACAACATCACCGAGCAGGACCCATGCAGGATCTGCTCCGACCCGGCCCGCGACCAGTCGCGCATCTGCGTGGTGGAGGAGGCGCTGGACGTCATGGCCCTCGAGCGGACAGGCGTGTACAGGGGGCTGTTCCACGTGCTGCACGGCGCAATATCGCCCATGAACGGCATATACCCAGGCGACCTGAAGATCGAGCCGCTGCTCTCGCGGCTCCGGGACGGTGTCGTGCAGGAGGTGGTGCTCGCGACCAATCCGAACATGGAGGGCGACGCAACGTCCATGTACATACACAACCTGCTCGCCCCCACAGGGATACGGGTGACGCGCCCGGCGAGCGGGCTGCCCGTAGGCGGCGACCTGGAGTACGCGGACGAGGTGACGCTGAGCCGGGCGATGGAGTCCCGCCAGGACCTCTAGATCTCCAGGAGCTACAACCCGGTCCCTTCCTCGAGGGGGGAGTTCACCCTCACCCCAACCCTCTCCCGTCACAGGGAGAGGGGGTCACCGAAATGCCTTGGCAACCCGGAAGACATACAGGACCCGCGGCATCGTTCTGCGGCACGTGCCTATCGGCGAGGCGGACCGCATCGTCACGATCTTCACGCCCGAGCTGGGCAAGGTCCGCGCTGTCGCCAGGGGCGTCCGGCGCACCAGGAGCAAGCTGTCGGGCCACCTGGAACCGCTGACCTACGTGGCGGCGTCGCTGTCCCACGGGCGCACCCTCGACATGGTCACCGAGGCGCAGACGGTGCGGAGCTTCCGCGGCCTGCGGGAGGACCTGCCGCTAATGTCGAAGGCGGTGTACCTGGCCGAGCTCTCGGACGCTTTCCTGAGTGAACGCGAGGCCAGCCACGACCTGTTCGGGCTCCTGTCCGACTGCCTCTCCGCTCTTGAGTCGTCGGCCGAGCCCTCCAGGCTGCTCCCGTGGTTCGAGGTCAGGATGCTGGGGCTGTCCGGATTCGGCCCGGAGCTTCACGAGTGCGTGGAGTGCCGGCTCACGCTGGAGCCGGCGGACTACGTCTACAGCAGCGATCTGGGGGGTGTGGTGTGCGACGGGTGCAGGTCCGGGTCGAGCGGCCAGGTGCTGCCGCTGTCCCTCGGCGCGAACAAGGTGCTGCGCTACTACGCCCGCCGGGACCTGGCCAACGCGCTCGACCTCTCGGTGCCCGGTCCGGTCTCCAGGGAGGTGTCGCGTGTGCTGCGCTCCTACATCAGGCACGTCCTGGAGCGCGAGCTCAAGAGCGTCGAGTTCATGGACCTGGTAGCCGAGTAGCCATCAACCCATCGTGGCGCGGCGGAGCATGGCCTGGAAGAGCCGCTCCGGCATGAGCTGGGACGCGGGGATTCCGATGGCGGCCTCTGCGCCGACGGGGTACCGGAACCGCGGGCGCTTCGAGCGGATGATCTTGTGGATGACCCTGGCGACGCGGACCGGGTCCTTGGCGAACCGGTCGTACTTGCCGCGGCGTTCCCTGTACCGCGCGATCACGGGGCCGTAGGGCAGGTCGGGCGACTCGGCGCCGGCCGATTCCACCTGGCTGTCATGGAAGTCGGTGGCGAACAGGCCGGGCTCCACGACGGCTACGCGGATGCCCTGGGGCCACAGCTCGTACCTCAGCGCCTCGCTCAGCCCTTCCAGGGCGAACTTGCTCGCCGCGTATCCACCGCTGAACGGGGTCACCAGCCTGCCCTCGACCGAGCTCACGTTGATGATGGTCCCGCTCCCCTGCGCGGTCATCGATGGCAGCACGGCCTTGATCATGCGAAAGGCTCCGAAGAAGTTGGTCTCGAACTGGGCTTGCAGCTCTTCAAGCGAGAAGCCCTGCACCGGCCCCCACAGCCCGTAGCCCGCGTTGTTCACCAGCACGTCGATGCGCCCGTATGCGTCGATCACGGACGCCGCGGCCTCGCCGACGGACAGGTCCGAGTCGACGTCGAGCTCGACGCAGTGAATGTCTCCCGTGCCCTCAGCGTCTCGCCGTAGGCCGTCGAGCCTATCGAGCGACCGGCTGGTAGCGGCAACGCGAAAGCCCTTGCGGGCAAGGTAGAGGGCGGACGCCCGGCCTATGCCGGCCGATGCTCCGGTTATCAGTACGGACTTTGGCTCGTTGGGCAAAGGCGGGACCTCCCCGAAGGTCCGGGCAGTCTAGCAACGCCCGCCCGGCGAGTTCAAGCGCATCCTCCTCAGGGCGGGACGAGACTGCTTTGTCCAAGAGAGGTTTGAAGCCCCGGGGAGGCCGGCTGAGTGTCTCAGAGTCCGGTAAGGAATCCAGCTTCCCCGTTCCGTCGTAGATTTGAGAGCGAGTGGAGATGCGGTCAGAACGGCCGCTCTTCACAGCGCTGACAACCTGTGATGGAGGCCTTCTGGAGGCCGCTCCGGAGGAGTTGAATTGGGTCTCAAAACTTGACAGCACGGCGGTCGGATGGTAAAAAACTCAAGTTGGCAAGATTCATCCCGACTATGGGAAACCTACGGATCAGCTTAGGAGCATGGAGGCAGATATGTTGAGATTGACGAACATTCGCTTGCTGCTGGCACTTGCGGCAGCCCTCGCCCTTGTTGCGGCTGCAGCCTGCGGCGGCGCCGACGAGGAAGAAGATACTACGACCGACACGACGGCGGCGGTTGCGCCGACTGCTGCAGCGCCGGCAGAGGCGCCCAAGGCCTCGCCCACGGAGGCTCCGCAGGAGACCGCCAAGGAGACCATGAAGGACGAGAGCATGATGGAGGCGCCGGCGTTCGACGGCTCCTTCCTGTGGACCGGCCCGATGCCCACCGAGTTCAACGAGGCCCCCATGCTTGCGGCCATGGTCCAGGCCGGCACCATTCCTCCGGTTGAGGAGAGGCTGCCCGATGCCTCGGACGTCCTGGTCGTCCCAGTAGTCGAGAAGATAGGCGAGTACGGCGGCACCTGGCGCCGCGCATTCACCGGCCCGAACGATGGCCAGAACGCCGACCGGATCATGATGGACGAGGACATCAAGTTCGACCTGGACGGCACGACCATCATCCCCAATCTTGCCAAGTCCTTCGAGCAGAGTCCGGACGGCACGACGTTCACGCTCGAGCTCCGCAAGGGCCTGAAGTGGTCCGACGGCGAGCCCTTCACCGCCGACAACTACATCTGGTGGTGGGAGAACGTCGTCAACAACGAGGAGATCAACCCAGGGCGCAACCAGCAGCTGGGCTGGTCGGGCTACAACCCCGAGACCGTGAACAAGGTCGACGACTTCACGATCCAGTGGGTCCTGCCTGAGTCCGGCGCGGGATTCATCGACCAGCTTGCCACATACCGCACCGGCGGGTTCACTCTTCATGGCCGCCTTGCGGACGGCACCTATGGCCCGCATCACTACATGATGCAGTTCCACAGGGACTTCGTGGAGGACAAGGACGCCTACGACAAGATGGTCCAGGACGAAGGGTTCGAGAGCTGGCCCCTCTTCTTCAAGAACAAGGGCAACCCCCTCCGCAACACCGAGGTCCCGGTTGTCTCCCCCTGGAAGCTGACCAGCCCCATCACCGAGCAGATTTACGAGTGGGAGCGCAACCCCTACTACTGGGCCGTTGACCCCGCTGGCAACCAGCTCCCGTACATCGACCGCATCTCGATGGTGCTCACGGGCGACAAGGAAGTCCTGAACCTCAAGGCTATCGCAGGCGAGATCGACTTCCAGCATCGCCATATCGAGATGGCCAAGGTGCCCGTGATTCGCGAGAACGAGGACGCGTGCAACTGCCTCGTCAAGTTCTGGCCCTCGCCTCACGGCGCGCAGGCCGGCCTGGTCACCAATCTTACCTACGGCCTGGGCGACGGCATCGACTACGAGCCCGACCTCGAGGTCCAGAAGTGGCTCCACAACAAGGACTTCCGTTTCGCGCTTTCCTACGCGATAGACCGCAACAGGATCAACGAGGTCATCTTCCTCGGCCTCGGCATACCGCTGCAGACGTCCTTCATTCCAGGCCACAACTACTATCCCGGCGACGAGTACGCCTTCAAGGCCACCGAGCAGGACATTGACCAGGCGAACAGCATCCTGGACAGCCTGGGCCTGACCGAGAAGGATGGCGATGGCATGAGGCTGCGGACCGACGGCTCGGGTGAGACGCTCGACTTCGAGCTCGCCTACATCGCCGAGTACTTCGTGGACTACGAGGGGATAGCGGAAATCATCCAGGAGGACCTCCGCAAGATTGGCATCAGGACGCACCTCAAGGCTGAGGACGTCAAGCTGTATGCAGACCGGCGTGCCGCCAACGATCACATCATGACCACCAGCGGTACCGGCGGACAGCGCTACCCCATGAACCTCTCCGAGTGGTTCGGCATAGCCCCTGGAATCAGGAACTGGTACACGGGCGCCGAGGACGCGTACGCTGCTGGGAACCCGGTCTTTGAGCCGACCGACCCCAATATCCTGCGCCTGGCCGAGCTAACCGACGAAGCGAAGGGGCTCCGATACTCTGATCGCAAGGACAACTACATCGAGACCCAGAAGATCTTCATCGACAACATGTACGCCATCGGACTCATCGGCGGAACGCCGGCATTCAACGGCGTTGTCGTGCACAAGAAGAACTTCAAGAACGTGCCGGAGATTGCTCCCAACCAGTCCGCACTTCAGAACCCGGGCATAGCCCGCACGGTCCAGTTCTTCTTCGAAGGCGGCAAGAACGACTCAGAGTAGATTTGGGCTAATCTTGAGGGGAGCCGGGGAGCATTCCCCGGCTCCCCCAGGTTAGTGCGCTACTCTGTTCTCACATCATGCTCACTTTCATCATCCGCCGCTCACTCCTAGCCCTCCTGACCATCTGGGCGCTCTCTGTCCTGTCCTTTGTGATCATCCAGCTCCCGCCTGGTGACTACGCGGACGAGTATGTCAAGGAGCTCCTGCAAGGAGGCTGGGCCAGCGGCGGCGCCGGGGCCATCGCTGAGGAGCTGGAGAAGAACCTGCGACGCGAGTACGGCCTCGATCAGCCCGTATTCGTGCAGTACGTCAAGTGGGCCGGCAGGATGGTGCGCGGGGACTTCGGGCAGTCCCTCGAGTTCCAGAAGCCCGTTAAGGAGATAGTCGGCGAACGGCTGTTGATGACGGTAATCCTGGCGGGGACCACAGCTGTGTTCGCGTGGGCCCTTTCGATCCCGATCGGCATATACTCGGCGGTCCGCCAGCACAGCATAGAGGACTACACGGTCACGTTCATCGGCTTCGTGGGCCTGGCGGTTCCTGACTTCCTGCTCGCCCTCTGGCTGCTGTGGATGTCCTTCAAGTTCTTCCCGGACCAGAGCATCGGCGGGCTCTTTTCGCCCGAGTACCTGGAGGCGCCCTGGAGCATCGGTCGGGTGCTGGACCTACTCTCGCACCTGTGGATAGCGGCGCTCGTGGTTGGGACGGCTGGCACGGCGGCGCTCATCAGGGTCATGAGGGCCAACCTCCTCGACGAGCTTCACAAGCCGTACGTGATCACTGCACGCGCCAAGGGTCTTGCCGAGTGGAAGCTCATCTTCAAGTACCCGGTGAGGCTTGCACTCAATCCGCTGATAAGCACCCTCGGATACCTGTTGCCCTTCCTCATGTCCGGCAGCATCATCGTTTCGGTGGTCTTGAACCTGCCGACGGAGGGCCCGTTGTTGCTGCGTGC
>DAOULA010000024.1:0-5671 GCA_034420735.1 Dehalococcoidia bacterium
CCCGCGGACCTCACCCCCACCGAGCGCAGGATCAGGGAAAAGCTCAAGGCGCACTGGCACGAGCCGGACCCCTGGGACGGACCCATCGACTCCGCACACCCGGGCCGCTCGCCCCCTTGATAGGCCTCGACCCAACAACACATCTGTAGGGGCGGGTTTGAAACCCGCCCTGTCCCCGGCCCTGCCGGCAGTGTTGAGCAACCTTGGAAAGGCCCTGCTTGCGCGGGGGGAAGAGGCCAAGCTGCTCTCTGAACACATACGGCCCCGGCTTCGCGTTGACACTGCCTCGGCTGCACACCTACACTGCCCGAGACTCCACCCGATAGCGCCGCGAGGAGGCTGCCCTGGGCCGACTGCCGACTTACCTGGAAGCGTTGTCGCACCGCGACTTCCTGACGCTGTGGATGGCGAGCATGTCGGCGGGGGCTGCCGCGTGGGCCCTCATCGTAGCCCGGGGGTGGCTGGTCTGGGCGGAGACGGACTCGCCGGTCTGGGTCGGCGTGGTCACGTTCGCTGCGATGGCCCCCAGGGTGCTGGTCACCCCCTTCACCGGATACCTGTCGGACCGGTTCGACAGGCGCGTCGTGGTCGCGGCCATGTTCGCGATCAACACGGTCCACAACGTCGTGCTCGGCGTGCTGGTGCTTGCAGACATAGCCCCGATATGGGCGCTCGTGCTGCTCGCGTTCGTGAACGGCTCCGCCAGGGCCGCGATGATGCCCGCGTCCCAGGCGCTGATCCCCAACCTGGTGCCCCGCAGGCTGCTGCTGAACGGGATCGCCCTCAACCAGGCGGCCGGCCACGGGTCCCGGCTCGTGGGTCCCGCCGCCATTGCACCGTTGCTCGCAACGCTGGGGGTCGAGGCGGCCTTCTTCCTCTGCTCGGGGCTGTACCTGGTGGGTTTCGTGCAGGTGCTGAGGATACGCACCGCGTCCACGGGCCGCATTGACCACAGCAAGAGCCTGGCCTCCAACTTCGTAGCGGGGCTGACGTACCTGTACCGGACTCCCGCCCTGCTTGCCATCGTCCTGCTGGCGCTGTTCCATTGCGGGCTGACGATGTCCTTCGAGTCCCTGCTGCCCGTCCTGTCGAGCCAGCAGCTCAATGCGGAGGGGGCCGGATTCAGCTACATGATGATGGCGGTGGGGGCTGGCGCGCTCGTCTCGGTATTCCTTCTCGCGGGGATGCGCAGCGACACCTCGAAGGGCCGGCTTCTCCTGAACCTGGGTGTGCTGAGCGGCCTCTCTCCCGTGGTGCTTGCTGCGGCCGGGAACATGCCCATGGCCCTGGTGGGCGCGGCGGCGATGGGCGCAACGCAGGCCGGATTCATGACGCTGACACACACCATGATCCAGACCATAGTGCCCGACGGGGTGCGCGGGAGGGTGGGCGCGATCTACTCGGTGCATATCGGCGGGATGATGGCAATCGCTAACCTGTACAACGGGGTACTGGCCGACTACATCGACCCTCCGCTCGTGCTTGGAGTCGGCGGGGTTGCGTTCATCGCGGTGATGCTGGCGACCTGGTTCATGGGCGTCTTCAGGCGCATCTACGCGGGAGACCCGTGGGTCCAGCCCGCATCGCAGGCGGCCGTCGAGCGCGGATAACACTGGCGGACAGGGGGGTCGGGCGCTCGACTGCTGGAATCATCCGGGCCTGTCCGGCATCCAAGAGAGTGAAGCGGCGTCTCTCATGGTCGAGGCCGGCACGCTCTCTGCGACGCCCTGGGGCGGATTCGGGTAATATTGCGTTATACGCATGTCGAGGTGAGTGCTATGAAGAAGCTGCGACTTGGGACCGGAGCAATCACAGGGGGTCTGCTGACCGCGGCCCTGACCGGCCTGATGTACCTGGCACACAAGCTGGTCGACCTGCCATACATTCCATACGAATTCTTCGACTGGATCACGCGGGTCTTGCCCGGGGGCCTCGTAACCTTCGGCATCGACCTCATGATCGACACCATGCTCATGGTGAACATGAGCGTCGCGGACAGCGCGAAGACTGCCGAGCAGATCATCGCGAACATCCAGGTAGTCGTCATGGGCGCGGTGGCCGGTGCGGTCTACTTTGCCGCGCGCAGCACGTGGGGATTCACCGGCCGCGGCAGCGGGCTGGTGCTCGGCGCACTGGCCGGGCTGCCGATGATCGCCATCAGCGTGGCCATCGGCCCATCTCCCGTCAGCCCCGTCATCGCCATCGTGTGGCTCGCGGCGCTCTACCTGGCATGGGGTCTCTCGGTCGGGTACGGCTACGACCGCCTGGACCACCAGGAAGAGCCGGAACCCGAGCCGGTTCCGGTTGACGCGGAGGAGTACGAGGCCGTCGAAGAGGCGCGCGCCGCAGCGGTGGAGAGGCGCGAGGTTGCACGGATACACAGGCGGCAGTTCCTCGTGCGCCTGGGCGCGGCCACGGCTACGGTAACCGTGGTTGGCGCAGGCGTCGGCCAGGTGCTGGCCCGCTCGGATGAGCGGCAGAGGGCCAACGAGGCGGCTATGACCGCAGCCCACCAGAGTGAGGGCAGCTCCAGGTCGCCGTTCCCGAACGCAGACGACCCGCTGATGCCCGCGCCGGGCACGCGCCCCGAATACACCCCCGTCAAGGACCACTACAAGGTCTTCATACGCGTCTCGCCCACGGTCATCGACGGGACCGGCTACACGCTTCCGGTCACCGGGCTCGTCGGGAACCCCCTCATGCTGAGCCTGGACGAGATCCGCGACAGGTACGAGCCCCAGAGCCACTACGTCACGCTGTCGTGCATCTCCGGCAGGCTCGGCACGGACCTGATCAGCACGACCTACTGGACGGGCGTCAGCATGCAGAAGATCCTCGAGGACGCCAACTTGGACAGCAACGCGAAGTACCTGTACATCACCTCGGGCGACGGCTTCTACGAGACGGTGCCGCTGGACGAGATCGCGGCGGACGAGCGGATCATGCTCGCATACGACTGGGACGGCCACCCGATTCCGGTCGATCACGGATTCCCGCTTCGCATCTGGCGGCCGGACCGCTACGGCATGAAGCAGCCCAAGTGGATCACCGGCATGGAGATTACCGAGGAGTACCGCCCCGGCTACTGGGTGGAGAGGAACTGGGACGAGCGGGCCGAGGTGAGGACGGTCTCGGTCGTGGACACCGTGGCCGTGGACGCCGTGTACGACAACGGCGGGCAGAAGTTCGTGCCCGTGGGCGGCATCGCCTTCGCCGGCGCGAAGCAAATCTCGAAGGTCGAGGTCAGGGTCGACGACGGCCCGTGGGAGGAGGCGCAGCTCCGCTCCCCGCTGTCCGACACCACCTGGGTCATCTGGCGCTACGACTGGCCCATCCAGTCAGGGCACCACGTCTTCCGGGTGCGTGCGTACGAGGGTGACGGCACGCTTCAAATTGTGGAGGCGCGCGAGAACCGGCCCAGCGGCGCAACCGGCATACACAGCCTGAAGACCCAGCTCTAAAGCGCGTCAGGGGCCCCTGGATGGCCCTCTGTCCCGGCCCGCGGGATGGTTGGCCATCCGGTTCTCCGAAGCGAGCTCCACGGTACGAACGGCCTGCCGGTGGCCTTCTTCCACGAGACGAGCCAGACGCCGTTCGACTCACCGTGTTGCTGCATCAGCCACGCCCGCCACTCCTCGCGAGTCTCCGCGTGGATGATGGGCCGCCCGTCGCTGGGGTGAGGTCCGATCGCCCGGATCAATCTCAGCTGCCTTCAGAGGCCAGGCGAAGCTGCTCGATGTCGATCTTCTGCATCGTCAGTAGGGCGTTCATCACGCCATCCGGGTCGCCAGCCATAAGGTCGTCGAGCATTGCGGGGACGACCTGCCAGGAGACGCCGAAGCGGTCCTCCAGCCAGCCGCACTGGCTTTGCGTGCCGCCCTCGGAGAGCCTGTCCCAGAAGTAGTCGATCTCGTCCTGGGAGTCGCAGGAGACCACGAACGAAATGGCGGGCGTGAGTTTGTACATCGGCCCCCCGTCGACCGCTCCGAACCTCTGCCCTCCGATCTCGAACTCCACGACGGCGGCCCCCTCGCCCGGGCCGGACTGCGCCCGTTCGACCTTCAGCATCCTGGAGTCGGGGAACACCGAGACGTAGAACCTGGCCGCCTCTTCAGCCCGCCCATCGAACCAGAGAAACGGGTGCACCTTGGGGGTCGCAATCATGCATATCCTCCTCTCCCGCTCAGCGTATCAAGCACAATCTCAGCTCACTCCTGGCACATCATCCGCGCCAGGGCCGCGAGATCGGGTACGACGATGTCGGGAACGGCGTCGGTGCGGCGCGTTCCCCCGCCCCTGTCCACGCGGTCGACCCATACCGACCTGATGCCGAGCCGGTTGGCGGGCCCGATGTCGTGGTAGAGGCTCTCGGCGACGTGCAGCCACCGGTCGCCGTCGACTCCCATCCGCTCTGATGCGGCGGTGAAGTTCCGCAGGTTGGGCTTGTAGCTCCGGACCTGCTGTGCGGTGACCACGACGTCGAACCCCACACTCAGCTCCTTCGCCGTCCCCGCGAACAGGTCGTCGTCCACGTTGGAGATGATCGCAAGCCTGCAGCGCGTCTTCAGCACATTCAGCGCGTCCACGACCTCCGGGAATACCGGCCAGCCGGGCAGTGAGTCCGCCAGGCAGTCCAGCTCTGACTCGCTGCAATGTATGCCGAGCTCGTGCCCGATGGCGGACATGACCCGGCGCAGGACGGTGCGGTACTCCAGGAAGTCCTCGGAGTCCTGCACCGTCGGCTCCACGTCCGCGAATAGCGCCAGCACCTCGGCCCTGGACTTCCGGACGCCGTGGGACTCCAGCACTTCACCGACCGCGGTGGAGATGCCCGTCTCCCAGTCGACGAGGGTCCCATAGCAGTCGAAGCTGACCCACTCGATGCGGTCGAAATCGAGATCTGGGACTGGAGGGCCGGGTCTGCTCATGCGGCTCATGGGATGTGGGTGATCGTATGCGGGAGCGTGTTCAGCACCTCGCAGCCGTCCTCGGTCACCAGGCAAGTGATCTCAGCGCAGATGTGGCCCAGGTCCGACCTGCGCGTCGACGCCTCCAGCACCACGACCATGTTCGGCTTCAGCGCCGTGTGGTCGTTCGCCACCAGGTACGGCGTCTCGTGTACGTCGATGCCGAGGCCGTGGCCCACGAAGTCGAGGGCGAGGCTCAGTCCGCGCCGCTCCATCTCGCCGCGCCCAAGCTCGTACAGCTCCGACGCCAGCACGCCCGGCCTGACGGCGTCGATCAGCGTCTCGTTCACCTCGTCGAGCCTGGCGTGGATGTCGAGGGCGTCCCTGGGCGCGTCGCCGAAGGCGTACACGCGGAACATGTCGCCGCAGTAGTCCTCGTAGAGCGAGCCCACGTCCACCGAGACTATCGTGTCGCGCCGTATGGGGTCGTCCGTGGGCGCCAGCACGACGGAGCCCAGCGCGCCCGCGCTGACGTGGATGATGTAGCGGTCCGTGCGCTCGTCGGTGACGGCGCGCTTCACCTCGGCCGCCAGCTCGAACCCGGTCATGCTCTCCCGCAGGCACTCACGCACCGCGAGCTGGCCCCTCTCTGCGCCCGCGACGGCGCCCCTGAGCCGCCTGATCTCCTCGGGGGTCTTCACCATGCGGATGGCGTTGAAGTCGTCCGTCGCGTCCACCAGGGTCGCCTGCGGAAGGGCCGATTC
>DAOULA010000025.1:0-15246 GCA_034420735.1 Dehalococcoidia bacterium
CCCGCGGACCTCACCCCCACCGAGCGCAGGATCAGGGAAAAGCTCAAGGCGCACTGGCACGAGCCGGACCCCTGGGACGGACCCATCGACTCCGCACACCCGGGCCGCTCGCCTCCTTAGGTAGACCTCGACCCAACAACACAACTGAACAGTGAGCGGGGAGTGCTTGGAGTGGTTGCGGCGACATGGCGACTGTAGGGATCATCGCGAACCCGGCTGCGGGGAAGGACATCCGGCGGCTGGTGGCGCACGGCCGGTTCGTGCCGAATAGCGAGAAGGTGAACATCCTCCGGCGGGTGCTGGCCGGGCTCGCGGGCGCGGCGGTGGAGCGCGTGGTGATGATGCCGGACACGGGCATGCTGTGCCACTCTGCCGCAAGCGGTTCACAGCATGGGCTCGAGACGGTGATGTTGGACATGGCCGTCGTCGGCCGAGAGGATGACTCGACGCGGGCGGCCGGGGAGATGGCCGAAATGGGCGTGTCGTGCATCGTGACCCTGGGCGGCGACGGGACCAACAGGGCGGTCGCCAAGGGGTCGGGCGCCGTGCCGCTGGTGCCCATTTCCACGGGCACCAACAACGTCTTCCCGTACATGGTGGAGGGAACCGTCGCGGGGCTGGCGGCCGGGGTCGTCGCGTCAGGCAAGGTCGACGCCGGGTCAGTGACGGCGCGGGCCAAGCTGCTGCAGGTCAGCGTCGACGGCTTTGAGCGCGAGCCCGCGCTGGTGGACGTCGCTGTCAGCGCAGTGCCGTTCGCGGGAGCGAGGGCGATCTGGGACATGTCGACCGTGCACGAGATCTTCCTCGCGCGGGCCGAACCCGATGGCATCGGCCTGTCGGCCATAGGCGCGAGGCTCGAACCCGTCGGAATGAGCGACGGGCACGGCTTGCACGTGAGAATCGGCGAGCCGGGCGTCACAGTGTCCGCGCCGGTAGCGCCGGGCGTCGTCGAGGATGTCCCCGTGCAGGGTTGGGCCCGGCTCGAGCCGGGCGAGCCGGTGAAGATCGGGCTCGTCCCTTGCACGATCGCCCTGGACGGCGAGAGGAGCCTCCGGATTGCGCCGGGGCAGGCGGCCGAGGTGACGCTGACGCTCGACGGGCCGCCGGTGGTGGACGCGGCAGCGGCGCTTGCGAGAGGGTCGGAAGCGGGGCTGTTCACACGCCGCTCGTAGCCTGAGGCCATCCCAGCATGAACGGGGCTTGCTTCGGATGCGTCCAACCGGGCGCTCCGTGCGTAGTAATAGTGACCAAACCCATCCCTCGAGCGTTGTATTACTAACGGGGGTGAAAACAAGAATGGCGATAGCAACAGAAGAACAGACAATGGTCGCGGAAAGCCTCCCCGACACCCTCATGGGTGACGGGGCCCAGGACCTCGCGCTGCACGAGGGCGCGGACGCGATGCGCGTCTACCTGCAGAGCGCGAGCCAGCATCCCCTGCTGACCAAGGACGAGGAAGTCGTGCTGGGTTGCGCGGCGGGATCCTGGATGCTCCTGAAGGAGCTCAGGTCCAACTTCGAGGACGAGCGCGGACGGCCGCCCATGCCGGCGGAGCTTGGGGCGATAGCGCTCCGTGACCTCGCCCAGCATTCCGGCAAGATAGAAGCTCTCGCGGACGCGCTGGGCGAAGCACGTGAAGCCGGCGTCGCGCCGGAGGTGCGCAAGGTAATCGACAGGCCGCTGCAGAACGGCACAAAGGCCAAGGTCGCCGAGCGCGCCGGTGTCTCCGAAGACGACGCGGCGGCCGGGCTGGCCGCCGCCTCAAGGCTGCTGGGCCTCCTGCCGGCGTCCGTAGTCGAGCGGGTGGGCCTGGATGGTGCAGACCGCGATGACCTGGAGTCGCTCCTGGAGGACTCCAGGCTGGACCTCACACGCCGGTGGGCGGAGGTCGAGCGCGAGGGCGCGGCGGCCATGGAGCGCCTGGTCAACTCGAACCTCAGGCTCGTCGTGAGCGTGGCGAAGAAGTACGGCGGCAGGGGGCTGCCGCTGCTCGACCTCGTCCAGGAGGGCAACCTGGGGCTGATGAGGGCGGTCGAGAAGTTCGACCCCCACCGGGGCTACAAGTTCAGCACGTACGCCTACTGGTGGATCATGCAGGCAATGACCCGCGGCCTCGCGGACCAAAGCCGCACGATCCGCCTGCCGGTGCACGTCGTCGAGCGCGTCCAGCGCATGAACAAGATGGAACGGTCGCTGACGGCCGACCTCGGGCGGGAGCCGACCGTCCTCGAGCTCGCGGAGGCCCTGGAGGTCGGCGTGAGCGACGTGGAGGACCTGCAGCGCAGGCGGCGCCACACGCTGTCGCTCGACGCGCCGGTCGACGACGAGGAGTCGTCCGCCCTCGAGGACTTCTACCATGACAAGTCGGCCGTGCCGCCCGAGGAGCTGGCCATCCGGCAGATCACGCGCGAGAAGGTCATGGACGCGGTCGCAGAGCTGCCGCCGCGGATGGGCTACGTCCTCCACCTCAGGTTTGGGCTGATCGACGACCGGCCCCGGACCCTCGAAGAGGTCGGGCAGATGCTCGGCGTGACCAGGGAGCGTACGCGGCAGATAGAGAGGCAGGCACTCGGCATGCTGAAGTCGTCGCCGGAGGTCGTGGAGCTGCTGGACAGCATGGACCTGGACGGCCGCTTCTAGTAGAGCGTAACCGACACTTCCGCGCCTGCGTACAGGCCGCCCGCGTCGATGGGAACGGTAACGTGCCCGTCGGCGCGGACCATCGTGTAGACGAGGTTCGAGCTGCCGAACACCGGCTCGGCGGTCACCACGCCGTCCACCTCGGACAGGGCGACCTGCACCGTGTCCTGGCGGCCAGTCTGGGACGGCACGTCGCGGGCCAGCGTTGCGCGGATAGAGGGTCGCCAACGTCCGGGCGTTGCGCCCATGAGGGCACGGACCACCGGCGTGGCGACCATGTCGAACACGACAGCCGCCGAGACGGGGTTACCGGGCAGCCCGATGGCCGGCTTGCCGTCCAGCAGGGCCAGTATGGTTGGCTTGCCGGGCTTGAACGAGATGCCGTGGACGAGCACGCCGGGCTCGCCGAGGCTGTCGAAGACCTGGGCGGTCAGGTCACGAGCGCTGACCGAGCTGCCCGCAGAGAAGACGAGCATATCCGAGACGGCCAGTCCTGCGACAGCGGCGGCGCGCTGCTCCTCGAAGTCGTCGGCCACGAGCCCGGCCCTCACAGGCACGCCCCCCGCCCTATCAATTAGCGCGGACAGCGTGTAGGTGTTCACGTCGCGCACCTGGCCCGGACCCGGCGTCGACTCAGGCGGCACCAGCTCGTCCCCGGTCGACACAATAGCTACCCTGGGCCGTGCGGCGACCGGCACCCTGTCAATGCCCAGCGTCACCAGCCCGCCGACGTCCTGCGGCCTCACCTCGTGGCCCGCGGGCAGGACCACGCCGCCGGCGCGTATGTCCTCGCCAACCTGGTTGACGTTCTCGCCCGGCGCCACGGGCCTGAGCACCTCGATGCTCCGGTCGTCGATGGCCTGGGTATGCTCGACCATGACCACAGCGTCCGCGCCAACGGCAAGCATTCCGCCCGTGTAAGCCCTCGCGGCCTGCCCCGTATTCAGGGACACGGAAGGCGGAGCGCCCATGGGGACTTCACCAACCACGTCGAGGAACGCCGGCAGGCTCTCGGTCGCCCCGAAGGTGTCGGCCGAGCGGACGGAGTAGCCGTCCATGGTCGAGCGGGGGAATGCGGGCAGGTCGGCCTCGGACACGACCTCGGCAGCGGTCACCCGCCCCAGGGCCTCGTACGCAGGGACGGTCTCGGCCCCGGTCCGCGGCTCCAGCCGGTCGAGCAGCACGCGCAGCGCCTGGCCGGGAGGCAGGACATTGAAGAACTCAGCCATCCCTACCTGTAACTGCTCAGGGTTTGTGAGACATGAACAGCTTTGCTCTTCGGCAGCGCGAGGGCCCCCATCTCAATCTTCCCCCTCGGGGGAAGAGGCCAAGCCCCCTCCCCTCAACCCTTACCTCTTCACCTCTGCGCTCTCCGCGACCTCTGCGGTGAGTCCTCCCCGCCTACAGGCCCAGGATGTTCCCCTCAGCGTCCACGTCGAGCTGGCGCGGCGAACCGGGAAGGCCTGGCAGAGTCATCATCGTGCCCGCAATGGGGTATATGAAGCCCGCGCCCACGGACGCGCGAACGTCGGAGACCTCGAAGGTGTACCCGGACGGGCGTCCCATCAGCCTCGGGTTGTGGGATATGGACAGGTGCGTCTTGGCCATGCAGACGGGCAGGTTGCCCCAACCGTTGTTGCGGAAGCGCCGCAGCATGGTGCGGGCCGCGGGCGCCCACCGCACGTCGTCCGCGCCGTATATCCTGGTCGCGAGGGTCTTGACCTTCTCCTCGACCGGCGCGTCCTCCGGGAACAGGTACGTCATCTCAAGCTCGTCCTTCGCGGCCTCCACGACCGCCTCGGCGAGGTCGGTGCCGCCCGCGCCGCCTTCGGCGAAGACGCTGCTCTGCACGGCGGCCTGTGCCCCCGCGGCCTCGGCGCGGGCCTTGACTATGGCGGTCTCCTCCGGCGTGTCCGACGGGAACTCGTTGATGGCGGCCACGACGGGCAGGCCGTAGGAGCGAACGACGCCGATCAGGTGCTCCAGGTTGGCGCAGCCCTTCTCGACCGCCTCGGTGTTCGTCGCGTCCAGCTCACGGAACTTGACGCCGCCGTGGGACTTCATCGCCCGTACCGTGGTCACCATGACCACCGCGCTGGGCTCAAGGCCGTTGGCGCGGGCCTTGATGTCGATGCACTTCTCGAAGCCCAGATCGGCCCCGAATCCGGCCTCGGTCAGCACGTAGTCCACGTAGCTGCGGGCGAGCCTGTCGCCGACCACGGAGCTGCACCCGTGGGCGATGTTGCCGAAGGGGCCGGTGTGAATCACGACGGGCTGGCCCTCGGTCGTCTGCACCAGGTTGGGCTGTATGGAGTGGCGCAGGAGCGACATCAGCGAGCCGACGGCGTCTACGTCATCGGCGGTCACGGGAGAGCGGTCCGCCTTTGCGCCGACGACGATCCGCTTCAGCCGGGCGCGCAGGTCCTCCAGGTCGGAGGCAAGGGCCAGGACGGCCATGATCTCGGACGCGGTGACGATGTCGAATCCGGACTCGCGCACGGGGGCGTTGTTCTTGCCGCCCAGGCCCGCGATGATGGAGCGGAGGGCGCGGTCCTCCATGTCGGTGACCCTGCGCCAGGTGATGTCCTCCGGGCGGAAGCCGTCGATCTGGCCGCGCTGCGCGACGTTGTCGGTCAGGGCCGCCAGCAGGTTGTGGGCCGACGACACGGCGTGGGCGTCGCCCGTGAAGTGGATGTTCACCTCGTCCTGCGGCTCGACTAGGGATGCGCCGCCCCCGGTACCGCCGCCCTTGATGCCGAATATGGGCCCCAGCGACGGCTCCCTCAGGGTGGCCGCGGCCCTGTAGCCGAGCCTGCCCAGCGCCTGGGTGAGGCCGACCGTGGTCGTCGTCTTGCCCTCACCCGCCCTGGTCGGGGTAATGGCCGTGATGAGGATCATCTTGCCCTTGTGGCCGCCCTCCTTGATGGCGTCCAGTGACAGCTTGGCCTTGTACTTGCCATAGGGGGAGACGTGGTCGGGGTCGATGCCCATCCAGTCCGCGATCTCAGTGATGGGTCGCATGGGTCCTCCTAACAGGGGTGGTCGTGGAGAGTCTCCAGTCCTTTCACGAGGTCATCGACCTTGGAGAGGCCGTCGGCGACCAGTCCTCGAGGCATCCAGCCCTCGTAGAAGTTTGTGTGAAGGGCGCTGGCAGAGTGGAAGAGAACCCCGAACTGCCTGTCGTCAACCTCTTCTGCAAGGCGATCGACGGCCCTGAAGAGGTCGCGGTGACTCTTGTGGCGCCAACCGCGGGCCTCGGCGACGGCCTTGACAGCCTGCGCGGCCTCCCCCCAGCCCTTCTCGGACGCCTGCAACAGGTCGCCCTCATCAAGGTACGCCCAAGCCTTTGTCATGAAGACCCGGCCGGTGTCGCTGTGGTACTGGACCTGTGTGGCCATCGAAGCTCCCTTCGCAGCGTATTGTACCACTCTGCGGGCCGGGCGATTCTACGGCTACGGCAGCGAGGCGGGGTTGACATGTAGCCATCCGGCGGGGTGATTGACTATGATGTAGCCGCCATGACCGCCTCGCCGACAGACATCCGCAAAGCCGCCGCCGAGCTCCGGGAGATCGTCGGCGACGCGTACGTCATTCACCGGCCCGAGGACCTGATCGTGTTCGAATACGACGGTTCCGTGGACAGGGCCATGCCCCAGCTTGTCGTCGTGCCCGCGACGACGGACGAGGTCTCGGGCGTTCTCACGACGGCCCACAGGTACGGCCTGCCGGTGGTCGCGAGGGGCGCCGGAACCGGGCTCAGCGGCGGGGCCGTCGCCGAGGAGGGCGGCATCGTCCTCGCGCTCACGCGAATGACGCGCATCCTTGAGATCGACCCCGTCAACCACGTGGCTGTCGTCGAGCCGGGCGTGGTGAACGTGGACGTGACCGCGGCGGCGTCCGAGTACGGCCTCTACTACGCGCCCGACCCGTCGAGCCAGACCGCCTGCACCATCGGCGGCAACATCGCCGAGAACTCGGGCGGGCCCCACTGCCTCGCGTACGGGGTCACGACGAACCACGTCCTGGGCATGGAGGTGGTGCTGGCTGACGGCTCGGTGCACTGGCTGGGCGGCAGGACGCGGGAAGCGCCGGGCTACGACCTGCGGGGCATAGTCATCGGGTCCGAGGGCACGCTTGCGGTGGCGACCAAGATCATCGTGCGGCTGCTCAGGCAGCCCGAGGCGGTCCGCACGCTGCTGGCCATATACGAGGACATAGGCCAGGCGAGCGCCGCTGTGTCCGGCATCATCGGCGCGGGGGTCGTCCCGGCGGCGATAGAGATGATGGACCGGCTGTGCATCCAGGCCGTGGAGCCCGCCGTCAACGCCGGCTATCCCGAGGGCGCGGGTGCGGTGCTCCTCGTCGAGGTGGACGGACTGCGGGAGACCGTGGAGGAGGAGTCGGAGGAGATCGAGCGCATCTGCCGCGGCCACAATCCGATGGAGATACGAACGGCGGCCGACGCGGACGAGCGGGCCCGGCTCTGGGCCGGCAGGAAGGGCGTCCTGGGCGCGCTGGGCAGGCTCGCGCCAAACTACTACCTGGTCGACGGCACGATTCCCAGGACGAAGCTGCCGGAGGTCCTGGCAGGCATCGAGGCGATCTCGGAGCAGTACGGCCTGCCCATCGCCAACCTTCTGCACGCGGGGGACGGCAACCTGCATCCTTCGATCCTCTTCGACGAGCGGGTCCCCGACGAGCTGTCCAGGACCATGGCGGCCGGCGGCGACATCCTGAAGCTGTGCGTGGATGCTGGCGGCGCCCTGTCGGGCGAGCACGGCATCGGCATCGAGAAGCAGGAGTATATGCCGCTCATGTTCAACGACGACGACATGGCGGCTATGGCCCGCCTGGGCCCGGCCTTCGGGGCGAACGACATGCTGAACCCAGGCAAGGTCTTCCCCACCGGCAAGGACCGCACCCACGTATCCCACTCCGCAGCCGTGGCCATGACCGGCGCGGGCGCGTACATCTAGGGAATCGATATGCAAGCGGGGCGGGAGTATGAGATCGAGGGGATCAGGCCGCACTACGAGGCCCGCCCCGACGACGTGGACGGGATCAGGGATGCCCTTCGATTCGCGGGCCAGGGAGAGTTCGCCGTAGTAATCTGGGGCGGCGGCACGAGGATCGGGTTGGGCAACATTCCAACCGGGTACGACATGGCCCTCGACGTGACCGGCCTGGACCGGATAGTGGACCACACCCCCGGCGACCTGACCGCGACGGTCGAGGCAGGCATCACCATCGCATCCCTCCAGGAGGCGCTGGGACGGCATGGGCAATTCCTGGCCGTCGACCCGCCGCTGCCGGACAGGGCCACGCTCGGAGGGACCCTGGCGGTCGGAGTGAGCGGCCCGCTCAAGTGGCAGTACGGGAGCATCCGGGACACGGTGATCGGGATGAAGGTCGTCCAGGCGGACGGCGCCGTCACGAAGAGCGGCGGGCAGGTGGTCAAGAACGTCAGCGGATTCGACATGGCCCGGCTCCACATCGGCGCGCTAGGCACTCTGGGAGTGATAGCAGAGGTCTCGCTCAAGCTCACGCCTCGCCCTGCCGGCGAGGCGACCGTGCTGGCCGGCTTCGACGGGTCGGGCCCATGCCTCGACGCTGCGCTGGGCCTGTTCCGAAGCGGCCTGATGCCCCTGGCCCTCGCCGTGTTCGACGAGCAGGCCGGGCAAAGGATGGGAACGCCGGGGCCCGGTAGTGGAGGCGCCCAGGGGAGATGGCGGCTCGCCGTGCGGCTCGGCGGACGCCCTCGCACGCTGGACAGGCAGGTAAGGGAGAGCCGGGCCGCCGCGGGAACCGCAGTGTCAGACGTGCTGGACGCCGATGAAGCCGCGCCCCTGTGGAGGGCGCTAGGCGACTTCGGCTGGGACCGGGCGACACGGCCGATGCTCGGCTTCCGGGCGAACGTCACACCGTCAGCCGTCGCACCCCTCATCGAGGGGATAGAGGGCATCGACAGCGCGGACGGCCTCGATCCTGCAATCGTGGCGCACCCTGCCCACGGCACGGTCCTGGCCTCGTGGCTGGGAGACGGCAGCGTGCGCGCCCCCATACCCGGCATACTCGACCGGATGCACAACCTCGTCTCACAGGCCTGCGGCCGCCTCGTCGTCGAGCAGGGACCGTTGGCCGCCAGGGCTGGAATCGACGTCTGGGGCGGCTCAGGCGGGCCGGACCACGTGTCGAGGGGCCTGAAGAGCCAGTACGACCCCGGGGGGATTCTGAACCCCGGCCGGTCTGCGGGGAACATATGACGACACCCCCGACCGGCCTGGACCCGCTGAAGCTGTTCTCGGGGCCGGACGCCCCCGCGGAGCCCGACCTGTACAAGTGCGTCCACTGCGGCTTCTGCCTGCAGGCGTGTCCGACATACGTCGAGACGGGGCTGGAGACGGAGTCTCCGCGGGGCCGCATTGCGCTGATGAAGGCCGTCAACGAGGGGCGCATCCCGATAGGCCCCGCCGTCACGGAGCACTGGGACCTGTGCATCCAGTGCCGCGCCTGCGAGTCGGCCTGCCCGTCGGGCGTGCCCTACGGACGGCTCATCGAGGCGACGATGGCGCAGGTCGAGCGGCAGCGCAAGCCATCCGTGGTCGCACGAGCCGTTTCGAGCCTGCTGCTGCGAGGCATCGTGCCGCACCAGCGGCGACTTGCCCTGATCGTCAAGGCGATGCGGATGTACCAGGGGCTGGGCATACAGGCCGCAGTCCGGAAGACGGGCGCGCTGCGTGTGGTGTCGAAGAGCCTCGCCGAGCTGGAGGGCACGACGCCGGACATCGCCCCGGGCACGTTCAAGGCGAAGGGGCAGGTGATCCCCGCCGTTGGAGAGCGCAGGGCGAGGGTCGCGCTGCTGTCCGGCTGCGTTATGCCGCTGGTACACGGCCCGCAGATGGACGCGGTGACGCGGGTGCTGGCACGCAACGGGTGCGAGGTGGTCGTCGTCGCAAACCAGGCCTGCTGCGGCGCGATCCACTCCCACGTGGGCGACATGGACATGGCGCGGGAGCTCGCCCGGCGCAACGTCGACGCCTTCCTGAGCGACCCGGTGGACGCTGTCGTCGTCGCCTCGGCGGGATGCGGCGCTCGGATGAAGGAGTACGGCCACCTGCTGGAGGACGACGGCGCCTACTCCGACAGGGCGGCGTCGCTCGGCGGCATGGTGAGGGACGTGCACGAGTTCCTGGCCGACCTGCCGCTCGTGCCGCCTGAGGGCAGGCTCCCGTACCGGGTCACGTACCAGGACTCCTGCCACCTGGCCAACGCCCAGCGCATCACCGAAGCGCCCCGCCGGCTACTGCGCTCGATCCCGGGGCTGGAGTTTGAGGAGATGGCCGACTCGACGAAGTGCTGCGGCGCGGGGGGCACCTATGCGATCACTCAGCGCGAGTTTTCGCTCCGCGTCCTGAGGTCGAAGATGGGCAACGTGGGTGCGACGGGCGCGGAGGTGCTGGCCACGGCGAATCCGGGCTGCGTGATCCAGCTACAGCAGGGCGCGGCCCAGTTCGGCCCCGACCTGCGGGTGCGCTACGTCACCGACCTCCTGGACGAGGCCTACGCAGCGGCGGGCAAGTAAGCGGTCACCCCGTCCCGGCCTGGCCCCTCTGCCTAAGGGCGTGGTCGATCAGCACAAGGGCCATCATCGCCTCGACCATGGGGACGGCGCGCGGGAGCACGCAGGGGTCGTGGCGGCCCCGGCCCTTCAGGGTCGTGGGATTGCCGTCCACGTCGACCGTCTCCTGCTCCCGCATGATGGTTGCGACGGGCTTGAAGGCGGCCCGCATGACTATGCTCTCGCCGATCGATATGCCACCCTGGATGCCGCCGGAGTTGTTCGTGCGCGTCCTGACGCGCCCGCCCTCGTTGTAGAAGGGATCGTTGTGCTGTGAGCCGGTCATTGCGATACCGCCGAAGCCGGAGCCTATCTCGAACCCCTTGCACGCAGGGAGCGACATGACGCCCTTGGCCAGGTCCGCCTCCAGCTTGTCGAATACGGGCTCGCCCCATCCCGGCGGCACTCCCCGCGCCACGCACTCGACGATGCCGCCCAGGGTATCGCCGTCCTTCCGCGCCCCCTCGATCTGCTCTATCATCCGCTGTGCCATGTCGGTGTCGGGGCACCGGACTATGTTGGACTCGACGTCTGCCCTCGTCACGGTGTCCGGGTCCACGTCGGCCCCCAGGTCCCGGACCTGCTTGACGTAGCCAACGATCTCCACGCCGAAGTCCCGGGCGAGCAGCTTGCCGGCTATCGCTGCGGCGGCGACACGGCCGATGGTCTCCCTTGCGCTGGCCCTTCCGCCGCCCTTCCAGTTCCGGATGCCGTACTTGGCCTGGTAGGAGTAGTCGGCGTGGGACGGGCGGAACTTCGTCCGCATGTGCTCGTAGTCCTTGCCCCGGGCGTCCTCGTTCCACACGCCGATGAGAATCGGCGTTCCGAGGGTGCGCCCCTCGAAGACGCCCGAGAGTATCTCCGCCCTGTCCGACTCCCTGCGCTGGGTGACGATGCGGCTCTGGCCCGGACGCCGCCTGTCCAGCTCGGGCTGGATGTCGTCGACGGATAGCTCCAGGCCCGGCGGGCAGCCGTCCACGACCACGCCTACAGCGTCGCCGTGGGACTCCCCCCACGTCGTCACCCGGAACATATGGCCGAAGGTGTTGCCCACCTGCATACCTCGCTTAGTCTCCCCAAATCTCCCACCTACGCGGTGGACGCCTCATTTGTCGGGGTCACTCTGTAGGGGCGGGTTTGAAACCCGCCCTCGCCTTGCCTAGGGCCAGCGCTGCCACTAGGTGGTGGATTTGAGCCTTCCCCTCGGGGAAAGATACAGAGCCGTCGTGTTATGATGAAACCGTAGACAATAGTACCATTGCCGCAAACGGCGGGCCCGGGTCGAACACCTGCGAACACCTTTCGCTCCGGCGAATGAGAGTGGATCGCAGCCCGGGCCCCCTCTTTTTGTGCCTGGGGCGGGGCAATCCGGTCGAAACGGGGCATTCGAACCGGTTGGCAAGGACGCGAGACGCATCGTAGGGTTGTCCCATGACTGCGAAGCCCCTATCGCTCGCGTGGATGAGGAGCGTGGCCCCCAACAAGCCTAACCCCGCTGTTCGGAGAAGGCCGTCGGGCTGGCGGTACACCCTGCGCGCAACCCAGAGCAGGGACTTCACCCTGCTCTGGCTCAGCACCATGTCGATGGTGGCGGGCTACCAGATGCAGGGCATCGCCCAGGGCTACCTCGTATACGAGATGACCCGCTCGGCCAAGATCCTCGGCCTGGTGAGCGGCATGGCAGCGGTGCCCGTGCTGTGCCTCGCGCTCGTGGGCGGCGCCTTCGCCGACAGGGTGCCGCCCAAGCGCCTGATCCAGCTGGGCCAGGCTTGCTCGATGAGCCTGGCCCTGTTCGTCACGTTCTCGATAATCACGGAGTCGGTAACGTGGGTCCATCTGGCCGCGGCCGCTCTCATGCAGGGCGTCGCCTGGGCGTTCATGGGGCCGGCCAGGCAGGCGATGATGCCTCACGTGCTGCCGCGCAACCGGATCGCGAACGGCATCGCCCTCATATCAGCCGGAATGAGTGCGCCCGCACTGGTTGCGCCCGCCGCGGCGGGCCTGATCTACGCGTTCGTCGGCCCCGAGGGCGTCTACCTCGTGGTCGCCGGGCTGGGCCTCATCGCCGTTGTCCTGTCGACGTCGATTCGCTCCGACACGAAGCCGGAGGCCGGCCCGAGGGGCTCGGTTGCTGCGGACATCGCCCAGGGGGTGTCGTACATCTGGAACAAGGAGGTGGTCCGCCTCCTGCTGCTGATCGGGTTCGTGTTCGTCTTCTTCTCGGCGCCGCTGCAGAGCCTGTTGCCGGTGCTCATCGTCGAGGTGTACGAGCTGGAGTCCGAGGCCCTGGGCCTTCTGGTCAGCATGTCCGGCGTCGGGGCGCTGGTGGGAACTGTGATAATAGCCGGGCTGCGGGAGGGCGGACGCGGGAAGCTGTTCGTCGGCGCGGGGGCGCTGTCTGGGATGGTGATGGTAGCCGTCGGGCTCATCCCCATCTACGGGGTGGCCGTCGCGGTGATCGCCGCCGCGGGACTCGGCACCGCCGGGGTATGGTCGCTGAACCAGATCCTGATCATGGGCCAGATCGAGGACCGGTACCGCGGCCGGGTGATGAGCATATTCATGATGAACTTCGGCCTGATGCCCTTCGCGGTGCTCCCTGCGGGGATCCTCGCGGACATCGTGGGGCCGCAGCCGGTCCTGGCAGGACTGGGGCTGCTGATCGTCGCGTTCTCGGCTGCGATCCTAGTGAAGGAGCGGCGCCTCAGGGAGCTGAGATAGCGTACGCTGCTACTCCCTGCACCGGGCTATATCGGCAGCTTCGGCGCGGGGACCAGCTTGTGATTCGTGGTATCGGGAATCAACCCTAGCACTTGGAGTGTGGTAGCGCCGACAAGGTACTGGCCCTCTTCGCCGAATACCACGCGGCTCGTAGCTTCTCTCCCCTCCACCGACAGGCGCGCTTCCCCGACCGGGAATGATGTCTTCCTGCCGTCGGCCAGAGTGAATTCCATAGTCTCTTCCGGCTGCACGCCCACCTGGTCCCGCAATACGGAGTCCGGCAACACAGTGAACGCGGCGCCCGTGTCGACCAGCGCGTCGACCCACTGGGGGGCTCCCCCATTCCCATCACTTACGCCAATATGCGCGGCGAATGTACCCATGTCAACAAGCTCCGTGTGTCCAGATTCAGACAGGCTAGCGCGCTAGCCGTCTGGAGTCAATTCAAACGTGTGGGACTGCTATCCCGCGTTTGCCAGCGGCGTGGCCAGTAGGTAGACTGCGGGGGTGAAACCCAAAGAGCCCTCCTCGCCGGACACGTCTGACACCGCTGGGGAGCGTTCGCCGGAGCGGCGCGCCAGGAGCTCCGCCGTTAGGGAACGAGCCGCGCGCCGGTTCTCACGGGGCACCTTCGCCTCGTTCGCCAACCGCAACTACCTGCTCCTGTGGGTGGGCATGATATGCCTGATGGGCGGCGTGCAGATGCAGATGATCGCCCGCGGCTATCTCGTGTACGAGCTCACCGAGCGCCCGCTGCTCCTCGGCATCGTGAACGGCGGCTCGGCGATCCCGATACTGCTGTTGTCGCTGTGGGGCGGCGCAATCGCCGACCGGGTCGACAGGAAGAAGATCATCCAGGGCGGCCAGGCCCTCAACGCAGTCATCGCCCTCGTCGTCACGGTCCTGATCGCTACGGGCCTCGTCCACTGGACCCACCTGCTGGCAGCGTCGATGCTCCAGGGCGGAATGTGGTCGTTCATGATGCCGGCACGGCAGGCGATCATCCCCGAGATCGTCGGCCAGAGGAACCTGACCAACGGCCTGGCGCTGAACGCGGCGGGCATGAGCGCGATGACGCTGGTGTCTCCCGCAGTAGCAGGATTCCTGTACGCGCGTTTCGAGGCGCAGGGGGTCTACGTCGTCATCACGGCGTTGGGGGCACTGGCGATAGCGTCGACGACCCTGGTCCGCTACGACGGGAGCAGCACGGTCCGGGCGAACGTCCCCATGATGACGGACATCGGGGACGGCATTCGCGTCATAGCCGGCCACCACCTCGTGCTGGTCCTCCTGATAATGGGGCTGACGACAACCCTGCTCGCCATGCCGTTCAGGTTCCTGATCCCCGTCTTCGTGGTCGAGATATACGGCAGAGGCCCGGAGGAGCTGGGGCTGCTGGTCAGCATAATGGGGCTGGGATCGCTGACGGGCGCAATGTTCATCGCGAGTCTGGGCAAGTGGAAGCGGGGGCTCCTGCTGATCGGCGGCAGCTTCATGTCAGGCATCGGACTCCTGCTTGTCGCGGCCTTCCCGTACTACATGGCCGGAGCGGCCATCATGGTGCTGATGGGGCTCGGGGACGCCACGCGCCGGACCTTGAACCAGACGCTGATCCTGGAGGTGGTCGAGGACCAGTACCGGGGCCGCGTGATGAGTGTGTTCATGATGAACTACGGGCTGATGCCGCTGGGGGTGCTGCCGGCGAGCCTGGCCATCGAGGCGTTGGGCGGACAGATGGCCGTGGCAATCCTGGGATTCGGGATGATGGCCGTCACGTCCGTCATCCTGCTGACGCAGAAGCGGCTGCGGGAGTTCGAGTAAGGCGCGGTGGGGCAGAAGGGATGATCAGATCTATGGCTCCATCTCTTCATACTAGCCACAAAGCCGACCAAGAAGGCTGATGAGGAAGACGTTAGAGTAGCCGTGTCAGGTGAAAAGCCGGGCGATATCCAAGCCGATTAGCGCGAGGCTTAGACTCAGCCACAGCGTTACGATTGTCCAGAAGAGCCACGGGTTTTCCGCACGATGGACAGGCTCAACCATGAAAGTCTCTCCTGTAAAGATGCTGGGCGCTGCCCAGAAGAGAAAGAAGAGACCCCAGACCCACTGGAAGTCGAAGATAACGGCCACCAAGACGATAACTATAGCGATTAAAGTGAACCAGCGGACTCTACCGCTAGTACGACGTTCGCGCCGCCGATCAAAGCTCATGGTTCACGCTCTACATGTCGGGAGGGCGGCTCCTCTCCCAACATCTGCCAGCCGAG
>DAOULA010000026.1:0-2285 GCA_034420735.1 Dehalococcoidia bacterium
GGTATTCGCCGGAACCGGTGAGATAAGAGACTATGCACCGGCCGAGGGCAGCCTGTTCGACGTTGGGCCGGAGCTCCGGTACTACGACATCGAGCGGGACCTAGACAGGGCCAACGCCCTGCTGGATGGGCTTGGCCTCACGGCCAGGGACTCGGACGGCTACCGCATGAGGCCCGACGGCAGCGGGCGCCTCACGCTGCGCTGGGACGTCTACCCGCAGGACGTGACTCCGGTCGAGTTCGTCATTCAGCACTGGAAGGATATCGGCATCGACAGCACGTTCAACGTCGACCCGAGGCAGTACGTGATCCACCGGGCGAACAAGGGTTACCTCCAGCCAGTCGCCGGCGGCCCTGGTTGGAACTGCTGGATCGCGGCCCACTCCTGCGCCCCTGCCGTAACGGCTTCGCACATCGCGGTCGAGGTCGGCAGGTGGTACTCGACGGGCGGCGCCCAGGGCGAGGACCCGGTGAGTGACAAGTACAAGAACGAGGACGGCCGCTACATCATGAAGGAGTTGCTCGACGCCTACGAAGAGGGCTTCTCCCACTCGATGACCTCGCCAAGGCGCAAGGAGCTGGCCAGGTTCCTCTACGAGACCTATATCAAGGAGGCCCTGGCAATCAACGTCGTCGGCAGCACATCCGGGTTCAAGGGACTATTCGTGGTCAACGACGACATGCGTAACGTGCCCGACCCAAGGACCGTCGTCCAGGGCGGCTTCTACAACCTGCCGCCGCGGATGGAGCTGTACTACTACGAGAACCCCTCGCAGCACCTCCACTACACTCCGAGATAGGCAACTGAACGACCACTAAGCGGTACCAGACCGGGCCCGGCGTCGAGCGCCGGGCCCGGTTGGCCTTGGGCTACCCCGAGACCGTTGACGCGGATCACACTGCGTACACCCTATCCCTCTGGAGGCTGGCGTGGCGCCGGAACCGGTATACAGGCTCGACCGAGCCTTCGAGTGCGACCTAGCCGCCACGGACTGGGGCTGGGCGCTGGCCGCCGTCACCATGGACGACGTGGACGAGGACTTCGTCGCCAACATGGACGTGGACCGGGAGTGGGAGGACATCAAGGCGACGCTGCTCCCCAGCATGACCTACCAGGGCTGGATCGACGCATACCTCGCCATGCGCCCGACCCTGCACCTGATCGAAAGCGGAAAGGGCGGCGTGCGCGCCCTGCGCACCTCCAGCGCCGAGCAGTTCTCAGGCCTTGCGGTGGCGGGTGCGTCCGAGCCGGCCTTCGCCTGGACAGAGCTTGACGGCGATACGTGGAGCCTGAAGCTCCACCGGGACGGCGAGACGAGCACGCTGGAGTCAGGCCCCACGGTCCTGCAGGACCCGTCGATCACCCGGGACGAAGAGGGCACGTTGTGGATCGCGTGGGTGAGCCGGGAGGACGACGGGGACGTGGTGCACGTCATGGACGAGTCAGGCAGCAGGCGTCGCCGAATGACGGGCCGCCACCCCAGCCTGGCAGCCGTCCCCGGGGGAATCGCGGTGTCCTTCGAGCGATTCCGGGACGGCGAGTCTCACGTCTACTACTCAAAGCTGTCGCAGGGGGCACTGAGTGACCCCGTCCGGCTGTCGCACCGCAACCCGCTGAACTTCCTGCCTCGTTGCACGTCGGACGACGACGGAAGCGTCCTCGTCCTGTGGGAATCATCGCCGGGATGGGGCTACGACATCCAGGTCGACCAGGTACGCGAGATAGAGATGAGGCGCATCGACCCGGTCAGCGGCGAGGTGAGCAACGGCCCCGGCACTGACGATTCGGACGGCGTGATCCCGATCCCGCTGAGGTCGTACGAGCGGCCCCAGTCCCAGGTGCACGCCGGCGAGAACCGGATGATCAACATGACGCCGTCGAACGCCAGGCTCGTGCGCGCCGGCGGCGACCTGGTGTGCACCTTCCGGATGATCCACCCGATCAAGGTCCGCCCTTACGTCGACCCCGACTGGATCGTCGACAGCGGCTTCAACAGGAAGCTTCCTTACAGGGACTCGGACCTGTCGAGGGACAGCTGGACGATGTGCGTCACCCGGTGGGACGGCAATTCGTGGTCAGCTCCCAGGCGTGTTACCGAGTCCGAAGACTACGACACGCAGGAGACCGGCAACGAGGGCTTTTCGCACCACCAGTACGGGCTTGCGGAGATCGACGGCAAGGCGGTGGTCGCATGCCACTGCTTCAACAACTACCAGTATCCGCAGAGAGACCATCGGGTGGAGGTACTGTCCGTCTGTGGGGACCTGCCGCCCATGCACAGGGGC
>DAOULA010000027.1:0-20048 GCA_034420735.1 Dehalococcoidia bacterium
CGGCGGCGATGTCCGGCGTCCGCACCAGCTCCAGCGTTAGCGTCGTCCGGTCGCCCTTCTTCATCTTCGACTCCGCCCGCTCGGCGGGACGCCAGTCGGCGACCGCGGCCGCCATCACCACCGCGTCCGCGCCCTCGCACTCCGACAGCACCGCGTCCCGCATCTCCAGCGCGCTCCCGACATCCACGACCCTCGCCCCCACGGGCGGCTGCAGCGCGTTCGGCCCGGCAACAATCACCGTCTCGGCGCCCCGGTCTATCGCCGCCTCCGCGATCGCGTACCCCATCTTGCCGCTCGACCTATTGCCGATGAACCGCACCGGGTCGATATCCTCCTGCGTCCCGCCCGCGCTAATCACCACCTTCCGGCCCGCCAGGTCGCCCGTCCGGCCCAGTACCAGCCGCACGTGCCCCAGCAGCTCCGGCGTCTCCAGCAGCCGCCCCTTGCCAATCAGCCCCGACGCCATCCGACCCTCGGCGGGGCCCGCGATGGTGACCCCTCTCGCCACCAGAGTCTCCACGTTTGCCTGCGTCGCCGGGCTCTCGTACATGTTCGCGTCCATTGCCGGGCAGACGATGACCGGCGCCGCGGTGGCAAGCACCGTCGCGCTGATCGTGTCGTCCGCGAACCCCAGCGCCAGCTTTGCGATCGTCTGGGCCGTCGCCGGCGCGACTATGACCACGTCCGCCCGCTCCGCGATGGCCACGTGGTCGATCCCCAGCTCCGAGCGCGGGTCGAACAGGCTCTCCGCCACCGGCCTGTGGGTGATCGCGCCGAACGTCAGCGGCGCGACGAACTCCCTGGCCGCGGGCGTCATCATCACGTCGACCTCTGCCCCGAGCTGCACCAGCTTGCTGACGAGATCGACCGCCTTGTAGCAGGCTATGCTCCCGGATACCCCCAGGGCGACGTTCCGCCCGTCCAGCGGCTTCACGGGTTCCGCTCCTGGATGATGCGAAGGCCCGATAGCGTCAGGTGCGGCGCAACGTGGTCGAACACCCTCGCCTCCGATTCGATGAGCCCGGCCAGCCCGCCCGTCGCCACCACTGTGCTGCCCCCGCCCAGCTCCTCGTCGAACCGCGCCACCATGCCCTTGACCATGTCGGAGTACCCGAGCACCAGCCCCGACTGCAGCGCGTGTACGGTGTTGCGGCCGATGGCCGTTGGCGGCCGCTGCAGCTCCACGCGCCGGAGCAGGGATGCGCTGTGGAATAGCGCGTCGGCGGCCACCGCCACTCCAGGCGCTATCGCCCCGCCCACGTACTCGCCGTTGGCGCGAATGGCGTCGAACACCGTCGCCGTCCCGAAGTCGACCACTATCGCCGGCCCCCCGTACAGCGTCAGCGCGGCTGCCGCGTCAGCTATCCGGTCGGCCCCCACGTCGCGGGGGCTGTCGTACAGCACCTTGATCCCCGTGCTGACCCCTGAACCCACGACCAGCGGCTCGATCCCGAAATACGCCGCGCACACCTCGACAAGCACGCCCGTCAGCGGCGGCACCCCGCTGCACATCGCCACGGAGTCGATGTCGCCGGGCGACATGCCCTTCGCCGAGAGCAGGCTGCTGATCAGCAGGCCGTACTCGTCTGCCAGACGCGCGCGGTCCGTCGCAATGCGCCACGTCGCGCCCGGCATGTAGTCTGGAGGGCCGCCGGACTCGTCGAATACGCCAAGGGAGATGTTCGTGTTGCCGATATCGAGTGCAAGCAGCATGACTAAGCCCGGCACAGGTACCCGGCCATTATACAACGCACCCCTCTCCCACCTCGAAACCAGTCTGCTGCTCCACCTGTAGGGGCGGGTTTGAAACCCGCCCTCCCCGGTTCCCCCCGGTCAAAGCCGTCGCCCCTCCAAGCTGCCCTTCTCCCCAACTCGAAATTCGAAACTAGAAACCAAAAACTATAAACTAGCCCCCACCACCCAGGAGGAGGGCTGCCATGGCCACACTCAGGAAGGTCCGAGACATCGACATCTACCGCGACGAGACCTGGTACTGCGGCCCCGGCCCGAGCGTCGTCGTCTACCCCGACGGCGAGATCGTGGTCGCGTTCCGGCGCTCCCGCACAGCGGGCCACGGCCATCCGGCCGTCGAGGCGTGCATAACCAGGTCCACCGACGGCGGCGACACCTGGTCGGAGCCCGTCGCGTTCGACTCAGGCCCCATCCGCAACCAGAACCTCACCCTACTGAACGACGGCACACTCATAGTCGCCATGCCGGGCAGCGACCTGATCACCCGCGAGGTCTACGAGGAGTTGAAGGCGGACACGTCCCCCGGCAGGGACGTGAAGGTCAGGGAGTACCCCGGGCGGGAGCGGTCCATCGCCCCGGACCATGAGACCTACTACCTCGCTGAGCGCGGGCCCTTCATCCGGCGCTCTACCGACCGGGGTCGCACATGGAGTCAGCGGCGCCACGTCGAATCGGTGCCGGGCTGGGACCCAGTCATGCCGGGCTTCTCCGCCCCCTTCGGCCTGAGGGCCCGCGTCATCGAGCTGAGCGACGGCACGCTCGTCTTTCCCATCCATAGCATGGGCCTCCCCAGCGACGCGGACCTGGAAGACCCCGCGAACACCATATTCGCCCCTGTGCTGGTCGCATCGGACGACGGTGGGATGAACTGGCGCTTCAGGGGAAACATAGCCCCGCCTCAGCTTGGCACCCACTTCAACGAGACCGAGGTCATCGAGACCCCGTCTGGAAACATCGTAGCCTTCCTGAGGCCCACCTTCTTCGACGACAACGACAGCATGTACATCTATACCGCGACCTCCGAAGACGGCGGCAGCACATGGTCGCCGGCCAGGAAGGAGACCGTCTGGGGCTACCCGACCAGCCCCCTCACGATGCCGAGCGGCAGGAACCTCCTCGCCTACGGCTACCGCAGGCCCGACTGGGGCATCCGCGCCGTCCTCGCAAACGAGGAGTGCACAAACATCGACCCCGCCGATGAGCTGGTAGTCCGCGCCGACGGCGGCGGTCGCGACCTGGGCTACCCCCAGGGCTGGCTCCTCAACGACGGCCGAGCATTCCTCTCCTACTACTTCAACCACCAAAGCGACAACGGCGACACCCGCTACATCTGCGCCACCATCCTGGAGGAGGCATGACTATGGCACGCGAATTCACAGTCGTAATCGAACGGGACGAGGAGGGCTGGCTTGTAGGCAGCGTCCCGTCCCTGCACGGATGTCACACACAGGGAAAGACGATGGACGAGCTGCTCGAACGAATGGAGGAGGTCATCCAACTCTGCCTTGAGGTCCAGGGCGAGGAGGAGGTCGACTCCCTTGAGCTCGTAGGAGTTCAGAAGATCGCGGTATGAGCCGTCTGCCCAGGAGGACCGCCAGAGAGGTCGTACGGGCACTCTCAAACGCAGGCTTCGAAGTCGTCCGGATGCGTGGAAGTCATATCTCCCTCAGGCACCCGGACGGCAGGGCCACTACAGTGCCAGTGCATTCAGGCAACACACTCGGCCCCGGATTGATGTCAAAGATACGTAGAGATATCGAGATGACGCCTGCCGAATTCGCCCGGATGCTGGAACAGTGACGTCCTCGCCGGAATCCATGGAGGGTTCGCCGAACATCCACGACATCCTGAAGTCCCGCTTCGGACACGACCGCTTCCTCCCACTGCAGGAGGAAGTAGTCGCCCATGTCCTCGCCGGCAGCGACTCCCTCGTCCTCATGCCCACCGGCAGCGGCAAGTCCCTCTGCTACCAGCTTCCAGCCGTCGCCATGAAGGGTGTGACACTCGTCGTCTCGCCCCTCATCGCCCTCATGAAGGACCAGGTCGACGCCCTCAAGCAGCGAGGCGTCGCCGCCGGCTTCATCAACAGCACCATGACCCAGGCCGAGATCCAACGCGTGCAGATGGAGGCCTACCAGGGCAAGCTCGACATTCTCTACGCCGCCCCCGAGCGCATCGCCCTGCCCAGGTTCCGCGACTTCCTCCACGCCCTCGACCTGGGCCTCATCGCCATCGACGAGGCCCACTGCATCTCCGAGTGGGGCCACGACTTCAGGCCCGACTACCGCAACCTCCAGACCCTGCGTGGCGACTTCCCCGGCGTGCCGGTAGTCGCCCTCACCGCCACCGCGACCGGGAGGGTGCGCCAGGACATCGTCGACCAGCTCCGCATCCCCGAAGCCGCCCAGTTCGTCGCCAGCTTCAACCGCCCCAACCTCACATACCGCGTCCTGCCCAAGCGCCGCAGCTTCGACGTGCTGACCGGCCTGCTGGGCCAGCTCCAGGGCGGCTCGGCCATCGTCTACTGCTTCTCCCGGCAGGGCACAGAGGACCTGGCCGCCCGGCTGACCGATCGCGGCCTGAACGCCCTCCCGTACCACGCCGGCCTCGAGGACGACGTCCGCCGCGAGAACCAGGAGCGCTTCCTCCGCGGCGACACCCCGATCATCGTGGCCACCATCGCCTTCGGCATGGGTATCGACAAGCCCGACGTCCGCCTCGTCGTCCATTACGACCTGCCCAAGTCCGTAGAGAGCTACTACCAGGAGACGGGCAGGGCAGGGCGCGACGGCCAGCCCAGCGAGTGCGTCCTCTTCTACTCCTACCGCGACAAGATGAACCAGCAGTACTTCATCGACCAGATCGAGGACGACGCCCAGCGCCAGAGCGCCGAGGAGAAGCTCGCGCGCATGGTCGAGTACGGCGACGCTGCCTCCTGCCGCAGGGCCTTCCTCCTCGGCTACTTCGGCGAGCAGTGGACCGAGGACGGCTGCGCCGGGTGCGACGTGTGCCTCGCCGCATCCGAGCAGCCCGACCCCGCAACAACCTACGACGGCACCGAGATCGCCCAGAAGGTCCTCTCAGCCATCATCCGCACCGGCGAGAGGTTCGGCACAAACCACATCGTAGCCGTTCTCCGCGGGAGCCGAGCCCAGCGAGTCCTCCGGGCCCGCCACGACGAGCTGAGCGTCCACGGCATCGCCCGCGGCGTTCCAGAGGACGACCTGAAGGACGTCATCGACCAGCTAGTAGACAAGGGCCTCGCCGCCCGGCGCACCGACGGCGACTACCCGACCCTCTACGTCACCGACAAGGGCCGCCGCTTCCTCGATAACCGCGAGACCATCACCCTCGCCAGGACCTCCGCAGCCCCCATGAGCGACGCGGGTGAGCCCGACGACGCCCTCTTCGAAAAGCTGCGCGCCCTCCGCAAGAAGATCGCCGACGATGCGAACGTACCCGCGTTCGTGGTCTTCGGCGACGCCACCCTGCGCCAGCTGGCCACGCACATGCCCCTCGACAGCGACTCCTTCCTGCGAGTCAGGGGTGTAGGGCAGTCCAAGCTCGACCAGTACGGCGACGCATTCCTGGCAACCATCCGCGACCACGCCGCGGCTGGAGGGCTAACCCCGTCAGGCAGAACCGCCGCCCCGAGCCCCGGGCTAGGCCGGACCCACGTGCAGACCCTGGCCCTGGTCCGCGAAGGCTCCAACATCGCCGAGATCGCCGCCGCCCGCGGCATCTCACAGCAGACCGTACTCACCCACTTCGAGCGCCTCATGGACGACGGCGAGTCCTTCGACATCACCCACATCCTGCCGCCTCAGCACCGCTACGTCAGGATCGCCCACGCCCTCCGCAGCACCGGCGACGGCCGCCTCAAGCCCGTGGTCGACCGCCTCGGCGGCGGCTACTCCTACGAAGAGCTCCGGCTCGTCCGCCTGCACATGCGCCAGACCGGCGACGCGCGTTAACCTCGCCTTAACCGCCGGTTAAACTGGCGGGTATACAATGGCCGCAACACAACACCGCGAGGAGCGTGACACCATGGGCAAGCTTCCGTACACCGCCGGCGAGATCGAGGACAGGCTTGGCGCAACCACCGCAGCCTTCCGCCTGGAAGACACGCGCCTCGGCGCAAACGAGATCGCGGCCATCCGCGCCGCCGGGATCACCAGGATAGAGGTGTGCGGGATCAAGTCGCCCGAGCACTTCGACTTCGGCAGCAGCCAGCAGGCCGCCGACGTGGCCCGCGAATGCCGCGA
This sequence comes from Dehalococcoidia bacterium, assembly GCA_034420735.1. Taxonomy (GTDB): domain Bacteria; phylum Chloroflexota; class Dehalococcoidia; order Lucifugimonadales; family CAJWER01. The sequence continues at coordinate 6,018 of DAOULA010000027.1, forward strand.
GCAGGGCGTCGAGATAGTCTCGGCCCACGGCCCGACCGTCGCCTACGCCTCCAAGGACGAGGACGAGCGCCGCGCCGCCGCCAGGGAAGCCGCCGCTGCGGCCCGCGTTGCCGAGGAGATGGGCGCGTCGGTGATGGTCTGCCACTTCGGCACCACCGAAGAGTCGAAGCGCACCGTCGTCGACATGCTCGAGGAGCTCGAAGGCTCCACAATCAGGCTCGCCAACGAGAACGGCACGGACCTCCGCGACTACATGGCCGTCGTGGACGAGATCGACTCCGACCGGTTCGGCATGGTCGTCGACGTGGGCCACACACGCGACGACGACGGCATAAACCCCTTCATCAAGCCCGACCGCGCCCGCGAGACCCTCGCCCAGTGCGGCCCGCGCCTCATCCATCTCCACTTGCACGACTTCCTGGAGCGCGACCACATAGCGCCCCTGGACGGCAACCTCCAGTGGGTCGAGGTGTTCGGCGCACTCAAGGACATCGACTACCAGGGCCTCTTCATGTTCGAGGCCCTCTTCCCGCCCGACAAGCTCGAGAACCGGCCCGACTACGTCCTCGCCAAGACCGCCGCCTTCCCCCAGGCCTTCACCGCCAAGTACGGCTAGTTGAGACGAGCGATCTAAACCTCTTCCCCCATTTGGGGGGAAGATTGAGATGGGGGCTCACGGCATGACTTAGAGGATGCTGCCCATATTGAGCCCTAGGTGAATCTCGACGTGCCAGAGACACCCACCATGGAAGACCGCGAACCTATCGAGCTGGTGAAGGACAGGGCCTACCCGCTCGTCGCTCCCATCGACACCGCCCTCGAGGCCGGCGAAATCGACGAGGCCGAGTGGCACCGCCGCATCGCCGCAATTATCACCCCCTCATACCTCGCCGCCAACACCCCTTGGGAGCAGTCCGGCAAGGGCGGGGACGAGTGCCTGTGGGCCTACGCCCGGAGCCTGATCTGCGATGCGATACACCGTGACGGCTCGTTCCTCGACGTGGGCTGCGCCAACGGATTCCTCATGGAGTCGGTCGAGAGATGGGCCGCTGTGCGCGGCCGCCGGGTCGACCCGCACGGGCTCGACATATCGCCGGAGCTAGCCGACCTCGCCCGCAGCAGGCTGCCCGCATGGGCCGCCAGGATCCACACCGGCAACGTCCTGATGTGGCAGCCGCCCCACAAGTTCGACTTCGTGCGCACCGGCCTCGAGTACGTCCCGCCCCACCGGCAGCGCGACCTCGTGCGGCGAATCCTCGACGAGTTCCTGGCCCCGGGAGGCCGCCTCATCATCGGTACCTACCACGGCGAGACGGGTAGGGCGGACTCGCTGGAGCGGGAGCTATCGGACTGGGGGTTCACCGTCGTCGGCCACACGAGCCGCCCCCACCGCGACGACCGGATGGTCTACCGAGCCCTCTGGATCGACGCCTGAGCCCTACAGCAGCGTTACAGTTTCCGTCATACCGGCGGAAGCCGGTATCCAGTCTTCAGGGTTGCTGGCGCGTCGGCCCTTACAGTAGCGGCTTGAGCGCCGCCTCCACCTCCGACAGCGTCGCGAACCCCTCGAACCTCGCCGTCACCGTCCCATCGCCGTCGATGACGAAGGTCCACTCGATGCTCGGCAGCGACCACTCCGTCACGGCCGGAGATATCCGCGCCCGGTCCAGGTCCCCCTGGATCTCGTGCGGGTTCTCGTAGAAGTCCACGTGGACGAAGTTCGCCTCTTCCTTGTACAGGTCCTTCAGCTCCTTCAGCACCTCCACCTGCGGCCCGCAGACCGCGTTCGTGCAAAAGGCTGGGCTGGCGAACACCACCACAGTCGGCATACCGCTGTCCACGGCGGCGGCCAGCGTCGTCTGGTACAGGTCCTCGTCCTGCAGCGACCCGGTCGAAAGCTCGGCGAGGCTCACCACGTCCTCCAGCGTCTTCGTCACGCTGCGGACCGCCGGGTCGCCCACGTCGGGCGCTGAGGTCGACTCGCCCACCTCGAAGACCAGCTCTGCGACCGCCGGCGTGCCGTCCTGGACGACCTCGATCTCGACCCGCCACGTGCCCGCCCGGTCGAAGTCCAGGTCAGCGGCGTACAGCCCCCGGTTGCCGTACGGCCAGGGCTGGTAGTGAGCGGTCGCCTGCTGCACCACCTCGCCCTCCTCGCCCCCCTCAGCCACGAACCGCGTCGACAGCTGCGTCGTGGGCTCCGTCACGAACCCCGTCTGGGACGTCATCACGAATCCGAACCGGTTTGCCCCGACTCCCAGGTCCCCGGTGCCCAGGATCGCCTGCAGCCCCTCCGCCGACTTGGGCCCGTAGTTCAGCTTCGCCATGTCCGGCCGAACCGTTGGCTCGGCCGCCGGCCTGGGCTCCGCCGTAGGGCTGGGCGCCGCTGCGGCTGCAGGTGGCGAAGTCGGCGCCGCCGTCGGCTCGGTCGCGTCCCCGTCGCCGCCCGTCGAGCACGCCGCGAGGGCTAGCCCCGCCAGCCCCGCGGCCATCAGTATGTACAGTTTCTTCATCGCCATCTCTCCGGCCAATCAGCCGTATGTCCGTTGGCTGCGACTGCCCCGCGAATGCCACGCCCCGGCTGTAGGGGAGGGTTTGAAACCCGCCCTGTCCCTCCGCGGGGACGCCGGCCCGGCGATGCAGATAACGGCCGCATCATGCCAGGAGTCTTCGCTGGCCGGGCCATCAGCCGTCTGAGTCTCCCTCGCCATCCAGGTACGAGCCGAAGGTGAACGCGAACACGGCCATCTGGTCCGAGTTGGAGCTGAGCCGCAGCTCGTGGCCGCTGTACTCCGGCAGCTGGACTATGTTGAACATGTCCGAAGAGGCGACCCGCAGGAAGCTGTTGCCATCGTCGTCGAACATGATGTCCGACCCGGCCTCATGCTCCTCCAGGGGCCGGCCGTCGATCGTGATACGCACGTCGTACGGCTCGTCACCCTCGCTCAGCACCACGTTGACCTCGATGGCCATGAAGGTGAGCGCCATGTAGTCCTCGTAGTTCTCCGTCTCACGCGCGTGCACCAGCTCTTCCAGGCCGTTGTGCCACAGCCCCTGCAGATACATGTGGTGGTTCCGGTGTTCGCCCGGGTCCTCGTAGAGCAGGTTCTGGCTCGGCGCGCCGTAGAAGTCCTCGTGCATCACGTACGGCGGCGTACCGCTCCGCAGCGCCCCGAAGTTTCGGATGAAGCCGGCGTACAGCTCGCGCGTCTGCCTCGCGAACGGGTCCGTCCCCGTGAACGCCCTCTCGTCGACCTCCTTCTCCGGCTCCGTGCTTATCGCCACGGCTCCCAGGTCCGAGCCCGCCTCGACCAGGAGCTTGCGTATCTCCGCCTCTGTCTCGATGTACGCGCCCTCTCCGAAGTGGCTGTAACGGATAACGCCGTCCTTGTCGATCAGGTACTTGGCGGGCCAGTACCGGTTCTCGAACGCTCGCCAGGTCTGGTGGTCGTTGTCCTGGGCTATCGCGTACTTCAGGTCGTTGTCGTCACGCGACATGGCTACGTTCTCAGGCAGCTTCTCGAACTCGAACTCGGGCGCGTGAACCCCCAGGATCACGAGCCCCTTGTCCGCGTACTTGTCGTGCCACTCCTTCAGGTAGGGCAGGGTGCGAACGCAGTTGACGCACGTGTACGTCCAGAAGTCGACAAGCACGACCTCGCCGCGCTTATCCTCGAGTGTGAACGGCTCGCTGTTGAGCCACCCGTCCAGCCCGACCAGCTCCGGCGCCATGCTCTGGGCGCCCTCCGTGCTGGGCAGGAGACTGGCTGCCTGCTGGGTGGGCTCCGGCGTCGCTGTGGGCTCCGGCTCCTGCGTCGGCTCGGGAGTGGGCTCCGGCATCGATGTCGGAGCGATGGTCGGTGCGGCCGTGGGGACAGCCGCGACCGCGGGCTCGGGCTCCTCCTCGGTCGAGCCGCAGGCCAGCGCCAGCAGCGAAAGGGCGGCGATCAGTGCAACTACGAAAAAGCCTCTTCTCATGTCATCTCCTTGGCGCCGGCGCTTGGGTCTGGACACCGCGCTGGGTCTCCGGGCCTTCGCTGGGCTGACTCTGGGGCAGGGGACTAAGCCCGGCCGTGTGCGGATTGGGGAATTAGATGGGCCTCTGGTTAGGCCGTCTCAAAGATTAGATGCGCCCACGCCGCACAAAGTTGCGGGCGCAGACTGTCTATAGCTGAGGGAGAGTTTCTGCGGTGAACATTTCCGTTTATTATGCCGCGAATTGAGCGTGACACAGTTCAGAGATCCGTCATTCCGGCCTTGAGCCGGAATCCAGTCCCCGTTTCGCTGGCGCAGACTGGGTGGCCATGGCCAGGCCGGGGAACCCTTTCAGCCCCACCGGGCGGCATCACGGCTAATCGGTATTAGAGGCGCACGTGCAGCACAAGTTGCTTGTCGACGATGTAGAGCTCAGGATGCGCGCATTAGATGGCCGTGAAGATCCTGCCGACAAGTGATCGCAGGGCAACTCACGAACCGCGCAGTTTCCGGACCAGAGCCCAAGCCCCAGGAAGGACTAGGGCCGCACCTACCAGCTTCACGGCGTCTCCACCTATGAACGGGTACAGTCCGCCGCGCAGTGTCATGTCGAGGACGTTCGCTCCGCCCTGGGACTCAAAGTAGGTGTACAACCCCTCGTTGTTTGCGATATGGATTGCGAGCCATGGCAACCCGACCAGGTAAATGACAACATTGCCCAGCAACATCGCAACCAGCACGGTGGACCTGCGGTCCCAGCCTCGTTCAGCCAGTAGGCCGACCACGTACGACGCCGCAACGAATCCGACGATGTACCCGCCGCTAGCCATGCTCCACACCAGCCCGTCGCTTCCCGACCAGGGCAACACCACGTGGAAGGTCTTCTCGGCGAGCAAGCCGGAGCTCGGAGCGAACACTGGGACGGAGGCCATTCCCAAGAGCATGTACAACAACATGCTCGCGCCGCCCCTCCAGCTGCCTAGCGCTCCTCCCGTCAGGAGCACGCCAAAGGTCTGGCCTGTGATCGGGACGACGGTGGTTGGGAACTTGATGGAGATTTGGGCGCAGAGCGCCACGAGCAGGGCGAATCCGACGATCAACGCTGCGTCTACGGCCACACGGCTAGCCCGTGATCCTGCTCTTGCGTCGGGGAGTATTACGTCAATCAGGACGCGCGATCGTACCGCAGCTTCCATTCGTCAGTCTCCTCGAGAGAGTGGTGACTCTATAGCTGTGAGTGCTTCTCGGCAGGGGTGTATATGGAACCCTCGGGCACCCGCGGCGCTCTTCGCGACCCTGCTCTCAGGGCTGCGGGCAGTCCCACGGCGCCAAGCGAGGCAACCGCCCCGCTCACGATAGCGGCCGGCCCCTTCAGTAGGAAATCCCGCCGCGAGTAGCTGTCTCCGTCCTTCATTGTCGTTTAGCTCCCCGTCTCAATGTCGCCGCGCATTATACCAGACAGCACCCCGTGAGAGCCGCTGGCGCAACACAATCGTCGTTCCCGCGGAGGCAGAAACCCAGCGGTGCGGTGGGACGTGGGGCCGACGCCGCCCACCAGTCAACCCTGGGGAACGAGAGCAACACAGTCGCCGTTCCCACGAAAGCGGGAACCCAGAGGCGCGGCGGGACTAATCGTCGTTCCCGCGGAGGCGGGATTCCTGCCCCAGGAACCGTCCCCCTCCCAGTCTCCTCAACACCCGCACTTGATCTTGCCCGCCACCTGGGCTTTGCTGCCGTGGGTGGTGTACCCGTCGCGCTTCCACCAGTCCAACCCCCCGATCAGCTCCCTCACCTGGAACCCAAGCGTCAGCAGCTTCAGCGCCGTCTTCGTCGACGCGTTGCACCCGATGCCGTCGCAGTAGCAGACGTACAGCTTCGACCTGTCCATCTCCTCGGTGGAGTTGAAGCTGATCTCCCGGTGAGGCAGGCTGACCGCTCCGGGTATGTGCTCCTCGGCATAGGCGCTGCTGGATCGCCCGTCCACCACCACGATGGGTTCGCCCCTCTCCACTGCCTCGTACACGTCGAACGAGTCCATCTCGTAGGACAGCTTGCGCTGGTAGAAGTCCATCTGGTCGATGCTCATTGCGCCCCTTCTCCTATTTCCTTGATCCGGCTTCCCACTAACCCGTCTCGCCCGTCGTCAGCTCGAACGGCAGCTCCCTGTCCTCGTACCGCGCCAGGATGAAGAGCAGGTCGGAGAGCCTGTTCAAGTACCTCAGCACCTCGCCGTTGGGCAGCTCACCCGCGTCGCTCAGCGCCACGGCCCGCCGTTCAGCCGTTCGCAGCAGGCTCCGCGCCATGTCTATCGCCCCTGAACCTGCAGTGGCCCCGGGCACGATGAAGGCCCGCGGAAGCTTCACATGAGCCTTCAGGTCGTCTATCTCATCCTCCAGCGCCTCGGTCATCCCAGCCTCGACCGGCTTGAAGTACTCCTCCAGCTTGTCCAGGTCCTCCGGCGGCGTAGCCAGCTCGGAACCCACCGTGAAGAGCTCGCGCTGCAACCTCAACAGGGTCGACTTGACCCGCGTGTCCCTGCACAGCGCCCGCGCAAGCCCCATCGCCGAGATCGCGCTGTCCAGGCTCCCATATGCTTCGGTCCTGCCGCTAGCCTTGGACAGCTTCCGCCCAAACAGCAGCGACGTCTCGCCCTCGTCCCCCGCTCGCGTGTACAACGTCATACACCAAAGCCTATCACGGCACGCCCTCCAGCAGCAGGGTAATACCAACCACACCGTCGTTCCCGCGCAGGCGGGAACCCATCCCCGGCGGTTGCCGTTTAGGGGCATCGGGGAAGTGCCATTCTCTGTGTTGGAGGTGTCGGCGCCAGAAGGCATGGGTGATTGTTATGAGAACAGCCGCTGCTACGCCTGGTAGGGGCGGACCCACGTGTCCGCCCGCGTTGGCTGTGCGCCCTCCCCGGTCCATTCAGGCAACCTTGACCCATACAACAAAGGGCCCGCCGCGCACAGATACGCGGCAGGCCCCCTTCTCCATCGACCCGGCGCCGGCCCGTACGGACCAACGCCGGCCGCTCTACTTGACCTTCACCTCCAGACGTCGCGCCTTCTTGCCCTCCTGCTTGGCGAACCTGACGGTCAGGACGCCCTTGTCGTAGCTCGACTCCGCCTGGGTCTCGTCCACCGTGTCCGGGAGCCGGAGCGCCCGGTGATAGGAGCCCGAGCGCCGCTCCCTGAGCAGGTAGCCGCCCTTGTCGGTCCCGCTCTCAGTCGTGGTCTTCGCGTCGATGGTCAGCACACCGTCCTCGACGTTCACCGCGATGTCCCCCGGCTCGACTCCGGGCAGCGAGGCGTGGACGACGATGTCGTCTCCCTCTTCCACCACGTCGAGCGGGATGTGCCAGTGCTCCCCGCCGTTCGACTCGGCGGGCCTCTGGCCGAACCCCCGCCACATCCGGTTGATCGCGTCCTCCATGCTCCTCATCTCCACAATCGGGTCCCAGCGCTGCAATACCATGTCCATACCTCCTTGGTATCTGTTTGTGGGGTCAGGGTTGAGGGAGGCGGCTTTGCCTCTTCCCCCCGAGGGGGAAGATTGAGATGGGGGCTCTCGCCCTGCCAAGGCAATGCCCCACCGCCTAACAGTTGCGTCTGCCCTCTCCATCACACATAGGATTATACAGATAATGTGCTTGAAGAGTCAAGAGACATATAGTAATTACGATAAGATAGATTGTGAGGCATACATCAAGTATGCTAGAATCGCCCCGAGGTTCCCAGACCCGCCAAGCCTCCGGCTTGGTGCGGACACGACAGGGGCGAGCGGGCAAATCAATGGCTGACTACTACGCGGAGCTGGGTATCGGCAGGGATGCCGATGAGAAGGAGGTGCGCAGCGCCTTCCGACGCCTGGCGCGCCAGTACCACCCGGACCTCAACCCAGGCGACGAGAAGGCCGAGGAGCGGTTCAAGCGCGTCAACGAGGCCTACGAGGTCCTGTCGGACGATGACAAGCGCAAGGCATACGACAAGTACGGCGACAACTGGCGGCGCGCGGAAGAAATCGAGTCCCAGCGCGGCGGCGGGGCGTACCGCACGACCGGGGCGGCCGGATTCGGGGGGTTCGAGGACCTGCTCGGGGGCTTCCGCTTCGGCAACTCCGAGGGGTTCGGCTCAGGGCGGGGCCCCATGGCAAAAATGGAGACCGACGTGGAGGTCACTCTGGAGGAGGCCTTCGCCGGCTCCCAGCGCATCGTCACCATCTCCAGGGGAGGGCAGGACCGCCGGATCGAGGTGACCATCCCGCGCGGAGTCGCTAACGGCTCCGTCGTCCGCGTCAGGCCCGGCCAGGGCCAGGAGCTGCTCCTCAACGTCACCGTGGCCCCGCACCGCCGCTTCACCAGGCGCGGCCCGGACCTCTACCTCGACGTGGACGTGCCCTTCGATGACGCCATCCTCGGCGGCAGCGTTGAGGTGGCCACGATGGAGCGGCCCATCGAGCTGAAGGTCCCCCAGGAGAGCCGCAACGGCCAGAAGATCAGGCTTGCGGGCAAGGGCATGCCCGTCCTCGGCTCGCCGGACAAGAGGGGCGACCTCTACGTAGTCCTGCGCCCAGTCATGCCCCGGGGCCTGACCGAAGAACAGAAGGAGCTGGTGCGCCGCCTAAGGGAATTGTCCGCGGCGGGCAGGGAGGCCCCATGACAAGCAGCCTGCCATACGACGAGCCCTGCTTTGTGATCAGCGTCGCAGCCCGCATCGTCGGCGTGAACACCCAGACCCTGCGCTACTACGAGAGCCTCGGACTCGTGCAGCCCCACCGCACGCGCGGCAACCAGCGCGTCTACTCTCGCCGCGACGTGGAGCGAGTCCGGCGCATGAGAGGCCTCATCGACGACCTCGGCATAAACCTCGCCGGCGTAGAGGTCGTGATGAAGCTCCTGGACCGCATCGACGATATGCAGGCCGACCTCGACAGCCTCCGGTCCGAAAACCGCCGCCTCAAACGCATCCTCGAGTCCGTTGAGGATCAACCCTCCCGATGAGCCTCCCGGTAGGGGCGGGTTTGAAACCCGCCCTCCCCGGCTCCAGCCGCTCCCAATATCGAACTTGCCCCGCAGTTTGCGTGTATACTGTCCTCTGACTCGGCGGGTCCCCGCGAGGCCCGCAACTAAGGGAGTGCGCAGCGAATGGCCGAGGAACAGGCGCAGGAACAGGAACAGGGCGAGCAGCTTAAGGAGTGGATTCCCGGACCGGGCGACATTGCGATTCGCCAGGTCCAGTGGGCCTGGATAATGTCGTCCGTACCTTGGGCGATAGTGGCCGTTGCCTTCCTCTACTTCGGCCTCCTCATCGAGGAGATGGCCCTGGTGCTCCTCGTCATAGTCGTACTGCCCCGCTTCTTCATGTGGCGCCGCACCCTGTACGGCATCACCGAAGCCCACCTGATGTACCAGCGAGGCGGAATACTCTCGTCCAAAGCCTACCCCCTCCCGTACACCCGCATGACTGACGTCAGGGCAAGGTTCGGCATTTTCGGGCGCGCCCTGGGATACCAGGCCGTCGACGTCATGATGGACAACGGCGCGGTCGCATCCCTCTCCTACATACCCATAGTGGCCGATGCCGAGGAGCGCCTCCGCGTCAAGATCCAGGAGCATGGCGGCTTCATCGCGACCGACGCGGCTGCCGACGAAGCCCCTGGCGACGACACCACCGAACAGCCCGATCAGCCAGGGGACGAGGGTAAGGAAAAGTAGCCTCGATGCCCCCAGCCGCTGACGACTTCAAGCTGGTTCGGGCGGGCCTGCTCATCGATGGCCTCGGCGGCCCTCCCGTCGAGCGCGGCGCAGTGCTCACCAGGGGCTCGGAGATCCTCGCCGTCGGCCGCCAGCAGGACGTCGCAGCTCCAGAGGGCGCTCGCGTCCAGGTGCTCGACTACCCCTCCGGCACCGTCATGCCCGGCATGGTCGATTGCCACACCCACCACAACGGCTTCGGTGACGGCCGCGCGGGCGACGACCTCGTAACCCTCCCGGACGAGGTCCTCACCCTCCAGTCCGCCCACAACGCCCGCAGATCGCTCTTCACCGGCGTCACGACCATCCGCGAGAACGGCCCGAAGAACGTCACCATGCTCCGCCTCCGCGACGCCGTTGACCAGGGCATCACCGCCGGGCCTCGCATGGTCCTCTGCGGCCGCCCCGTCTCCATCATCGGCGGCCACATGGGCTACTTCGGCTCCGTCGTGACCGGCCCCGTCGAGGGCCGAGCCATGGTCAGGCAGCTCGTGAAGGAGGGCGCGGACTACATCAAGATCACCGCCACCGGCGGCAGCACACGCACCTCCGACCCGCTCAGGCCCTCCTTCGACGTCGACGAGCTCAACACCATGGTCGACGAGGCCCGCAAGTTCGACCGCCTCACCGCGACCCACTGCACCTCGACCCAGGGCATCGTGAACTCACTCGACGCCGGCGTGGACATGATCATCCACTGCATATTCAAGGAGCCCGACGGCTCCCATAACTTCCGGCCCGACGTCGCCGACCGCCTCGCCGAACAGGGCGCGTACGTCAATCCCACCCTGCACGTGCTCCGCAGCCGGGTCTGGACCGGCCTGCGTAAGCGCGCCGCGTCCGGCCTCACGCCGGCCGAGCAGGCCCAGCTCGACGACGACCGCCGCGGCTTCGACATCGCCATCGACCACTCCCGCAGGCTCCTCGAGCGCGGCGTGAAGATCATCACCGGCTCCGACTCCTCGTGGGGCGAATACCCCCTCGGCAACGCCGTCCACGAGACCGAGTGTCTGCAAATGGCCGGCATGCCAGGCATGTACGCCGTCATGTCCATCACCGGCGACGCCGCCCGCGCCATAGGCGTGGACCACATCACCGGCAGCCTGGAGCCCGGCAAGGCAGCCGACATAATCGTCGTAGACGGCAACCCTGCCCAGGACCTCGACGCACTCTGGTCCGTCACCGAAGTAATCGCCGACGGCCACCTAATAGACCGCGGCTCCCAGGACTCCATATCAGCAACCAGGCAACCCCAACCCCCTTCCGATTAGTTCCTTCCCCCATTTGGGGGGAAGGTTAGGATGGGGGCCTCCTCTCCCTCGACGGGAGAGGGCTGGGGTGAGGGTGGAACAAGGAGAAAAAGATGGCTGAACCAAACGGCGGCTTCACACTCATACGCGCGGCACGGCTCATCGACGGCTCCGGCGGACCCCCCGTCGAGCGCGCCGCCGTCCTGCTCGAGGGCGACACCATCAGGGCCGCCGGGCCCGAAGAGACCGTCGTGCCCCCCGAGGGCGCGCCCGTCGACGAGCGCGTCTACGACAACCAGACCGTGCTCCCAGGCCTCATCGACTCCCACGTCCACCTCATCGGCATCGGCGACGGCAGGGCAGGGGACGAGCTCACCACGCTCCCCGACGAGGTCCTCACCCTCCAGGCCGCCCGCAACGCCCGCGCACACCTCTACTCCGGCGTCACCACCGTGCGCGACTGCGGCGCAAAGAACCGCACCACCCTCGAGCTTCGCCGCGCCGTCGAAATGGGCATCACGCCCGCGCCTCGGCTCGTCCTCGCCGGACGCCCCCTCGCCATCATCGGCGGCCACCTCAGCTACTTCGGCATACAGGCCACCGGGCCCGTCGAGTGCGTCGCCGCCGTGCGACAGCTTATTAAGGAAAACGTCGACTTCATAAAGATCACCGCGAGCGGCGGCAGCACCCGCACCTCCGTCAGCGGCCGCCCCTCCTTCAACGTCGACGAGCTCACAGCCATCGTCGACGAGGCCCACAGCTTCGGCCGCCACGCCGCCGCCCACGCCACCGACTCCCAGTCCATCACCAACGCCCTCGACGCCGGCATCGACACCGTGATCCACGGCAGCCACATCGACCCCGACGGCGTTCGCCGCTACAACCCCGGCATCACCGAGCGCCTCGTCGAGCGCAATGTCTACGTGAACCCCACCATCCACCAGGGCCGCGAGCGCATATGGCAGCTCGAGCGAAAGGCCCAGACCCAGCTCCTCACCGAGGACGAGCAGGCCACCGTCGACGACTACAACCGCGGCTGGGACGACACCGCAGCCTTCTGGGGCCGCATGCATCACGACGGCGTGAAGCTCGTCGCCGGCTCCGACGCCTCCTGGCAGTACTACAAGCTCGGCGGCACCAGCTTCCAGGACGAGATCAGCGCCCACGTCGACATCGGCATGACCCCCATGGAGGCCATAGTCTCCGGCACCGCCGACGCCGCCCGCTCATGCTGGATCGACGACCAGGTCGGCACCATCGACCCCGGCAAGACCGCCGACCTCCTCCTGGTAGACGGCGACCCCTCCACCGACATCCGAGCCCTAACCCAAGTCGCCGACGTATTCCAGTCCGGCCGAAAAGTAGACCGCACCAACCGCATCTAGAACTCGTCGTTCCGGCCCCCGAGCCGGAACCCAGGGGCTGGGCGGGGCTCCCCCTCTTCCCCATAGCCGTAGGGGCGGCTCTTCAATCGTCGTTCCGGCCCCCGAGCCGGAACCCAGAGGGGTCGGGCGGGGCGGGCTCCCCCTCCTCTCCCTCGACGGGAGAGGACTGAGGTGAGGGTGACTCCCCCCCGGCGTAGCCGGGCGGCGCGGGGCTCCCGCCTCCTCTCCCTCGACGGGAGAGGATTGAGGTGAGGGTGACTCTTCGCCGCCCAACGCAAAAGGGGCGGCGCACTAATGCACCGCCCCCTCTTCACTGGCCGTTCCAGCGCCGGGGAGCCCCCTCATCCCAACCTTCTCCCGCCAGGGGAGAAGGGGCCGGAGCTTCCCCTCCCCAACAATCCCTCTTACCTCTCGATCGGCGCTCCCACGATCGACCCGTACTCCGTCCACGAACCGTCGTAGTTCCGCACCTTCGGGAACCCCAGGATCTGCGACAGCACGAACCACGTATGCGACGACCGCTCGCCGATCCGGCAGTACGCGATCACCTCATTGTCCTTGCTCAGCCCCGCGTCCTTCTGGTACAGCTCCCGCAGCTCCTCCACCGACTTGAACGTCCCGTCCTCCTCGTTCACCGCCTTCAGCCACGGCACATTCGCCGCGCCCGGGATATGCCCGCCGCGCTGCGAGCCCTCCTGCGGAAGGTGCGCCGGCGCCAGCAGCTCCCCGCTGAACTCCTCCGGCGCACGCACGTCCACCAGGCCCGTCTGGTTCGCCGTCGTCGCCGTCTCCAGCACGTAATCGCGGGTCGCCCGGATGCTCGTGTCCGCGTCCGCAGCCCGGTACGTCCGCTTCGTGGGCGACGGCACGTCCGTGCTCAGCTCGCGGCCCTCCTTCACCCACTTCACCCGGCCGCCGTTCATGATCTTCACCTTGCGGTGGCCGTACAGCTTCATCTGCCAGAACGCGTACGTCGCGAACCAGTTGTTGTTGTCGCCGTACAGCACCACCGTCGTCCCCTTCGTGATGCCCGACCCGCCCAGCAGCCGCTGCATCTGCTCGCGGCTCAAAATGTCCCGCGTCACCGTATCGTTCAGCTCCGTCGTCCAGTTCCACCCGATAGCCCCCGGGATATGGCCCTGGTCGTACGCCGCCGTATCCACGTCCACCTCCACTACGACCACGCCCTCGTCCCCCAGGTTCTCCGCCACCCAATCCGTCTCCACAATCGACTCCGGATGCGCCACTCTAGCAGGCATAACTCTACCCTCCTCCTTGTTAAGGCCAATCTCCCGCTCGCTAACCTTAGAAAACCGCGCCATCTACCTCACCAATCGTCGTTCCCGCGCAGGCGGGAACCCAGGGGCGGCCGGGCGGGGTCCCTCCCCCTCTTCCCCCATCTGGGGGGAAGATTGAGATGGGGGCTCCCTCTCCACCGCTGCAACTGCGCGATGGGAGTCACCCTCACCCCAACCCTCTCCCGTCGAGGGAGAGGGGGTAAGAGCCCTCTTCCCCCATCTGGGGGGAAGATTGAGATGGGGGCTCCCTCTCCACTGCTGCAACTGCGCGATGGGAGGTCACCCTCACCCCAACCCTCTCCCGTCGAGGGAGATGGGGTAAGAGCCCTCTTCCCCCATCTGGGGGGAAGATTGAGATGGGGGCTCCC
>DAOULA010000028.1:0-26215 GCA_034420735.1 Dehalococcoidia bacterium
AAACTCGAAACTCGAAACTCTTCCCGTACCCACCCGGACACGACCGACCCGAAAACAGCGCCGCCAGGCTGGCGACGCCAGGGCCGCCAGGCGCAGAAAGGCCCTCGAATCCAGGCGCATGGAGGAGGCAGGGGACGAAAAACCCGCCCCCGCGGACCTCACCCCCACCGAGCGCAGGATCAGGGAAAAGCTCAAAGCGCACTGGCACGAGCCGGACCCCTGGGACGGACCCATCGACTCCGCACACCCGGGCCGCTCGCCTCCTTAGGTAGACCTCGACCCAACAACACATCTGTAGGGGCCTGCGCTTTGCGGCATTCCTCGAAATGATGCAAAATAGCCTCACCCCATGAGCGTCGTCGATGATGTAAAGGATCGGTTGGACGTCGTAGACGTCATCTCGGGCTACGTGCCCCTGAAGAAGTCCGGGCGCACCTTCAAGGCGACGTGCCCTTTCCACACGGAGAAGACGCCGTCGTTCGTGGTCGACCCCCAGCGGCAGAGCTGGCGGTGCTTCGGTGCGTGCGCAACGGGAGGCGACGCCTTCTCGTTCGTGATGCGCAAGGACGGCCTGAGCTTCGGCTATGCCCTGCGCGTGCTCGCGGAGAAGGCCGGGGTCGAGATGCGCCCAAGGGAGCAGGCGGAGCGGACGGACGTCCTGCTCAGGGCCAACAATGAAGCGGCGTCGTTCTATGGGAAGGCTCTCGCATCGGATGAAGGCGAGATGGCCCGGAAGTACCTCAAGGAACGGGGCATCGACGACGCCACGGGCGAGGCGTTCGACCTGGGCCTGAGTCCGCGACGCGGCACGGCCCTGAGGGACCACCTGTCGTCGCTGGGCGGCGATGTCGAACACGCCGTCGACGCTGGACTGCTTCGCCGCTACGAGGACGGGAACCTGCGCGACTTCTTCCGGGGACGGCTGATGTTCCCGATCCACGACCGGCGCGGGAGGGTGGCCGGATTCGGCGCGCGAACACTCGACGGCTCCGACCCCAAGTACATCAACACCCCGTCTACCCGCGTCTTCGACAAGCGGGCGACCCTGTACGGCCTTCACCTGGCTGCACAGGCCATCCGTGAGAAGGACGAGGCGGTCGTCGTCGAGGGGTATATGGACGCGATCGCCGCCCACCAGCACGGCCACACCAACGTTGTGGCCTCGATGGGGACCGCGCTGACGGAGCAGCAGGTGGCGCAGCTCAGGTCCCTTGCAAGCGGCTGCATCCTGGCCCTCGACCCAGACCAGGCCGGCCAGGAGGCGACGCTGCGCAGCCTGGAGTCGTCGTGGCGAGTGGTCGACCTGCAGCGCGCCAGATCGCGGGACTCGGCAGAGAGCGGCTACCGGCGCAAGTCGATGAACCTCAGGATCGCCTCCCTACCCGCCGGCCGGGACCCCGACACCCTGATACGGGAGGACCCGGACGCGTGGGAGAGGGTGCTGACCTCGGCGGTGCCCTTCATGCAGTTCTACATCAGGGCCATGGTAGCCAGGTACGACGTGAATACGAACGAGGGCAAGCAGGACGCCGTGACGGCCCTGAGCCCTGCAATTTCCGCGACTTCTAACGCCTTCGAGCAGGACGAGTACATCGACATGCTGGCCACCAGCCTGGGAGTCGACAGGCGGCTGCTGGAGACCAGCATATCGAGGCGTCAGCAGCCTGCCCGGCGGCGGAATGAGAGAAGCCGGGGCCGCCAGGAAGAAACCTCGGTCCTCGCGGACAAACGGGACCACCTGGAGGACTACGCTCTTGCTCTCCTCGTCCAGTTTCCTGACCTGAGAGAGCGCCAGGGCGACCTGGAATCCGACTACTTTCGCAGAACGGAGAACCGTGAGTTGTTTACGTGTCTGCTTTCGTCCCTTACAATGGAAGACGTTCGCGAACAACTGGACGAGAGCCTGCACGAGTACCTGGACGGTCTCAGCGCCCTGGAGGTGTCGCCCACCGAGGAGCAGTGGCCGGTCGAGGAGGCATTCGGACAGGCCGCTAGGCGTTTGCAGCAACGCCACCTCAAAGGGCTCCAGGACAGTCTCGGCTCGACGGAGGACACGTCTGTTCCGCCAGACAGGGAGCTCGAGGGCCCGATCACCGAAGTCAACGCGATGTTGAGAGACTCGTTCGCGCGAAGAGACTAGCTAGCCCGAACCATCTGCGAGCCGGCATGTCCGGTCGCATGTCAACAGCAAGGGGGATACGACAAGAGATGGCCACCCGATCAACACGCGCAGACCGAGAGGACCTGTATACGGGCTTACCCAGCAACACTGAGACCGCTGCGGACATCATAGGCCTTTCCCCCGACCGCCGGTCCACGATGGGAGACGAGGAGGAGTTCGGGTCCAGCCCTCCCGACAGGCTGTCGCCGGTCCACGAAGAGGCTGCCGTCGAGGCGGACGGCAAGCCGAAGCCGGCCGCAGACCCGCAGAATGTGTGGGCCCAGGGCTTGGACACCGCCGAGATGATCGACGATCCGGTCCGGATGTACCTCAGGGAGATCGGACGCGTCAACCTGCTGAAGGCACCCCAGGAGCGAGTCCTCGCATGCGCGATGGAGTCCTCCAACCACATCAAGGCCGTCGAGGAAGAGCTGCAGGGGCCGGATGGGCGCCAGCCGAGAGCCTGGCAGGTCGCGCAGCGGTTCCTGCTTGGCGTGTGTGAAGCAGAGCCCCTGGTGAGCGCCGTGTCGCGGTACGTGGGGCTAGACGGCGGCGAGCGGACCATCGGCGAGACGATGCAGGACGAGGCTCTCAGGGATGCCCTGGATGGGAACTTGCCCGAGGAGCTCCTCAACTTCGTGGCCGACGTCCTGAACATGGAGCCGGACGACGTCAAGGCCGAGATCAGGGTCGTTTCGCTGCACAACAGGCTGCTCACCTACGAGGTCCTCGGGATCGTCGGAGAAGACTCGACGCTGCGAGAGGTGAAGGAGCAGCTCGACACCGAGGAGTTCGTCAAGCGCATGGAGGAGTACGAGCTCCAGCTCTACCGCCACCTTGCGCGAATCAAGTACGAGGGGGAGGCAGCGCAGAGCCACCTGGCGGAGGCGAACCTGCGCCTCGTGGTCAGCGTGGCCAAGAAGTACATCGGGCGCGGCATGTCGATGCTCGACCTCATCCAGGAAGGCAACATCGGCCTCATCCGGGCGGTCGAGAAGTTCGACTACAGGAAGGGCTACAAGTTCAGCACATACGCGACTTGGTGGATCCGCCAGGCCATCACGAGGGCCATCGCCGACCAGGCACGGACGATCCGCATTCCCGTGCACATGGTGGAGACGATCAACAAGCTCCTCCGGGAGAGCCGCCGGCTGGTGCAGGAGTACGGCCGCGAGCCCACCAGCGAGGAGATCGGCGAGGGCATGGAGGTCACCCCGGAGAGGGTGAGGGAGATTCTGAAGATCTCCCAGGAGCCGGTGTCGCTCGAGACTCCAATCGGCGAAGAGGAAGACAGCCACCTGGGCGATTTCATCGAGGACCGCAATACCCTGGCGCCGGCAGACGCTGCCTCGTACCAGCTCCTCAAGGAGCAGGTCGACGACGTGCTCTACACTCTGAGCGAGCGCGAGGCCAAGGTCCTGCAGCTCCGGTTCGGCCTCGAGGACGGACGGCAGCGGACCCTCGAGGAGGTGGGCCACGACTTCGGCGTGACCAGGGAGCGCATCCGCCAGATCGAGGCGAAGGCCCTCCGCAAGCTCCGACAGCCCAGCCGCTCGAAGAAGCTCCGCGACTTCCTGGAGTAGGCGAAAGGGCCTACCCCAGCCTCCACACGCTGTGACGAGCACGACAGGCACGCACCAGGCAGCCCCGGCACGCACGAAGTCGAAGGTGGCCGTCGTACGCACGTCGCCCGAGACGGTGCTGGACGACGTGGCGAACGCGATGCGGCTGGCGGACTACGACCGGACCCTGGTCAAGGCCGCGGCCACGCTGCTCAAGATCAACATCTCGTGGCAGCACTACTACCCCGCCTGCTCCACGACGCCCTGGCAGCTTGACGGGGTAATCCAGTCTTTGAAGGACGACGGCTACGACGATCTCATTCCGGCGCACAACGGCACGGTCGTGGTCGACCCCCACGAGGGCGCCGCCAACAACAGGCACACCGCGGTCGAGAGGAAGCACGGTCTCGACAGCGTCTACCTGGACCTCCCGCCCGTGAAGTGGGTACCGTACACGCCCCGCGCCAGGATGCTCGTCCTGGACGGCATCTTCCCCGAGGGCATCCAGATTCCCGAGATGTTCCTCGGCAAGAACATCGTCCACCTTCCGACGATGAAGACCCACGTTTTCACGACGATTACGGGGTCGATGAAGAACGCCTTCGGCGGGCTGCTGAACCGAAAGCGGCACTGGACGCACTCAGTCATCCACGAGACGCTGGTGGACCTGCTCAGCATCCAGAAGGAGATACACCCGGGCATCTTCACCGTCACCGACGGCACGTTCGTCGGCGACGGGCCCGGTCCGCGGGCGATGCGATGGCACGTCAAGAACGTGCTGCTCGCCGGGGCCGACCCGGTGGCCGTCGACGCGGTGCAGGCGAAGATGATGGGCTTCGACCCGATGTCGATTGGCTTCATCCGGCTGGCCCACGAGATGGGCCTGGGCAACGGCGACATGTCAGGCATCGACGTCGTGGGCGAGGACATCTCTGAGGTGGACTGGAAGCTGAGGAGCAGCGAGAACACCTTCGCCAGCCGCGGGCAGAAACTCATCTACTGGGGGCCGCTCAAGCCATTGGAGCATACCCTGCTGCGTTCGCCCATCGCGCCGTGGGCGTTCGTCGCCTCGAACCTGTACCACAACGGGTACTGGCTCCGCATGATAGGCCGCAGGCGCGTCGAGGCCGCCCTGAAGACCGAATGGGGCCGGCTCTTCCAGAGCTACTAGGCTCACTCCATCCCAATCCCGTCTTCGATGTTGCACTATCGGGGGCTGTCTGGCACGATATGCCCATGAGAGTCGGTGAATTCGAGGTCCTGGACGACGGGCCCGAGCTCAAGGACACGATCGTCATTGCCAACCTGCGCCCGTGGGTGGACGTCGGGAGCGTGGGTACGCTCGTCCTGAACAAGCTCGAGCGGCACATGAACGCGGTCGAGCTGGGCAGGTTGGCCAAGCCGGGTATCTTCCTCGACTTCACGAGGGAGCGGCCCAAGACCAAGATCGTCGATGGGAAGCGCGTCCTTACCAAGCCCAACACGGTGGCCAGATACGCGAGGGACGAGGAGACCGAACGGGACTACATCTTCCTCCACCTGCGCGAGCCCCACATGTTCGGCGAGGACTACGCCGAGGCCGTGGCGAAGCTGCTGCTGCACTACAACGTCGTGGAGTATTGCCGCATAGGCAGCATGTGGGACTCGGTGCCGCACACGCGCCCGCTAATGGTCACCGGCACGCTGAACGAGCTCTACGAGGGCCGTACGCGCCACCTCGTGTCCGTACGCAAGAATACGTACCAGGGGCCGACCAGCATCGTGAACCTGGTGGGCGACACCCTGATGGAGTCCAACGTGCAGTCGACGAGCCTGATGCTCCACATCCCGCACTACGTTCAGCTGGAAGAGGACCACCTGGGCGCCGCAAAGATCATGGAAGTGCTGAGCGCCATGTACGACTTCCCCGCAGGCCTGGCCGACACGGCGAGGGGAGAGCAGCAGTACAGGGACATCAGCCGGGCGGTGGAGAACAACCAGCAGGTCAAGCTGCTGATCACGCAGCTCGAGGCTGAGTACGACCGCACCCGCACCGAGCCCGACATGGAGTCGGTGGAAGACCCTACCCTGCCCCCGGAGATGGAGCAGTTCCTGAACGAGATGGGCGAGAGGTTCGAAGAGGGCCCACCCGACTCGCCTCCCCGCCCATCGTAGCAGGCCCTCCGGGAGCTAGTCCCGGAAGCGGAACGAGTATACTTCCGCGTCTTTGAGCTGGAAGCGCAGCCTCACCGGCTTTCCCGCCAGGGCCGACAGGTCGGAACCGCCATCCCACCGGGCAACGCCGTCGATCTCGTCGCCGAACATCTCCGGGTAGTCCCCGAGACCGAAGCCTGAGAGGGCATTCCCAGCGTCGTCCTGCAGCTCGATCCTGATCGAGCCCACGGCCGACGTGGAGTAGTTGATTTCGAGCTCGCCGCCGTCGAACACGAGCGGCCGAGTCGTGAGCTCGCCCCCGCCGAAACCCGCGCCGGCCGACACGAAGCCGTCCTTCCGCCACGTCACCCGCTCGAAGTGCACCGAGGGGTAGTCGCGGTGACGCAGGACGTACATCGAGATCTCCTTCTCGCCCGTCTCGACGATGCCGTTGGAGAGGAGATTGTTGCGCGACGTCCAGTGCCGGTCGCCTATGCCCGGACGGACTATCGACTCCATGAATCTGCGGTCCCAGTGCAGGCCGTCACGGCTGCTCATGAATACCGAATCGGACGTGCCGGGCCAGGGCGAGTCCTCCCTCGGCTTCCGGTCCGGGGTGAAGCGGCGAGGGAATGCCAGGTAGAGCCCCGGGGCCCTGGAGTAGGGTGTCGTCCCGTTGGTGTACAGGTGCTCGTGGGGCGTGTCGCCGGTGTCGATCAGCTCCAGGTCGGTCCAGTTCAGGAAGTCCGGCGAGGTGGCGCGGCGTATCCAACGATAGCCGCCCCCGAACGAGCCGCCGGAGCCTATCTTGCCGCGCGTGAAGATAGAGTATTCGCCCTTCCAGGGGTCCCAGAAAGGCACGTTCTGGGAATCGAAGGGCTTCTCGGTCAGAATCGGCTCTTCCTGCATGAAGCGCCATGTAACTGCGTCGTCGGAGACAACCGCAAACACGCGGCTGCCCCTCCAGACGATGCCCTTGTACTTCTCATCGGGCCTGGCATCCGGGTTCCCGTCCAGGAATGGGACCAGGTCGGAGGTGTCGCCCTCCTCGTCCAGCCAGACGATGTTGTTGACCTTCGACCCCTCGAACTCGATAAGGCCCAGTGAGGGGCGCGTCCACGTGATGCCGTCGGTGCTCTCCGCATAGCAGACGGTCTCGTGGTGGAGGGGCACGGATTCCTCGCCCGGCTCCAGCAGCTCGTCTATCGTGTAGCCCTCGTGACTGGAGCCGCGGTAGTACATCCGGTACACACCGCCGTCCTGGAATACCGTGTGGTAGTCGCAGGTCACGCCCTCCCAGGGCATGTCGAGGGTGAGCACCGGGCCCGCCGAGGCGGGGCTGTGCAGTTTCAATTCCGCGCCGCTCATCGACTCGATGAGGTAATCGTCGACGAATAGCTGCCGGTCGGAGCCGACGTTCACAGGTGCGTTTGCAGTCATGGAGTCATGCCTCGCTATCCAAACTTGAACGCGTAGACATCCGCGTCCTTCAACTCGAACCTGAGCCGCACCGGCCGGCCGGCGAGTGCGCCCAGGTCGGCGCCCTCTCCCCAGGAGACGCAGCCGTCTATTTCGTCGCCGAAGATCTCCGGGCAGTCATCGAGGCCGAACCCCGGGACCGCGCGCCCCTCGGCGTCCTGCACCTCTACCCTGACGCTGCCGACGGCGGACGTGGAGTAGTTGATCTCCAGCTCGGCGCCGTCGAACACGAACGGCTTCGTGGTCAGCGTTCCGCCGCCGTAACCTGCGTTGATCGAAACGAACCCGTCTGTGCGCAGGACGTAGCGGCTGATACGGGTCGTGGGGTAGCGCCAGTGATCGCTGACGTACAGGCTGAGCTCCTCGGGCGAGGTCTGGACTATGCCGGTCTCCATGTATAGACTCCGCTCGTGCCAGTTCTCGACGTCCAGGCCGGGGCGCAGGAAGGCCTCCATGAAGCTCCGGTCGAACCTCAGGCCGTCCCTGCTGGACATGAACACGATGTCGTTCACACCCGGCCCGCCATGCCAGTCGGGGTCCGGCGTGTGGTCCAAGACGTAGCGCGACGGGAACATGAGGTAGACGCCTGGGGCTCGAGCGTAGGCGACGCAGGCGTTGGTGTACAGGTGCTCGAAGGGCGCGTCTCCTGTGTCGATGGGCTCCAAAGGCGTCCAGTTCAGGAAGTCCGCGGACGTCGAGCGTCGAATCCAGCGGACACCGCCATGGAAGGGACCGACGCCGGCGACGCCGCGGGTGTATATGACGTACCTGCTCTCCCTCTCTTCCCAGAAAGCGACGTTGAGTGAGTCGAACGGGTGATCGGTCAGGATCACGCCGTTCTGCATCTGCTTCCACCGGAGGGCGTCCGGCGACGACAGTGCCAGAACGCACGGGCCCGGCGCGCCGATGGCCTCTCCCTCGGCGGGGCCCAACCGCACGACGGCCTTGTACCTCTCTTCGGGCAGCGCGGCCGGGTTCGTATCGACGAAGGCGCATAGGTTCGCGCCAGGTCCGAGCCAGACCAGGTTGTTGTCCTTGGATCCCTCGAAATCGAACAGCCCCAGGCTCGGCTTCTCCCAGCTTATGCCGTCCGCGCTCTCCGCATAGGCGGTGTACCGCGGGTTCTTGGTGCCGGTGGGCTCCCAGTGGTCGCAACGGTAGTAGCCGCGATAGATGCCGTCGTCCTCCATTATGGACATGAACTGAACGCTGGTCCTGTCCCATGGCCTGTCGCCCTGCAGGATGGTGTTGCGCCGCTCCGGCGTATGGAGAATGCGTCTCACGCCGTCCGTGTCCTGGATCAGATGCTCGTCGACGAATAGCTGGCGGTCGGAGCCGACGTTCACGGGTGTGTTTCCAGTCATGGGGTCATGCCTCGCTACCCAAACCTGAACGCGTAGAGGTCCGCGTCCTTCAGCTCGAACCTTAGCCGCACTGCCCGGCCTGCAAGGGAGCTGAGATCGGCGCCCTCTCCCCAGGAGACGCGGCCGTCTATTTCGTCGCCGAATATCTCAGGACATTCGTCGAGCGCGAACCCGGGGACCGCGCGGCCCTCGGCGTCCTGCACCTCCACCCTGACGCTGCCCGCGGCGGACGTGGAGTAGTTGAGCTCCAGTGCCCCGCCATCGAAGACCAGCGGCTTCGTTGTCAGCGTCCCGCCGCCGTAGCCTCCGTTGACGGAAACGAACCCATCGGTGCGCAGGACATACCGGCTGATTCGCGTTGTCGGGTAGCGCCAGTGATCGCTGACGTACAAGCTGAGCTCCTCCGGCGAGGTCTGGATGATGCCGCGCTCCATGTATATGCCGCGCTCGTGCCAGTTCTCCTGGTCCAGCCCGGGGCGCAGGAAGGCCTCCATGAAGCTGCGGTCGAAGTTCAGGCCGTCACGGCTGGACATGAAGACGATGTCGTTCACGCCCGGACCCGCTTCCCAGTCCGGGTCGGGGGTGTGCTCGATAACATAGCGCGACGGGAACATGAGATATGTGCCCCGGGCGCGCATATACGGGACGCAGGCGTTGGTGTACAGGTGCTCGAACGGCGTGTCACCGGCATCGATCGACTCCAGCGGGGTCCAGTTCAGGAAGTCTGTGGACGTCGAGCGCCGTATCCAGCGCACGCCGCCCTTGAAGGTCCCCACTCCGGCGACGCCGCGCGTATAGATGACGTAGCTGCTCTCCCACTCGTCCCAGAACGCGACGTTGAACGAGTCGAAGGGGTCGTCGGTGAGGACCGGGCCGTCTTGGATCATCTTCCACCGGACGCCGTCCGGTGACGATAGGGCGAGGACACAGGGGCCCGGAGCGCCCAGCGCCTCTCCCTCGGCGCGGCTTGCTCGCACAACTGCCTTGTACTTCTCCTCGGGACGCGCGGCAGGGTTGGTGTCGAGGAACGCGGACAGGTTTGCACCCGGCCCCATCCAGACCAAGTTGTTGTCCTTCGAGCCCTCGAAGTCGACGAGCCCGAGGCCCGGCTTCGTCCAGCCTATGCCGTCCGTGCTCTCCGCGTATGCAGTGTGCCGGGGGTTTGGGGCCCTGTCTGAGTCCATATGGTCGCAGCGGTAGTAGCCGCGGTAGAGGCCATCGTCCTCGAGGATGGACATGAATGCGACGCTTGCCTCGTCCCAGGGCCTGTCGCCCTGGAGGATGACGTTGCGCCGCTCAGGCGAGTGGAGGATGCGCTTTGCGCCGTTCAAGTCCTGGATGACGTAGTCGTCCAGGAATAGCTGGCGGTCGGCACCTATTTGCAAGGGGGACTCGGTCATGTGTCACTCCTTATTGTTATCTCCACATCATGGTTGTACTGGTGAGCACCGGCCTTCGACCCTTCGTCTGGCTCAGGACCGGCAGGCTCAGGCCGAACGTACCTTCAAGTAGCTGCGCTGCAGTTACCGACCATCCCCGTACGGCCCGGGCATAACCCTGCCCAGGCCGAACGTACGTCTTCCCGTGCCAGGGGCTCGCCGGACAACCAGTGCTCCGCCGACGACCAACAACACCAGCGATGCAATGGCCGTCACTGCTGCCAACGTTGCCAGTGAACGATCACCTACGCTCGGCAGCAGGGGCGCAGGGGGCGGCCCGGTCACGGTAACGGTGCCGGACATGACGGGACCGTGCATCAGGCACTGGTAGGTGTAGGTCCCGGGCGTGTCGAACTTGAGGGAATAGGTGGTCGGCCGTCCCGCAGGTCCGAACTCGCCAAAGAGCACACCGGAACTGACGATCCCTGAGCCCGAGTACGTGTCGCCGCCCGAAGGCTCGAAGACCTCCGCATTCAGCGCGATGGTCGGCGGGTCCCGGACGTTGAGGCTGCCGTCAGCGAACACCTTGTGCTCCACGAGCAGGTACTCGGGCGCCTCGGCTCCCGACAGGAAGGTCACTGTGTGCGGAGTGTCGCCGCCGTTCACCCAGTCCCAGGTGACGGTGTCCCCGGCGCTGACTTCCACGCTGTCGGGGAAGTAGCGGGCATATTCCACGTCATCCTGGAAGATGCCCGTTTTGAGTCTGTGATCCGTCGTGAGGTCGGCACGGCGCTGCCTGTCGACCTGCTGCGAAGCTGCAAAGAGACTCTCCGCGTGGGCGATCATCGAACTACGCTCACGTTCGGCCCGGGCGTCCATCTCCTCCTGGCTCTCGGGTGCGGTGAACCCTTCCTGGAGGACGGTGACCGTGGCAAACATGTCAGGGTGAATCAGGCACACGACCTGGTAGACGCCGGGCTCGGTGAACTTAACCGGCACCTTCCTCGGCAGGGTGTCCGGGTTGAAGGGCGCCCCCGAGTTGAAGTAGCCGGTGCCGTCGTACTCGTTGTTGCCGTTGATGACGAGCTTTTCGTCGGTTGGCGCGAGTAGCCCCAGGCGGTCTCTTGCCCAGGACGCAATTGCGATGGGCTCCAGCTCCTCCCTGAACACCAGTCCAGAGGGAAAACCGACCTCCGGAAGCACTCCCAATCGTCCGTCCTTCAGGGGGGAGAGCCATGGGACCCGTGGCTCTCCCGAAAGCAGCGTGACCGTGTGGAACAACACCCTGTCCCAAACGACGGTGTCCCCCTCGACGACGGTGATGTCGCTCGGCAGGAACTGGTTGATCGCCAGGGACTCATCCGGGAAGAGATCGCCAGCCTTGGCGGTATAAGTGGTCCCGGCAGCCTCTTCATCGTCTGCCGTGAGCACGGACGGCATCATCACCAGTATGGCCGTCACTGCCAACAAAACCAACCCCTTCAGGACTGCCCCGATGCCACCGATTTGTCCGTAGTCCCGCTCCAGCTTACGCATCATGCTTCGCTTCTCATCGACCTCCAAGAATCATGATTGCTGGGTCCTCGTCGTGCGGCCTGAGAACCCTAAACAGGCCCCACAGCCCTGCCTCCCGGTAGGGCAGCCGGTGGTCCCCGTAAAGGTAGTCCCCAGGCAACCTGGACGGCCCGCCGGCGTCGAGGAGAATCTCGAGCTTGCCGACCGCCCCAACCTGCTCGGAGCTGACCAGGTTCGTGCCCTCCATCTTCGGCTCCAGGGGCCACCTATGGCCCTCTATGCTGAATACGTGATTCTGCTCACTGAATGGTACCATCACATGAATGCGCACGGGGTCCCCCGCAAACGCCTCCATTACCGGAGTCCTCGGGCTGGCAAATCCGCCTGCGGCCGAGGGAGCGTTATCTCCAGGTACGAGGTCGAAAAGCCCCTCGGCCTCCTCAAGCATGATCAGCGGCTTGCCTGAGCCTGCATTCAGATCTGGGGCGATGTCGAACCGCCCGTCCAGCGGCGATGACCTGTAGTTGAGGCCCACAACACCGGTTACGGAGTGATTGTACGGCATGGCGTGAGTGCCTATCACCTCGTCCTCATCCTGCAGGAACAGTGCAAAGTCCCGGTAGCTCGACCCGTCGGGCAGGTGCACGTCCGCCCTCCAGCTCGAGGCAAGGGAGAGGTCCCCGCCGGTGACGGGGTCGGTCAGTGCGGCGCCTGCCGGGAGGACGACGATGGCCCCGTAGAGGCCGAGCCCAGGATTCACCAGCACATTCCCCCAGTCCCGGACCAGCGCAGCGCCCTCCCCGTATTCGGGGTGCGCGAAGAACGTGTACGTCCGGCTGCCTCCCGGCGCGACCGACTGGTCAGGGTTGAGTCCCGCCGCGATGCCCATCGAGTCCCTGGGGTCGTAGGCAAGCCTGTCAGCGTGGAACGAGACCCTGCCCTCTTCCATCCTGTTCTCCAGGCGGACCTGCACGCAGTCTCCCACGCCCACTCGCAGGACCAACGGCTCAGGGTCCCTTTCACCGGAGGCGAAGGCGGCCGCATCCGCCTCGAGGGCGAATATCCTGCCCGTCCCTCCCCCAAGCATGGGCAGCGCCACGGGAATGGCAACCACAGCGTACTCCTTGAGCGGAGCGTCCGCCGGACATACGGAAGCGGGCGGGCTTGGGATCGTCTCGCGCCCGGGCAGCTTCAGGGGGCCGAGCGGGGAATCTCCCTCATGCACCCTTACCAGTCCCCAGCTGCCCTCCCGGAGCCTGAAGGTGCGCCCGTTGTAGTACGGATAGTCTCCAGGCATCATCTGCGGGCCGCCGGCCGCCGGGATTATCAGGTCGCTCCGTTCGGATATGCCTATGTGAACAGTGCTCACCGGCCTCGATTCAGGGCTGAACCTCTCGCGCCGGAACCAGTGGCCGTCGAGATGCCAGGTATGAACATCGTTCATCGCCGATACGAGCGCGCGCACGATTATGGGATCGCCCAGGTAGGCGTTCAGGACTGGTGTCGCCGGGTCGCCGTGAGCCTCGCTGCTGAACCAGAGCGCGGGGTCCCTGCCGCGCTGTTCCGGCGGCGAGGCGCGCAGATTGAAGGCGCTGCCGCTCGACTTGCCAATGTGCGTCGCGAGGTTGTTGTCCTGTATGAACATGACGAGCTCGCGGAAGCTGCCGGTCACGTCCGGCGAGACGACCGACTCCGTATGGACGTCGACAATGGTCCCGCTGCGCACAGACGCACCCGTAAAGGGATCGTGGTAGGTCGAGCCGGGGGGCTCGGAGATGAGGGCCCCGAACAGCCCGTGCTTCCACGAAACGAGGGCGTCGACGTGGTCGTGGAAGTAGGCGGTGCCAAACTGCACGTCGGGATACCACCGGTAGCGCACGAACTCGGTGCTCACTATCTCCCCTGCGGCGTGGGGGTGCTCGAGGGGCGAGTCGAAGACGAGGCGGTTGCCTGCGATACTCGCGATGCGCCTGATCTCGAAGGTCTCGTCCTGGTCCATCCCGACACCCACCAGCGCGCCGCGCCTAAAACGCCTGGCGCTGCCGAGCTCGACCTCAGTGCTCCCCTGCTCCACGTCGTCCTGCAGCACTTCCCCCTCCACGGTGAAGGGCCGGACCGACTGCTCGTAGGCGAATCCCGTGCTGATGCCATCGCTCGCCTGGACATCGAACTGGACCAGGTGGACGTGTATGCTCGCCTTGCTGAAGAAGACGTTTTCAGCAGTGTCGCTTAGCTCGCTTTTCAGCACGAGGTCGACGCAGTCCTCGCCGGCATTGGCGCGCAGGGCGAGGGGGACTCGAAGGTCGTTGCTCTCGCGCACGGCCTCCTCGTCCTCCTTCAGGACGAATAGCTGCCCTACCGGGTCTATCAGACTGGCATCCTCGTTCAGGACTATGGGTACGTTGATGGCGTGAACGACGTACTCCTGCAGCCTCGTACCTGCCGGGCACAGGCTCCGTGCGCCGTTCTCGCCGGGCAACGGCGGCGCTCTGCCGTTGTGCTCAGGACTCAGGAAGGGCGCGGGTCCATGGTTTGGAGCGAATGGGGGACGCTTGCCGAGATGGGGGGTAAGGAGCGGGTAAGCCAGCTTGCCCGTGCCCGGATCGAAGAGAATCGGCGGCCTGATGCCAGGATTCTCGGGCTCGAACCCCGGCCAGGAGAGCACGTCTTCCGGCTCGTTCAGGTAGAGGTCACCCTGCCTGTGCCAGTTGAAGACGGAGGCGTCGTAGCCCTTCGGAAGCCCCCTGGGAGGAAGCTGGCGCTCGACCCAGTCACCGAGGTTCTCGCTAGTAATCTCGACCGGACCGCCGTTCCATTCGTAGGTCTTGCCCAGCAACGCCTCGGACGTAACCGCATCCGCGACGCTGCCGTTACGGTCTGGAAGCTCCAGGAGCGCTCCCTGTCCGTCCCCGGTCTGCAGGGTGTTGTGGACTCGCCAGATCATCCACATGCCGGCGATATAGTGGTGGGCGACGTGGCAGTGGACCAGGTAGTCTCCGGGGCTCTGCTGGCATCCGCCGCTGCCGCACTCGGACTCGAGGTCGTAGGACTGGGACGGCCCTATCGACTGGGAGTCCAGTCTCGTCGACGCATCGGTCTTCAGGGGGGGCGACTTGTCGAGGCCTGTATCGAACCTGGTGTTCCCGGTCCCCGGCTGCCTCCTCCAGCGAATGGCCCCGCCGTGGGTGTGGTGCACGTGAAAGACCTCCGAGCCGCCGTGAACGATACGGGTCTTGACGGGGTCTCCCAGGTATGATCGTGCAATCGGCGTGGCCGGGTCGCCAAAGGTGTAGGAGCTGTAGGCCAGGGACTGGTCTTCCACCCCAAACCGCTCGGACTGGAGCCCCAGCCGGTTCATGAATGGCTCGCTCCTGTAGTTGAGCGCCCTGCCGCCGGGTTTGTATGCGCCGCTCAGCGGGTCCGTGAGGGTTACGCGCTCTCCCGTCTTGTCGAGGTGGCGATACCTCTCGCTGCCGATCTCGTGGTAGTAGATGACGAACTCGCGGAAGTCGCTTCCGCCCGGGTGCTGGATGATGGCGGACCACCCGCTCTCAAGGGGCCCGCCACTTCCGGGGTCCAGGTAGGACGTCCCCTTCTGTTCGATGACCACGGCCCCGAACAGCCCGTGGCCTGCCTGGAACCGCTCCACTCCGTGGCTGTGAAAGTAGTGGACGCCCTCTTGCGCATCCTCCGCCACCATCCACTCGTACCGCACGACCTCGCCCGGCAACACCGAGGCGTCCTGATTGGTCGCAATGGCAGGCTCGCCGGTCTCCGCAACGTAGAGACTCGAGCCGTGGATGTGGAGGCTCGCCGGTTCGTTGCCGTCCATCGCGTTCCGCAGGGCGATGCTCAGGCAGTCGCCCTGGTTGGCCCTGACGGTCAGGGGCTGAATCCTGTCTCCGTCCAGCCCGATGGAGACGGCCGGCATCGACTCGTCGGACCTGGCGGCCCTGTTCTGCGCCTCCTCCAGGCGCACGAGCTCCAGGTCCTCCTCCAGGACATACATCCGGCCGTCGGGGTCGTAGTCGAGGAACCTGTTCAGGGTGATCTCGACGTTGATCGCGGCCACGGCGTAGTGCCGGATGGGAGCGTCCGGGTCGCATCTGCGCCCTGCGACCACCGTCTCCGTCGTCTCGCGCCCACTGAGGGCGAGGCCCTCGCCCTGACCGTGCGCGGCCAGACCCTGTTTGTAGCCCCCATCCACCACGGACGCCTCGTCCGCAAGGCTCTGCTCCAGCCTCTTGGCGAGGACATCGCCCGCGGAGCCGGGCTCGCCGTGGGAATGCGGCGCGGTCCCCGGAAGGTGGATGTGGTAGGGCGTCGAGGCCCCGCCGCTCCAGGCGAAGGCCAGCGCAACGAGCACGGCAGTGAAGTATGCGGAAGACCCAGGCCTCCGCCTCGCGAACACCCCCTTCAAGGACCCCAGCCTCTAGCTCCGGAATTTGAGGGCGTAGAGGTCTGCGTCCTTGAGGACGAATCTCAGCCGCACAGGAGTCCCGGCAAGACGGCCCAGGTCTGCACCGCCGTTCCAGCCGATCGCCCCTTCGATCTCGTCGCCGAACTTCTCAGGGCAGTCGTCGAGAGTGAACCCATCGATCGGCCGCCCTTCGGCGTCCTGTATCTCCGCCCTGATCGAGCCGATGGCCGACGTGGAGTAGTTGACCTCGAGCTCTCCGCCTTCGAACACGACGGGCACGGTAGTCATCTCGCCACCCGCGTAGCCGGCGTTGACCGACACGAAACCGTCAGGCCTGAGCGTGTAGCGGAGTATCCTCTGGGACGGCAGATGCGAGTTCTCCATCCCGTAGAGGGATATCTCGGTCAGGGACGTGTGGAGGATCCCCGTCTCGATGTAGACCCCCCTGTCGTGCCAGTTGTTCTGGTCGAGGCCCGGACGGATGAACGCGTCCCTCATGCTGCGGTCGAACCTTAGCCCGTCGCGGCTGGACATGAACACGATGTCGTTTACGCCGGGGCTGTAGGTCCAGTCGGGATTCGGGCTGCGCTCATAGACGTACCTCGAAGGGAACATGAGGTAGACGCCTGGGGCCCGGTCGTACTTCACGCAGGCGTTCGTGTAGAAGTGCTCGTCAGGCGTCTCGCCCGTGTCGATGGACTCCAGCTCGCTCCAATTCCGGAAGTCCGGCGAGGTGGCCCGGCGAATCCACCTTACCCCGCCCTTGAAGGGCCCCGTGCCGGCGACTCCCCGCGTGTAGGTCACGTACAGGCCCAGGTCGGAGTCCCAGAACGAGATGTTGACCGAGTCGAAGGGGCCGTCTGTCAGTATCGGCTCGTCCTGCAGGAGTCGCCAGTTGATGCCGTCAGGGGAAGCCAGCGCCAGCAGGTCCCTGGTGCGCACGACCGCCTTGTACCTCTCGTCTTCCGGCACGTCGGGGTTCGGGTCCCTGAAGGGCACCATGTTCGCTCCCGGGCCCGTCCAGACTATGTTGTTGTCCTTCGAGCCGTCGACTTCGAACAGGCCGAGGCTCGGCTTCTCCCAGGTTATGCCGTCCGTGCTCTCGGCGTAGAGGGTGTCGTGCCCGCTGCGCTGCAGGATCTGGTCCGAATCGTGCTCGCTCCGATACCAGGCCCTGAAGCGGTCGCCGTCGCGCATGAAGCCGGCCGCACAGGGGCTCAGGTCCCAGGGACGGTCGCCCTGGATTGCCGGAGCCTGCCGCACAGGCTCATGGAGGACGCGCTCTGCGCCCTCTGTCCGGTCTATCAGCAGATCGTCGACGAAAAGCTGCCTATCCGATCCTATGTGCCTGGGAGAATTTCCCATCTCGAAACCTCCGTTTTCTTCCTCAACAGTTTGAGACCTTTGACCGGCGCTTAACGGGGCGTGCCCCGGAGCTGGAACGGGTCCAGCCATTTCCTAAGCCCGGTCGCCAGCAGATTGAACCCGAGAATCGCGACCATGAAGGCGATGGCCGGAGTAATCGGCAGCCATGGCCAGTTGAATATCGACAGCCTGGTGCCGGACAGCATACCAGCCCACTCAGGAAGCTTGGGGGACCTCACTACCTGCGGCACGTACTCGAAGAAGCCCTCGCCGAGGAACAGCCCCAGGAATCCCAGCTCCCCGAGCGTTAGGAGTACGGCGCTAAGCTCCAGCGCGGCGGCCGGTATGAGCTGGGGAGCCAGGTTCGGCAGTAGGTGGCGGCGGGCTATGTGCAGGGGCGTAGAGCCCAGCGCTATGGCGGCGTCCAGATACGGCTGTCCCCTGATCCATCTCACGGCGCCGTGCACGATGTTCGTCAACTCTGCCCAGCCGGTAAGTCCCAGGCCCAGGAGGAAGACACCGAATCCCAGCCGTGGGCCTATCGTCAGGATGAACACGAAGGCGAACAGCAGGCTTGGGATCGACGACGACACGGTGCCGAAGGAGAGTATCTGCTGGCCTGCTGCGCCCCCGCGCCATCCGGCCACAGCCCCCAGGCTGCCTCCTATGAGCAGGCGCAGGACGGCAACCGCCACGCATAGCACAAAGGTCCGCTGGGTGCCGTAGATGATCCGTGTCAGCAGATCGCGCCCCTCCCTGTCCGTGCCGGCCGGGTAGACCGAGCTTGGCGCGAAGGGCCTGCCCTGGACCTCACCGTCGATGAGCTGCAGGGTCCTCCCTACCTCCTCAGGCCCGTACGGCGAAAGGAGACTGGGCCAGAGCGCGGCGACCAGCAGCGCCAACGTGACGAGGCTCCCGGCGATCAGGGCCGGGTTACCCAGGAACCTTATGGCGAGCTCGGCGATGCGTTCGGCACGCGTTCGCTCCCCCACCATCTGCCCGGACCTGACCGCCAGTCTCAGCCTGGGGGCCCAGAACCGCGACGTGAAGCTGATGGCGAAGAGCAGCGCAAGCGCCACGAGCAGGACGGTGCTGTTGTCCAGGTACCATATGGATGCCGGTGGCATGGGGGTGGTTGGCATGGCCTAAACCCCCGCCTCAGAGAGCGTCACGACACCGCACCTCCGACCTCTGCGACTCTCGGGTCGACACGGTTGATTATCACCTTGACGAACGTGTTGATGAGGAGGAAGGTTATGCCTACGGAGACCAGCATGTAGCTGGCCATCTCGGCATCCCTGTCCGCGGCAGCGTCGAGGAGCCGGGTGCCTATGCCTCCCCAGTTGAACAGCCACTCGACGATCAGGAGGCTGCTCATCGAGAAGTAGAAGGACGAGTTGAAGCTGGTGAGCGCTGGAGCGGCGATGTTGCGCATGATGTGGCGCATAAGGACGGTCCTGCTGTACAAGCCCTTGGCGCGGGCGGTGCGCACGTAGTCGGAGTAGATGACCTCCTGCAGCGCTCCGATGGTCACCTGGGTCATGTAGGCCATCGGACGCACGGCCAGCACCAGGGCCGGAGCGAGGAGCCGCCTGACGTCGAAGACCGTCACCTCCGGGCTCAGCAGGACGAACCGCTCGCCGAAGGCAGGACCGATGTACCGGATGAAGAGGAGCAGGATCAGCACCGCCAGCAGGAAGCTCGGGGTCAGCACGCCGACGTAGCTAACCGCGGACGCGAGTCCCGCAAAGGGGGAGCGCGGGCGGAGCCCTCCAGCGAGGCCCAGCAGGAGACCGGCGGCCGCGCCGATGACCACGGCGATCAGCATCAACGTCACGCTGCGGACGTAGGCATCCCGGACGATGTCGAGGTCGCCTCCTGAGTCGAAGATGCCGGCGGCGAACCTGAAGGTGTCGGCGAAGGCGCTCTGAATGGAGGTTAGCGCGAGGTAGATGGACCTGAGCACAGGCTGGTCGAGCGTCGCGAAGCTGAAGAACGTGACGAGGACGAATACAAGGACGACCCTGTATGCGAGAAGAAGAAGGGTGCGCAGGGGTCCCTCGGCTCAGGCCAGGTGGCAGGCCACCCAGTGGTTCTCGCGAGCGTCGCGCAGGAGTGGCTCCTCTTCTGCGCACCTATCGACCGCTATGGGACAGCGGGTCCTGAACCGGCAGCCGCTCGGCGGGTCTATCGGGCTGGGCACGTCGCCTTCGAGGATAATGCGCTTCCGCGTCTTGGCCTGCGCCGGGTTGGGTATCGGCACGCTCGATAGCAGCGCCTGGGTGTAAGGGTGCAGGGGGTCTTCGTGGAGCGAGTTTATGTCCGCCTGCTCCACGACCTTGCCCAGGTACATCACTGCCACCCGGTCGCTGATGTGGCGCACCACGCGCAGGTCGTGGGAGATGAAGAGGTACGTGAGGCTGAACTGGTCCTGCAGCTCTTCCAGCAGGTTGATTATCTGGGCCTGGATGGACACGTCGAGGGCAGAGATGGGCTCGTCGCAGACTATGAACTCCGGCTCTACGGAGAGGGCGCGCGCGATTACGATGCGCTGCAGCTGCCCCCCGCTGAACTCGTGCGGGTACCGGTTCTTGAAGTAGGGGTTCAGGCCGACCGTGGCGAGGAGCTCCTCGACCTTGTCCTCCACCTCGTCCTTGGCGACGACCCCATGGACGACGAGGGGCTCGGCGACGGCCTGACCAATGGTCATCCTGGGGTCCAGTGCGGCCTGCGGGTCCTGGAAGATGATTTGCATCCTCTGCCGAAACGGCCGCATCTCATTGCCGTTCAGGCCCGTGAGCTTATGGCCGTCGTAGTAGACGTCGCCTGCGGTCGCCTTCTCGAGCTGGAGGATCGTGTAGCCCAGCGTGGACTTGCCACAGCCGCTCTCCCCGACGAGGCCGAGCGTCTCGCCCTTTTCTATCGACAGGTTTACGCCGTCGACGGCCCGCACCGTCTGCTTGATGGCGCCAATGCCGAAGATTATGCCCTTGGTTCCCGTCTTGAAGTGCGTCTGCAGGTCGCGAACTTCAAGCAGGGTGCCATTCTTTGTGGTGGGTTCCTGCGTAACGGTCACTACTATTCTCCCTTGGCGGCCCCATTCGAGCTTACGGTGAGCGGGTTCCAGCAGGCCGCGTAGTGATCAGTGCCCATCTCCACCAGGCTTGGGTTTTCCTCTGAGCACTGGTCGACCGCACCGTCGCAGCGCGGCGCAAAGGGGCAGCCGGGCTTGAGGTTCGCCAGGTGGGGCGGCAGGCCGTGTATGGACTCCAGCCTGTCGGCCTCCCTCCTATCCATCGACGGCAAGGCACGGAGCAACATCGACGTGTACCTGTGCTTCGGATTCTCGAAGATCTCCTGCACCGGCGCCGTTTCTACTATGAAGCCCGCGTACATCACGGCGACCCTGTCGCACAGCTCCGCTATCACGCCAAGGTCGTGGGTAATCCATATTACCGAGGTGCCCCTCTCCTCTTTCAGGTCTCGAACGAGGTCGAGGAGCTGGGCCTGCACGGTTACGTCGAGGGCAGTCGTGGGCTCGTCCGCGATGAGCAGGAGCGGGTCGCATGAAACCGCGATGGCGATCATGGCCCTCTGGCGCATGCCCCCGCTGAACTGGAACGGGTAGTCGTAGTAGCGAGACTCGGCCGAAGGTATCCCCACCCTGTCGAGGATCTCTACGGCGCGTTTTCGCGCAGTCTCCTCGTCGTGGCCAAGGTGGACCATCATCGTCTCCGCGATCTGCGGGCCCACCTTCATGGTCGGGTTGAGGGATGTCGCCGGGTCCTGGAAGACCATGCCCATCTTGGTGGCGCGCCGCTCCCTGAGGTCCTTGTCCGAAAGTTCTGTGATCACCTCGCCGTCGAGCTCGACCCGCCCGCCGACGATCTGGCCCGGCGGGTTCGGCACGAGGCCCATGATCGACAGGGCTGTCATTGTCTTGCCGGAGCCGCTCTCACCCACGATGCCAAGGGTCTCGCCGGGTTGCACGTCGAAGGACACATTGTTGACGGCCTTGATCGCCCCCTCGCGCGAGGCAAGGTGGGTCTCCAGGTTTTCGACTGCCAAGACTGGGTTCGCCACGGTAGTTCCTCTTTGTTGTCACCTGACTTGCGTGGAAGTCAGGTGGTGGTCTCCGTCGACTTCAAGCAAGCAAACGCAACCCCTGTGCGTAGGGGGTTACAGTACGGGAGTCTAGCGCCTGAGCCGCCTACAGTCAATACTACGGCCGCAAGCGACGGTCCTGGCCCCTTCGCCATCGGAATACCGGCGACGAACATTGCGCAGCCTAGGCATGATTTCCGGCCGCATGGGGACCCCATCCCACGTACCGCCTCGCCCTGCGCCTCGAAATCCACAGGGCGATCCGGCGGTAGAGGGCCATGAGGCCGAATGCAGCCGGGACCGTCAGCACTACCAGCACCCACCCCAGGACCGGGTATATTCTCGACACGGGGACCGGCCGGATGATCTCGAAGAAGGGCCCGACCTGCAGGTCCGCGCCGCTATATAGCCCGGACCTGGCGGTGCCCGCGAAGACCTGCAGGGTGTCGGCGTAGTTGCTGGGCAGCGCGATGCTGTTGATCCCCAGGGTACGCAGCTGCCGGTTGACCGGCTCCCACGTCTGTCCAGCGTCGAGTGAGCGCAACACTCCCTCGGAGTCCGTGCCGGCGTACACGGTCCTGTCGCTCTGGAAGTCCGGGGAGACCTTGACGGCGAAGAACGACGAGCCGTCCCTCAGACCCTCGCTAAGCCTGGTCCAGGAGCCGCCCCCGTCGGTGGACCTGAACAGGCCGCCTGAGGTCCCTGCGAACAGGGTCCGGTCGACGGCGAAGTCCGGTGAAACGTCGAGCGAATAGACTCTGAGCTCGGGCAGACCGGCGGTGGGGGCCTCCCATGTATGCCCGCCGTCAGCCGAACGGAAGACGCCCGTTGCCGTTGCCGCAAACAACGTCCTGTCAGACATATACTCGGGGGACACCGCGAGGGCCCACACCCGAGCGTCGCCCAGGCCCTCATTGGTCCTGCGCCAGGTTTCCCCGCCGTCGGTTGACCTGAACACGCCGTCGAAGGTGCCTGCGAACACCGTCGAGTCCGCCTCGTACGCGGGTGACACCGCCACCGCGGGCGTGACTACGTCCCTGCCGCCTCCGGGCACCTGGAGCCACTCGTTCCCCGCGTCTGTCGATCGGAAGACGCCGTTCGACGACCCGAGGAATACGACAGCATCCTCAACAAATGCGGGTGACACCGCGATGGACCAGACCTCCGGCAGCACCCACTCCTCAATTGCGCCCTCGGCGAGACCCGCGTCGACCTGGAGCCACATCCGCCCGCCGTCGGTGGACTTGAGAACACCCCCGCCGGAGGGCGACAGGAATACCGTGGGGTCCGCCGCAAAGTCGGGCGCGGGGGCGACGGCCCTGACGTTCCTGATGGGCGCGGCGCGGTGTACTTGCTTCCAGGACGCGCCTTCGTCGGTCGAGCGCAATATGCCGCCAATGCTGGCTCCGGCGAAGAGGGTGTCGTCACTTCCGAAGGTGGATGAGACAGCCAGCGCCTCCACACGGCCATCCGAGAAGTACTTCCCTTCGTTTAGCTGTTCCCATGTATTACCACCGTCGGTCGAGCCGTAGACCATCCCGTGGGCGCCTGCGAACACCGTCGTGGTCGGTGGACCTGAAGACCCCGGCGCCGTAGGTGCTGGCGAAGATGGTCCCGTCGGCCTGGAAGTCGGGGGACGCCTCGAGTTCCCAAACGTAGCCGCCGGTTGGACCTGCCGGCTTCCAGGAGCCGTCTGCGGACACCGAACCGGCCTGCACCACGGCAGCAAACAGGACCAGGAGCAGCGCCAGGATGACGATTCGGGAGAGCCTGGCAACCATGTGTCCCTCCTCCAGGCTGCCGGCGGCGGACGTCGCAGCCATCGAATGGACGCCAGGCAGGCCACCGGCCAGCCCCTGGATCCGAGGAGTACTGGGCGGGCGACCCTGGATACTCTCTACGGGGCCGAGTCTATCGCCTGATCTGCCTGGGGTTCAGGGCGTCGTTCAATCCGTCGCCCAGGTAGTTGAACCCGAACACCGCGATCCCCAACAAGATTCCCGGCATCAGCACCTCCCAGGGGTAGAGGCGCCACTGGGGCAGCGCGGTATTGATCATGTCGCCCCAGCTTGCGGCCGGTGGCTGGATGCCCAGCCCGAAGAAGCTAAGGGAGGACTCCAGCAGGAGGATGCCGCCGATCCCACCGCTGATCCCCACTACGAGGGGAGCGATGGCGTTGGGGACCAGGTGCTTCCTGATGATGAGCCACGTCGGCATCCCCAGCGCTATCTCCGC
Organism: Dehalococcoidia bacterium; assembly: GCA_034420735.1. Classification (GTDB taxonomy): domain Bacteria; phylum Chloroflexota; class Dehalococcoidia; order Lucifugimonadales; family CAJWER01. The sequence goes on from DAOULA010000028.1 coordinate 23,718, forward strand.
ACGTATGAAGTCCTGCTCCCGGAGTGAAAGTACCTGGCCGCGGATGAGCCGGGCAGTGCCGGACCAGTTCACCATAGCCAGGGCGCCGAACAGGACTATGTAGTCGATGAAAATCGTCTCGTCGAGTATCTCCCAGCCCGTCTGCTGCTTGAGGTCTCCCATGAGTTCGACGATGGGGGTCCTGATGGAAGCGGACAGGAATGCCGCGAACAGGAAGTCAGGGAAGCTGAAGAGTACGTCGACGATCCGCATGATCAGGTCGTCCACCCAGCCCTTGAAGTAGCCGGCTATGGCGCCCATCGTGATGCCGATAGTCTGGCCAATTATGATCGTGATTGCGGCGGCGAAGACAGCCGTCCTGGCGCCGTGCATCAGGCGGCTCATGATGTCTCGGCCCACCTTGTCGGTCCCCAGCCAGTAGTCCGTCCCCCAACTCTCCCAGATTGGCCAACTGAAGCTTGGGCCATCGTGGGTGTCAGAGCCGGAGCGCATGAACGTCTCGAGGTAGTCATGGGGGGCCAGGACGCTGCCGAAGACGGCAAGGAACAGGATCACAGACACAACGAACAGTCCGAAGACCGCCGTCTTGTTGCGAACGAGGCGCTCGAAGGCGTCCAACCACAGGCTACGCTGCTTGACCTCCTCGAAGTCCTCTATCGTAGTGGCGCGAAACGCTCGCTCACTCATCTCGGGCGTACCTCTGACACGGCCATGTGAATAGTCTCTCCCCTACCGGCGGTGAGTCCGTGCCGACTACTCATGCCGGACTCTCGGGTCCAACAGGCCGTAGCCCAGGTCGACCAGCAGGTTGGCGAATATGATTATCGTCGCTCCTATCATGGTGGTGGCGAGAATCACCGGATAGTCCCTCGCCTGGAAGGCGTTGATCCCCATGCCCGCGAAGCCAGGTATCGCAAAGATCCGCTCGATGAAGACGGCGCCCGTCACCAGCCCGCTGAGGGTGAGCCCCATACTGGTAAGTACGGGCGTAAGGGAGTTCTTGAGCATGTGCTTGCTGATCACACGGCGTTCGAACAGGCCCTTGGCGCGGGCCGTCCGGACGTAGTTCTGGCGTATGACCTCCAGCACCCCGGCGCGCGTAAGACGCACGATACCCAGCAGTCCGGTGACCACCAAGATCGAGATGGGTAGAATCGTTCGCGTGCTGAAGAGCCCGTGCCAGCCAATCGGAATCCTGTTGTTCCAGGTGATGCCAAACAATTCCAGGAGGTCGGGCAGCCATAGCACCGTGATGACCATCATCAGCGGCGCCAGGACGATCACGTGAATCGAGCTGCCCACTATGGAGCCGGTGACGATGATGTAGTCGATCCACGTATTCTGTCTACTCGCGGCCAGGGTGCCTAATGGGATTCCGATGACGATGAGCAGGACACCGGCCGCTACACCAATCTGGGCGCTGACCGGAAAGGCCTCCCAAACCATCTCCCCAATGGACTGCTTGCCTCGGCCCACGCGGAGGGGTTCACCCATATCTCCCTGGGCCAGCTTCCAGACGTAGTCGCCGAACTGCACCCAGAAGGGGCGGTCCAGCCCATACAGCGTTCTCAGACGGGCGAGCACCTCCTCGTCGAGCACGTAGTCCTCGCCAAACTGTATCTCAAGGGGGTCACCAGGGGCGTAGAACCCAAAGGCGAAGGTGATAAACAGGATGACGAACAGGACAGGGAAGAAGAGTATGACCCGCCTGAGCGTATATATCAGCATGTTGTACTAGTCTCTGGCTTCGATTCGTTTCAACTGAGAGCGTCTCGACTGCCGGAGTCTAGCGTCTATTGGCTTGCCAGTCAACTCCGGGCGCCGTGCACATGTCTGACTTTGTTCAGATTCTATGGATGGCCTCGGCGTTCGCAGAGAACAGCGCCGCCTTTTCGTCCTCGGAGAAGTCCGACACGATCTCGGTGTAGGCGTCGACGACCGCGTCGTACTCGCTCCAGAGCCAGTCGACCGGCCAGTTAGTCGCGAAGAAGCTCCGCTCTACGCCGAAGGTCTCGATGCACCGGAGGACATAGGGCCTGATGCTGTCGACCGTCCAATTGTGGTCTCCCATGCCAAGGCCCGATATCTTGCAGCGGACGTTGTCCGCCTCGGCAGCAACAGCCATAGCACGGCTCCAATGCGCGAAGTACTCGTCCGTCCTCTCCGCCGGGAAGCCGCAGTGGTCGATGGCTACTGTCACGTTCGGGAATTTCGCGGCCAGGGCCCTGAGCTTCTGCATGTCGGGCCACTGCACGCCCATGCAGGAGATAAGGTCGTACTTTTCCAGCAGTGCGAATCCGCGGTGGAAGTCCGGCTCCACCAGGTAGTCGCCGTAGGAGAAGTCGCGTATCCCCCGCATGTTGGGGTACTCGCAGTGCGCTGCCAGGACAGCTTCCACGCCAGGGTCCCGCAGATCGGCGTGGGCCACTATGCCGTGGGGGAAGCCGGTCCGGTCCGCGGCCTCCTGCAGCCACTCCGTCTCCTTGACAGGGTCCTTG
>DAOULA010000029.1:0-29878 GCA_034420735.1 Dehalococcoidia bacterium
GACTTCTTCGACATATTCGTGGAAGGCTGCATGTTCAACCCGATGGCCCTGTCGTAGGCGAGTAGTCAGGGCGCACGGCTTGTAGTAACTTAGTCGGACGAATCCACATCCCACCCAAGGACCCCGTATATGTCCTACAAAGTGCTGGTAACCGACTACGTGTGGCCGTCGATCGAGCCCGAGCGCGAGGTGCTGGCCGCGATAGGCGCCGAGCTCATCCCCGCCCCCGACGGCAGTGAGAACACGCTCGTCTCCATGGCGCGCGGCGTCGACGCCATACTCACCTGCTTTGCGAAGGTCACCGCGAACGTCGTCAGGGCAGCCGAGAGCTGCGTCGTCATCGGACGCTACGGCGTGGGAGTCGACAACATCGCGGTCGATACGGCGACCGAGCTGGGCATCGCCGTCACCTACGTGCCCGACTACTGCGTGGACGAGGTCTCAGACCACGCGATGGCCCTTCTGCTTGCGTGGAACCGGCGCATCGCGCAGCTCGACCGCTCCGTGAGGACCACAGGCTGGGGCAGCGTGCCGCTGACGATGCGCATGATGCGGCTGCGAGGCAAGACGTTGGGCATCGTCGGCTACGGGCGCATCGGGCGAGCCACAGCCCTCAAGGCCCGGGCGTTCGGGATGGAAGTGATCGCCTCCGATCCCACCATGGATGCCCGCGAGGCGGAGGAGGACGGGGTGCGCCTGGTCGATCTGCCCTCTCTGATGCGCGAGTCGGACTTCGTGAGCCTCCACGCGCCCGGCACGCCGGCGACGGCGGGCTTGATCGGCAGGGACGAGCTTGATCTGATGAAGCCGGATGCCTTCCTGATCAACTGCGCGCGGGGATCCCTGATTGACGAGGACGCCCTCTACGACGCCTTGTCGTCGCGCCGGATCGCGGGCGCAGGGGTCGACGTGCTCGTCGATCTGGCCCCGCCGCCCGACGACCGGCTGTTCGCGCTCGACAACCTGCTCGTCACGCCGCACACGGCCTTCTACTCGCAGGAGGCGACCCTGGAGCTCGAGCGCCGTGCCGCCGGCGAGGTCGCCAGCGTCCTGCAGGCCAATATGCCCGACAACCTCGTCAACCCGGCAGTCCTGGAGCACCCCAAACCGCGCCACAGCCTCTCAGCGGGGTAGATCCGGTTCCGCCTACATACGTTGGTGCAGCCGTGGCCGCTATCGGAGTCTGGCACGAAACGTCGTAGAGATTTTGGGTCAAGTTGATGGCCTACAACCTGCGCAGGGCGACCAATCTGTCCGGCTGCGTCGCCTGAACTCTTGTAGAAGCAGTTCCTGTGGAGCTGACGTCCCCAGACCCGCAGACGATGAGGGCTGAAACACCTTAGGAATCCCGTCGCGTGAGCTTCATCTACGTGCCGCCACCCACCGAGGACAACTATCGCAAGTTGTTCAAGGGTCTCCCTGCGCGAGTGGCGTATGGAGGCGGGGGGAGTCTCGTTGACTTTCGCCTCCCGGCGGTGTTACGTTACGCATCCCCCCGGCGTGGATAAGGAGGACCTCATGATTCCACCGCAGTTTGAGTACTTCGCCCCGGAAACGCTGGATGAAGCGATTTCCTTGCTTAACGAGCACGGCCCCGAAGCCAAAGTTCTAGCCGGCGGCCAAAGCCTGATCCCGCTGATGAAGCTGCACCTTGCCGCACCCGCGGTTCTGGTGGACATCAACCGCGTGCCTGGTCTGGCCGAAATCAGTGAAGACAACGGCTTCCTCAGCATTGGAAGCCTCGTCCGCGAGTCCGACCTTGACAGCTCGGAAACGGTCCGCGACAAGTACCCAATCCTCCACGACACGACGTCCGTTATCGCCGATCCGTTGGTGCGCAACATGGCCACGGTGGGCGGCAACTTGGCTCACGGCGATCCCGGCAACGACCATCCGGCCACGATGATCGCGCTGGAAGCGGAGGTGGTCGTCAGGGGACCTGCCGGGGAGCGGGTAATACCGGTTGCCGAACTGTTCGAAGGGCCGCTCCTCACAACCCTCGACGAGGGAGAAATCCTGACGGAAGTCAGGGTTCCCACGCCCCCATCAGGCACGGGCGGCGCATATCTCAAGCTGGAGAGAAAGGTGGGCGACTACGCCACCGCCGGAGTCGCCGCCGTCGTAACGGCGTCCGACGGAGTGTGCCAGCGGGCCGGCATCGGACTGACCAACGTCGGGCCGGTACCCATCAGGGCCGAGACCGCCGAGGCATTCCTGGCCGGAAAGACGCTGGACGATGAGACCATCGGCGAGGCCGCTCGGCTGGCCTCGCAAGACGCTGATCCGATAGCGGACCTGCGGGGCTCGGAAGAGTACAAGCGCGACATGGTGAGAGTGCTGGCCGGCAGGGCGCTCCGTACCGCCCTGGCGCGAGCCAGCTAGCAACACGGGCATCCTCGCCCAGCCCGGGAGTTTGAAACATGTCCACAGTCCAGATCAACGTGACGGTCAACGGAGAGGAACAGTCGGGGGAGGTGGAGCCCAGGCTCCTGCTAGTCCACTTCATCCGTGAGACGCTTGGCCTTACCGGGACCCACATCGGCTGCGACACGACGCACTGCGGGGCTTGCACCGTCATCCTGGACGGAAGGCCCATCAAGTCGTGCACCGTCTTCGCCGTCCAGGCCAACGGACGGGAGGTCAAGACGGTGGAGGGTCTGAAGCAGGATGGGAATCTTCACCCAATCCAGGAGGCCTTCACCGAAGAGCACGGTCTGCAGTGCGGGTTCTGCACCCCCGGAATGATGATGACCGGGGTCGCGTTCCTGCAGGATAACCCCAGCCCGTCCGACGCCGAGATTAGAGAGGCTATTTCGGGGAACCTGTGCCGCTGCACCGGGTACGTCAACATCGTCAAGGCCTACCAGTCTGCCGCTGAGAAGCTACGCGAGGGGAGTGCGCAATGACTACGCGAACACCGCCGGAAATCGGTGGAATGGGACACTCGGTCCCCCGCAAGGAGGACGCCCGTTTCATCCAGGGCAAGGGCAGCTACGTAGACGACTTCAAGCTCCCGGGGATGCTACACCTGGACATCGTGCGAAGTCCGATGGCCCACGCCCGCATCAAGAACATCAACACCGAAAAGGCCCTGGCGATCCCAGGCGTCCTGGCAGTCATAACCGGGAAGGACCTGGAACAGTACAACCTGGCCTGGATGCCCACATTGATGGGCGATACCCAGATGGTCCTCCCCGTGGACACCGTCAAGTTCGATGGACAGGAAGTGGCTGCCGTGCTTGCCACCGACCGCTACATCGCCGCTGACGGAGTCAACGCGGTCGAGGTCGACTACGATCCGCTGCCGGTGGTCGTCGATCCCTTCGAAGCCCTGGAGCCGGACGCTACGGTCGTCAGGGAAGACAAGGAGGACAAGAGCAACCACATCTGGCACTGGGAGAGCGGCGACAGGAGCGCCACCGACAGGGCCTTCCGCCAGAGCGACGTCACGGTCAAAGAGGACATCTACATACCGCGCATACACGTCTCCTCCATCGAGACCTGCGGATGCGTGGCCCAGTGGGACCCCGTACAAGAGAAGCTGACCGTGTACATGACCACCCAAGCCCCTCACGCCATCAGGACCGTCATAGCCCTGGTGGCCGGACACCTGGGGCTGGCCGAGCATAAGATCAGGGTCGTGTCGCCGGACATTGGCGGCGGATTCGGCGGCAAGGTCCCGGTCTACCCCGGCTACGTTCTGGCCATCGCAGCCTCCTTCCTCACCGGACATCCCGTAAAGTGGGTAGAAGACCGCATGGAGAACCTCATCTCCGACTCCTTCGCCCGGGACTACCATATCTCCGCCGAGGTAGCCGCACGCGAGGACGGCACGATGGAGGCCCTACGAATCAAGACCGTGGCCGATCACGGCTATACGGACGCGGCAGCCAACCCGTCGAAGTTCCCGGCCGGCCTGTTCCACATATGCACCGGCTCTTACGACTTCAAGGACGCCTTCGTCGAGGTCGATGGCGTATACACGAACAAGCCCCCCGGAGGCATCGCCTACCGCTGCTCCTTCCGCGTAACGGAAGCGGTGTACGCGGTGGAGCGCATGGCGGACATCGTGGCCCACCAGCTGGGGATCGACCCGGCAGAGTTTCGGATGAAGAACTTCGTCAAGCCTGAGTCCTTCCCGTACAGATCGGCTCTCGGCTGGGAGTACGACAGCGGCAACTACCAGGGGGCGCTGGAAAAGGCGATGGAGATCATCGACTACGCCGACCTGCGCCGAGAGCAGGCCGAGAAGCGCGCCCAGGGCGAGCTGATGGGTATCGGCATATCGAGCTTCACCGAGATCGTTGGAGCCGGGCCCTCGCGCCACTTCGACATCCTGGGTATCAAGATGTTCGACAGCGCGGACATTCGGATACACCCGACCGGCAAGGCCATCGCCCGCTTCGGCACTCGCTCCCAGGGACAGGGGCACGAGACCACGTATGCCCAGATAGTCGCCGAGGAGCTTGGCATTCCCGTAGGCGACATCACCGTAGAGGAAGGCGACACGGATACGGCCCCATACGGCCTGGGGACCTATGCAAGCCGCAGCACACCGACCGCCGGAGCCGCCGGGGCCGTCGCGGCCCGGAAGATTAGAGCCAAGGCCAAGGCCATCGCCAGCTACCTCCTCGACGTTGGAGAGGAGGACCTGGAGTGGGAGCCCGGCAAATTCTTCGTGCGGGGCGCTCCCGACAGGGCCAAGACGATCCAGGAGATCGCCTTCGCGGCCTACACAGACCACCCGCCGGGCATGGAGGCCGGGCTGGAGGCCCACTCGTCGTACGATCCTCCCAACCTCACCTACCCGTTCGGCAGCTACATCTGCGCCGTCGACATCGACAAGGGCACGGGCGAGGTCAAGGTACGCCGCTTCGTGGCCGTCGACGACTGCGGCAACATCATCAACCCGATGATCGTGGAGGGACAGGTGCACGGCGGCCTGACGATGGGTCTGGCTCCCGCGCTCCTGGAAGAGATCGTCTACGACGAGAACGGCCAGAACCTGACCAGCACCTTCATGGACTACCTGCTGCCGACCGCCGTGGAGACCCCGGATTGGGAGACCGACAAGACCTGCACGCCTTCGCCCCATCATCCACTTGGAGCCAAGGGCATCGGCGAGTCGGCCACCGTTGGCGCCCCGGCGGCGATCGCCAACGCGGTCGTGGACGCCCTGTGGCACCTGGGGGTACGCAACATCGACATCCCCATCACCTCCGCCAAGGTGTGGAAGATCCTGCGGGACAACGGAGTGACCGAGTAGCGGCGGGTCCAGAGATGTTCGACGACCTGTTGGAACAGGTCGCTGTCCTGAAGGCACGCGGCAAGCCCTTCGTTCTCGCCACCGTAGTGGCTTGCAAACCGCCGACTTCTGCAAAAGCGGGGGCCAAGGCCGTCGTCCAGCCGGACGGCAGCTTCCACGGATGGGTCGGCGGGAGCTGCGCCCAGCCTCTGGTTATCCAGGAGTCGCTGAAGGCGCTCCAGGACGGACAGAGCCGGCTGGTCCTACTGGCGCCCCGGCCCGAAGAGGTGGACGTCGGGCTGGAAGGGACCGTACTGATCCCGATGACCTGCCGGAGCGAAGGCACCCTGGCCATCTACCTGGAGCCATTCTTGCCAAGACCTGAACTGATAGTGATCGGCCAGTCACCCACGGCCCGAAGCCTGGCCGTGTTGGGAGATAGCCTGGGATTCCGAGTCTGCGTCTGCGACCCGGAAGCCACCGAAGAGTTGTTCCCCAACGCTCATACCGTGGTCCAACAGCTTGCGACTATCGGCGAAGTGGCCGGACCTCGAAGCTACGTGGTGGTAGCGACTATGGGCCACTACGACGAGGAGGCCCTCGAAGCGGTCCTCGGCGGTGAAACCAGCTATGTTGGGCTGGTTGCCAGTCCAAAGAGAGGGCGGGCCGTCATCGACTATCTACGGACAAAGGGTCTCTCCCCGGAGGCACTGGATGCTGTCAAGTATCCGGCTGGCCTGAACATAGGGGCGGCGACACCGGAAGAGGTCGCCCTGAGCATACTGACAGAGATAGTCCAGCGGATGCGCGCCAGCGGGGAAGGGGTCTCTCTGGAACCGGCAGCTCAGGACGTAGAGACTGAGGCCATAGACCCCATCTGCAACATGACGGTCAACGTGGCCGATGCGCGGTACATCTCCAGCCACAACGGTACGACCTTCTACTTCTGCTGTCCGAGCTGCAAGCAGAGGTTCGAGCAGGAGCCCCACCGGTACTCACATCAACCGGCCACGTAGACGCCTCAGGCCCGGCCGTACTGTACGGCCAACACCTCGGCCAGAATGGCCAGGGCTATCTCGGCGGGCGTACGAGACCCGATGTCCAGGCCTATGGGCGACCGGATGCGGGCAAGCTCAGCGTCCGTGAAGCCCTGCCGCACCAGTTGCCGCTTTCGCCCCTCGTGCGTGACCCGGCTTCCCAGGGCCCCGATGTAGCGTGTCTCGGAGCGGAGAGCGCACGCCAGGGCAGGCACGTCGAATTTCGGGTCGTGGGTCAGGACTACCAGGTAGGAGTAGCTGTCCAGCGGCGCCTGGGCGAGAGCTTCCTCGGGCCAAGCGCGGATTATCCGCTCGGCATCGGGAAAGCGTTCCGGTGTTGCCAGCGCGCTGCGGGCGTCGATGACGGTCACCTCAATGCCCACTTCAACAGCGAGGCGGCACAGTGAGATGGCCGTGTGGGTAGCCCCGACCATCAGGAGGCTGGGAGGGGGGCGGAACGCTTCGAGAAAGACCTGAGCCTGCTCCCCTTGCCAGGGCAGGGTGAGTACTCTCGTACCTCCCATCTGCAGAAGCTGGTCACTCTGTTCGACGATACGGCCGTCGAGCGACGAGTCTATGGAGCCGACGGGCGGGCCGTCGGTCACCCTGGTCATCTTACGTCCGAGCAGGGGCGTCGGAGAGAGGCCTACGGCGTAGACCGATGGGTGTCTGCGCTCCACGGACCGACGCAGAGCGTCCCACTCTTCGTCGGCAGCATAGGGCTCGATCAGTACGTCGATCGACCCACCGCAGCTCAGCCCTACCTGGAACCCCAATTCATCGGCTATGCCATAGGTCACTACTTCCGGGTTACGAGTGTCGAGGACCTGCATCGCTCGAACGAGGACATCGGCCTCCACGCAGCCGCCGCTCACCGAGCCGGACATGCGCCCGCTCCGCGTCGCGCAGAGGCGCGCACCGGGCGGTCTTGGGGCCGAACGCTGGACGCGCACCACGGTCGCCAGGGCAATCTCCTCACCCTGGCTTTGCCAGAGGTCCAGATCAGGAAGGATATCCTTCATTCCAACCGATCTCCCCGGCTACATCCGTGGAAGCCCAGGAACGTGCGATGCCCTCCAGATTTCAGGGGAGGTGGGCCTGAGCGGGGGCCGGGTGCCAGTGTGTGAGTTCTGACCCGCCCTCATGGGCGGCTTCCGCTGCCTGCCGGCTGGCTAAGCGGGTTCCTCGGCCTCCAGCGCCCTGATCTCTGCCTCGACCTTCCCCACCTTCACGTACTCTTCCTGCACGAGGTGGAAGGACCGCTTGAGGAAGAGGCTGGTCAGCCGCTCGCCGCGGATCCCGCCCGACTTCGCGGCGTCGACGATCCGGGTCACCTGGTGGCTCTCCGAGAGCTGCCTGCCAAGCACCCTGATATCCGACTCCGCCTCCCGAGCGAGTGCACTCTCGCCCCCTTCGACGGCGTAGCGCAACTTCCCGACCAGCTTCGTCAGCTCGCTCAGCTTCTCGCTGTCGCTCATCAGCTCATACATGACCTCGGAGACGCTGAAGCCCTCCAGCTCCTCCTCGGCCGGTTCGGGCTCCGGCTCCGCCAGTGGCACGAACTTCGAGTACAGGTCGGCGTAGGACTGCACGGCCTCGCTGATGCGCATCATCATGGAGGCTACATTGGAGACATCGATGGAGCCGCAGAACAGCAGATCGTCGCCCCGCGTCTCGGCGAGGCGCATCAGCCGCTCATAACCCTCGAACTTCTCTGGGACCGGGGGAAAGGCGAACGCCGACAGGTCCTTTGGACTGAGGTCGGCGACCTGCCCCATCAGGAACGGCGGGACGTACTTGGAGACGTCCACGTTGATGGGGAGCATCACGAGGTAGCTTGCCCATACCTCGTCCGGGTCTGCGGAGTTTCTGAAGAAGATGAAGGCGTGACCGCGAGGGGAGTCGATGCTACCCCTGTCGAACACCATGTCCATGCGCCGAATCTTACCACACCACACACCGGCGTGGAGGGCTCGAATCTCGTACACCGAAGGGAGATTCCCAGGTCCACGAAGTCGGACGGAGAGCCCTGATATAATCTGTCCAAGCTGCCCATGCCCCTCCCGTACGGTCATCGTTGATTCACAGCCCGGCTTTCTACCGGTCGCTCGTCAGGCCGCTGCTCTTCGCGCTGCCGCCGGAACGCGCTCAGGCTGTCGCCGACCTGGCCCTCAGATACCCCCGGCCCTGGAAGGCCCTTGGGGGCGTGTTCGAGGTCAAGAACGACCGGCTCGCCGTCGAGCTCGCGGGTATGAAGCTCTCCAACCCTGTGGGCCTGGCCGCCGGATACGACAAGAACTGCGATCTGCTCCCCGGGCTCGCACACCTCGGTTTCGGGTACGTCTCGTGCGGCACAGTCGTGGCGCTTCCCCAGCCGGGCAACCCCCGGCCCAGGGTCTTTCGAGACAGGGAGAGAGAGGCACTCGTCAACTCGCTCGGCTTCCCGAGCAAGGGCCTCGAATACGCGGTGGAGCGGCTGGGATCGGGAGGCAGACATGAGGACAGGCCGGTGATCGGAAGCGTCTCCGGCGTGACCATCGACGACGTCGCCGGGTGCCACCGCCGCATAGAGCCGCTGGTCGATGGGGTCGAGCTGAACATCAGCTCACCCAACACGTCCGGCCTCCGTGTCTTCCAGGAGCCCCCTGCCCTCTCCGAGCTCCTGGGTCGGCTCAACGACGGCAGGAATAGGCCATTGTTCGTGAAGCTCCCACCCTATAGCACAGGCGGTCCCTCCGAGTCGCGAGAGCGAGTCATGGCCTTGGTCGACGTGTGCGTCCGCGAGGGAGCGGACGGGCTGACTGTCGCCAACACTCACCCCATCGAGGACGCCAGGCTTGCCGTCGGCAAGGGCGGGCTGAGCGGCAAGGCCATCCTGGAGCGCACGGTCGAGATGGTAGCCGACGTAAGGGCCGAGACGGGCGGACGCGCAGCGATCAACGCCAGCGGCGGGATCTTCACCGGCGAGGACGCCTGGAGGGCGCTCAAGGCGGGGGCGACCACGGTCCAGGTGCTGACCGGTCTCTTCTACCGCGGCCCTGGCATCGCCCGGGCGATCAACGAGGAACTACTGCGCGAGATGGAGCGGGAAGGCGTAGAGTCGCTGGCTTCAGCCCGACGCCAGCAATGAGCAGCGTCTCAGCTTGAAATGGGCTCTGAGAAGGGTTATGCATGGGAGGCTGTTGGGTCGGGGCTTGCCTTTAGGTCGTGCTTGACAGAGTCGCTGCGCTCCTGAGTGAGTCGACAAACTTGTCAACCTCGTCTGTACTCTTGAAGAATCCCCTCAGACCCCGAGCGCCTCTCTTCTCCTCCTCAGAACTGCCTGCCCACCCTGAGATGTCCACTTCATGCGAGTTTGACGGCAGCCACGCTTGCAGCGTCTCAAAGTCTGTTCCCAGCTGACCTTTGAGGCGCTCTGCGTGTACCGTAAATCCCAATCCGCCGTTCTCTTCGTGGGGAATTGCGCTAACTATCAGGACAGTTCGCACGCCACCGTCATCTCGTGGTAGTCGGTACCACACCCTGTCCGAGTACGGCTGGGCAGTCAGAATGCCTCTGACACCATTTCTCATGTGAGCGTACAAGTCACCGATGCCCTTGTCGTACGCGAGAGCCTGGAGGCCACTCACGGTCTCGCGTCTTGACCTTCTGGACGCGGGCTGCGACCTGGCTTCAGCCTCTTCAGGTTCTATCAAGTACACTTGGGCCAATATACTTCTGTCAGCCTTGTCTTTGAAGTGCTGGATTGTGGACACATTGATGGGCACGTTCATGCTGGATAAGTAACGAACGATCCTCTCGGTGCTGGCGTCCATCGATTCGGCCACAATCAAGGATTGATGCCCTAGGTTAAGTTCGTCTGGCAGCGGCTTCTCAAACCGCTCCTGAAATGCCGAAGCCAATTTATCTGGATTTCCAAAGTGATCGACGGCTATGCCTGTTATTCGTTCGTGGGATAGGTCCTTCACCCAAGATGCGTAGTCCAGCGCTTGAGCGGCTACCTCTCTTGGAGTCTGGCCCTTCTTCAGCTCGACTACCACAGTATCGCCGGCACTGTCCAAGCACAGAAGGTCTATCACTCCGGCAAAGTCGGTGCGGACCTGTCTCCCAATCACCAGCAGACTGGGGTCTAATACCGAGATGTTGGTGGCCAACCAGTCTTCCAACCGTTCCTCTAAACTGATCTGGTTACTTGGTATTTCATGCAATTCGTTATCAGAGGCTACTTCCCAGAGGCGGACTTGCTGCATTGAATCCCTCCCGTTTGAGCCTGTCTCAGGAGTCTGACCGGCTACAGTCGCCGGGTCTACTCAGGCTCAGTAGGGCCTCCACCTGCGCTCTGTACGGCATGGCCGCCTGGGCTCCGGCTTTCGTGACTGCCAGCGCACCCGCGGCGCATCCAAACCTCACCGCCTCCTCCAGTGGGACTCCCTCGCCGAGCGCTACCGCGAGCCCCGCGCCGAAGGCGTCCCCGGCGGCGACCGTGTCCACGGGCTCGACCTCGAACGACGGCACGTGTCCGGAGCCTTCCGAGGTCGCATAGCAGATGCCCAGCTCGCCCAGCTTGACGATCGCCGTGGGTATCCCCTTCTCCACGAGGTCGACGGCCGCCCGCTGTGCGGAGTCTACGTCGACTACCTCGATTCCGCAGAGCGCCTCGACCTCCGTCTGGTTCGGCGTCAGTACATCGACGTTGGAGTACGCCTCGACCGTCAGGTCCCGAACTGGGGCAGGGTCCCAGACGACCATGACACCGTGAACCCGGGCGTACTCAGCCGCGGCCAGCGACACCTCGACGTCAGTCTCCTGCTGGAGCAGCAGGGCGTCGGCGCCGTCTATGGCCAGGCACGCGGCTCGGAGCTGCTCCTCATCGCAGGCCGCGTTTGCGCCGTAGACAGCCACGATGCGGTTCTGACGGTCAGAATCCAGGAGTATGAAGGCGACCCCGGACGACCGGTCAGGGTCGACCGCGACGCCGCTGACGTCTACGCCGTCCTTCCGCAGGTCATCGAGCAGGCCGAGGCCGAAGATGTCCCCTCCGACCCTTCCGATCATCGAGACCTCCGCGCCGAGCCTCGCCGCCGCCACGGCCTGGTTCCCGCCCTTGCCGCCGGGGGTTGTATAGAAGTCGTCGCCGACGACCGTCTCCCCCGGCGCGGGGATTCTGGGAGCCAGGGCTATCAGATCGATGTTGATGCCGCCGAGGACGACGATCCTGGGCCTGCCGGTCATTTCGGGCACCTCACGGACTTCCCGGCGCGGCTATCAGGCCCGCCTCCAGCAGCTCATCCAGCACCTGGGCCACGCCGTCCTCCTCCATGGAGCCCGCCACGCGGTCGGCGGCCTCGAGCGCGTCGGGGACGGCCCCGCCAACCGCCACTCCGAGACTGGCCCACGCGAGCATCGGCACGTCGTTATACCCGTTGCCGAAGACGACGACCTCCTCCCGGCTCGACCCGAACAGGGCGCAGAGCCACTCCAGCGCCTTCTCCTTGCCGCTCTCCGGGTGCAGTATCTCGCAAAACGTCGGCAGCGACCTTGTAACGTACAGCCCGGTGTCGAACCGAGCCTGAAGGTCTAGCTCCAGTCCGAGAGTCGCTTCCTCTTCGCCGAACGCGACGAGGCGAGTGGGCTGCTGTGCGGCGGTCTCCCGGAGATCGTCCACGACGTGGACGCCAATGCCGTTCCTGTCCCCATAGGCCTCGGCGAGCGGCGTCATGCGGGTGGTGTAGATATCGTCACCGACGTAGGAGAGCACCTCGTGGTCCGAGCCTTCCAGGGCGTCCAAGGCGTCAAGCGTCATGTCCTCGGTAAGCGGCCGGTGCCACAGTACCTCTCCGGTGGACGGATCGCCTATGTGAGCGCCCTGGAACGAGGCGATCGGCGACCGCAGGTCGATCTCCGCGCTGGCCCTGCGCGCGGACTGGAAGATGCGGCCCGTCGCCACGGTTACTACCGCCCCTGCGTCGCGGACGCGGTCGAGCGTGCGCCGGGTCCGGTCGGACAGCGGGTACTCCGGGCTGCGGATCGTACCGTCTATGTCCAGCGCGATCAGGGTGTACTGCACTGCGGACTCCATCCACGAACGCTGCGGCGGGCGTCAACCGCGCCGTTCCCCGTCGGTGATAGTATGATGAAGTGGCGACTCGACTGGCTTAGGTCAAAGGCATGCGGGCGAGACGCCCGCGCTCCCAGTAGTCATCATACGAAAGTGAAGCTTAACCCCCGCCTCGTACTCTGGGCAATAGTCCTCGCGGTCTTCGCGACCGTGGTGCTCCTGTCGCTGGGAGACTGACGCGCTCGTCCCTGGGGTAGAATACGGCCCATCTCAGCCGGAGGCTTCTCCAGATGGCGAACGTATTCATCCTCGGTGCCGGTACGCCCACTCCCACGACCACCAGGTTCGGGACCTCGTATGTCCTGCAGGTCGGCGACGACCAGGTCATGTTCGACTGCGGCCCGGCCGCCACCGACAAGCTCGTCAAGTCCGGCCTCTTCCCGACGAAGGTCACCCACCTCTTCTTCACCCATCACCACTTCGATCACGATGTCGACTACCCGTGCTTCCTCCTGTGCCGGTGGGACCAGAGCATCGGAGTCGAGAAGGAGCTGCAGGTGTTGGGCCCGACGCTCACGGAGCAGCTCACCCACCGCATCATGGACGAGAAAGAGGGGGCCTTCGCACACGACTGGATAGCCCGCACCAACCATCCGGGAAGCCAGCGCGTGTTCGAGCTGCGCGGCGGGAAGGGGAAGAGGCCGCCGCCTTCGGTGACCGCGAAGGACATCGCGCCGGGCAAGGTCTACTCAGGCGCGGACTGGGAGGTGACCGCTGACGTAGCGGAGCACGTCCAGCCGTGGCTGGACTCCCTCGCGTACAGGGTCGATACGCCCGACGGCAGCATCGTCTTCACCGGAGACACGAAGAGGTGCCAGAGCGTCGTCGATCTCGCCAGGGGCGCCGACGTGATGCTCGTCTCGTGCTGGGACGACCAGGAGCGCATGGACCGGGAGGAGGACGGGCTGACCGGCATATGCGGAACGGTGGACGCCGCCAAGCTCGCCAGCGACGCCGGCGTCAAGAAGCTCGTGCTCACGCACATCGGGCCGAAGCTGGCGGTCCACGGCGCGATGGAGAAGGGGATCGGCGACGTGAGCAAGGTCTTCGACGGCGAGATCGTCTTCGCCGAGGAGCTCATGTCGTTCCCCATGGGCGGCTGAATGCCGAGGAGGCACACCTAACCGGAGACGGCGGCGAAAACGTCTATCTCGAAGTCGAGCTCAGGATTGGCCAGCGCCTTCGCGACGATGCCGGTGGAGGTCTGGTGCACGCCCTTGAGATGACGCCCGATGACGGGGTATACGAGGGACCTCGTCGAGTGATCCTTTACATAGGTCGTGACCTTGCAGATGTCCTCCATTCGCGCTCCGGCCTCCTCCAGCAGCACACGCACGTTGCTCATCGCCGTCTCAGCCTGAGCCGCCGGATCACCCCTGCCCGCCAGCCCGCTCCCGTCTAGCGCGAGCCCAGTCTGGCCCTGGAGGAACACAAAGCGACCGGCCCGGACGGCCTTGCTCAGCGGATAGTCGAGGTCCGGCAAGTAGTTCGGGGCTGAGACCCGGAAGCGCCTGTGTCCATCCGACGAGTCCTCCGGGACCATCGCGAACACGTCGATCGCAAAGTCCTGGTCGGGCGAGGCCAGGCCCTCCATGACGATGCCTGTGGAGACTGGTCGCACTCCGTCGAGGTGCCGCGCAAGGACCGGATAGACGAGCTCGCGCACAGCGGGTTCTCCGATGTAGGTGGTGACCTTGCAGATGTCCTCCATCCGGGCCCCGACCCCCTCCAGCAGCGCCCGCACGTTGCTCATCGCCGTCTCAGCCTGGGCCGCCGGATCGCCCCTGCCCGTCAGACCGCTGCCGTCGAGTGCAAGGCCGGTCTGGCCCTGGAGGAATACGTGGCTGTTGGCGCGTACGGCCCGGGACGCGCCGCCCAGGCGAAGCCGCTCATGTCCCCGCTCCCGGTCGGCCGGAATCACCGCCCAGATGTCGACCTCGAAGTCGATGTACGACTCCGCCAGCGACTTCACGACCAGCTCAGTAGAGACCGGATCCACGCCCTCCAAGTGACGCTCTATGACCGGCAAGACCTCGGCGAGGTAGGAGCGCTCTGTGACGTACACGTTCGTCATGCAGATATCCTCGACGCCGGACCCCGCCTCCTGAAGAAGCACTTTGGCGTTCCGCATGGCGGTCTCGGCCTGAGCGGCGGGATCGCCCCGTCCGTCGAATCCCTGCGAGTCGAGAGTCAGTCCGGTCACCCCTACGAGAAAGACCTGGTCTCCGGCAACGACGCACTGGGCGCCGCCGTAGTCCATGTCGGGCCAGAGGTAGCTTCCCCTGGTGTTTCCGGTCCTGAATCGCCTGTGAGTCATCTCCACCTTCTCATCTTCCCATCCGGTGCACTTCGAAGAAGCCGTCGCCGAAACCTGTCTCAAACTGTCTCAATTGTCTCATCCCCTAGCTGAACATTCCGATTCTTGGGAGCGATATGCGACGGTTCTGAGTCGCTATTGGATGGAATCAAGTCGCTTCCGGACGATGTTGAGAAGGGCCTCAGCATTGGCTGGTTGGGGTGTTTCCACGAGGGAGAATAGCACAGATGTGCGGCACTGTCAAATGCCGGCCAGGAACCCAGATTCCCCACCTGATTGGAGCGGGCCGCGTGACAGACTGCTCCCGGGTTTGTGATGGCGCACCTTTGCCGGGGATGGATTCCCGCCTGCGCGGGAATGACGGAGGCGGGGGATTTGGGATGCCACGAACCGATGTATGAAGGGGCTGCTAATGCTACAATTACTCCCTGCTGAGCATCTTGCTCCTTACCGATATCACCCCCATTGGAGGCTGCATGGCGACCGTAACCGAGACCCCGAAGAGCTACAAGGTAGTCGGCACCCGTCCGATCAGGCACGATGGGGTCGACAAGGTAACAGGCAAGGCGCTCTACGGCGCCGACGTGCGGCTCCAGGGGATGCTGCACGGCAAGGTGCTGCGCAGCCCGCACGCCCACGCCCGCATCCGGTCCATAGACACCAGCAAGGCGGAGGCGCACCCGGACGTCCGGGCAGTCGCCACGGCGGCCGACCTAGCGGAGGTGGCCGATACGCTGGCAGAGGTCGGCGAGGACATCTTCACCAGCATGAAGTACGTCCGAGACAACGTCCTGGCCTCGGACAAGGTCCTGTATAAAGGCCACGCCGTCGCCGCCGTCGCCGCCTCCAGTCCGCATGTGGCCGAGGAGGCTTTGTCGCTGATAGAGGTGACCTACGACGTGCTGCCGGCCGTGACGGACGTGGAGTCGGCCATGGCGCCGGACGCGCCCGTCCTGCACGACCACATCACGACCTCCGGCCTCGGCGGCGAGTCGCCGAAGGGCACCAACGTGGCCGCCCACCACCAGTTCAAGCTGGGGGACGTCGACCAGGGCTTCGCGGAGGCGGACCACATCGTCGAGCGCGAGTTCCGCACCCGGACGGTCCACCAGGGTTACATCGAGCCCCAGAGTGCCACGGCGTGGTGGACGGCGGACGGCAACGTCACGATCTGGTGCAGCAGCCAGGGCCACTTCGGGATCAGGGACTCTGTGTCGACGGTGCTCGGCCTGCCGGTCTCCCGCGTGAAGGTGGTACCGATGGAGATCGGCGGCGGGTTCGGCGGCAAGCTTTCGGCGTACCTGGAGCCGGTGTCCTCCATCCTCTCCCGGAAGTGCGGAGCGCCCGTGACGATAACCATGTCGCGGTCCGATGTGCTGGAGGCGACCGGGCCGACGTGCGGCGGCCTCGTGCGGATGAAGATCGGCGTGACGGGCGATGGGCGCATCACGGCGGCCCAGGGATACCTGGCCTTCGAGGCGGGCGCCTACCCCGGCTCCTCGCTCCTGGGGGCCACCGCCTGCATGCTCTCCCCTTACAACATCGAGAACCTGCTGCTCGACGGGTACGACGTCGTCGACAACAAGCCCAAGACCAGCGCATACCGGGCCCCGGGCGCTCCCATCGGCGCATTCGGCGTCGAGTCGGTCCTCGACGAGATCGCGGAGATGCTGGACATAGACCCGGTCGATCTGCGCCTGCTCAACGCGGCGCACGAGGGTACCCGGCGCGCCGACGGCGTCACCAATGCCCGCATCGGGATGATCGAGACGGTTGAGGCGATGAGAGACCATCCACACTACTCCACTCCCCTAGAGGGTCCCAACCGCGGCCGCGGCATCGCAATGGGCTTCTGGCGCAACAACACCGGGCCTTCCAGCATCGTGGCGAGCGTCCAGGCGGACGGCACGGTGATGCTGGTGGAGGGGTCGGTGGACATAGGCGGCAGCCGGACGGTGGTGTCGCAGCAGCTCGCCGAGGTCCTGGGAATCCCGGTCGAGGATGTCAAGCCCCAGGTCGCCGACACCGACACCATCGGGATAACCTCGAATACGGGCGGCAGCGGCGTCGCCTTCAAGACGGGGATCGCGGCCTGCGAGGCGGCGCGGGACATACAGGAACAGATGGTGGAGCGGGCGGCCCTGATCTGGGAAACCGCCCCCGACCGGGTCGAGTACCGGGACGGCGTGCTGTACCACACGTCGGACCCGGAGCTCCGCATGACCTTCAAGGAGCTTGCTAAGCAGCTCACCGAGACCGGGGGGCCCGTGGCGGGACGCGCCAACGTGAACCCGCGCGGCGTCGGCGGGTCCTACGCTGGAAACATCGTGGACTTGGAGGTCGACCCTGAGACCGGCAAGGTGACCATACTCCGCTTCACCGCTTTCCAGGACGCGGGCACCGCCATACATCCCTCGTACGTGGAGGGCCAGATACAGGGCGGCTCGGTCCAGGGCATCGGCTGGGCGCTGAACGAGGAGTACTACATGAGCGACGACGGGCGGCTGCTCAACTCCAGCTTCCTCGACTACCGGATGCCCACGAGCCTGGACGTGCCGATGATCGACGCCGAGGTGATCGAGGTGCCGAACCCTGGGCACCCGTTTGGAGTGCGAGGAGTCGGCGAGGCGTCCATCGTGCCACCTCTCGCGGCCATAGCCAACGCACTACACGACGCCGTGGGCGTCAGAATGCGGGAGCTACCCATGTCGCCGGGGGCGCTGCTATCGGCGATGCAGAAGGAGACGGGGGACGGGGCTCCATCGTAGCTCTTGCCTGTGATGGGATGGCTACTTCAACGGTTGAAATGGGAGCCCAATGGCTCGGAGTATCACGGCCACCGACGAGGGTCTAACTATTGAGTGTGTTCAATGCGGCGGAGTACATAGAGACTGAGCAGGGCTGATCCAGCTTGAGATAGTTTCTAAGGAAGCCGGCCGCTCTGCCGGGTCAAATGGCTTGCCCAACCGCCCTCTCGATGGTATCGGACAGCCAAGCGTTGAGGCTCTTCCCCTCCGTCTGTGCAGCGGTGGAGGCGGCCTGATGAATCTCAGGTCTCATTCGCAAGGATACCCTTCCTGAGAATGGTCTGTTTGGCTCCCGGCCCCTCTCAGCGCAGAATCTCAGATACTCATCAACTGAGTCCCTGAAAGCCACGCGGAGCTCTGCAACAGACTCTCCCTGGAAAGTGACCACATCCCGTATGCCCACAACCTCACCGTGGAAGACACCGGCCTCGTCATCGAACGCGGCCTTTGCTCGATATCCCTGGTACTCCATATCTACAGACTCCTCATCTCGTACTCGGTTCAATCCCGGCTTGAATGAGAAACCTCCGCATAGAACCTACAGTCCCCTTGTCCACAGTCCTGCGCGGGTGGGGCCGGTGGAAGATTGCCACTACATCGTCGAGGTTGACTGCTATTCTGGAGCCAGCCCGCTCCTCCATCTCGGCGCCGCAGGCCAGCAGGAGAGATTCGATATCGGCCCACCGGATTCCCGCTTGAGTAGGCCGGCGGAAGATCATCTCTAACGTCGCGCGGTGCCTTCTTCTCACACCTTAATGATACCATATTGTGGTGTCATCGTACAGCCGCGAACGTCAGCGGCACCGCTTCCCCGGCTCGGTAGCCTGCACCTCGTACGTCTCGCCGTTGATGCGCACGTCGTAAAGGGCACACGCCTCAATCGGCTGCTCCAGGGGGACCCGGGTCTCCTCGGTCAGGTATATCTCAGCGCAGGCGAGGTTGCCACCTGACTTCAGGTTGACTATCTCGACGACGATAACAGCCGTGGACTCGTCGACGCTGTACCTGTCCAGCTCATAGCAGGCGTTGGGCAGACCGGTAAGCAGCACCAAGTCGGCGTCGGAGTCCTCGCCGCCGCTGAGGACGATCTCCACGCTCTCGACCGGGGCCGGGGACTCAACCTGTGCCGGCCCAGCCGGCTGGATGGTTGGCGCGGCCTCGTAGGTTGGCGAAGCCCGGACCGTTGGAGCCGCCTGGATGGTTGGGGCCGATTGGATGGTTGGAACAGACCGGGGAAAGCCTGAACCTGGCGACTCCTCCAATTCGCAAGCCGTCGCCAACCCAAGCGCCACAGCAATCACAATGATGGCAACGGCTGTCTTCATTCCACCCCCATAGACTCAGTCGGCCCGCACACAATACCACTGCCAGTGTGGACGTGCTCCGCCAAAATCCACCACCTGAATTGAATGTGTGGCGGGAACTGCTTCTGTGATGATGATGCAGTTTACCAGGGATGGATTCCCCCTTCGGAGACCCTTTGCGCAACGTGCCGTAAGAGGCGATGCAGAGAATTGTAGACGACGCCATCCCCAGCTAAATCCCCACCCCTCTGGATTCCCGCCTTCGCGGGAACGACGGTTGTGCAAGGGTTTCCCTTCGCGGGAACGACGGTTGTGCAAGGGCCTCCCTTCGCGGGAAGGACGGTTGTGCAAGGGCCTCCCTTCGCGGGAGTGATGGAGGTGGCGAGCATGAGTCTCGCTAACCAATCCAGACGCCGTCCGTTCTTACTAGTGGCTGCGACTGCTGAATTGGTATAATACCCGCGTCTCGCCGATATAGGCGTGCCAACCAGATATGCCAGAGCCGGAAACCCCTACCCTAGAGAACAACGAGGCCGAAGCCGCGCCGGATGGCGACCTGACCCTGAAGGTCCGGGGCGTCACCAAGCGCTTCGGCTCGAGGGCCGCCGTCGACAACCTCTCCTTCGACGTCAGGAGGGGCGAGGTCGTCGGGTTCCTCGGCCCCAACGGGGCCGGGAAGACCACCACCATGCGGATGCTCACCTCGTTCTACACCCCGGACGAGGGCACGCTGCTCGTCAACGGAGTCGACACACAGGAAAGCGACCTCGAGACCCGCCGCAGCATCGGCTACCTGCCCGAGAACAACCCTCTATACGCCGACCTGCTGGTCAAGGAGTACCTCTCATTCGTCGCGGACCTCCGCCGAATGCCGATGAGCGAGAGGCAGGAGAACACCGATCGCACGGTCGAGGAGACAGGCTTGGAGGAGGTCTTCTACCGGCCCATCAACCAGCTCTCCAAGGGCTACAGGCAGAGGGTCGGGCTCGCCCAGGCCATACTCCACCGCCCGTCGATCCTGATCATGGACGAGCCGACCGAGGGGTTGGACCCCAACCAGCGAATCACCATCCGGGAGCTCATCAGGTCGCTGGGCCAGGAGCGCACGGTGATGCTCAGCACCCACGTCATGCAGGAGGTGGAGGCGTCCTGCGAGCGCGTGCTGATGATCGCCCGCGGGCGCCTGGTGGCCGACAGCCTCGTCTCCGACCTGCTCAAGCACACGACCGGCGCGAAGAGGGTGCACGTTGAGCTGGAGGGCGACCGGGTCGAGGGCGTGCTGAACAACCTGAGCGGCGTCGAGTCCATTGAACGCGAGGACTCCGCGGACGGACGCAAAAGGTACGTGCTGTCCGTGGAGCAGGACGCGGACCCCAGGGCTGAGATCTTCGAGACGGCCAAGAGGCGGGGATGGACCCTCTGGGAGCTGCACGAGGACGCCGTCGATCTCGAGGACGTCTTCCACGAGCTGACGGCCGAAGGGTCGAACGAGTAGACGCATGAGGTCACCAGCCCTTGCCCTCATAAGGAAGGACCTCAAGGGGTACTTCGACCAGCCGACAGGCTACATCCTGCTTGTCCTGTTTACAGCCTGGCTGTCCTATGGCTTCTTCAGGTCCACGTTCGACACCTTCGAGGCTTCATTGCGGCCTCTCTTCACCACCGACCTGACCCCTGAGCGCCTATCGCTCCCCTGGCTGCTCGCCCTGTTCGTGCCCGCCGCTACGATGCGCCTGCTCGCCGAGGAGCAGAGGGACGGCACGCTGGAGACGCTGTTCACGCAGCCCATCAGGGCCTGGGTCGTGCTGGCCGCAAAATTCGTCGCCGGCCTGCTCTTCGTCGCGGTGGCGATCCTGGCGACGATGGGCATCCCGATCGCGCTGGGCACCCCTCTTCTGACACTCTTCGCCTTTCCCGCGGCGGGAGACATGGACTTCGGCGCCGTCGTGGCGCAGTACGTCGGCAGCCTCTTCCTGGCCGCGTCCTTCGTAGCCATCGGGCTGTTCACGTCCAGCATATCGCGCAACCAGATCGTCGCCTTCATCCTGGGGTTCTTCTTCATCCTGATCCTCATGTCGGCCGGACTGGACCAGGTGGCCGTCACGCTGCCCACCGGCATCGCGAGCGTCCTGCAGACGCTCAGCCCGGTCACGCACTTCTCCACAATAGCCCGGGGCGTCATCGATCTGCGCGACGTCCTCTACTTCGCCGCGCTCATATCGACCTTCCTGAGCGCGACGTTCCTGATGCTGCGGCGCAAGAGCCTCAGCCACTTCTCGCCGCAGTACCGCAACCTGCAGGTCGGCGTGGCGGCGTTCATCGTGCTCAGCCTGCTGGTGGGCTGGTACGGCAACTCCATCGGGGGACGGCTCGACCTGACGGAGGACAAGACCTTCACGCTGAGCGAAGGGACGTCGCGACTTCTCGGGCAGCTCGACGACATCCTGACGATCAAGCTCTACGAGTCGAAGGACCCGCCGCCCCAGATCACCCTGGTGGCTCGCGACGTGAACGACTTCCTCAAGGACTTCTCTTCGTCGCGCGACGACGTGAAGTTCATCCGCAAGTTCCCCGACGATGACGAGGACGTGGCCCGCGAGGCCCAGATGGCGGGGGTGCCGCCGGTCCAGTTCAACGTCTTCGGACAGACCGAGGTCAGCACGAAGCTGGGATACCTTGGAATGACCATCACGTATGCAGACCGCCGGGAAGTCATCCGCTATATCCCGTCTGTCGATGGGTTCGAGTACGGTCTCGCCAGCCTCGTCAACAAGATGCTGCTCAACGATCCGAAGACCGTCGGCTTCCTCACCGGCCACGGGGAGAAGTCCATCCAGCAGGAGATCAACGGCTTCGCCAGCCAGCTCTCCGCGGCCTACGACGTAGTCGAGGTTGCGGCAGACAGCGAAGGCAGCCTCGACCTGTCCGAAATCGACGTACTGGTGATCGCCGGGCCGACCGAGGCGATGTCCGCCGCGGAGCAGGAGTCGCTCCACAGCTACCTTACAGGCGGCGGCAAGGCGATGATACTGCTGGACGCGATTCTGGTAGACCAGGGCCGGCTGGTCGCCATTCCCAACCAGAACAGCCTCGCTGAGATCGTCGAGCCCTTCGGCGTCCTGATCGAGGACAACGTCGTCTTCGACCCCCAGTTCCACGAGAGCCTCCAGTTCAACGTGGGATACGGCAGCGTGATGCTCGGCTATCCCTTCTGGGCCCACGTCCCGACCGTCGACCACAAGGTGACCGGCGAGGTCCAGCAGACCGTGATGCCCTGGGTGAGCTCCCTGGGCATCACCGACGCCGAGGTGGGCGAGGTCGAGGTGGTCAACCTGCTCCGTACGCAGGGGACGGCAGCAGTCGACTACTCCTACGGCGACCTCTCGCCCGACCCCGAGTCGCCCGTCTACGACCTAAGCGACAAACAGCAGTTCGAGAGCGACATCGCGGTGGCCGTGACCGGTCCTGCCACGAACGGCAGCGGCTCGGAGTTCCGCATCGTGGTCGCCGGAGACTCTGACTGGATTGCCGACCAGCTCATTTCGAGGTCGGGCGAGAACCTGGCCCTCGGCCTCAACCTGATCGACTGGCTCGCGCAGGAGGATGCGCTTGCGGCGATCCGCTCCAAGATCGTGGCCTCCAGGCAGTTGGAGTTCACTTCTTCGACTCACCAGAACGTCGTGCAGTACGCGAACATCGTCGGTATTCCCCTCGTGTTCGTGCTCATCGGCGTCGTCACCTCTCTGAGACGGCGCAGGCAGACCATGCAGGTGTACCGCCGTGAAGGGTAAGCAGGTCCGGGTAGTCCTTGCGGCTCTCCTGATCGTCGGGGTCGTTGGCCTCGTCTACCGCGTCGTCTCCTCATCGGAGAACGAGGTGGTCCTGTCTGGCCTGTCGCCTCTCGAGAGGGAGTTCATAGACAGGGTCGTCATCAGCTCGCCCGAGTCGCAGGCCATCGTAGAGGGAAAGGTGATCGGTAATGACAAGAACTGGTTCGTCAACGTCACTGACCCCGTGTTCGTGCCGAAGATAGACCAGTTCTGGAGCTCAGTCGGCGAGATCAACCAGGCCGGGCTGATCGCCTTGAACGTCGACAATCACGAGAGGATGGGAGTCGACGACGCGTCGGGTACCCGAGTTGAGTTCTATTTGGGGGGCGCCGTACAGGAGCAGCTCATCATAGGCGGATGGGACCAGGACGTCCGGCTGTGCTACGTCCGGCGCAGCGGCCAGGACGCCGTGTACGGCATCGAGTGTCCTGTGCCCGCCAGCGCCATATTCGACCCGAACGCGGACGGCTGGCGAAATCCGATCATAGCGTCCATCCCCGCCCAGGAAGTGCAGTCAATCGTCTTCTCATACCCCGACCATGAATTCGCCGTCTCGCTTGCCGAGACAGAGGCCGGGTTCGTGTGGATGGCGGCCAGACCCATCGACGAGCCGCCCGGCGTCGAGGAGGTGGAGGCCAACCCGTACATCGTCCAGAATCTGCTCCAGACCTTCCAGGGCCTGCTGGCAATCGGCTTCGCGGATGACGACGAGGCGGACGAGCTCACGTTCGACGCCGCCACGCCTTCCATACGCATCGTGACCGCCGAGGGCTCCAGCAGCCCGACGATCAGGCTCAGGTTCCTGCCGCGCGACGAAGAGACCTCCTACGTCAAGACCGGCTCGCAGCCGACCGTCTTCATCATTCCGCGCGGGCTCGCGGAGCTCCTGCTCATACGCCAGGAGGTGTTCGGCCTCGGTCTAGACGAGGAATCGGACGGCTCGGAGGAGTCGGACGAGTCTTCCGACGGGTAGAAGAAAGCCCGCGACAGGTCGTTCCCTCCGCCTCCGGCTGAGTCAGGGGCTTCCTGTGCCTAGCGACGGCCACCTCTAGCCGCTATACTGAGGCCACACGAACAGGCATCAAAGCCACGCGCCTCTACCCTCTCCGCCCGAGCGGTAGAGGAACTCGAGGCACAGGCGGCCTCGACGATGGCAGTTGAGCGAGGCTAAGGCAGTTTCTTCCTGCGACGAGGAGGTGTGATGGTGGTTACGGCCTACATTCTCATCGAGATGGTCGCCGGTCACTCCAACAAGCTGGTGGAGGCCCTGAAGGACCGGCCTGACGTCTTGCAGGCCTCCAGGATCACGGGGCCCTTCGACGTAATAGCCATCATCGAGGGAGAAGACCTGACCGCCATCAGCAACTCGGTAGCCGCCGGCATTCACTCACGCCCCGGCGTGCTGAGGACGACCACCTGCGTCCGCCTGGAGTGACTGTCCGGAAGCGTTACGGCTCCTAGAGACCGGATCGGTTAGGCGCCTGCTCCGAGTCCCGAGTCGGACATGTCCTCCTCAGAGACCCCTGTGACGTCCCGCGCCCGCCTGATGCGAAGATTGCTCTTGATCGCCCGCGCGAGCACCATCGCGAAGAGCGCCCCCACTCCCAGCGCGAGCCGCAGGTCCAGATCGTAGGCCATTGCGAGGGCTACGAGCGCGATGTAGCCGAAGACGGTGCCCACGAGGGACGTTATGGGGGTCTTCTGAGCGGCCAGCGTGACCGCCGAGGCCACCACAGCGGCGATGAATCCATACCCGCCGAACATCGCGATCGTGATGCCGCCCAGGAGGGCTACTCCATCTCCGCCTCGGAAGCCAGTGAACACCGAGTGCCAGTGGCCGACCACAGCCGCCATACCCACGAGGATGATCCAGGAGTCGTCCACGCCCAGAAGCCGGCCGCAGACGATCGCCATGATCCCTTTCCCGATATCGCCGAGAAGGACGATAGCTCCAGCGTACACGTTGAGGACCCGCCGCACGTTCGTCGCGCCGGCCAGGCCCGTGCCTTCCGCGAAGATGTCGACGCCCTGAATACGGCCCATGCGGTATGCCAGGGGAAGGGCCCCAAACATGTAGCCGACGAACATTGCGATTATCAGGACCAGCGTCGATTCGAGCAACTGATTGTCCTTCGAGGGGTGTCACCATCCGGCATTATATTCTCAAAAGGGGCCGGTTGGAACCGATCAGAGGTCTGGTTTAGCACGTCTTGTGGGGCGATCCAAGCAGGCCGTGATACGATGGATTCTCGCGTCGCAGTGGAGGAGCATCTGATGGCTACGTGGTTCCGGCTGTCAATCGAAGCCAAGCGTCGGCTTGCTCTCCTAGCCTCGCAGACCGGACGTAGCGAGACCTTCTACCTGCGGGAGATGATAGATCGTGGTCTCGACGAGATCGAAGATTACTACCTCGCCGCAGACGTTCTCGAACGTATCCGCGAGGGCCAAGAGCGAGTGTATACGGCTGCGGACGTGAGGGGTTGTCTTGGTCTGGGCGGTTGACCACGCCCACACGCCGGTGATCCAGAGCGCGAGAATCCTGACCTCTAACACGCTCAGTTGAAGCGGTTCATTGCCTCGGTGACGCCGTGTGCGAGCATGGCTCTCACCGCTTCCGACGCCCTGTCCAGCGCCGCGTCCAGCCCCTGTCGCTCCGCCTCGTCCGGCACGCCCAAGACGTAGGCGACCTGGTCGCCCGCGTCTTCCGGCCTGCCCACGCCGATACGCAGTCTTGGGAAGTCCCTGCTGCCCAGGGCATCGGTGACAGACCTCACGCCGTTGTGGCTGCCCGGGCTGCCGCCGGGCCTGAGCCTGATCTTGCCTGGCGGCAGGTCCAGGTCGTCATAGACCAGCAGAAGCCTGTCCGGTGTCGACGCGAACCGAGTGAGCAGGTAGCGCGCCGCCGCGCCGCTGTTGTTCACGTAAGTGCGAGGCTTGGCGAGGACGACTCTCCGCCCATCGATCCCGCCCGCCCCCATTCTAACCGTGCGGTGGCTCCTGGAGACCTCAATGTCGTACCCGGCCGCCAGCTTGTCGATGAAACCGAAGCCGACGTTGTGACGGGTCTCGGCATATTCAGGGCCTGGATTGCCAAGCCCCACGATGATGAGATCGGGAGGCTCATGCCTGCCGCGCAGCGGACCAAAGACGGCGTCGAGCAGAGACCATCTGCGCCTGCCCATCGGGTCAGCCTGCGTCGAAGCCGAGGACCGTCGGCTGCACGGTCGCTGGCCTACTCTTCCAGGACCAGGTCGCCGCTCTTGCCACCCGTCTTCCTGACGAGCCGTACCGACTCTATCCGCATCGACCGGTCCGCCGACTTGCACATGTCGTAGACCGTGAGCGCGGCGACGCTTACCGCTGTCATCGCCTCCATCTCCACGCCCGTCCTGGCGGAAGTCTTCGCGGTCGCTTCGATGTTGACGCAGTCATCGCCCAGCTCGAACTCCACCGTGACCACGTCCAGGGGCAGCGGATGGCACAGGGGTATGAGCTGAGAGGTGCTCTTTGCGGCCATGACTCCTGCCACCCGCGCCACACCCAGCACGTCGCCCTTATCGAAGCCGTTGGAGCGTACCAGGGCGAGGGTCTCCGGCTTCATGGTGACCGAGCCTCTAGCCACCGCGGCGCGCCCAGTGACCGGCTTCGCGCCCACGTCGACCATCCTCGCGGTCCCCGACTCGTCGAGGTGAGTGAGGCGTTTCTCCCGCGAGTCAGCGTCGGTCATATCTCTTGGCCTCCGCGCGGGCCAAGCGGTCCGCCCATTCGTTAAATGGGTGACCGCTGTGGCCGCGTACCCACTCCCAACTCACCCGCCGCCTGCCGGCCTCGGCGTCCAGCTTCTCCCATATGTCTAGGTTCTTCCTGCGCTTCCAGTTGCGGGTCATGGTGTTGATCACGTACTCGCTGTCGCTGAATACCGTGACACTCGCCGAGTCAGGTACGGCCTCGAGGCCGTTAAGGACGGCGAGCATCTCCATGCGGTTGTTCGTTGTACTGGGGTGGCCTCCGACGAGCTCGCGCGTCACGCCATTCTCCACGACTATGGCCGCCCAGCCGCCCGGTCCGCCGGGATTGGCCCTACAGGAGCCGTCCGTGTAGATATGGATCATCGGCGGATTCCCCTTCTGGGGATGTCACGCACTATCACTGAGTCAGAACTTGGCCGGCAGACCCGCCTGTCTGCATATCTCATTCGCTAATGTCCTGCTCAATACTCTATGTCGCGGCACTGGTATCGTTCTAACACCATTCGTGAAGATTGAGTGATTCCCGCCTTCACGCAGAAGAACGAAGCCATTCCTGTTCAGATGACTAACGAGCTCCCTACGCCTGATCGACACATTCCACCTCGCGAAGCGGAATGTCCTTACCCTGTTGACGATAAGCCAGTATCATCTCACTCAGGGCGTCCTGAAGCATGGAACGACAGGACTCAATGGTCGGACCCTCAGACACGACCTCGGGCCAATCTACCAACTGACCCATGTACCCGGTCTCGACTTCCCTGAACCTCGCCCTTATGCCTGTCTGCGCCACGACCTACATCACCTGCCGTCATCTTCAAGAGTCTGTACACACGTTAACGCCGTACACGCCCTCCACTCAGGCGGGCTGGGTTCAGCCGCCGATGTGGTACATTTCGACCTTTTCGCGGGGTTCGGTCATCGACGCCCGCTCCTCTGAGTAGCGGTCGTCCCTGACACTCCAGACGCCGCAAATGAGCCGCTCCAGGTCAGCGTCGGACGCGCCGGAGCGGACCGGGCTGCGCAGGTCAGTCCCAAGCGTCGCGAACAGGCAGGTGACCAGCCGTCCCTCGGGCGACAGCCGCAGGCGGGTGCAGTCTCCGCAGAATGGCTTGGTCACCGAGGCGATGACGCCGACCTCGCCGCCGCCGTCGCGGTACCGGTATCTCAAGGCAACCTCACCGCGGTAGCCGCTCTCCACCGGCTCCAGCGGCATCGCGGCGTCGATGCGGGCAACGATCTCATCGGCAGGCGTCACCTCGTCGAGCCGCCAGCCGTTGCGGGTGCCCACGTCCATATACTCGATGAAGCGCATGGTATGGCCACGGTCCCTGAAGTAGCGCGCCATGTCGACGATCGTGTGGTCGTTGACGCCCCGCTGGACGACCGCGTTTATCTTCAGCGGACTGAAGCCAGCCGCCTCGGCCGCCGATATTCCCTCGAGTACCTTGTCCACACCGAAGCCTCGACCGTTCATCTTTTTGAAGACCTCGTCGTCGAGCGAGTCGAGGCTGATGCTGAGCCGGTCCAGCCCCGCCTCCTTCAACGCCTCGGCCTTCCGCGGCAGCAGGTAGGCGTTTGTGGTCATGGTCAGGTCTTCGATCCCGCTGACCCTCGCCAGCATCGCGACCAGCTTCTCCACGTCGTTTCTGACCAGGGGCTCACCGCCGGTGAGGCGGACCTTGACCGCGCCCAGCCGGGCCATGATGCCGGCCAGCCGCTCTATCTCCTCGAAAGTGAGGAGGTCGTCCCTCGGCAGGAACTGGTACCGGTCGCCGTATATCTCGGCGGGCATGCAGTACGGGCAGCGGAAATTGCAGCGGTCCGTCACCGAGACCCTAAGGTCTCTGAAAGGCCGGTTCAGCCGGTCCGTAATCCTGGCCCTGTCGGTAATCGTCGTCACAGGCTCCTCGCCCTCAGCGCCGCCGCAGCCTTCCTGACCGCCATTCCCCTGTGGCTGACACTGCCCTTCTCGTCCGGGGGCAGCTCTGCCATCGTCCTGCCGAGCTCCGGGATTAGAAACACAGGGTCATATCCGAACCCGTTAGAACCCCTAGGCGAGTCGATGACCGCTCCCTCGCAGGCCCCCGCGTGAAGCTCGATGTCGTCGTGACGCCACGCGATAGCGATCACGCACCTGAAGCGCGCCGGCCAGGGGCCTCTACCTTCATTTTGGAGCCTTCCAAGCAAAAAGGCAACGCGGTCTGCGTCGGTCGCATCATCGCCTGCGTACCGTGACGAGCGCACTCCCGGCTCGCCGCCCAGGGCGTCGACCTCTAGGCCGGAGTCGTCGGCCAGCGTGGGCAGTCCTGACAGCCGGGCGTACGTCGAGGCCTTCAAGATCGCGTTGGCCTCGAAGGTCTCGCCGGTCTCCTCGACCTCCAGATCGATCCCGACATCCGCGAGCGAGACTGTCCGAAAGGGCGCTCCGGCGATCAGACCGGATATCTCCCTCAGCTTGCCGGCGTTACGGGTGGCAATAAGCAGAGTGGCCATCAGACCCCCGTAGCTGACGCCAAGGCAGAAGCCCGAACACCGGGAAGGAAGGGGCCTCCACGTCCAGCCCGAGCGCTAGGCCGCGGCCTCTTCCATATCGGGCGTGTACTCGCCGCGCCGCGCCGCAGACGTGACCTTCGCGCGGTGGTAGTACGCGTCCTGCGCGGACGGTATGTTCTCGGAGCTGCCGCCCCACGCCTTCAGCGGGGCGGCCTGGAGACCCCGGCCGTAGGAGAAGCTGAGCTCCCACGGCGCGCCCACTGCCGCCGCGTGACGGTTGATTGCGTCGAGGTTGATCGTCGCCTCGTCGTCCGACTGACCGCCGGACAGGAATACGATGCCGGGCACGGCGGCCGGGACCGTGTTCTTGAAGCACTTCACCGTCGCCTCCGCCACCTGCTCGGGGCCGGCGCGGTCTGGGGCGTCCTTCCCCGACAGGACCATGTTGGGCTTGAGTAGCGTGCCTTCCAGGGCCACACGCTGGGTCCCCAGCTCGTAGTACACCTCGCGGAGCGTGGCCGTCGTGACCTCGTAGCAGGTCTCGATGCTGTGGTCGCCGTCCATCAGCACCTCCGGCTCCACTATCGGGACGAGGCCAGCCTCCTGGCTCAGGGCCGCGTATCTGGCGAGCGCCTGCGCGTTGGCTTCGATGCAGTAGCGGCTGGGAATATGGTCTCCGATGGTGATGACGGCCCGCCACTTCGTGAACTTCGCCCCAAGCTCGACGTACTCGGCCAGGCGGTCGCGCAGCCCGTCGAGACCCTCGGTGATCAGCTCATCGCCGGCTCCGGCCAGCGGCTTCGTGCTCTTGTCGACCTTGATGCCGGGGACGATGCCCTGGTCGGTCAGGACCTCTACCAGCGGGGTGCCGTCGGCCCCCTCCTGCCGGATGGTCTCGTCGAACAGGATGATCCCGCTGATGAACTCGGACGCACCCGCTGTCCTGAAAAGGCCCTCGCGGTAGTCCCGGCGGTTCTC
>DAOULA010000030.1:0-53147 GCA_034420735.1 Dehalococcoidia bacterium
ATGTTGCTGCAGAAGTTGTACCTGTCACTGAACCCACTCTGGCTGAGCCGACAGATCGATGCCGAGACCGACAAGCTGCTGGGCATGGCATGGAGGCAGGGCGAGCCGCTATCATGGAACACCGCCGGTAACCGCAATTATGAGGTCAATTCCCTCGCCCGGTAACCACTAATTTTGAGGTCGCACGGCCTGGCCACGTGGGGACACTGCCTCGAATGGACGGCGTTAGAATCCCTGTATGTCCACTCCAATGCTCACCATGTACTGCGCTACGAGAAGGCCGAGGACTAGCAGCGCACCCAGCCAGGCGTAGGAGAAGACGAAAGGCCGGGCGTAGTACGTCAACTCCGGCAACCGGCCGGCGACTCTGTCCTGTCTGTATCGTCTGTATAAGCTCCTTGCCGAGAGGAGCAGTGTACCGATGTTCACGGCGGCGCAGAATCCAAGGAATATCGACATCAGTGCTGCTGAGACGGGGTTGGCCCGCGGGGCCAGGTATCCTGTCCCGGTGCCAAAGGTGGTGTACTCCCATATCCAGAATATACCGCTAGCGATGGACGCCAAGACGCCGAGCCAGACGGCGCAGGGCAGCAGGTATATCAGCAAGGCGACACTGGGCACTGGACGGCCTCTCGCCTTGACCATCACCAATACCCAGGGAAGTAAAAGGATGCCGTTCAGCGCGCCCTCCGCCGTGAAACGCCAGATGCTCTTCTTCTGCCACCATGCGAACGCTCCGCAGAGCAGCGCTGCCAGGGGTGTCGTAACCAGGGCCGCCATGCCGAGGAAAACGAAGCCTACTATGCTCATGATTCCCATATCGTCTGTCTCCCTATTTCAGAACGAGGTACTGCCCCCACGTGCGGCTACATGGCTTCCAGGAGCCGCTGGAGGTCGTGCTTCGAGGCCAGGATGTCGGCCCAGAGGTCGCCGATCTCCGCTACCCGGTCGGGCACCGTGTCGATGGTGAAGTCGGTCGGGTAGACCTGCTCCAGCTCGTCCCAGCGGACTGGGGTGGACACGGGCGCGCCCGGCAGCGGCCTGAGCGAGTAGATCGACGCCATGTTCTTGCCGCGAGAGTTCTGGTTGTGGTCGAAGAAGACCTTGCCCGTGCGCTTTTCGACCGACCACTCCATCGTCACGTCCCGGGGGTGCTGCCGGAGCAGGAAGCCGCCCAACGTCTCGCAGACCTTGCGGACGGCCTTGTAGTCGTACTGGCGCACGATCGGCACGTAGATATGGAGCCCGGTCCTGCCCGAGGTCTTGACGAACGACGACAGCGAGAGCTGGTCGAGCACCTGGCGCAGGGCCAGCGCGACGTTGCGGGTCCTGGCGAAGGCGGCGCGGTTCAGCTCCGGCTCGTCGCCGGCCTTCTCCTGCCCTGAGTAGATATAAGGGTCCAGGTCGAAGACTATGAAGTCGGGGTAGTTGAGGACGCTGCTTTCTAGAATCTCCCTGGAGCCGTGGAACATGGTGGGAAGCTGGGAGGCGTCGGGCTCGCCGGCTATCCGGGACGACCAGGGGTGCAGCTCGATGTCCGCAAGCTGCGCCAGCCATATCAGCGTGGCCAGGTTGTCGACGGTGATGTAGCTGCGGTCGCCCTCGTTGTGGGACGAGAAGACCTCGATCGTGTTCACGAATGACGGCGGGTCCTCGACGTGCTTCTGGTAGAAGCTGCCGCCGTCGATGCCGTTTGGGTAGCGGGTCAGCGTCATGGGCCTTTCCACCAGGTGAGGCAGGAGCAGCGGGGCTATCGCCGCGTAGTAGCGGACCATGTCGCCCTTGGTTACCATTCGATGCTCGCCGTCCGCGGGCCAGAGTGGCTTCGAGAGGTTAGTCACGCGGACCCTGTGCCCCTCGACGTCCAGGTCCAGGGTGTCGCCCTCCGCGTCGAGTTGCTCCAGGACGGACCTGGCCGGGGCGGGATGCCCCCGCCCACCTGGCTCGCGGGTTCCCCGTATCGAGTACGGGGCAGGCTCCGATTGCGCGGGAACGACGGTCCTGGGGGCCTCGGCGTCGGGGCGCTCGCGTGTGACGGCCTCAGGGTCGGTCTCCGGTCTGAGGCCCACGAACACCGGCGCGCGCAGCTTGCCGTCGCCCGTCCACTGGGTGAATCTCACCGTCGCGACCAGCTCCGGGCGCACCCAGCGCGGCGACTGCTCGTCGATGGCCTCGGCATTGGCGAAAGGCGGCTCGGCTGTGTCGAGTGCGCGAAGCTCCTCAGTCAGCGCCTCCAGCATCGCCCGGTCGAAGCCGCTGCCCACCGCGCCGCAGTATGTCAGGCCTGAGTCTGTGTTGTGCCCCAGGATGAGCGCGCCGAAGGTCGAGGCACGCTCGCCCTGCCCCTCGGTATACCCGCCCACAACGAATTCCTGGGACTGGGTGTGCTTGGCCTTCAGCCAGTGCCTGCTCCGGACGCCGGGCTCGTAGATGCTGTTCCTCTCCTTAGCGACGACTCCCTCCAGGCCCATGCGCTGCGCGGCTTCGAAGAGGGCGTCGCCCTGGGCCTCCACGTGTTCGATGGCCTGGAGCGAGTCGCCCGGGACGAGCGAGCGCAGCAGGGCCTCCTTGCGCGTGTGCAGGGGCAGCCGCTGGAGGCTCATGCCGTCCAGGTGCAGCAGGTCGAAGGCGTAGTAGATGATCGGCGGTGCGGTCTCGAGCCGGCCCAGGTGTTGGCGGGCGACCGGGTTGGCATGGCGCTGCATCACCTCGAAGTCGGGGAGCCCGTCCTCGCCGAGGGCGACTATCTCGCCGTCGACGACCAGCACGTCGTATAGCTGTGTCTGCAGGTCGGCCACGACCTCAGGGAACTGGTCGGTGATGTCCCTGCCGGTGCGGCTCTTCAGGACTACGGCGCCGCCTCGTACGTAGGCGATGGCGCGGTACCCGTCGAGCTTGGGTTCAAAGATCCAGCCGGGATGCGAGAACGACCGCTCGAGCAGCCGCGCCTGCATCGGCTTCAGCGGCGCCGGAAAAGGCGCCGGGCTGCCCTGGGGAGGGCCCGCCGGTCCGGGCAGCCGGCCCTCCTTCAAGTCCTCGACGGTCAGTCCCGAGTAGACCGAGCGGTCCTCGGCCAGGATGTCCCGGTCCGGGTCCGCGTGGCGGTCCTGGTGCTTGATCAGGAGCCAGTCGCGGTCCCCCCGGCTGGTGCGCACGAGCGTCCACGAGCCGCGCATCTTGCGCCCCTTCAGGGTGAATGAGAGCTTGCCGGCTTCCAGCTCCTCGCGCATCCGCCTGTTCGCCTCGTCGCGGTCGCCGAACGACAGGACGCCCTTTTCGTCGGGCGAATAGACCCCAGTGTCCCAGACGATCATTTCGCCCGCTCCGTAGCTGCCCTGCGGGATTATGCCCTCGAAATCCGCGTAGTCCAACGGGTGGTCTTCGACCATTGCGCCGAAGCGCTTCTCGCGCGGGTCGAGCGACGGCCCCTTGGGGACCGGCCACGACTTGAGCACGCCGTCGACCTCCAGCCGTACGTCGTAGTGCAGGCGCGACGCGGCATGCTTCTGCACGACAAAGCGGAGGTTGCGCCCCTTCGGCCCGCCCGTCGTAGGCTCGGGCGTCCGGGAGAAGTCGCGCATCGACTCGTACTGCGTGAGCGGCCCTTCGGCGGTCTCGGACATGACCCTATGATTGGATATGCCTCACGTCCTTTGCAAGGCCTGGTGGAGGATTTCACCACAGAGGGCGCCCTTCGACAGGCTCAGGGCAGGCTCCGAGCACGGAGGAGGAGGCTTTGGAAAAGACCCCGCGTCGCTCCGGCTGCCTGTCCACGCGACGTGTCATGCGGTGGACCTGGAGGCTGGGCTGAAGACGTGGCCGCAGGGCCGGCACCTGTAGCAGTGGTTGTCCTCGTCCCTGAGCCTGTCCAGCATCACCAGGGCCGTCGACTCACACCTTGGGCACGTGGAACCGGGCCTGCTGCCCACCTGTCCGTGGGGATTCACCAGCGCAGCGAGGGCGTTGTCGTCGGGCCTGTGGGCGCACTGTAGGCAGCGGACGTCGTCAGCCTGGGACGTGTCCACGTCTCCGCCGCAGCGGGGGCATGCCTTGAACAAGATCATCGAATACTCCTGTCAGCCCCGCGGGACGTTTGCTGTTAAGCGCTCAGGCGCACACCATTCGTCGCCAGGGGCGTGAAATGAGCCGCACAATTGTTCTGTGGCGGCGACTGCCATTATGCGGTATGGTGAATTACGTTGTCAATGGGGCTGAGTTGTCCCCACCCTTCTGGATACCGGCTTTCGCCGGTATGACGGTCATACAAAGGACTCCCTCCAGGGGGAAGAAGTCAAAGAGGGACGCGGGCCGATGCATGAGGCGCAATCATACGAACGGCTGGCGCGGATGGTGAGGCGGGCCAGGCTGTCGAAGGGCCTGACGCAGCGCCAGCTCTCGCGCCTGCTGCGGATGAGCGAGGGCTACGTGGGCCACCTGGAGCGGGGCGGCATTCGCCCGAACGTGGAAACGCTGAAGTCCCTGGCCGGTGCGCTGGGCCTCGTGTACGGGGAGCTGGCGGTGGCGGCGGGATACATCTCGCGTGAAGAATACGAGAGCCCCATCGACGACCGGCAGCTCGCAAGGCTGACGGAGATCGGCGACCTGAGCGACGAGGAGTGGGAGTCGGTGCGCGACTTCGCACGATACGTCAGGTCCAAGCGCGGCCCGCAGGACCCTCCCGGCCCGCGACCCGCCTGACCAGGGTCAGCTTCTCAGCCGGGATCGCCAGCTCGGCGCTGGTGAGGCTCCAGCCATCAGGCCCGGCCACCAGCGATGCCGCAAACTCCTCCGCCTGCCGCTCGGCCTTCCCGTCGCACCCCGCACAGCCGCCGCCGCGGGCGCGGACGCCCGTGTGAAGCTGGTGGTGGCCTATGCCGTGGGCGACGCGCCACCTGAACCAGCGCCGGTCCAGCCCGCAACGGACGCCGATTGTGCCGTCGATGATCACCTCCTCCAGCCTGCCCCTGAACGGGAAAGAGACGACCTCGATGCCAAGCGTAGACGCCAGCACCTTCAGGTCGACCGGCACGGCGAGGCCGTGGCGCTCCCATAGACGCAGCGCGATGGCGGATGCCCGAGACAATTGGTCCGCCCGCCGGCTAGCGATGGAGAATGCGTGGCAGACGTGAAGAATAGTACATGAGTGCTATTATGGCGGCGAGGCTGTGGGGCCGTCAAGTGGAGAATCCTTCACCCCAGGGAGCCCAGGTGCGGGAAGGCAGGCGTGCCCTTCATCGTGGCTGCGCCGCCAGCACGAATGTCGGCCCGACTACCCGGGCCACCATTCGCTGGGGATGGAGGGTTTTCAGGACGGCTCGTACAGCTCGGTGTTCGGGAAGTAGTCGCTCCAGCCGAACCAGAAGGCGTTGAACGACGGGAAGGGCTTGAGCCGCTTGCCCTGCATATCGCCGCTCACCGCGAGGCCGGACAGCTTGCTCCATGACGAGCCGGTCTCGACGTCCGACATCTGCTCCGGCTCGTCCCCCTGCACGAACGTGAGTGTCTTGCCGTCCACGGTACGGTCGAAGATGCTGGCCGCCCCGCTGTTCAGGTCCAGCGCCACCACGATGTCCGACCCCTCGAACGTGTCGTTCAGGACGCGCGGCTTCGTCAGGTGCTTGTGGGCGTAGGCCCGCTGGGAGTCTTCCCCCACGATACCGAGAATGAGGTCCTTGCCGATCAGGCGCTCGTCCCTGTTGCTCTGGCCCAGGATCCCCGCCGAGGGGCCGACGTAGTAGTTGAGATACTGGTCGAATGCGGGCCCGTGGATGTCCAGCGCCAGCGTGTCGGGGTACTCCTCCTTCCACGCCGACCACCTGGTGAGCTGGGAGGGCACCAGCTCGAGCCTGGTCCCTTCGTGCGGCCCCTGGACTGCCTCGCCCAGGAACTGGCTCCACAGCGAGTCGGTCTGCCGGTCGTACATGACCAGCGCGTTCATGATCAGCTTGCCGGACACGCCGAAGGTCAGGACCTCTTCTTTAACCGTGCGGGCATACACTATGCCCGTGAAGCAGAGAGGTCACCAGGTGACGGCGACAGGCACACCCCCGATCGTGTCGTTTACGATCTCGCGGCTGCTGAGGAACGCCGTCGGGTAGGCCTTGTGCTCGCCGTTGAGCGAGACGCCGATTATCAGGTCCTGCTGACCGATCTGCGCCGACGCCTCGCTCGCGTCCAGGAACTCCGGGTTGTCGACGGACGGTATGCCGTCCTTGGGCAGGATGTCGATGATCTCAAGCTCCCGCTCCTTGTCCCCCTCCGGCCTGCTGAACGTGGCCGCGACCTTCGGTTCAGGGCCCTTCATCGGGTCTGCCGGGGCCACGTCCTTGTCGAGCTGGCTGGTGCCGGACTCCCCGGGCGCGTCCGCAGCGGTGGTGGGAAACGGCTGGGGAGTCGTTCCGCCGTCCGAAGCGCAGGCGGCGGCAAACAGGGCCGCGACGAGCAGGACTGCAAGCCAGGGAGCCGATCTGTTGGGTAGAGGGTGTGATTGTTTCATAACCATTAGATGCACGGCTCACTCATCGAGTTTCGGAGGGAAGCCGAGCACGAGCGAATCCGGGTGCTCCTCCATCCATCTCTTGAACGAGACCCGCTCCACCGGGACAGGTTCCAGCACCATGCCGTCGAAGTGCCCGTCGATGGCCGTGCTGATGGCCTGGCTCCATAGCGAGCCCGTCTCGTTGTCGCGCATCACGAGGATGCCCTGGTAGAGCAGCCCGGACACGTCGAAAGTGAGCACCTGGCCGTCGACCTCGCGGGCGTAGACCACGCCCGTGTCGCACAGCGGTCAATAGGTCACGGCGACGGGTACTCCGCCGACCGTGTCGTTGACGATCTCGTGGGCCTCGATGAAGTGGATCGCGTAGGCGCGGTGGTCGCCGTCGATCGAGACGCCGAGCACCTGGCGGTTGGCGAACCTGTCGCTCGCCTGCTCAGCGGCGATGAATCGCGGGTCGACGATGGCCTTCCTGAACTCGTAGTCGTAGAGCCGGTAGTCGGCGAGCAGGCCGGCAAGCTCCTCCGGCGAGCGCTTGATTAGAATCTGCGGGGCCTCAGGGTAGCCGTCCGATTCCTCGACGCGCACGTCCCAAGGGACCTGTTCGAGCCCGTCGGCCCAGCGATGCCGCCCCGCCTCGTCCTCCGCCGGCGCCCCCTGCACCGCCGCGCCGCAGGCGGCCAGCGCCAGCGCCATTGCAGCCGCCGCAGCAGCTATTGCCGCGCCATGCAGGAGACCGGGCCGTTGTGTCGTCGTGGATGGCATGTCTGTGGATTGGATGCGAGGCGGCCTTCCCGCGGTGTTGCGCGGCTGCCAAACGGGACCGGGCTCGCCGGGATTATACGGCGTACGGCCCAGGGTGTAGACTGTTGGCGGGAGACGGCATGGACAATTCAGTCGCACGCATAGAAATACGGGACGGTGACCTGGTGGTCGAGTGGGCCGACGGCCAAGTCTGCGAGTTCGAAGCGCGCTACCTGCGCCTCAACTGCGGGTGCGCCGAGTGTGTGGAGGAGTGGAGCCGCCGCAAGCTGCTCGACCCGGCCGCAGTCGACGCCAACCTGCGGGCCGAGGACTACCTGCTGGTAGGCCAGTACGCCGTGCAGATTCTGTGGAGCGACGCCCACTTCACCGGCATCTACCCCTTCGACCTGCTGCGCAAGCTGTGCAAATGCGCTGAGTGCGAGGCCTCCCGCGCCTCCTCCGACGAGTAGCCGGAGGACCTCCTGCGCCGGAGTGGCCGCGGGTCTCTTGACATCCCTGCAACACAATAGTATCGTTGTGTTGCTCACTGTCGGTCGATGCTGACAGTCTCCCGAGTCGACCGCTGACCACATTGATTACCAACGAGCGCCAATACAGGATTACCAGGGCCCAGGCGGCCAAGTTCGCGCAGGCTCTCCGCGCCATCAGGGAAGGTCGCGGCGAGTCCACAGGGACACACCCGCTGATAGCCAAGGCCCAGGAGGAAGCTCTGAGCAGCCAGCTAGCCGATCTGCAGAGTGAGCTTCGAGAGTACGAGTCTTTGAAGGCCGGCGAGTTCCAGTTGGACCGCCTCGCTGCCGTCGACGAGCTGCCGACGGTGCTGATAAAGGCGCGTATCTCCCAGGGGCTGACCCAGAAGGACCTGGCGGAGCGGGTCGGGCTCAAGGAGCAGCAGATACAACGATACGAGACCACCGACTACGCCTCGGCCAGCCTGACCCGCATCAGGGAAGTCGCCACCGCCCTGTACGATCCGGCGGGCAGCGAACCAGATGAATCACCAGCGGGGCCACGGTGAATCCGCCGGGCCTACTGCAGGGGGGAGAAGTCGGTCGCCGTCAGTAGCGTGTTGGTGATGCGCGCAACTATCGGGCCGTTCGCCTCTGAGGCGGCGACTACCTTGTGCCACTCGGGATCGGCTCGGAACGACGCCCATGCCCGCTCCCGCTGGGCCACGTCCTCGAAGGCCACTATGTAGACCAGCTCGTTGTTGTAGCCGCCTATGTTGGGAGTCCAGTAGCCGATGTTCTTGATCCCGTGCTTCTCGAAGAGCTCCACCGTGTGGTTGCGGAACCGCGCGACAATGTCATTGATCCTGCCTGGAACCGCCTCGTATACCCTGTACTCGTAGATCATCCGCCTGTCTCCTCCGTCGTAGTCCGTGCGGCCCGCCGTCGTCGACCGGTCGCCCGGCATCGTTTGCTGGGGCGCCTGCAGATTATCTCAGAACGCCGCTCGATGTTGGGCCCGTACTAGCTGGAATCAGCCGGCG
Organism: Dehalococcoidia bacterium; assembly: GCA_034420735.1. Classification (GTDB taxonomy): domain Bacteria; phylum Chloroflexota; class Dehalococcoidia; order Lucifugimonadales; family CAJWER01. The sequence goes on from DAOULA010000030.1 coordinate 8,754, forward strand.
AGCCTGCTTCGATACCGAGCTCATCCGCGGCAAGCCGGGCAAGGTGCTCGAGCCAGTGATGCGGAATCGTGTCGCGGGCGCCCCAGGTTACGGGCGAGATCGCCGCCCAGCCGTTGCGCACCGCGTAGACGTCGGTGTCCGTGGCGGCATCCTGGCCGACCTCCCTGCTGTGCCTGACCCAGTAGTGCGTCCGGCGTCCGTCGTGGCCTTTCGTCACTTCTTCCAGGTACGCGCGCGGGCCGAGCCTGGCCGCGCACACGCCAAGGACCTGCTCTGGCAGCAGGTTCGGCAGATTGACGTTGACCAGCGGCGCAGCGCCGTTCACCGCGGCTACGGGGGGCCGCGCGACTTCAGGGGCAATCGCCCTTGCCGTGCGGGCCGCCGCCTCGAAGGCCACGTCCGCGAGCGAGGCGACCGAGACGGCTATGGACGGGATGCCCCTCAGGCTGCCCTGCATGGCTGCCCCAACGGTGCCGGAGCTGAGCACGTCGAGGCCGAGGTTTGCGCCGTGGTTGATGCCTGACACCACCAGGTCGAACCGCTCGTCATAGAGCGCCTCCAGGGCGAGAATCGCGCAGTCGGCGGGCGTGCCCTGCACGGACGTGGCGTCGATGCCGGATATGGGCGACTCGACCGGACTCGCGCGAACGACGTTGGTGATGGATATGGCTGCGCTGATGCCGCTGTTGTCGCGGTCGGGCGCGACGACGGAGACGCGGCCTATTAGCGACAGGGACGCGGCGAGGCTCCAGAGGCCGTCGGAGTGTATGCCGTCGTCGTTGGTTACGAGGATTCGCATGGCAACCCGGCGATTGTATCAGCAGGCAGGCCCGGCGGATACGTTTGGGCGCATTCAGACGGCAGGCCCGTCATTCGATGACGGTGTTGTCGATCAGGCGCGTGGAGCCGATCCGGACCGCCAGCGAGACGAGTGCGGGCCCGTCGATCACGTCGAGCTCCTCCAGAGTGGCGGCGTCGGCGACGCTGACGTAGTCGACGGACGCCAGCGGCTCGGCGTCCAGCACGTCACGCATCGCGGCGCGAACGTCCTCTGCCGGGCCGCGGCCGATGCCGCTGGCGAGGCTGAGGGCGCTGTACAGCACAAGGGCAGCGCGGCGTTCCCTTGCGTCCAGGTAGGCGTTGCGGCTGCTCAGGGCCAGGCCGTCGGGCTCACGCACGGTTGGGCACATCACGATCTCCGCGCCCAGGTCGAGGTCTGCATTGAGCCGCTGGATGACCAGTCCCTGCTGGGCGTCCTTGCTGCCGAAGTAGGCCCGGTCGGGCCTGACGATGGCGAGCAGCTTGCACACGACCGTCGCCACGCCCCGGAAGTGGCCGGGCCGGGCCTCGCCCTCCAGCCGATCGGCGATGCGCCCCACGTCGACGTGCGTGTCGAACCCGTCCGGGTACATCTCGTCCGCCGCCGGGGCGAACACGACGTCCACGCCGGCCTCCTCGAGCTTCGCCAGGTCGGCGTCCACGTCGCGAGGGTAGGCCGCGAAGTCCTCGCCCGGGCCGAACTGCGCAGGGTTCACGAATATGGAGACGACAGCCGTCGCGTTCTCCTCCCGGGCGCGGCGGACCAGCGACATGTGGCCCTCGTGCAGTGCTCCCATCGTGGGAACCAAGCCCAGGGGTCTGGCCATCGCGGCGTACTCTGCCCGGAACGCGTCGATCTTCTCTATGGTCTTCATGGGCATGGCGGGCGTGTGGACGCGTTCAGGAGACAGACAGGAGGATGTCGTTGAGCGCCTGCATTTCGGCTTCGTCGAGGTGGCGGACGTTGTCGGCTGCCGGGAACGCCCCGGAGCGAACGTCGGCGATGTAGCTCTCGAAGGCTCTCGCACTGCGGCCGTGCAGGTCGTCGTACTTGCGGAAGTGCCTCATGTCGAAGGTGTTGATGCCGAGCATGTCGGGGGCGACGAGGACCTGGCCGTCGGTGTACCGGCCCGCGCCTATCCCAATGGTCGGGATCGACAGGCGTTCGGTGGCTATGCGGCCTACCTCCTCCGGGATCATCTCGTACACCATGATCCACGCGCCTGCCCCTTCCAGCTCCATGGACTGCGACACGAGCTCGGCCGCTGCAGCCGCGGTCTTGGCCCGCATACCCTTCTTAGCGTGGAGCTGCGGGTTCAGCCCCAGGTGCGCGCACACCTCTATGCCCTCCGACACCAACCGCTTCACGACATCGGGCCTGAAGCCCTCCAGCTTCACGCCGTCAGCCCCCAGTTCTATGAGCCGCGTTGAGCTCGCCACGGCCTGTTCCGGCGTGTCGTATGTCCCGTAGGGTAGATCGGCCAGCAGGTACGCGTTCTCGACGCCTCGCCGGACGGCCTTCAGGTGGTGGGCCATGTCGTCCAGGGTGACCTCCTTCTCGCTGGAGTACCCGAGGACGTTCGTCCCCACGCTGTCGCCCACGAAAATTATGTCGACGCCCGCCTCGTCCTGGCACCGCGCCGTCGGGTAGTCGTAGCAGGTGAGCACCGCAATGGGCTCGCCCGCCAGCTTCTTCCGGGTGAGGCTCTCCGCCGTGTTGGTCATTCGGCCTTCGCTCCCGGGCGCAAGACCCCCTCTCCCTTGACGGGAGAGGGCTGGGGTGAGGGTGACGACAAGGCCAGATACTCCTGCAGCATCTCGCGTATCTGCTCGTGCCGTTCCGGCGTGAGGGTCCCCTTCTCCAGCGCGAACGGCAGGCCCGCCAGCCCCATGTGGCAGTAGAGCGGCAGGGTATCGGGCGACCGCTCGTGCAGGACCTCCAGGTGCTTCCGCACCGTGCCCACGTCGCCCCTCGCGTAGGGGCCTGCCAGACCGGCGGGCACCCCGGCCGACGCCAGGTTCTGGGACACCTGCCGCATCATCGGCATGAGTGCCTGGACGCCCCGGGCCCGGTCGTGTCCGATGTGGTCCCATAGCTGTGATGCCGCCGCCGCGATCCCCGACAGCAGGCCGCCCATCATCACGCCCGACAGGTGGTACAGCGCCTTGTCCTCGGGCGCCAGGAATATGGGATGCCCGCCCACGTCGAGCGCCATCTGCTGGAGATAGGCGCGCACCTCGTCGTCACCCTCGATTCCGAAGGTCGCACCGGGGATGCTCGCGATGCCGTTCTCGACGGACGCGAAGGCCTGCATGGGGTGTATCGAGCCCGCCCGCGCGCCTTGCTCCACGGCAGGTCCCAGCACGTCGAGGGACGACACGCCCGAGCAGTGGACGACGGTGTGCATCGCGCTCCAGGAGTACGCGGCGCATGAGGTCCCTATTGCGTCGTCCGGCGTGGTGATGAAGACAACGTCCGAGGCGTCGATTGCCGCCTGCGGGTCGTCGTATGCGCGGGCGCCGTCGACCAGGCGCGCCAGCTCCTCGGCGGACGAGAGCGACCGGCTCGCCGCGGCGACGACGACGTATCCCTGCCGGGACAGGGCCGCCGCCATGGACCTGCCCACGATCCCGGAGCCCACGAACCCTATCCGCGACCCCTTGTCGAGGGTGGCGGCTCCTCTTCCCCCCGAGGGGGAAGAATGAGAAGGGGGCTCTCTTTTCCCCGAACCCGCAGCGCTTCCGACCGGCAAAGCGACCTCCGTCTTGTGTCGGGAAGGCGCGCCCGGTCGGACACAGGGCTGACGCACGCGGCGCGAGGCCGGTGGTCGAATAGGCAGACCGAATGCTCACCGTTCCCGAAGGATTGGCTGCGGACACAGCATAGCACAGTCGCCTGCAGCATGGCGTTGCAAGAGGCCGTGGCGCGGTTTCTGGCCGTATCGAGGGGGTGGCTCAAATGGAGACGGGGCTGCGGTATGGTGTAGAATAATGCTCATCCTTCCGATACACCTAAGTGCGGAGCTATAGTTGGCGGACTTCGACGTCGTTGTCATAGGAAGCGGGCCGGGCGGATATGTTGCTGCAATCAGGGCGGCCCAGCTAGGTCTCAGAACGGCGATTGTCGAGAGGGCGGAAGTTGGAGGCGTCTGCCTCAACTGGGGCTGCATCCCCAGCAAGGCCCTCATCCGGAACGCCGAGGTCGTCAGCCTCTTCGAACACGCCGACGAGTTCGGCATAACCGCCGAGAACGTCACCTACGACTTCTCGAAGGCCATCGACCGGAGCCGCGCCGTCGTAAAGAAGCTCACCTCGGGCGTGAACATGCTCCTCAAGGGCAATGGCGTAGAGCTAGTAGAGGGCCAGGGCGTACTGAAGGGCCCGCGCACGGTCGAGGCCGGCGGGCGCACACTCTCGACCGAGAACGTAATCATCGCCACGGGCGCGTCGTTCAGGCAGCTCCCGGGCCTGCCCATCGACGGCGAGACGGTCATCACGAGCCGGGAGGCGCTGCAGACCCGCGAGGTGCCCGGCAGGGTCGTGATCGTCGGCGCAGGGGCGACCGGCGCCGAGTTCGCCTACGTATGGAGCACGTACGGCGCAGAGGTGACCCTCGTCGAGCTCCTGCCGCGCATCGTTCCCAACGAGGACGAGGAGATAAGCCGCCTGCTGGAGCGCTCCTTCCGCAGGCAGGGAATCAAGTCCATGACGGGTGCGAAAGTCGATGGAGTCGAAGTACACGGCTCCTCCGCCACGGTAACCGTCTCGGACGACTCCGGAACGAGCCGGATAGAGTGCGACAAGGTCCTCGTGGCCGTCGGCGCGAAGGGCAACACCGACGGGATCGGGCTCGAGGAAGCCGGCGTCGCCGTCGAGCGGGGCTTCATTCCGGTCGACGACCGCATGGAGACCAACGTCCCCGGCGTTTTCGCCATCGGCGACGTGACCGGCAAGATGCTGCTGGCCCACGTCGCGTCGGCCCAGGCGGTCACCGCCGTCGAGAACATTGCCGGGCTCGACCCCATGAAGCTCGACTACGAGAACATCCCCAGGGCCATCTACTGCAAGCCCCAGGTGGCCAGCTTCGGGCTCACCGAGGCTCAGGCGAGGGAGCGGTACGGCGATGTCAGGGTCGGCAGGTTCCCGGTGGCCGCGAACGGCAAGGCCCTGGGACTCGGCGAGACCGAGGGCATGGTGAAGCTGGTCGTCGACGACGAGGTGGGCAGCCTGCTCGGCGCCCACATGATTGGGCCGGAGGTCACCGAGCTGCTCGGCGAGCTGTCCATGGCCCACCTGCTGGAGAGCACCACCGAGGAGCTCGGGTGGCTGGTGCACCCACATCCCACCGTGTCGGAGACGATCAAGGAGGCCGCCCTGGACGCGGATGGGGCGGCTGTCCACGTATTCAGGCCCAAGCGAGGCTAGTATTGGACCTCGACTACGCCCAGGCGAGCACTTTCTATGAGCAGATGCTCCTCATCCGCCGGTTCGAGGAGCAGAGCGGCCGCCTGTACATGGCCGGAAAGATCAGGGGCTTCCTGCACCTCTACATAGGCCAGGAGGCCGTGGCCGTGGGCGCGATGTCCGCGCTCCGAAGCGACGACTACATCATCACCCACTACCGCGATCACGGGCATGCGCTCGCACGCGGCATGGACCCGAACATCGTGATGGCCGAGCTCCTGGGCAAGGCGACGGGCAGCAGCGGCGGCAAGGGCGGCTCCATGCACCTGTTCGACGTGTCGAAGGGCCTCATGGGAGGACACGCCATCGTCGGCGCGCATCTCCCGATCGCCGTCGGGCTGGCCCTGTCCGCCAAGTACAGGGGCGAGGACAGGATAACCGTCTGCTTCTTCGGCGACGGCGCGGTGAACCAGGGCGAGTTTCACGAGGCCCTGAACATGGCTTCCCTGTGGGACCTGCCGGTGCTGTTCTTCCTCGAGAATAACCTGTACGGCATGGGCACCCACGTCGAAAGGGCGCACGCGGGAGGTCGCGACATATTCCACGGCGCGGACGCCTACAGGATGCCCGCCCTCCAGGTCGACGGTATGGACATCGTCGACGTGCGCGAGGGCACGATGAAGGCCGTCGAGCGCATCCGCTCACACGGCGGCCCCGTCCTCCTCGAGGCCATGACCTACCGGTTCGTGGGCCACTCGGTGCAGGACCCGGAGGCGTACAGGGACTCGGCCGAGATCGACGAGTACCGCGCCCGGGACCCCATAGTGACGTTCAGGGACCTGTGCGTCAGGCAGGGGCTGATCAGCGAGGACGAAGCGAAGAGGATCGAGGACTCGGTGGACGAAGTTGTTGCGGAGGCCACCCAGTTCGCAGAGGAGAGCCAGGAGCCATCGCCCGAGTCCCTCTACGACAACGTCTTCGACGGCAGCTCGGCGGAGTAGGCGGAGCACGCGACAAAATGCCGGAAATCAACCTGAGAGATGCTGTCAGCCAGGGGCTTCGCGAAGCCCTGGACACGGACGACCGCGTCTTCATCATCGGCGAGGACATCGGCGAGTTCAAGGGCCCCTACGCGGTCACGAACGGGTTCCTCGACCAGTACGGGCCCGAGCGCGTCATCGACAGCCCCATCTCCGAGGCGGCGATGGTCGGCGCGGGCATCGGCTCGGCCCTGGGAGGGCTGAGGCCGGTCATCGAGATAATGACCATCAACTTCATGCTGCTGGCCATGGACCAGATCGTCAACCACGCGGCTAAGCTGAGGTACATGTCGAACGGCCAGATCAAGGTCCCCCTGGTGATTCGCACCGTGACGGGCGGCGGCGGCCAGCTCGGCGCCACCCACTCCCAGAGCCTGGAGGTCTGGTTCGCGTCGGTCCCCGGACTGACGGTCGTTGCCCCATCGGACCCCTACGACGCACTTGGGCTCCTCAGGTCCTCCATCGAGGACGACGACCCCGTGATCTTCGCCGAGCACGCCCTGCTCTACAGGGTAAAGGGCGATGTCCCCGACGGGCATTACAAGGTGCCCCTGGGCATGGCGAAGGTGAAGCGTCACGGCACGGACATTACGCTGGTAGCCTACTCGCGCATGGTCCACGTCGCGCTCGAGGCCGCGGAGACCCTGGCCGGGCGCGGCGTCGATGCCGAGGTGGTGGACCTCAGGACGCTGCGGCCCCTCGACAGGGAGACCGTAGTCGACTCGGTCAGGAAGACCGGCAGGGCCGTCGTGGTCGAGGAGTTCTGGCGCACGGGAGGCCTGGCGGCTGAGATCGCGAGCACCATCCAGGAGGAGGCCTTCGACTTCCTGGACGGCCCCGTGGGCCGTGTGGGCGGCGTGGAGGTCCCGGCCCCGTACAACGGGACGCTGGAAGCCGCGGCGCTGCCGAACGCCGAGCGCGTCGTCAAGTATATCGAAGGCCTGTACGGAATCTAGGAGCTGTCGCACAACCCCTTCTCCGCGAGGCGGAAAGCCAAGATGGGGACTGAGTCCTGCTAGGCGCCTGGCGGCAAGGTAGGAGAGAATAAGAGCCCAGCCCGGATTCGAGACAGTCTGATAGGCAGCAGATTACACAGGGAGGCGCGGACAACAGTGGCCACTCAACTCAATATGCCCCAGATGGGCTACGACATGGAGGAAGGAACGGTCATCCGCTGGCTGGTCCAGGAGGGCTCCGACGTGGCGATTGGCGATGCGGTCGCGGAGATCGAGACCGACAAGGCCGCCGTCGACTTCGAGTCCCCGGTAGCTGGCGTGCTCCTGAAGACGCTCGTCGCTGAAGGCACGACCGTACCCGTTGGAGAGACGATAGCAATAGTCGGCGAAGCGGGTGAGGATCCCGCCGCCGCTGCCGCGCCGCCCGAGCCCGAGGAGTCCGATTCTACCGACGAACCCGACGAGGCTGCTGATGACGCGCCTGCGGCGGAAACACCCGTGCAGAGTGCCGCTGAACCCCAGGCCCCAGAACCCCAGCAGGAGAGGACAGCCATGTTCGAAGACAATCTCCGTGCCTCGCCCGTCGCCCGAAAGCTCGCCGAAGAGCAGGGCATAGACCTGAGCCTCATCAAGGGCACCGGCCCCGGCGGCAGGATCACGAGAGACGACGTGCTCTCCTTCGCTCCCGAGCCGGAGGAGCCCGAGCCGCAGGTAGAGGAAGAAGCGCCCGCCGAGGAGGCTGCCGAGCCGGAGGCCGCGATGGAGGAGGAAGCACCCGCCGAGGAGGCTGCCGAGCCCGAGGCCGCGATGGAGGAGGAGGCGCCCGCCGAGGAGGCTGCCGAGCCGGAGGCCGCGATGGAGGAGGAGGCGCCCGCCGAGGAGGCTGCCGAGCCGGAGGCCGCGATGGAGGAGGAGGCTCCCGCCGAGGCTGCCGAGCCCGAGGCCGCGATGGAGGAGGAGGCTCCCGCCGAGGAGGCTGCCGAGCCGGAGGCCGCGACGGAAGAGGAGGCGCCGGCTGAGGAGGCCCCCGAGCCCGAGGGAAGCGAGCCGAAGATTGAGACGATCAGAGATCCAGAGACAGGCCGACTGTACACCATCACCTATGACGGGGTCTACAACGGAGCTATCGATGGCCTGACCGACGAGGAGATCGAGCGTCTGCACAATGGCGGCTTCGTTGAGTTAGAGTTGGAGGGTGGGCGCAACCTGACCCTCTCGGCTCCCATAGAAGTGGAAGACGATGCCTCAGAAACCTCAGTCGCGGAGAGTATTAGGGAAGTAGAAGTCGTCCCGTTGTCGCGGATGCGCCGCCAGATCGCCAGGGTGACCGTCCGCAGCAAGCAGGAGACGCCGCACTACTACGTATCCGCCGAGATCGACATGACCGAGGCCATGTCGCTGCGCAAGCAGATCAACTCGTCGCTGGAGGCCGAGGGAGTCCACGTCACCGTCAACGACCTCGTAATCAAGGCCTGCGCAACCGCGCTCGGGCTGCATCCCAAGTTCAACGCCTCGTACTCCGACGACGGAATCCGGATGAACGAGGACATCGACATCGGCATCGCCATAGCGCAGGAGGCCGGGCTCATCGTGCCCGCCGTGATGGGCTGCGGCGGCAAGAGCCTCAGGGAAGTCTCCGCCGCGAGCAAGGACGTCATCAGCCGGGCAAACGGCGGCACCCTGAGCGCCGAGGAGTACACGGGCGGCACCTTCTCCATCAGCAACATGGGCATGTTCGACATCACGAGCTTCGTCGCGATCATCCTGCCCCCCCAGTCGGCCATGCTGGCCGTGGGCAGCGTGGCCGAGCGGGCCGTGGTCCGCGGCGGCAAGGTTACGGTTGCCAGCATCATGAACGCGACCCTCTCCGCCGACCACAGGGTGTCCGACGGCGCGGAGGGCGCACGGTTTATCCTCGAGGTCAAGAGGCTGCTGGAGAACCCGCTGAGCCTGGTCGTCTAGGGGGCCCGGCGGGCACGTCATGCGCTACCTGACCGAGCCGAAGGTCTACCTGGTCTCGCGCCCCAGCGTGGACTGGGAGAAGATCGCCGAGCTGCTGGCCGACGAGGACCTGCCCGGCGTACCCGAGAGCATCCGGGCGGGCGGCGACGAGTCGTCCGCGATCGTGGAGGTCTCGGCGAGGCTCTGCTACATGAGCTTCGGCCGGGGCCGCAGGCACATCGAGGACTTCGTCACCAACCTGCTGTCCAAGGGCGACGGCAGCGTCTTCGAGCACGTCAACTACGGCTTCGTCATCACCGGCGTGTCCCGGAGCCTGACCCACGAGCTGGTCCGGCACAGGGCCGGGTTCGCCTACAGCCAGCGGTCGCAGCGGTTCGTCGACGAGTCCGACAGCCCCTTCGTCGTGCCGCCCGCGATTAGCGAGGGAGCCGGCGAGGGCACCGAGGCCACCCTGCAGGAGGCGCTCGAGAGGGCCGCACAGAGCTACAGGGAGCTGGTCGACGCACTCGACGCGAGCATCCCCGACAAGGTCGAAGTGGATGGCGTCCAGCAGGACGCGTTCACGACCCCATGGGAGCGCCGGAAGGCCATCCGGCAGGCCGCCAGGGCCGTCCTCCCCAACGCCACCGAGACCAAGATATTCGTGACCGCCAACGTGAGGGCGTGGCGCCACTTCATCGAGATGCGCGGCGCATCCTATGCCGACTGGGAGATACGCCGCCTGGCCCTCGCCGTCCTGGAGATCCTGCGGGACGAGGCACCGCTCCTCTTCGGCGACTTCACCGTCGAGAAGCTGCCCGACGGCACCAGCATAGCCACGCCCAAGTACTCGAAGGTCTAGCCTTCCAGGACCTGGGAAGGCTAGTGTTCAGACTCGAGGGAAGGCGCCATGACGACGGTGGTCATCACACCGGTCGCGGAAGAGCTCGAAGTCCTTACCGGGGTCTTCGATCGGCTCTGGGGCAGCCATGGAACGCGCGACGTAGGAAGGCTCCAGGTCGCTGATTACCACTCCAGGGGTGTCATCCTCTGCGAGGGCGGCCTGGGCAAAGCGCAGTTCGCGGTAACCACCCAACACCTGCTGGACCACATCGCCTCGCCAAGACTGGTCGTCTGCGCGGGGGTAGCCGGTTCGCTGACCACGTCTTCGCGCATAGGCGACGTGATAGTCGGTACGGCCACTGTCGAGCACGACTTCAACCCACGCGCGCTCGACAGTCAGCTCCCAGAGTTCGAAGGTTCCGCTCGACACCTCGCCGCACTTCGCGAGGCCCGCATAGCGGAACGGGAAGAATTCCGGGTCCGGTTGGGCCGGATTGCCAGTGGCGACGAGGCTATCGTGGACTCCGACAGGGCCCGTGAGCTTCGAGCCCTTACCGGTGCGCTGGCAGTTGCCTGGGAGGGCGCCGGCGGGGCGCGGGCTGCCACCTTCTCGCAAGTTCCCTACGTCGAGGTGAGGGGAATATCGGACATGGCGGACCACGAAGCCGTCGATACGTGGAAGGCAAACCGTCCTTACGCTATGCGCAATGTCGCGTCTATAGTGGCCTGGCTCGCAGGGCATCCCATTCCACCTCCGGCCGCCAAGTGTGCGCCTGGCCAGTGAACAGGGTCGCGGTCATTGGCATCAGCGCCGTCAGCGGCGGTGGCAAGACGGCGGTTGCCCGCCGGTTGAGATAGAGTCGCTTCGGTGACTAGTGGACAGGTGACCTGGACCTGCTCCAGGCCATCCAGGCTGCTGGAACGAGCGCCGCGATACATAGCGCCGCGGCGACGATGAAGAACTCGTTGAAGATGGTCACGCCCACGCCGGACAGCTCGGCGTCGAACTGGTCGACCCGTTGCTGGTACTCGACTGATGTCTCCCCGACAACGGGCAGCGGCAGGGCGATGTGGGCCGCCAGTCCGGCGAACCTGTCCGAACCCCATGCCGTCAGCGCGGCCAGACCCAGCGTCATCCCGACGATCCTCGTCGCCGTGACGATGCCGGCCGCCCCGCCGCGAGCACCCTCCTCGACCGAGTCGGTGGCCGCAAGGGAGATGGGTGCGATCAGCAGGCCGAAACCCAGCCCAGCGATCACCAGGTGCAGCGTCAGCGCCGGGTCGCGGATGCTCGCGTCCCACCCGGCCATGAGCGCGAACCCCAACGCGGCGAGCACCAGTCCGGCCGCCGTCGGCACCCGGTAGTCGAACCGCTGGCAGGCAAGCCCGCCCAATATCGCCCCCACCGGCATCGCAGCCGTCATGCGCATCAGCCACAGGCCGCCGTCCAGCGGCGTCAGGCCCATGACCGTGTTCGCCATCAGCGGCAGCGTCACCATGCCGATGATGAGCGCCGCCCCCACGAACACGTGGGTGCTGGAGGCCGCGCCAAACGCCGCGCCCCTGAAGACCGACATCGGCAGCAGCGGCTGAGGATGTGAGACCTGGCGGCGTATGAACAGCCCCAGTGAGACGGCAGACAGCAGCAGACAGCCGACCATCAGGGCATCCGGCTCGCCGATTCTCGCCAGGCCCAGGGTCATGGCCGCCAGGCTCGCGGCGATCAGCGCTCCGCCCGTGTAGTCGACCCTGGCGGCAGTCCTTGGACTGGTCGGAAGCAGCCATATCACCAGCGCCAGCACTACCAGCGAGAGGGGTATGTTGATCCAGAAGACCCAGCGCCAGCCCTGCTCCTGGTTCAGCCACTCGGCCAGCCCTTGGGCAACCGGCGCGTTGGACCAGACGGCGTTCCACAGCCTGTCCATCTGCTGGGGCACCAGGCCGCCCCAGAGCGGACCTATGACCCCGCCCGCCTCTGCCGAGGCGCCGATGAGTCCCAGCGGCAGCCCTCGCCGGCCCGGGGGGAACAGGTCGCCGGCTATTGCGATGGCAACGGGCACCAGTGCACCGGCCCCGATCGCCTGGAATACCCGCGCGGCTATCAGGATCTCGAAATCCGGGAACTCGGCGCCCGGCGGCAGCTCGAATGGGAGCATGGACTCCAGGTCGGGGACGACGGCAACGGCAACGGAGCCGGCCATGAAGACCGCCATCGCCGCGAAGAACACCTGCCTGCGCCCCCACACGTCGGATACGCGCCCAATTAACGGCATGGCGGCCAGGTAGCCCAGCAGGTACCCCGTGACGGTCCACGAGGCCTTGTCCAGCTCTGTGACGGCCACCCTCATGTCGAGCATGATCTGGGGCAGCACCGTCACGATCACCGTCTGGTCGTCGGCGGCGATGAAGACGCCCACCAGCACGGGGACTAGCGCGACGTATGGTGAGACACTCCTGGCGGCCGAGCTCATGGGGAGCCGTTCGCCCGGGCGGCTACTGGGGCGCCTCGATCACGATGGGCTCGCCGAAGTCCCGCAGCGCGATGGTGCGGACGATGCCCTCCTCGTCGGGCGCGATCACCCGCCCTGACACGACGGCCTCCAGCAGGTAGTAGCGGCCCGCGTCGATGGTCAGGTCGACGTCGACGTATGCGTCCTGGATGGCCGTTCCCAGCAGCGGCGAGAGCGCCGCGGCGGGCAGCGTGCCCGTCAGCCGGTGGACGTCGTCCCGGTCCGTCTCCACTTCTTCCGGGTCCTCGAGTTGAATCATCATCGCGGAGATGCCTATCGTGGGGTTGAAGAAGCCGAGGGGGCTGACCGTGTCGGCCATCTCCTGCCAGGCGGCGGTCAGCGGATTCGTCATGTAGGTAGTGCCGTCCACGGATATCAGGGTGGACTTTATCGCATAGCCTCCGGCGAAGATACCGCTGAACTTGAGCGAGAGGCGGTCAGGCTTGACCACCTCCCCCTGGGCCTCCTCGACGACCAGCGCCGGGATGAACTCGGTGCCGCCCTCGTTGTGGGTCAGCTCGAACCTGAACGACTCCAGGTCCTGCATGGCCCTGCCCGAGCGTTCGAGGACGGCAGTGGGGTCGAAGGGAACGGGTGTCGGAGTGGGTGTCGGCGTAGGGGTCGGCGTCGGGCTGGGTGTAGGGCTGGCCGTCGGGACCGTGGTTGGGTTGGCAGCTGGGGCAGACTCGGAGGCTTCAGGTTCGCTCCCGCATGCCAGCGCCAGGATGAGCAGCGGCACGGTCAGGACCGCTGCCAGGGTGGGCGCTATCGGACGCAGGAATCTACGAATGGGTCGGAGCAATCTCGGGCGTATCCGCAGACGGTACATTTCAGCTTGCAATGGACTACTACGACTATGCTCCCACAGATGTCGCAAAAGGCTCGGTCCTGGTGTGGGGAGATGGCTGATGCAGGCCTGTTGGCTGCTGTCATATACCTCCTTATGCAACAAGACCCCCGCCCCCGGGATTCAGGGGCGGGGAGTCCTGTTTAGCTTCTAAGGCTGTTCAGGCCTGGATCAGGCCGATTCTCGCCGTCCCCTGAGTGCGAACACCGCGCCGGCCGCGAGGAGCAGCACGGACAGTACCAGCACCAGCTGCATGGCGGCTGGAACCGAGCTGTCGCCCGCTTCAGGCGGGATTGGCGTAGGCGTGGCCGTGGGTGCGGGTGTGGCCGTGGGCGCGGGTGTGGCCGTAGGCTCAGGCGTGGCCGTGGGCTCAGGCGTGGGCGTCGGCAGGGCGCCGACCTGCAGGTTGTAGGTCGCCATCATCTGGGCGTAGTCATAGGCCTGGTTCGCGCCGCCCGAACCGGGTGTCCCGTTCAGCGCGCCGTCCAGGAAGCCTGCGGCTCCGCCTGCTGCGAGCCTGGCGAGCACCTGCGTGGCTGACTCGATAGCGATCATGGCTTCGTCGCGCGCCATGCCGGCCGAAGCGTGGGCGTGGCTGGCGGCGGCCTCTGTCTTGCCGGCCTGGCTGCCCGCTCCGGCGCCGGCTGCTGCTACTGCATGCTCGATTATCGACTCGGCATGGGCAAGGACGCCGACGCCGTCACCGGGGTCGTTCACCGAGCCGTTGCCGTCGTGGTCGGTGGCCGTGCCCTCGATTACGTTAATGACGCCCTCGAGGTAGTTCTTTGCATCGGCCAGGGAGGAAACGCTCTGGGCTGCCCTTGCCATCTGGTGGGCTGCGGCCAACTGGGTCCTGAGCGCGTGTGCGGGGCTGCCGTCGCCGACGATTGCCCTGATATGCGGCACTGCGTCCATCGAAAGCTGGGCGGAGTAGACGGCGGGGCCGGCAGGCATGTCGGGATCAGTGCCTTCGGCCTCTTCGGTAATAACCACCTTGTCGAAGCCCTGGATCAGGTTCTCGCCCGTGTACCGGCCGTTGTCCCTGTCGAAGACATGCACGATGGAACCGTCTGCGCCGCGCTCCATCGGTCCCGTGCTCAACTTGACTGAGTCGTCGTCTGACACCAGCCAGCCAACGTACTCGGTGCCCTCGGAGGGCGGGGGAACACTCAACCTGTACGTTATCGCGTCGCTCAGCGCCTGATCATCCGAGATCGCCGCGGTGCCTGGTGAACTCTGGGCCATTGCGTCCCCGGACAGGGACAGGCCGGCGGTCACGGCAACGATCGTGACGATAGCCAGGATAAGGATCGACTTTAGCCTAGTCACGCCTTCCTCCTACGACCGATGAGGGTCTGGTGAGATGGGTCAGCATTACATTACCACAAGCGGAGCTATTCGCATAGACTCCCACAGGCCGAATATTACCACAATTCCCGCTAGAGGTCGCCCCTCAGAATTGTAGGCCCCTGGGGCATGTTGTCTTCAGAGTCGTTCCGCGGAACGACCTTCTCCTCTATCGTTACCGAAACCGAGTCTATCCACGACAGCGGCACGAACAGCTTCAGGGTCACCTGTCCGTGCCCGTCCGGGTCCACCGGCAGCGTGCCTGCCCGGTACTTCTGGCCTTCTGTGGTAAACCATACACCATAGGTCTGCCCCCCGGAAAGCTGCGGCATTCCGATTCCTACCAGCAGCGCGGAGTTGCTCGAACGGGGCACGAGAAACATGCCGCGGGCCGTGTCGGTCGCCCGGGTTGCGGATAGCTCTTCTATGGAAAGGCCCGGAGCGGCGGCCGAATATGCGAGGAAGAGCTGGTCGTTCTCGCCCGCGCCCACCGCCACCGCAGTGGGCGCGGCGTCTTCTATGGCGCTATCCCCAAGCCTCCCCGAATTCCACATGCTCGCCAGCACCAGCCCCACCACCAGCACGGCCGCTACGGCGAGCCCGGGCTTTGTCGTCAGCTCGATGCCGGCGCGGATGGCCAGCCGGTGGATCGGGGTCCGGCTGCTGCGCCGGTCCGCATCGACCCTGTCCATCAGGTTGCGCTTCACCCTTGGCGGGGGTTGTACGTGCGGAGTCCCGAGAACGAGGCCCGACACGTTCTCCTCCCGCTTTCCGAGCAGCCCCGCGCATGAGGCGCAGGACTCCACGTGTATGTCGACCTCCAAAAGCTCGTCGCCGCTGAGCTCACCCAGCAGGTACGACGATGCCAGTTTTTCGGTACTTCTGCAGTCCATTCCTAGAACCACTCTCGGGCCTGGGGCCCGACGACGTCCCTGAGCTTCCTCAGCCCCAGTCTCATCCTGGTCTTGACCGTGCCAAGGGGCTGATCGAGAGTCTTGGCTATCTCCGAGTGGGTCAGACCTCCGTAATAGGCCAGCTCGATCACCGCTCTCTGTTCCGCCCTGAGCTTGGCGAGCGCTTCCTTGAGCATCCCCCTCTGCATTCGCAGGTTCGCAAAGCGGGCTGGGTCGTTGGTGTCGTCGGCGGGCTGGTCCGCCAGCTCCACGTCCTGGTAGACGTGTGTCTTCTCGCGACGGCTGCGCCTCCGCACCTCGTCTATCACCCGGTGGCGGCAGATGCTGAAGAGCCATGCCGTCACCTTTCCACGCTCCGGCTTATAGCTCGACGCCTGCTTCCACACATTGAAGAACGTGTCCTGGGTGACCTCTTCCGCCGCACCGGGGTCCCTCAGCATTCTCACGGCTAGTGAGTAGATGGGCCCTGAGTACCTCGAATACAACTCCTCCAGCGCGTCCCGGTCTCGCTCCGCAACCATCGACAGGAGCTCTTGGTCGGACAGGCTACCGCACTCCGGGCCTGTCGTCCCCAGTCCCAGATACGAACGGAGGCCATCGTTCAGATTCCCCCGGCCAATGTTCTGGAGGTTGCCTGGAAGCACTTCCGCCCCCCTTGGGTCGCGAGGTACTAAGGTAAGGACTACACGGTATCATAACAGAGGGGGCGGCGCCGGGCGCCGTGAGTGTGAATTTGTTATCATATGCCGCGTGTACCGGGTGCGCCCGGTCGTGCCGGGCGTACAGACATCTGCAAGGCGGGAATACATGACCACAGAGAGAGAGAAGGCGCTCGACCTGGCGCTCGGCCAGATCGAGCGCCAGTTCGGCAAGGGTTCCGTGCTCAGGCTGGGTGATTCCGGCGAATCGACCCAGATCAAGGCAATTTCGACAGGTTCGCTCACACTGGACATGGCGCTGGGCGTCGGAGGCATGCCCAGGGGGCGTGTCGTGGAGGTCTTCGGGCCCGAGTCGTCGGGCAAGTCGACGCTTGCCTACCACGTGATGGCCGAAGCGCAGCGTTCGGGGGGCGAGGCCGCCTACATCGACGCCGAGCACGCGCTCGACGCCTCCTATGCCGCCGTCTGCGGCGTGGATGTCGAGAACCTCCTCGTGTCGCAGCCCGACTCGGCGGAGCAGGGCCTGGAAATCTGCGAGTACCTGGTGCGCAGCGGGGCGCTCGACATCGTCGTCGTGGACAGCGTTGCGGCGCTGGTGCCCAAGTCGGAGCTGGAAGGCGACATGGGCGATGCGCACGTCGGCCTCCAGGCCCGGCTCATGTCCCAGGCGCTCAGGAAGCTGACGGCTGCAATCAGCCGGTCGAACACCTCCGTGATGTTCATCAACCAGATCAGGGAGAAGGTCGGGGTACTGTGGGGAAGCCCCGAGACCACGCCCGGGGGCAGGGCCCTCAAGTTCTATAGCTCTGTACGTATCGACCTCAGGCGGATAGAATCAGTCAAGCAGGGCAAGGACATCATCGGGGCCCGGATCCGGGCAAGGGTCGTCAAGAACAAGGTCGCCCCTCCGTTCAAAGTCGCCGAATTCGATATGATGTTCAACGAGGGCATCAGCAAGGAAGGCGACCTGGTTGACCTTGCCAGCGAGGCCGGAGTGGTCAAGAAGAGCGGGTCATTCTACTCGTTCGGAGAGGTGCGACTCGGACAGGGCCGGGAGAATGCCAAGGCGTTTCTCAGGGAGAATGAGGAAGTGGCCGACGACATCGAGGGCCTTGTCAGGGACGCTGCCCAGGCGTAGCAGCGACGTCGGCCGCGCTGGGCCGGGATCACCAGTGCAGGAATTGATCGCCACATCTGACGAACCGCCATTACCCCCTCTCCCGAGGGAGAATTCCCCGTGCCCTTCGGGGACTCACCTGCAGCCCCGGGTCCCATTCTCACGTCGTAGCTGGGTGCTCGCTCCCGCCCTGTGGAGGACTGGGTGATGTCCGGCGTCGAGCTCAGCGACCTGGTGATCGTGGTGGTCCTCGTGATGCTGTCGGCCTTCTTCTCCAGTACGGAGTCGGCCTTCCTCTCACTGCAGGACACGGCGCGCCTGCGCCACCTCGTGAGGATGGGCTCGCGGGACGCCATTCGCGTTGAAGGGATGCTGAGAGAGCCCGGCCGCCTGCTCTCCACGATCCTGCTGATGAACAACCTGGTCAACATCGGGTTCGCGGCCCTCGTCACAGCAATAGTGATCTCGTTCCTCGGCGAGCGCGCCGGGGTGCTCGCTTCCACGGTGGTGGCCACCGTGGTGCTCCTCATCTTCGGTGAGGTGGTGCCGAAGACCGTGGCGGTGCGCCACGCCGAGCGGGTGGCCTTCATGGCCGCCCGTCCCCTGAAATTCTTTGAGTTTGTCCTGCTTCCCATCGTCGCCGTGCTGCAGTGGATCAGCCGGTTGGCCAACATTGGCGGCGGGACCCGGGACGCTTCCATCACCGAGGACGAGCTCCGGACCCTCATTGACATCGGGGAGGCCGAGGGCGAGTTCGATCCCGAAGAGGTCGAGATGCTGGAGAGCGTCTTCCGGTTCGGCGACCGGCAGGTGCGCGACATGATGACGCCCAGGACCGAGATCGTCTCCGTGGCGCGCGGCACCTCGATGAAGGAGTTCCTCAGGCTCTACGCCGAGCACGCCCACACGCGCTTCCCCGTCTACAAGAACTCGACCGACAACGTGGTCGGCATCCTGTCGGCCAAGGACATCCTCAGGTCCATGGCCGCAGACCGGGTCGACCTGGACGGCATCGTCACGGACGTGATCAGGGACGCCTACTTCGTGCCGGAGACGAAACGAATCGCCGAGCTGTTCGAGGAGCTGCGCAGCACCGGCAACCAGATGGCCATCGTCATCGACGAGTTCGGAGGCGTCGCGGGACTGGTGACCCTCAAGAGGCTGCTCGAAGAGGTAGTCGGGCGGGTTGGCGAGGAGGGGGTGAGGCCCGAGGAGGAGTACGAAGCCCTCGGCCGGGACACCTACCAGGTCGACGGAGGCATGAGCGTCGACGAGGTCATGGACGAGCTCGACATCAACCTGGGCGACGGCGACTACGAGACCGTGGCAGGCTTCGTACTGGACGCCCTGGGCCACATCCCGCATGAGGGAGAGGGCTTCGAGACTGCCGGGCTCTCGGTGGAGGTGGCCGAGATGAAGGGGCTGAAGATAGAGGCGGTCAAGCTGGTCAGGAAGCCGCCCGGCGCCCGCCCGTCCTGAGCGGGACGAGTGCCCTGAGCCGCGCGATGGCCCACGAAGGGTTGATCGAACGCCTGGAAGCGCAGGTCGTGGACGCCGCCGGGCGTTGCGGGCTGGCGCACGATGACCTCCTGGTCGTTGCCGTGTCCGGAGGCCCGGACTCCCTCGCCATGCTCCACGCACTGGCCCGCACGAGGCGGGCTACGTCGCTGAGGCTCCACGCCGCCCATCTCGATCATGGCCTGCGGGGAGAGGAGTCCCGGGAAGACGCTGCATTCGTCTCGAAGGCCTGTCGCGGGCTGGGTATCGACCTCACCTCCGACGCAGTCGATACGGGCGCATACCGCAGCGCTCACCGCCTCTCCCTCGAGGACGCGGCCCGCAGGCTCCGGTACGGCTTCCTGGCGCGGGTCGCCGCAGCCCAGGGGGCACGTGCCGTCGCGCTGGGGCACACCCTTGACGACCAGGCCGAGACGGTCCTGATGAACATCGTCCGTGGAGCCGGGCTGACCGGCCTTCGCGGAATGAGCGAGTCCACGACGAGAAACATCGACGGCGCGGACGTGCTCCTGTTCCGGCCATTCCTGGGTGGGGTGTCCAGGAGCGACACCGAGGGGTACTGCGAGGCGCTTGGACTGCAGCCCAGGCACGACTCGTCGAACAGCTCGCCGCTCATGCTCAGGAACAGGGTCAGGCACGAAGTGATGCCCTCCCTTGCGCGAATCAACCCACAGATCAGGGACGCTGTCCTGAGGCTCTCGGCCGGTGCCCGGCGCGACCTGGACCACGTAGAGCGGACGGTCGACGCGGCCTGGGCCGAGGTGGTCGAGGAGCAGGGTGCGTCCACGTCGATTGACAGGGCCGCGTTTGCCGGGCTGGACGATGCAGTGGGCGCGCACCTGCTGCGGCGCGTCGTGGGCTTGGCGGCGGACGGCCTGTCCGATCTCGAGCTCGGGCACGTGGACGAGATGCTGGACCTGCTGAAGGGCCCCGCGGGACGCTCTCTGGACCTGCCGGGCGGGCTGGTCTTCAGCGTGGGCTACCGGACGGCACAGGTGGGGCCAACGGGACTCGACACGTGCCCGCTGCCCCCGCTCGAGAGTGAGACGGAGCTGGCAGTACCCGGCGAGACTGCCGTCGGCGGCTGGCGCGTGGTCGCCGAGGTTGGCGGAGCCCCAGGGGATGCCCAGGCGGGCGCTATGTCCGCTGCGATTTGTTCCAGTGCCGCCAGGGGAGGGCTCAGGGTGCGCGGCCGCCGGCCCGGGGACCGGTTCCAGCCCCTGGGAATGGCCGGCACCAAGAAGCTCCAGGACTTCATGGTCGACTCCAGGATCGACCGGTCGTGGCGGGACCGTGTACCCCTCGTCGTCGGCGAGGGCGGCATAGCCTGGGTGGTGGGCTGGCGGCTGGCCGAGTGGGCCAGGCCCAGCGGGACCGGGGACGATGTGCGGCTGTGCTTCCTTCCCAAAGGAGGCGACCCGGGCTGACAAGGGGCCCCCCGCTCGTTGGGCCCAGGTTGTACAATGCCGCGCGTAATCTCGACGCAGCAGGAGAGAACGACGTGCCGGAGTTCGAGGGAATAGTCCCGGCGATCATCACGCCCATGACGGCAGACGGAGAGGTCGACGAGGAGGCGTTCCGCGTCGTCATGGAGGACAACATCCAGGCTGGCGTTCACGGCTTCTGGACGGCCGGCGGCACGGGCGAGAGCGTCCTGCTCACCGACGAAGAGAACCGCCGTATCGCGAGGGTGGCCGCCGACCAGAACCGGGGCCGCACCAACGTAATCATGCACGTGGGGGCGCAGACGACGACCCGCGCCGCCCGGAACGCCGAGCACGCGGCGTCGGCCGGCGTCGAGGCGATCTGCGCCGTCCCCCCCTACTTCGTGCACCCCGGCGACCAGGGCGTGGCCGACTACTACAGGACGGTCGCCGCCGCCGCCGACCTGCCCCTGTTCGCGTACAACCTACCCCAATCGACGGGCGTCGAGCTTACGCCCGACCTGATGAAGCGGCTGCAGGACCAGGTGCCCCAGCTCGCCGGCCTCAAGCACTCGGGCTACGACATGAACAACGTCTACCTCTTCGCGAAGATGGGCCTTCGCGCATTCACAGGCATGGGCAGGCTGATGCTCCCGGCCCTGACCGTAGGGGCGGCGGGATGCGTGGACGGCCCGCCCTGTCTTGCACCCGAGCTCTGGGTCGCCATCTGGGATGCCTACCAGGCCCGCGACCTCGACCGCGCCGAGGAGGCGCAGGCCAGGGCGAGCGAGGTGGAGGACATGGTCATCGACCTGGGTTACCTGGGCGCGTTGAAGGCCGCCGTCGGGGAGCGGCTTGGAATAGACACCGGGAAGCCCCGTCTGCCGACCCCAAGTGCGACGCCCGAGCAGGAAGCGCAGGCACGCGAGGCCGTGCACCGGCTCGGCATCGCCAGGATCCCGAAGGCCGCAGCGGCCGGAGGAGCAAGTTGACAGTGACCAGGTACACCGAGTTGAAATACCAGCTGGGCGTGACATCCTCCGCCGGACCCGACACGCTGCGCCGTCTCGGGCTGAACACGGAAGCGTCCATGGCCGACGACATCGACGACATGGCCGACTTTGCCGACGTCCTGGTCAGCGCCCACGCCCCTGCCGTGGTCGGCGAGATGCGACTCAACATCGCCGCGACGGACGCCGCCTTCCGTAAGACCTCGATACAGGTCATCGTCGACTACGTAGACAGGGCGGCCAGGTACCCGAACGTCCGGCAGATCAACATGCACTTCGCGCCGAAGCGCTGGAACGACCCGGAACAGACGGTGGGACGAGAGGGAGACTACGACCTGATGATCGACGGTATCCGCCAGATCGCGGCACACTGCGAGCGGAGCGACCTGGAGGTCGTCCTGGAGAACCTCAACTCTTACTGGAGCGACGACATCAAGGAGACGCCCCGCGAGCAAGTCGACTGGTCGGGCCGCAGCCAGTACTTCGGCATGGCGCCCGAGGAGTGGCGGCAGATCGCCCTGGACGTCGACCGCGAGAACGTCGCGCTATGCCTCGACTCCAGCCACGTCGTCACCTACGCGCACCGCTTCCCTGAGGAGCAAAGAGAGGAGCGCGTCCTGGCCTTCCTGTCGCGCCCGGAGCTCATCCGGCACGTCCACTGGAACGACAACTACCTCTACGACGACCGGGGCCGCTCCGACTCCCACGCACCGCTAGACAAGGGCACCCTCCCTACCGAGATGCACCGCCGCATCAAGTACCTCGACGCGACGCTGCTAATGGAGCACTTCTACGGCGTGGAGACACTCGAAAAGGAGCTCGCGTTCATCGACAGCCTGTAGCCGCCGGGGTGCGGTGTTCCTCGCCAGGCTGAAAAGGAGACCCTGAAAGGCCGGCGAAACGCACCCGCGATACGCAGGTCGATCCGGACGGGGACGGGGCTCTCGCGCAGGCTAGATCGAGTAGGAGTCGACCAGCTCCCTGGGGCTCTTGGGCTTGGCCTTGCTGAGTATTCTGGCCATGCGCTCCTCGAACGAGAACTGGTTGGCGTCCTTGTAGAGAATGCCGAGGGGCACTCCCCCCTGCTCCACCACGCCCCGGGCCGCTCGCATGTCGGACGTATCGTGCCCGTCGGAGATCGCCCACGCCAGTGGCGCGATGCCCTTGCGCTTGTTTCCCTTGAGCTCCTCGTAGGTGTTGTTGAAGACGGTGCATGGCGACTGCACGTGCACTATCGAGAAGCCTGGGTGCTCCATCCCTTCGTAGATGAGCTCTGCCAGGTCCTTGATCTTCGTGGATATGCCCGAGGCAACGAACGACGCGCCGATAGCCAAGTAGAAGTTAAGCGCGTCGATGCCGGCGTCCGGCTTGCCGTACGGCGTCGAGCTCGTAACCATCCCCTCCGCGGCCGTGGGCGAGCTCTGGCCCTTGGTCAGGCCGTACACCGCATTGTCCATCACCACTGCGCAGACGTTCAGGTTCCGCTGGGCCTGGGGTGCGATGTGCTCCATGCCGATGCTCAGGAAGTCGCCGTCGCCCGCCACGACCACCACGTTCAGGTCGGGCCGGCCCATCTTGACCCCGAGCGCGATCGGCAGCGTACGCCCGTGAAGCCCGTGGATGCCATAGGGCTGGGGGCCCTCCAGGAGGTGCACCATGTTGCCTGAGCAGCCGATTCCTGCGACGACAACGTTCTGCTCGACCGGCTCTTCCCGCTCGATCGTGCGCCTGTTTACGGCCTGCTCCAGGGCCCGGCGTACACCAAAGTCGCCGCAGCCCGGGCACCACTTGAAATCGTATTCCGGGTTCTTGTCGCTCATACGGCCACACCCTCCTTTCGGGTCGCGGCGATGCGGTCTGAAATGCGCTCTACAAGTTCGCTGATCCTGAAGGGTAGGCCCGTGTACTGGGTAATGGACTCGGCCCGCACCCCCTTGGACCTCAGGTAGGACGAGAACTGGCCCTGGTAGTTCAGCTCGGGCACAATGACCAGCTCCTTCTTCCGAAGCTCGTCGAGCAGCATCGGCGGCAGGGGGTTGAGGTACATAGTGTAGTACCAGGCTACGTCCATCTCACCCGCCACGAGCTGCTGATACGCCTCGATGGATGGGCCCTTGGAGCCGCCCCAGGGCATCATTGCTATGGGTGCGTCGATGTTCTGGGACTCGTAGGTCCCGTCCTCGAGGAGCTCGAGCTTGCTGAAGCGCCGCTCGGTCATCTGGATGTGCCGCGAAGGCAGGTGCGTGGTGTCGCCCCACGGATCGTGCTCGCTTGCGTTCGCGACGTAGCTGCCTGGGCTCCCCGGCAGCGGCATTGGCGACAACTCAGACGCCTCGTACCTCAGGTAGCCGTTGCCGCCCGTGTAGACCTTCCTGTTCTCCACTGGAATCGAGTCCAGGTCCGGCTTGCGGAAGTTCTGCTCCCGCTCCGAGAGCGAGTGCTCGCTCAGCACGATGACCGGACCCTGGTACCGCTCCGCCCAGTTGAACGCCGCCACGGCCGCGTAGAAGCACTCCTCAACCGTGCCAGGGGCGATCACGGGCAGCGAAACGTCGCCGTGGGCCGGGTGCAGCGCGGCGAAGAGGTCCGACTGCTCGGTCTTGGTGGGCAGGCCGGTCGCGGGCCCTCCGCGCTGCACGTCAACTACGACGCAGGGAATCTCGGCCATCCACGCCAGGCCCAGCCCCTCGCTCATGAGCGAGAACCCGGGCCCGGCGGTGGCGGTCATCGACTTGGACCCGGCATACCCGGCGCCGATGATCGCGTTGATGGCCTCGATCTCCGAGCTCACCTGGTATACGAATTGGCCTTCCCCTACCAGCTGCTCCTCCATCCAGACGAGGATCGTCGTCGCCGGGGATATGGGATAGCCTACGTAGAAGTTCAGCCCGGCGTGAACTGCACCTAGCGCCAGCGCATAGTTGCCGTTGGTGAATATCTGCTCGTACTCGGGAGGCTCGGGCGGGGCCAGCTCGCCCAGGCTGAAGCCGCTCTCGGCCGCGGCCTGCTTGCCGAGGGTGAGAGCCTCGATGTTCTGGGGGACGATCTTCTCGCCGTATCGGGCCGTGTTGCCCCAGCGCCTCTTCACGAAGTCTGCGAGCACGTCGAGAG
Organism: Dehalococcoidia bacterium; assembly: GCA_034420735.1. Classification (GTDB taxonomy): domain Bacteria; phylum Chloroflexota; class Dehalococcoidia; order Lucifugimonadales; family CAJWER01. The sequence goes on from DAOULA010000030.1 coordinate 33,214, forward strand.
GGACGCCGACAAGCTCCGCCAGGGCGCCCATCAACACCATGTTCGCCGCCCTGGCGTTGCCGGTGGACTTGCCCAGCTTGTCGAAGGCGATGCCCAGGCTCCGTCCATCGTCCTCTAGCGTCATGGAGTCGGAGTCGTAGAGTATGACCCCGCCTTCCTTCACCTCGTCCCTGTGGGTCTCGTATGCTTCCTCGTTGAATACCGCCAGGACGTCCAGGGAGTCCCCGCGGCTGAATATCGGCTTGGTGGATATGCGGGCCTGCATCCAGGTGGGCCCGCCGGTGATCTGCGAAGGAAACGTGGCGAACGTCTGGGCGTGATATCCGGCCTGGGTGTTGGCGCTAGCGAATCCTACCGCAGCGCTGAGGAATCCCTGGCCGCCCTCTCCTGCAAAGCGTAGAACGAAATCGGTCTTCTTCAAGTTCAAGTGTCGTCCTCCGGGCGGCGCCGAGGGAGGATTGCTTGGGCTCGGCGCTTTTGACAAGTCAGCCCGAGTGCACGGAATGCTGTGACGAATTCCGGCGCATCACTCGGGCGAGAACAGATTAGGCTCCGTTTATGTAGTCGAAATTTAGCAGGATCAGGGCCTATCTGTCAATGTGAATCGCCTCCCGCGCGCCCACTAACGCACCGACCGGACGCCCCTGCGGCGGAATGCGTCAGGGCTGCTCGTACGGGGCTGCCGAGGGCGCCCCGGGACGGTACTCCCTGTCTCCATGATCGCCGGGCACCTGCCCGCCGATCGTGCTCCTGTAGGTGGAAGGGGTGGGCACTCCGGCGCGCTCGTTCTGGTGGAAGCGGCGGCGGCTCCACAGGTCGTCGAAGTAATCTGGCGTAAAGAACTCGCGGTCGTCAGAGACGCTGACCAGCTCCGACGATAGGTTGGACGGGAATGCCGCGATCTCCACGTGCTTGCCCATGTCCTTCACCGCCTGCACCGCGTACGAGAAGTCGCCGTCGCCGCTCACCAGCACGGCTACGTCGTACCGGTCGTCCCAGGCGAACCTGAGAAGGTCCGTCGCGATCATGATGTCGACGCCCTTTTGAACGGTGGTTGCGCCGCGCATCTTCGACCCGCCCAGGCGGACCTCCAGGTACGGCGTGTTGTGCAGGGCCGTGAGGAACTTCTGCTGGTCCTGGTAGCCCTGTGGGTTCCGCTCAGGGTCCTGGAGCACGTTGTAGTAGTAGGTGCGGAACATAGTCCGTCCCCTCGACAGCTTCTGTGAGAAGGCGCGGAAGTTGAGGTCGTACCTGCCGCAGTTCTCTTCGAGGCTGTGGTAGAGGTTGCTGCCGTCTATGAAGATGGCAACCCGGCGCGCCGCAGGGTTGGCGGTATGCGTCTCTGGGTCGTAGGTCATGTGGGAAGAAGTCGGAGGTTTGCCACGGGTTGGGAATCGGTTTCCGCGATTATACAGCACCGGCTCAAATTGACACTACATACGACGCCATGCTATATTCACGCCATCGGACAACGTATGGATTCAGTTCGCTTTGAAGGGGAGTAGTAGCGGTATGGCGCGCAAGAGAGAGCCGGGGATGGTGGGAGCCCGGCGTGCTGCGACCGCGAACTCGCCCCTGAGCACCCGTCCTGAGGGAGCCGGAGGAGACAGCGCGCAGAGTTTAGCCGGAAGGTCCCGGCGCTCTGCGCGATTGGTCGCCAGCACGGACACCGCGTAGGGTCGGGCGGCAGGCTCCGTTACAGCCTTCGAGTGGCCTCGACGAAAGTCGGGGCAATTAGGGTGGTACCACGAGACCTCAGTCCCGTCCCTTTGCCAGGGCGGGGCTTTTTTATTGAAGCCTCCGAGTTCAATGGACCCAAGGAGGAGATGAACAGAGATGAGAATGAACGGCTCGCAAATGGTGTGCGAGAGCCTGATTAGGGAAGGCGTCGACGTGATCTTCGGCCTTCCGGGCGGGGCGATCCTGCCCCTGTACCAGACCCTGCCGGAGTTCCCCCAGCTGCGCCACATCCTCGTCCGTCACGAGCAGGGCGCAGCCCACGCCGCGGACGGCTATGCCCGTGTCACAGGGCGCCCCGGCGTCGCGTGGGCAACCTCGGGCCCCGGCGCAACGAACCTCGTGACGGGAATCGCAACGGCGCAGATGGACTCCATACCCATGGTGATAATCACCGGCCAGGTGACCAGGGCGGCCATCGGCAGCGACGCTTTCCAGGAGACCGATACGACCGGCATTACGCTTCCCATCACCAAGCACAACTACCTGGTGATGAACGCCGCCGACATACCGGGGGTTATCAAGGAGGCGTTCTATATAGCCAGCACGGGCCGGCCGGGCCCCGTGCTCGTCGACATACCCAAGGACGTGCAGCAGGAGGAGGCGGAGTTCGTCTACCCTGACGAGATCGACCTGCCCGGCTACAAGCCGAACATGGAGGGCCACGGGGCCCAGATCAAGCGGGCCGCCAAAGTCATCGCCGAATCGAGCCGGCCCGTAATCCTGGCCGGCCACGGTGTCATCTTTTCCGGCGCATACGACGAGGTCCGCGAGCTGGCCGAGAAGGCCCAGATACCCGTGATCACGACCCTGCTGGGCATCAGCTCCTTCCCCGACGACCATGTGTTGTGTGTGGGAATGCCGGGGATGCATGGGATGGCCTACGCCAGCAAGGCGATCGAGGAGGCGGACCTGCTCATCGCGCTTGGGATGCGCTTCGACGACAGGATCACGGGCAAACCCAGCGCGTTCGCACTTGGCTCAAGGAAGATACACATCGACATCGACCCGTCGGAGATAGGCAAGAACGTGCCCGTCGACGTCCCGATCGTCGGCGACCTCAAGCGCGTCCTGCTGAAGCTGAACAAGCTCGTCAAGCCGGCGACCCGCCTGGAGTGGGTCCAGCACATCGACATGCTTAAGAGGGACCATCCCTCGATGTTCATCAGGCCCACGGACAAGCTGCTGCCCCAGTTCATCATCAACCAGCTCTCCGAGGCCACGGACGGCAGGGCCATCGTAGTAACCGGCGTCGGCCAGCACCAGATGTGGGCGGCCCAGCACTACATGTTCAAGGAGCCGAGGACGTGGGTTTCGTCGGGCGGCTCCGGAGCGATGGGCTACGAGGTGCCGGGCGCGATGGGAGCCAAGGTCGGCGCGCCGGAAAAGGTCGTCTGGTCGGTAGCCGGCGACGGCGGATTCCAGATGACCATGGCCGAGCTTGCCACGCTGGTCGAGAACCGCATCAACGTCAAGTTCGCCATCATCAACAACTCCTTCCTGGGCATGGTGCGGCAGTGGCAGGAGTTCTTCTACCAGAAGAGCTACGTCGCCACACAGTACACGCACAACCCCGACTTCGTGAAGCTGGCGGACGCCTTCGGGATGCTCGGGTTGAGGGTGACTGACAAGACCCAGGTCATGCCAGCCATCATGGAGGCTATGGAGTACGACGGCCCAGCGCTGATCGACTTCGTGGTCGAGGAAGAGGAGAACGTGTACCCGATGATCCCGGCGGGCCAGACCATCCACGACCTCATAGAGGAGCCGCTGCCGGAGGGGGTGAGACAGTGACCACCAACGGAAGCGTGCCCAAGGTGCCCAGGAGGACGATCACCGCCCTGGTCCAGGACCGGCCGGGTGTCCTGAACAGGGTCTCGAGCATGTTCAGGCGGCGGGGCTTCAACATCGCCAGCCTGGCGGTCGGCCACAGCGAGGAGCCGGACCTGTCCAGGATGACCTTCGTGGTCGAGGGCGACGACAGGGTGGTCGAGCAGGTGACCAAGCACCTCCACAAGCTGATCGACGTCATCAGGGTCTCGGACATCTCGAACCAGAACATCGTCTCGCGCGAGCTGGCGCTCATCAAGGTCAAGTCGAACGTGGTGTCCCGCAGCGAGATCATGCAGATCGTCCACATCTTCCGCGCCAACATCGTGGACGTGGCGGCCGACTCGCTCGTCGTCGAGGTCAGCGGGGACGAGGACAAGATCGACTCGCTGCACGACCTCCTCAAGAGCTTCGGCGTGATCGAGGTGATGAGGACCGGCACGATAGCGATGAACCGGGGGGCGGACAGCAGGGGGAGACGGCAATCGTCCAGGGTGGACTGGGGCGAGGCGTCGTCGGTATAACACACAGGAACTTCGGAGAGGACGCAAGCAATGGCAAAGATGTACTACGAGAACGACGCCGACATGTCCCTTCTGGACGGCAAGACAGTTGGGATCGTCGGCTATGGCAGCCAGGGCCACGCCCACGCCCTGAACCTGCATGAGAGCGGGGTCGACGTGGTCGTCGGCCTGTACGAGGGCAGCAGCAGCAAGGAAAAGGCCGAGGGCGAGGGGCTCAGGGTGGAGCTGGTCGCCGATGCGGCACGGGACTCTGACGTCATCATGATGCTCATCCCCGACCACACGATGGCCGGTGTGTACATGGATTCCGTGGAACCCCACCTGTCGTCCGGCAAGACGCTGATGTTCGCCCACGGGTTCAACATCCACTACGGGACCATCGTGCCTCCCAGCGCCGTCGACGTGTCTATGGTCGCGCCCAAGGCACCCGGACACCGGATGCGCGAGGTCTTTACGCGGGGCTCCGGGGTGCCAGGGCTCCTGGCCATACACCAGGACGCCTCCGGCATGGCTCACGACATCGGCCTGGCCTACGCGCGAGGCGTCGGCTGCACCCGCGCAGGCGTGCTGGACACGACCTTCAAGGAGGAGACGGAGACCGACCTGTTCGGCGAGCAGTCCGTCCTCTGCGGCGGCGTCACCGCGCTGATCAAGGCCGCGTTCGAGACCCTGGTGGAGGCCGGCTACCAGCCGGAGTCGGCCTACTTCGAGTGCATGCACGAGCTGAAGCTGATCGTCGACCTGCTCTACCAGGGCGGCATGGAGTACATGAGGTACTCGGTGAGCGACACTGCCGAGTACGGAGACTACTCTCGCGGCCCGGTGGTGATCGACGAGCATGTCAAGGAGAACATGAAGAAGGTGCTGGAGGCGGTGCAGGACGGCAGCTTCGCCCGCGAGTGGATCGCGGAGAACGACGAGGGCCGCCCCCGTTTCAACAGGCTCCGCAAGGAGAACGCCGAGCATCCCATCGAGAGCGTGGGCAAGGACCTGCGGGGGATGATGTCGTTCCTGAAGGACGCAGACTAGCCATGGGAGAGGGCATTCGAAATACGGACGTACAGCAACGCTGACAGGGAGGCCGTGGTCGCATTGTGGGAAGGGATCTTCGCCGATGGATATGAGGCCCCCCACAACGCCCCTGGGGTGTCCATAGACCTCAAGACCGCACACGATCCCGAGCTCTTCCTGGTGGCGGTCGATGAAGGTCGCCTGGTGGGGACGGTGATGGGTGGCTACGACGGGCATCGCGGGTGGATCTACTCGCTGGCCGTAGACGAGAGCGAGCGTCACAGGGGAATCGGGACCGGGCTGATGGCTGAGGCGGAACGGAGGCTGAAGAAACGGGGATGCCTGAAGATCAACCTGCAGGTGATGCCCGACAACAGGGGAGTCGTGCAGTTCTACAGGGAGCTGGGGTTCTCGGTCGAGGACCGGCTGAGCATGGGAAAGAGGCTGTACTGAGGACTTGATCTACCACATAGCCACAAGGACCGAATGGGAGTCCCAGGCCGGCGCTCCGACTTATGCTCCCAGCAGGTACGAGAGGGATGGCTTTATACACTGCTCCGAACAACAACAGCTGGAGCCGGTGGCCGGCTACAACTTCCGGGGCCAGCGTGACTTGGTGCTGCTTGAGCTAATGCCTACGAAACTGGATCCGGAGACGAGGTACGAGCAGGGAGGCCGGGAGAAGTATCCGCACATCTACGGCCCCATCAACAAGGACGCCGTCAGCAGGACGATAGTGGTCGGGTGTAACGACGACGGGCTGTTCCAAGGGGTCTTTGACAGGATCTAGGTCGCAATGAGAACCACTATGCCGCCAACGGAGGAATCTCACGTAGTTCGCCGTACTGGCCGGGTCCTGGCAGGGCTTGGCCTGGCGGACTACGTTGTCCTTACGTGACTCCCGTTCGCTTCCCCGCCGCCAAGTGGCGGCCCGGCGGCCCCCGTGTCGCCCAAACCAGGATCAAGGAGTCAACAACCAATGAACACTGACAAGGTAATGATTTTCGACACCACGCTGCGAGACGGCGAGCAGTCCGCAGGTATCGGCCTGACGACGGCCGAGAAGCTCGACATAGCCCGGCAGCTCGACCGGCTGGGCGTCGACATCATAGAGGCCGGCTTCGCTGCGAGCTCGCCGGGCGACTCCGAGGCGGTCCGCGCCATCGCCGCAGAGGTCCGGCGCCCCATAATCGCGTCACTGGCCCGGTGCGTGCCCGGCGACATCGACGCCGCCTGGGAGGCGCTGAAAGACGCCGAGCGCCCCCGCATACACGTCTTCATCTCCAGCTCCGACGTCCACATCATGGACCTGCTCCGCAAGAACCCGGAGGAGGTCATGGAGCAGGCGGTCGCGTCGGTGGAGCGGGCCGCGGGCTACTGCGACGATGTGGAGTTCTCCCCCATGGACGCGACCCGTACCGATCTGGACTACCTGTACAGGCTGGTGGAGTCGGCAATCGACGCTGGGGCGACTACGGTCAACATCCCCGACACTGTCGGGTACGCCGTGCCCGCTGAGTTCGCCGATCGCATCCGCAAGATACGCGAGAACGTGCCCAACATCGACCGGGCGGTCCTGAGTGTCCACTGCCACAACGACCTTGGTAACGCGGCGGCAAACAGCGTCGCCGCGGTGCAGCAGGGCGCGCGCCAGGTGGAGGGCTGCATCAACGGCCTCGGCGAGCGGGCGGGCAACGCGTCCCTCGAGGAGGTCATCATGACCCTCGAGACGCGCAAGGACCTGCTGGGCGTGGACACGAACGTCGACACAACGCAGATCTACCGGACGAGCAGGCTGGTGAGCAACATCACGGGCTTTCCGGTGCAGCCTAACAAGGCCATCGTGGGAGCGAACGCGTTCCGCCACGCCTCGGGCATCCACCAGGACGGCGTGCTGAAGGAGCGCACGACGTTCGAGATCATGGAGCCCCAGTCCGTCGGCTGGCCCAGCAGTTCGCTGGTGCTAGGCAAGCTGAGCGGCCGCGCGGGCCTCAGGTCCCGCCTCGAAGAGCTGGGATTCCAGCTCAGATCAGACCAGCTGAACGAGGCCTTCGACGCATTCAAGGACCTGGCTGACCGGAAGCGCGAGGTGACCGACGCCGACTTGGAGGCGCTCATGGCGGACCAGCGCCGCGCGAGGTCCGAGCCCAACCTGTACAGCCTCGATCACGTTCAGGTGTCCTGCGGCGACCACGACATACCGACCGCAACCGTCAGGATCACGGGCCCCGACGGTGAACCGGTCACCGATGCCGCCACGGGCACCGGTCCGGTCGACGCCGTATACCAGGCAATCAACCGCGTGATCAAGGTGCCCAACAAGCTGACCGAGTTCCGTGTGGACGCGGTCACCGAGGGCATCGACGCCATCGGCGACGTGACGATTCGCATCGACCGCGATGGCCAGTCTTACGTCGGCCGCGGCTCGGACACCGACATCATCGTGGCCAGCGCCAAGGCGTACATGAACGCCCTGAACAGGCTCCTCATCATGGATCGGGTCGAGGCTGAGGCCGCAGCCCAGGGGTAGCCCGCCTGCTCCAAAGTAGCCTTGCTGGGTGACTGTTCAGCGTCGAAGGGTTGGGGATCGGCCTTCCGATGGGCGGATTCGTCCATGTCTCATCGACGCTGAACAGTTACACCTCTGCCCCAGGACTTGACGCAGTGCTTTGCTTGGCTTACTATTTGCTTGGTGGGCCTTACAGAAGCGAGGTGCGACGGTGCCTAATATAACGATCTCTTCCAAGAATCAAGTAACGCTGCCCGCGGCGATGGTGCGGACGCTCGGCCTGCAGCCCGGGGACAAGCTTGTCGCCGAGCTGATAGACGACAGGATCGTGCTGCTGCCCAGGCCCGACAGCTGGGCCGAGTATATGATCGGCAGCCTCGAAGGAGTCTACGGCTCCACCAAAGAGGAGGTGGACCGCTATATCGCTGAGGTGCGCTACGGCTCGGACGGTTACGGTCTCTCGCACGCTCTCGATGGTGACCCGGACCTTCGAGCGGTCTACGACGCTACCTCCTCAGCCGAGCCGCGCGCCCTGGCCGCGATACGGGAGGAGTCAGGCGTCTATCGCACGGACGAGAAGCTGGAGGAGCTGGCGGAGCTCGACGCGGTCGGTCGCGTCGACGATCCCGATGCCGGGTCCGAGGCACAGTACAGGCGCCTGCACTAGCATGATCGGGCTCCCGCAGATCGGAAGATGGCTCGACGACCTGCGCTCCTGCCGCCAGGTAGGTCTGGACACCAATGTCCTGATCTACCTGCTCGACAATGTCCAGCCCTACAGGGATCTCGCGGGCCCGGTGCTGCACATGATGGACAGGGGACTGATGGTCGGTTGCATCTCTACCGTTGTCGAGGCGGAGATGCTCGTGCGGCCCATTCGAGACCGTAATCGCAGGGCGCAGGAGACCATCGAGCTATTCCTGCGGAACTCGCCCAACCTCGTCCTGCGGAGCGTCGACCGGGCCGTGGCAAAGAGGGCCGCCGAGGTGCGGGCCGCCAGCCGGCTTCGCCTCCCCGATGCCATAGTGGTGGCTACCGCCATCGAGGAGCGGTGTGACGTCCTGATAGGCAACGACGGTAAGATGTCCCGCGGAGTGCCGGGTATCCCGTATCTCCACCTTGATGACTACATAACCTGAGGAGTAGAGAAAAGATGCCGCCAAGGACGATGTTCGAAAAGATCTGGGACAGCCACGTCGTGCACGAGGAGGCCGGGCAGCCGGCCATCCTGTACGTCGACCTGCACCTCGTGCACGAGGTCACGTCGCCGCAGGCGTTCGACGGGCTCCGCATGGCGGGCCGCGGGGTGCGCCGGACCGACCTCACTGTGGCAACCGCCGACCACAACACGCCCACGTGGGACCTGTCGCTGCCGATCACGGACCCCATCGCGCAGCAGCAGCTCGACGCCCTCAGCAGTAACTGCGAGGAGTTCGGCGTCACGCTGTACGACAGGTTCAGCCCGCTCCAGGGCATCGTGCACGTCATAGGGCCCGAGCAGGGCTACACCCAGCCCGGCAAGGTCATCGTGTGCGGCGACAGCCACACCTCGACCCACGGGGCCTTCGGCGCGTTCGCCATCGGCATTGGCACCTCAGAGGTCGAGCACGTGCTGGCCACCCAGACCCTCCGCCAGTTCAAGCCGAAGACCATGGAGGTCCGCGTCAATGGGCAGCTCGCTGCCGGGGTCTCCGCCAAGGACGTGGTCCTGGGAATAATCGGCGAGATAGGCGTGGCGGGCGCGTCGGGCCACGTGATCGAGTACACGGGCGAGGCCATCCGCTCCCTCTCCATGGAGGGACGCATGACCGTCTGCAACATGTCCATCGAGGGCGGCGGCCGCGCGGGCATGGTGGCGCCGGACGACAAGACCTTCGAGTACATGCGCGGCCGGCCCCAGGTGCCCCAGGGCGACGACTTCGACGCAGCCGTCGAGGAGTGGCGGACGCTCGCCACGGACGAGGGAGCCGTCTACGACAGCGTGGTGGAGCTCGACGGCTCCGCGCTGGAGCCCCACGTGAGCTGGGGGACGAACCCCGGTATGGTCGCGCCCATCTCAGGGCGTGTGCCGGACCCCCATGCCTACGATGACGCCGGCGACAGGGAGTCCGTAGAGCGGGCCCTGGAGTACATGGACCTCGAGCCAGGCGCGCCCATCCAGGAGATTGGGATCGACAGGGTCTTCATAGGCTCGTGCACCAACTCCCGCATCGACGACCTGCGGGCGGCGGCGGATGTGGCCAGGGGCAAGAAGGTCAGCGGCGGTGTATATGCAATGGTCGTGCCCGGCTCTGCCGCCGTCAAGAAGCAGGCGGAAGACGAAGGACTAGACGCCGTATTCAAGGACGCCGGCTTCGACTGGCGCGTCGCCGGCTGCTCGATGTGCCTGGGCATGAACCCGGACATACTCCAGCCGGGCGAGCGGTGCGCCTCCACGTCGAACCGCAACTTCGAGGGCCGCCAGGGCAAGGGCGGCCGTACCCACCTCGTGAGCCCCGAAATGGCCGCGGCAGCCGCCATCGCAGGCCACTTCGTAGACATCCGCGACTGGTAGCTGGAGTTGCGCGATATGGAAGCTGCGCTTCCAGATAAGACAGTAGAATACGCCCGCGCCCTCCGGCAGCATCTCCCTGAGCTGCGGGAGCGCCACGGTGTTAGCTCTCTCGGCATTTTCGGGTCTTATGTGCGAGGTGAGCAAGACGAAGAAAGCGATCTGGATGTGCTCGTCGAGTTCGACAGGCCGATAGGGTTGTTCGGGCTCATGGCAACCGAGCGTTACATGTCGGAGCTCTTGGACGTCAATGTCGACCTTGTAATGAAGCAGTCCCTGAAACGCCGTATAGGTCGGGCTATCCTCGAAGAGGTGGTCTCTGTGTGAACCGGACATACCTCGATTACCTGGAAGATATCCACGAGGCGATGAGCGTGGCGTGTCGATTCGTAGAAGGCATGGACTACGCGGGCTTCGTCGATGATCAGCGCACGAACTTCGCGGTCATCAGGGCAATTGAGATCATGGGAGAGGCTGCCAAGAACGTCCCGGCCGATGTCAGAGACCGCTTTCCCGAGATTCCTTGGCAGGACATGTCGAGGATGAGAGACAAGATCATTCACACCTACTTCGGCGTCAGGCTTGAAGTTGTCTGGGACACTGTCAGTGTTGACATCCCGAGCACGCTGCCAGCCGTCAAGAATTGCCTAGAGGTTCTTCTCGGCGAGGAAAGGTCGCAGTCCCTTTAAGGAGAAGCAAATGGAACCTTTCGTGACACACACAGGCGTCGCTGCGCCCCTGGACAGGGTGAACGTCGACACGGACCAGATCATCCCCAAGCAGTTCCTGAAGCGCATCGAGCGGACCGGCTTCGGCCGGTTCCTGTTCTTCGACTGGCGCTTCCTGGAGGACGGTGAGCCGAACCCTGACTTCGTCCTCAACCAGCCCGGGTATGAGGGCGCGTCCATCCTGGTAGCCGGACGCAACTTCGGGTCCGGCTCGTCCAGGGAACATGCCCCTTGGGCGCTGCTCGACTATGGCTTCAGGTGCGTCATCGCGCCCAGCTTCGCCGACATCTTCTACAACAACTGCTTCCAGAACGGCATCCTCCCCGTCTCCCTTTCGGAGGACGCGGTGGCGCGGCTTATCGCGAACGCCTCTGAGCGCCCCGGCTACAAGGTCACGGTCGATCTCGAGGCCCAGCGTGTGTCCGACGAGGACGAGGACGTGGCCGAGAGCTTCGAGATCGACTCCTTCAGGCGCCACTCGCTGCTGAACGGCCTGGACGACATCGGGCTGACCCTCCAGCACGAGGCCGCGATTGCCGCATACGAGGCTCAGAGATACCCCGACCGAGCGTGACTGGCAGCGACGTAAACCGTCTCGCACACACAGATGATCCAGCAAGGAGCCCTAAAATGAAGCCCAGCTATGACGTCGAGATGCGGCTGAACATCAAGACGCCCATGCGCGACGGCGTCGAGCTGTCCTCGGACATCTACCTGCCCAGGGGGCAGGGCCCGTTCCCCACGGTCCTGATGCGCACGCCGTACAGCAACAACATGGACATCATGATCGAGAGGGGCCGCGCCCTGGCGAACAATGGCTACGCCTGCGTCATCCAGGACACCCGCGGGCGCTGGGACTCCGACGGCGACCACTACCCCTTCCACCACGACGGGCCCGACGGATTCGACACCCAGGAGTGGGTCGGCTCGCAGGAGTGGAGCAACGGCAAGATCGGCATGTCCGGCAGCTCGTACGGCGGCCTCGTGCAGCTCATGAGCGCCCCGCACAGGAGCGGGTACCTCACCTGCATGGCGCCGCGCGTCATCTGCGCCGACTTCTTCGGAGGCCTGCTCTACCCCGGCGGCGCCCTGCAGCTCAACGTGGCGATGACGTGGGGGATGCGCACGAACGGGCGCACGGCGCAGAGCATCGAGTACCACAACTGGACCGAGGCCTTCCGCTCGCTGCCCATATACGAGATAGACGAGCTGGCAGGGCGGCGCCTCGACTTCTGGAAGGACTGGATCGACCACCCCACGTACGATGACTACTGGAGCGCCATCGACGTGGAGGACAAGTGGGGCGAGATCGCCGCGCCGTCATTCAACATGGGCGGGTGGTTCGACCTTTACGCTGCGGACACGTTCTCGAACTTCAACGGACAGCGCGAGGGGGGCCGCACACCCGAGTCGCGGCAAAGCAGGATCATCGTCGGGCCGTGGCCCCACGCGCTCAGCCAGTCCACCAAGACCGGTGACGTGGACTTCGGCGCGCAGTCGATGGTCGACCTGGACGCGCTGGAGATGCGCTGGTTCGACTACTGGCTGAAGGGCGTCGACAACGGGATCGTCGACGAGCCGCCGGTGCGGCTGTTCATCATGGGCGTCAACCAGTGGCGGGACGAGCATGAGTGGCCCCTGGCGAGGACCGACTGGCAGAAGTGGTACCTCCACTCGGCCGGTGCGGCCAACTCGGTGCGCGGCGACGGTGTCCTGTCCACCCGGCAGCCCGGCGACGAGCCGCCGGACCGGTTCCTGTACGACCCCGAGTACCCCGTGCAGACGGTTGGCGGCAACAACTGCTGCTCGCCTCACATCGTCCCGTGGGGCCCGTACGACCAGCGCGACGTGGAGATGCGGGACGACGTGCTCTGCTTCACGGCCCCGCCGTTCGAGCAGGACACCGAGGTGACGGGGCCGATTACCCTCACGCTCTACGCCGAGACGGACGGGCCCGACACCGACTGGACGGCCAAGCTGGTCGATGTCTCGACGACCGGGTACGCAATGAACCTGTGCGACGGCATTGTTCGCGCCAGGTACAGGGAGAGCCGGACGGGTCCCACGCTGCTGACCGCCAACCGGGTCTACGAGTACCGGATCGAGGTCGGCGTCACCGGCAACGTGTTCACGAAGGGGCACTCGCTGCGCCTCGAGGTGTCGTCGTCGAACTTCCCCCGGTTCGACCGCAACCCCAACACGGGCAACGAGTACGGCAAGGACGCGGAGACGCGGGTCGCGCGCCAGGCGGTCCACCACAGCCGCGAGTACCCGTCGCACCTGGTCCTGCCGGTCATCCCGGCGTCCTAGCCGCCGGGCTCAGAGCACCGCCGACGCTATCCGGTCCAGCTCGGCCAGGCTGCCGGCCCGGTCGGCCGTCTCCAGGCCCACCACCACGCGGTCGACCCCTGCCCGCTCGTACTGCGATACGACTTGGCGGTCGGCCGGCACGCCGAAGGCGGTGATCTCTATCGAGCGCGGGTCTCGTCCTGCTTCCTCCGCCAGCCTGTCGAGCGTCCTCCTGGCCTCGGCGGCGCTTTCGGGGGTGATGTCGATGGGCACCCACCCGTCGGCGTACTCGACTATGCGCCTGAACACCTGCGGGACGTGGCTGCCCAGCAGGATCGGCGGGTGCGGCTTCCGGCTCGGCTTCGGGTAGCAGTAGACCGGCGGGAAATCGTAGTACTCCCCGTGGAACTCGCTCTCGTCCTGCGTCCACAGCTCCTTAATCGCCGCGACGGCCTCGCGGGCCTGGGTCCACCTGCGGTCGAAGTCCACGCCGTAGATCTCGGCCTGCTCCCGGTGCGACCCCGTGCCGATGCCGAACAGGAACCGGCCCCCGCTGTACATGTCCAGCGTCGCCGCCTCCTTCGCCAGCGTGATCGGGTGGCGCTCCGTGACCACGCACACCGCCGTGCCAAGCTTCAGCGTCGTGGTGACGGCCGCCGCGCGGCTCAGGAGCACGAACGGGTCCGGGATGTCGCCCCACTCGCGCGGTATCGGAGCTTCGGTCACGACCGGAAGCGTAGGCTGCTCAGGGGTCCAGATCGAATCGAAGCCGAGCTCCTCCACCCTCGGAGCAAGCTCGACGACGTCGATGGAGTCCCCGATCAGGATCGTCCCAAGCCCAATATGCATATCACCCTCCGGCGCAGGCTCTTGGTTGATGAGGTAGATGTGTGTTCCAAAATGCCCATGCCAATGTGAGTCTGGCTCACGGGTCATCCTCTTTCATCACCTACGTCCTCGGCGTGCCCGTCGTTCTCTGTCGCGCCTACGCTGTTCGGCGACAAACTCCTTTCGTCTAGCTTCCCGTTCCTGGAATTCCCTAAGCTGAGCCCTTAGGCTCTCGTTTTCGTCTATAGCTCTTCTCGCTACGTCTTCATCCAACGAAGCCTTGCGACTAGCTGCGCCCTCAAGTGACGTTAGCACAGCAGGTAAGTCTTCAGTGTCATATCCTTCTAGGTATTCATCAGTTAGAGAAATGCCGAGTACTTCTTGGACAAAGGGATGCATACCTTGAAGTTTCGCCTTCGCGGCGTCAATCACAGGTCTGAAGAAGGTTCTATAACGTTCTTTGTCAACAAAGTGATCTGACATTCTAAAGTACGATGCACTCATGAGGCTCCTGAAGTCCGGCAGGCCAGACACTGGCCTCCCATTGAGCGTGGTGAGAACTTCCCAAACAACTTCCGGCTGCACCGACACCATGCCACCTGAATCCCGAAGAGTAGTCCCAAGTCGACCGACTGTAGTTCCATAAGTCAGATAACTACATCGACTCGCAACCTCAGTTGGAAGAGACTCTTTGATGGTGTTCCAACGTGTGACAACAATGAAGGATTCTGCCTCGCTGTCTACCCGGAGCGAGCTCTTGCGTTCCTCTTCTTTGCGCTGCATGTTCCAATGGTCGATCTGAGCTACAGCTTCATCATACTCCTGCCGATGGTGATCCTTTGCATTGGTGATGGTCTCCTGTCCAAGCACGGTTATCCCCAATCTGTTCTGGAAGAAATCTTGGAAGAATTCGTAAGCATAACTTCCACCAAAGCAATCCCGCAGATAGTTCAAGAACGATCTGTCACGCGAACTGGGGTCTACAGCAATGAAGCCCTTGAGGAATGCATTGGCTTCATAATCACCCCGACCGGTCGCTGCATACAACACCTCGGGGGAAAGAGTGCCAAATTCCTCCGTCATCCGCAAGGCCCAGCTGGCATGCCTCCGCACTTCGTCAAGAGCCAGCTTGGTTGTATACAATCGAATACCTGCAGCCTTACATGCCTCTATGACTGCTAGGACAAAATCGTGTCTGTCTTCATTGAGAGCGCTCAGAGGTATGAGGACATTTGCGTCTACTAGGAGAGCACGATCACTGATGACATCAGAGACGATGCTGTTTATGTGTTTGTTCGCCCCGAGTGCCTGTATACAGAAGAAAACCTTGGCGAAATAGTTGAGAACTGTTGAATAAATCCCCTTGGGTTCGAACATCGTCGTCAATACAAAGTGAACGAAAACGGGCCGTTCTGCTGGATCAGGAAGGTAGGACGCGCGCTTCCAGACAATCTCAATCAGATCGAGTGCCCCGGATGGACTGATTGAGCTCTCCTCAAAGGCCACTCTGAGGATTTCACGCCCACGTGTTTGGAATATGTCGATCAGTGTTTCGACGAGGAGTTTTGCGAAACGTGGCCCTGATTGCTCATCCACCTGGAACATGTTGACAGCGTCGAGAGTGACCTGTTGCTCCAAGGTTGCCACCATATCTTCAAACCGCCGCTCGTATGCTCTAATTATCTTCTCGTTCTCGGCTTCAACTGAGTACTTATCTTTAGCATTGACTATCCAACCAGACTCGACAAGGTGATCTAGAGAGCCTCTTAGATCGGTATCGTACACCGCCGTCTGTGTCCCAAGATCCGAGGCAATGTGGGCGCTGATCGTCTCAACGGTCATCCCATCTGGACACTCTACAAGGACATTGAGGATCACGGATTGAAGCGCATCAATAGTAGCGGTTTCTCCATGACCAGGAGAGAATCTGTACCAGAGGTACAACGATTCAGCCCGCTTTAGTTCATCAGAGGCTTTAATGTCTTTGGGCGGAGAGCCAATGGACAGAGCCTTATAAACTGATGTCAGGATAGCAGAAAGTTCGCTGTGATCGTTATCCGCAGCCCGATATGGGAGAATGTCAATATTGTAGTCAAGGCGCCATCGTTCTCTCTCATGGTCTGGGACATTGGCAAGTATCGCAATGGAGCGGACTTGCCTCCTTAGATCTGTCTGGACTTCCTCCTGAAGTTGGAGTACTTCAGGATCACTCATGGAGTATCCAACAAAAACGAAACGGTCACGCGCTAGGAAGCTGCGTAGGAATATCCGAAATCCATTCCCTTCGCCGCTCCGGTACCAGCGCTGATAGTCGCCTCTCGTTAATACAGCACTGTCCGGGTCTGAAAGTTCGCCATGCAACTTCCAAAGAACGGGTGTGGTGTCAACATCGATCACCGATAGGTCATCGGGGGAGTTGAGATACTTCTTGAATGCCTTACCAGCCTGCTTAATATGGCGCGACAAGACATCATCATAGTTAGTCGTGAAATAGCTCATGAAGCCTAGGTTCGCCAGTGCCTCGTAAGCAGGGGTCGTAACACCGATATCTCTTACCAAGCTCGAGCATTTAGCGACAAGGAATGGTCTCCCATATGATCTCTCTACCTGATCGAACATCTCAGGATATTTCTCTTCCCTATAGAAGGCTTCAATCGCGTTGAAACCACGGCGTTGGTCTCGACGGCAGGCCTCAAGGACTTCGTTAGCCAGTTTCTTCCAACTGGGCAGTCCCGCCTCAATTGAAGGCCCCGAGCCAATCCAAGCAATGCATCGGCCCGTGCTGAGTTGTATTGCGAGATCGGTGATGCTGGCCATGGTGTCTCCTGAGGGGGATACAGACCAATAGTATCATGGATTTGTCTAGCTACGTCCAGGCGCAGACTGTCCTCACTCAGCGTTCTGAGTTCTCTGCTGACCAGCCGGGGTTCGGGGTCGTGGGTGCGTCGTGTGATGGAATGGGAGCCTCTACGCCATGCCCTACGTGAAAGTGCGCACTTCTTTGCTAATCTGCTCAATGAGGGCCAATAGTTCACTGTATGTGCCCGCCCCACCAAGGTAGTCCCACAATTCGTGGCCCATCAGGACTTGTCGTTCCATATCCATGATTTGTTTAGTGAAGCTGTGTCGATACTGAGCTCGAGTCACAAAGGGATTGTATGTCAAGCCCAAGAAAGCCTTGCTGCCTATGACGCCTTGTCTGTTCTTTATCGCGAGGTAGTACAACATCTTTCTCTTCGATTCGGCGGCCACATCGAGGTTGGGAAGAGGGCTCTTTAGTTCGACGAAGAGAGGACCGCCCCGAAAGTCCTCGACGTACAGGTCGGCCGTTGCCGCTCTTGGTGATTGTCCGCCACCCCGAGACTCAAGAATGTCCCGTATCTCCGTCTCGTGATCAGGCCTTCGGTCGACTTCGCGCCTCCTAGGGGGTGTTCGGAGTTCGGTAACGATCTGCTCAATCATATTGATAGCTGCATCATTGAGCGTACCCTCGATGGTGTGGCCTAGGAACACCTTTTCATATTGGTCCCTGGCAATTGCTTCGGCCAGCTGAGGATACAAGCTGGTCCCCATAGATGTCACGACGCTCCGTTCGACTCGACTTGCCAAGATGGCTTCATCTGGGAAGAAGAGCCGGTGGAACGGGTATCCCTGCCTGACATCGTCCAGCGTCCATCTGGTTAGCTTGGGAAGCTGGTCAATCGCAAATTCACGGAGGATCCTTCCTACAGTTTCCCTGGTTGAAGGTCCCATCGCAGGAGACTCCTTAGGTTGTCCAGACGAAGACGCTCTCGAAGAAGTCTCCGGCCCTTCTGCCTGTTCGCCTGTTCACGTGTCTCTCCAGGCGTGTTTCGACACTCAGGCCAGCCCTCTCGCTGATCTCCTCGTATAGACCTAGCCGATCGTTCACTACGACCACCATACGTCCGTTCTTTGCAAGGCTCTTCTTGACGTTCTTGAATGAGTTGACCATGTTGTCGACGTATGCCGCGCGTGCGCGCAGGGAATTGCCCTTCTTGGCAGGTCCGATTTCCTCGTTTGCCTTCCAATCCAGGCCCAGCAGCTCGTATGAGTACCTGTGCTGTTCGTGGTAGTCGATCAAGCCGACGTAGGGTGGGGACGTGATTACCAGGTCGTGCTTGGGAAACTCCGTCGTCCGCGTGTCGCCGGCTATGACCGACATGGCGATATCCTTTCGCAAGGATGCGAACTCTCGTATCCGCTTCATGGTGTCGGAGCTGTATCGCTTGAGGAATTGCGCGGCGTTATCCGTAGGCTTGCAGATACGGCCGTGCTTGTAGCAGTCATACGGCTCGGTCTGGGGTTTCTTCGGAAAATCGAGATCGAAGTGCGTAGTGCGTCGTGCGGACCTGGCGGCACGGGAGAGGATGAGACGCAGTACATCCCTGTAGGTGTACTCATGCACGAGAGCCTGATACGCAAGCAGGGACTCGAGAGCAGTCGGCGCGAACCAATCGTTGAGATACTTGCTCGGATGATACGGCGCTTGTTTTTCCAATAGTGCCGATTGAGGAGAGGTTATGGCCTTGTTCAGAATGTCGTAGATCTCAAACTCCAGTAGCTCGAGGTCGTACTTACCCATCTTGACCCGGGTGATAAGGGTGTTGAACTCCGAGATGTCGCACCCTATAGCATTTACTCCGAGGGTTGCGGCTTCGACCAGTGTGGTGCCAGAGCCGCAGAACGGATCACAGACGGTAATCGGCTCGAACTTGCGAAGGAATATCTCGACGATCTGCGGTACGAACTTGCCGAGATATGGGTGCAGGCTGTGAACATGCTTGGTTCGCACCCTCTGCGGCAAGTCCTGTTCGCGCCAGTTGAGATTGAGAGACTCCAGAGAGGTTTCCGGCGTGACTGAGTCAAAATCGGTGAAGGGGATAAGGGGATACTGGGGTGAGTATCCGTATGTAGCCCCGGTCCCGTTGGCGGATACAGCCCCGGGCGTCACAGCAACGCGTTGTGTCATGTGGCGGTCACCTCGTCACCAACTGAAGTGTAGCATAATGTCGTCGCCGTTCCAGGGTAGGCCGTCGACCCAGGTTCGGATTCTGGCTATGGCCTCCTCGGTGAGGTCGCTATCCTCGATGTACTCGTCCAGCTGGGTTGCCATGCTCTCGCGGGTGTACTCGACGATTGTGTTCATGCCGGAGGACACGTTCCAGCTATCGCCGTAGCCGGCGTACAGGTCCAGGTGCCGCACGAAGTCGGAGATCTCCTTGTCCGGGCTGGCCAGGTATTTGATTGGAGGGATGACTCCGACGTCGAGTCCCATGGTGTTTCCTCCTGGCGATGCCGCGTGTTCGGTCCGCGCGGCGGGGTTAAGAGTAGTACGGGTGTTCGTGGCGTGTCAAGGCTGCCATCAGCCCACCCTCTGCAGCATTGAGCAACTTTGGAAAGACCCTGGCTCAGGGCCGCAACTGTTCAGTCTCCACGAGTTTGAAGGGTTCGCCGCGAACGTCATTCCTCTGAAAATAGCGCCCGTCTTCCCTCCGCGCCACACACCCGCTTGCCTCCCGCTCCCCCTCCCCAATCCTGGGAATCCTCCAATCCCCAGAATCCTGATTCAGACACTCCCCCTCCCAATCATCCCCATCACCCCGATCACACAAATCACAGTTCAGACACTCCCCCTTCCCCTTTTCCTTGGGCTCCCAACCGGAAACTAGAACTCGAAACTAGAAACTCTCCCCGTCTTGGCCCTTGACAACCACCCGACAATCCCCCATAATCGAACATATGGCCGAAACAACGACAGAAACGACACAGGAGCGCAAGCCGCCCACTCTCGCCGACATCGTCCGTGAGAAGACCGACGACGGCGCGCGCATCATCGACTTCTTCCTTGACGTCATGGAGGACAGGGTCGAAGGCGCGGAGCTATGCCACCGGATAGACGCCGCCAA
>DAOULA010000031.1:0-12859 GCA_034420735.1 Dehalococcoidia bacterium
CCCCCACCGCCGCCACCAGACCCGGCGACGTCCACGCCTACGCCTACCGCAACTCCTACGGCAACACCCACGGCGACCCCGACTCCGACTCCGACTCCGACTCCGACGCCGACCGCGACGCCGACTGCTACACCGACGGCGACTGCTACATTGACGGCGACTGCGACACCGACGCCGTCTTCACCGCCACCACCACCGCCGCCACCGCCACCGCCACCCACTTCGACGCCCCGTCCAACGTCTACCCCAACCGCCCCCCCGACGTCGACCCCGGCACCTACGGCGACACCAACAGAGACCCCGACGCCTACGGCAACCCCGACAGCGACCGGGACCGCCACGCCCACACCAACGCCGACTGCGACGGCTACGCCCAGGCCTACGTCGACGCCGACAGCTACGCCAGCCACGGGCCGTTCTTCCGCTCCCCCGCCCAGGCCGAGTCCGAACACCCCAACGCCGGCTGTTCAGGTCGTTGTTCCACCTACGCCGACGCCAACAGCAACACCGACGTCGGTGCCCACCGCGACACCAACCTCGACGCCGACGGCCACATTCACGCCGACCCCGACGCCCACACCAACTGCAACGCCCACCCATACTCCGACGGCCACCTTGACTCCAACGCCGACGCGTACTCCTACACCCACGGCAACGCCTACCTCGACACCCGAGCCAACATCCACCCCTACACCGACACCAACGCCTACAGCCACGCCAACCCCCACCGCCACGCCTACACCCACGCCTCAGCCCACGGCGACGGCAACCTCAACGCCGACGCCGCAGCCGGCTGCTACTCCGACGCCGTTGCCGGGGCCGCGCTTCATACCCGGTCTGGAGCTGCCCTCCGTGCCAGCAATTGGAGAGGCCGCAGATCGCGTTCGGAGTGCACTGACCGGCGTGGTCAATGCGCCCCGGCAACGGACCACCCTCATCATCATCCTGATCGTGACGGGCATCCTGGCCCTTGGAGTCTTTGCGTACCTGGTATTCAGGAGGCGTTAGGCGCCGCCAGTTGTCCAGATTCGGCGTGGTGCTCCGCCAGGTTCCTGTAACCGTGAGCGACACCGGCGGTGTTTCCGGCGATTGGGCTGCGCGTTTGCCGGTGAGAGCAGGTCAACTGTGCCTCTGATGGGCTTCCAGAGGACCCCTCAAGACCTCCAAAAACGGCCAAGAGACCGAAATTCCCGCAAACTGATACGTGATGTCATTCGCCAAATTCCATGCTCCAAAGGGGTGTTCTACGGGTCGTAATTCCGAGATGACTGATACGAACTCTCATGTTGTTGAGGTAATGTAATAACCTCTGAGATGCCACTCGTCTACCAAATGAATGATACGAAATATCAACGAAACTCCGGCTGAATTCCCGCAATCAACAACACTTGCCAAAGTGGATTGGTATGTGTCAGAATCGCAACACATACTTACAGATGGCCTGACAAAACAGGGGCCAAGAGGAGGGATTTATGGGGCACGATAAGCACGAATGTGACGAACACGAACATCACGCACACGAGCACGAACAGCACGAGTGCGACGATCACGAGCACCACGGGGACGAGCCCGGCCACGCGCACGACCAGCATGAGTGCGACGAGCATGAGCACCATGCCCACGAGCACGACCAGCACGAGTGCGACGACCACGAGCACCACGGCCACTAGGCCACCCTACACCAGGGACGGCACAAGAGTGCCCGGTGCGCATCCCAGATGCACCGGGCACTCTTCGTGTCTGTATGGTTGCGCAAAGACAAGCCCCGACCGTAGAGCCGGCGCCCTCGTTCCTGATGTTCGCAACTGCGATGGACCTGGCTACCCGGCGCCGCTGACGGCCGGTACAGGCAGTTAGGGTCGGAGGTCCGGGCAGGGCAGGTCACCGCGGGGCACGTCCGCAGCCGGAGGCACAGGCTATCCGCGGCGCCGCCCACTTACCTCGATTGGCGCCTATCTAGGTTGCACACCACCTATACCTTTTGTCGGAATAGCACTAGAATATGGGTGGCGATTTTTGGCGGACTAGCGTCGGTGGGATGGTGCGAAGGACTGGGGGATGTCCGTAGCGTCCAGTCGATGTGAATCAGAGGCCGCATCGACCGGATCGGGTCTCGGTTCCGGGTACCGATTCGCAGACCGACGAAGGCTGGGAGGGCGACAGTGCAACAACCGTACCGGATTCTCATGGTTGACGACGAGCCGGATCTCGAGCCCCTGATCAAGCTGCGCATGCGTCGCAAGATCAGGGCTGGAACGTACGACATCATTTTCGCTCAGAACGGCATTGAGGCCCTGGAGCTACTGGCGGAGAATGATGACATTGACCTCGTGGTCACGGACATCAACATGCCGCAGATGGACGGGCTGACGCTGCTCGAGCAGATACCGAACGTCGCGGGCGACGATATCCGGTGCATCGTCGCATCCGCGTACGGAGACATGAAGAACATCCGGACGGCGATGAACCGGGGAGCCTTCGACTTCGTGACCAAGCCGGTCGACTTCGAGGACCTACAGGTCACCATAGAACGGACCCTGCGCCACCTCGAGGAATGGAGGGAGGCGCTCTCGGCACGGGACAAGCTCACAGCCCTGCAGAATGAGCTGGACCTTGCGAGCAACACCCAGCAGTCCATCCTCCCAAAGCAGTTCCCAAAGACATCGGATTTCGAGGTCTTCGCGAACATGGAGGCCGCGCGCAACGTTGGGGGAGACTTCTACGACGTAATACGCCTGGAGGACGGGCAGGTCGGACTGGCCATCGCGGACGTCTCCGACAAGGGCGTTCCCGCCGCCCTTTTCATGATGTCGAGTCGAACTCTGCTCAAGGGAGCGGCCATCGGCAGCGTCGATCCCGGAGATGCGCTGCACGAGGTCAACGAGCTCCTCTACGACGAGAACGAGTCACTGATGTTCGTGACGGTACTGTATTCCATCTACGACCCGGTTAGCGGCATCCTTACGTACTCCAGCGGGGGGCACGATGCTCCCCTCCTGGTGCGTTCAGACGGCACGGCCTCGCTTCTTTCGCTAACGGGAGGTGTTGCTCTTGGCATAGCGCCGGACCAGAAATTCCCGAGCCGGACAGTCCAGCTCGAGCCGGGAGACACAGTCATCCTCTACACAGACGGCATCACGGAAGCGATGAACGGCGACGGCGAGCAGTTCGGCGTCCATCGTATGCGGAATGTCCTCGAGGCCAGTCCCCCGAAGGGCTCCGAGCAGGCGGCTCAGACGATGTTCGAGGCCGTCCGAGAGTTCGTAGGGGACACGCCGCAGTCCGACGACATCACCTGCCTGACCCTCCACAGGTTCGAAGGCGCCTAGCACCGGACGGGGCCTGGCTATCGGGGAAGCCTCAGGCGTCTACGCGCTTCCGTTCCTGAGCACCCGTCCAGGGCGGGCGCCGGTGTGCCTTCCGCCGTCGATTACCGCTTCTCCAGCCACGAAGACGTAAGGCACCCCGCTTGCGTACTGGTGCGGGTCCTCGAAGGTGGCGTTGTCGATGACGGTTTCCGGGTCGAAGACCGCCAGGTCGGCCACCAGGCCCTCCTTTACGAAGCCGCGCTCCTTGAATCCCATGCGCTCGGCGGGGAAGCCCGCCATCTTGTAGACCGCCTGCTCCAGGGTGAGGACGGCTGGCTCCTCGCGCACGTACCGGCCCAGGATGCGGGGGTACGGCCCGTAGAAGCGCGGGTGGGGCTTGAAGTCCTTGTAGTGTCCGTCCGGCGAGATGGCGTTGCCGTCCGATCCGATCATGCCCAGTGGGTGGCCCAGGAAGAAGCGGATATCGCTCTCGACCCGGTTGTGTACGACGGCCATCACGCCGTCCTTCTCCTCCTCGATGAGCTGCAGGGTGACCTCGGCGGGCTCCACGCCCCGCATCTCCGCTATCTCCTCCAGGTTGTACCCGATCAGCTTCCTGTTCTCCTCGGAGTTGGTGTTGCTGATGACGTGAATGTGCCAGAGGGGCGGGATCCCACCAGCGCGGCCCTCCTTCATCTCGGCGATGGCACGCTGGCGTAGGTCGGCGTCGGCCAGCCTCTCCATGAACATGGGGATGCCCCCTTCCTGCATCCACAGCGGGACGAGCTGGTTCAGGCCCGCCCCCGCGGCGGTGTAGGGGTACATGTCATAGGTGATGTCGATTCCCTCGTCACGGGCCCGCTCGATCACGTCCACGATCTGGGGGCCGTAGCCGTAGTAGCGCCGGTCGGTTATCGCAAGGTGGGAGAACTGGACGGGGATTCCGGCGCGACGTCCGATCTCCACGGCCTCCTCCACCATCTTGATGTGCCAGCCGGGCATCGCCCGCGCGTGCGTCACGTAGAAGCCGCCATAGCTTGCGGCTACCTCGGCCAGCGCGACGATCTCGTCGGTGGGCGCGTAGCCCGACGGTGCGAGGGACAGGCCGGTCGAAAGGCTGAATGCGCCTTGCTCCATCGTCTCGGCGAGGAGCCGTTTCTGGACGTCCAGCTCATCGGGCGTGGCGGGCCGGTCGTCGAGGGCTCCGCAGGCCGCGCGCAGGGGCGTGTTGCCGACTTGGGGCGCAACGTTGAGGCTGACGCCCTGCGTCTCCATGACGCCTGCCCATTCGTCGAGCGTGCGCCAGCGCCATACCTGCCGCGTCTCGAATATCTCGCCCATGACCGTCCGCATCCGCTCGGGCTCCAGGTCGCCCATCGGGAACGGTGAGTAGCTGCAGTTCCCCGTGACCTGGGTAGTGACGCCCTGGTAGGCCATGCTCTCGCCGCCGGGGTCGTCGATCAGGGTCAGGTCGGAGTGAGTGTGCATATCGATGAATCCAGGGGCGACGACATGCCCGCTGGCATCGATCCTGCGCCCGGCCTCCGCCTCGCCGAGCGAGCCTATGGCGGCTATCTTGCCGTTCTCGATGCCGACATCCGCGACGTACCGGGGCGAGTTCGTGCCGTCAACGACCGTTGCGTTGGCGAGGAGTGTATCGAAGGACATGGTCTGACTCCTGTGTGAGCGTCAAATTGAGACTACTACAACAGCCGTAGGCACGCAAACGGGCCCATGCCACACTCGTCATACCGGCGGACGCCGGTATCCAGTCCCCGCGCCTAGCATCTCTAGTCACGGACGCCCCGCCCAAAACTGGTCTCGTCAGCGTATGCGTCAAGCGCCCTTGGCCGATCTAGGTCTACCCCGGGATGGGGACGGCCTGGCACCGTCACCAAGCGGAAGGGCGGCTGCTCTGAACGCTCGTGATGCTTCAGAGCGTCAGCCAACGTTATGGAGATAAAGGCGCTCATGCTGATGCCGCGAGCTGCGGCTGCCCGGCGCACCTTCTTGGCAAGCTCGTCATCAAGCGAGATTGTGGTTCCCATGACGTACCAACCATAGCATGACTTCACCTTGAGGACAGACGATAGTAATCCGTCGTGATGTCGCCATATGTGGGACTGAAAGGACTGCACCGGCCCCCTATAGCCACCGGTCTACTTCAGTCGCAGGGGACTGGATTAGAGACGGTTCCTGCAAGCAGGAATCCGGCTCAAGGCCGGAATGACGGATCGCCGAACCGCGGATACTATGCCGAAGGTATGGTCGGAAGGACCACGTGGGACGGGCGGACTCGGTCGAGG
Source organism: Dehalococcoidia bacterium (assembly GCA_034420735.1). Classification (GTDB taxonomy): domain Bacteria; phylum Chloroflexota; class Dehalococcoidia; order Lucifugimonadales; family CAJWER01. Next base: position 5,615 of record DAOULA010000031.1, read on the forward strand.
TAGACGCTGTTCCGGGCTGTTTCGGTGCGGGTGTGCCTGCCCATGGGTTCGCCGGTGTTGGGGTTCACGTCGAACTTGGGGAAGTTGCTGCCGGCGATGTCCAGCCTGATGCGGTGGCCCGCCTTGAACAGGTTGCTGATCGGCGGCAGGGGGATCGTGACGCGGTAGACCTCGCCCGGCTCCATTAGCTCGGCTCGCTCGAAGCCGTTGCGGTACCGGGCGCGGAGAATCGAGTCGGTCAGGTTCAGGTGGTAGCCGTCCGGGTAGTCGGCGCTGGGCGGGTAGACGTCCAGGAGCTTGGCGGTGAAGTCCGTGTCGACCGCCGAGGACGAGGCCCACAGGACGACTTCGATGCTGCCGGTCATCTCGATGTCCTCTTCGAGCGGCGTGGACTGGAACACCAGCACGTCGGGGCGCTCGGCGAGAAGCGGGTAGGGGGGTCGAGCGCCGACCAGGTCGGGGGACTCCTGCTGGTGGGCTCCGCCTTCAGGGTAGATGGTCTGCGTGTAGTCCCTGGGGTCGCCGGTCTCCGGGTCGTAGTCCTCCGGGAACGGCAGCAGCTCAGTCACGCCGCCGGTGGCCGAGATCGTAGGCACGGGATGGTCCGGGTCGTGGACGTACGACGCGGGTGGGCCGCCGGCGCCCGGCGGCTGGGTGGAGAGCCCGCCGCCCGCGCGCAGGTAGTACTTCGCGTGCTCGGTCCTGGCGAGCGGCCACTCGCGCTCGTCCCTCCAGTGTCCGCCGTGGTCGAGGCGCCCGGCTGAATTTCGCGCGCCGCTCCCGCCGCCCATCACGAAAATGCGAACGGGCGCGTCGTCCTCCACGCCGTTGGGGATGTCCTTCAGCCAGCGGTCGAACCAGCGCAGCCGCTGGGCACCGTAGCCCTCGATGCCGAAGGCTGCGTCCGGACCGAAGTCGACGTCGCCCGCCCAGGTGTGGCCGTTCCTGCGGCCCCTGTGGTTCCACGGCCCCATGTCCAGCCTCTGGGGCGTGATGTTTTTCGCGGCCATTGCCGCGTACTGGCCGGTCGTAGCCACCGCGAAGGCGTCGTACCAGCCACCGGAGAACACGCCGGGAATGTCAGCTGCCTTGTGGAAGTGCGGCTCCTGGTCGCACGCCTCCATCGACCAGAACTCGTCGTACTCGCCGCGGTAGTAGTAGTCGAACAGCGTCTTCTCCAGGTTCGGCACGGCCCTGAGCGGGGTCTCGCCGGGCCTGAAGGGCATGGACTGGACCAGCTCGCGCATCCTTCGCCAGCCGTCGAGCACTATCTCGCGGGCGTCGAGGTCGTCGGCGATCTCGGGCGCGTCGTGGGCGTGCAGGAACAGGGCCGAGAACATCCAGAGCGACATTGCGCCGCCCTCCCGGGCCTCGTGCGCGAAGATGTTGGTGGGCGTAACGTCCGCCCAGATGCAGGTAAGGTGGGGCGGCCTGGTGAGCGAGGCGACGGTCTGGACGAGGGCGCCGTGGGAGCTGCCGGTCATGCCGACGCGGCCGTTGGACCAGGGCTGCGCCGCTATCCACTCGACCGTGTCGTAGCCGTCCTCGCCCTCGTGCACGTTGGCGGTGTGGAAATACTGGCCGACCCCCTCAGACCTGCGGCGGCCCCTGAGGTCCTGCAGGACTACCACGTACCCCCTGGGCGCGAAGTAGCGCGCGACCGGGTCGATCCACAGCTCCCGCCACCGCTTGTCGTACGAGGTGCGGCCCAGGATGGTCGGGAGCGGTCCCGGGAGAGCCCGGCCGTCGATGGCGGGCCGGTAGATGTCGGTCGCCAGCCGGACGCCGTCGCGCATCGGCACCATCACGTCCTCGTCGACGACGAAGCCGTATTCCGGTTGCGAGGCAGTCACACCGCGGACCCCGATGTATGCAACTGAGGCTCGACAACGCCTCGTCCCACCAGGAACTTCAGCATTGCCGATACGCATTCTTCCGGCTCTTCGAGCTGCAGGAAGTGAGTGGTGCCCGGCATGATCTGGTGGTCGACTCCTGTGGCATCGCGAAAGTCGAAGGCCGGCCGGTCCGGGTCCATGGCGGGGTCGGCGCAGAAGATCTTTGTTGGACATTGCAGTGAGCCGAAATCCACCGACACGGCGGGCCCGGGCGCGTGGTCCCAAATGCGGGCTTCGTACTCGCGAGGACATCGAAGCACGAACCCACCCCCTGCCTCAGCCTCCCTGAGGGTCGTTCTGGCCACAAGCTCCATAACCCCGGGTACCGCCCTCTGGTAGTAGGGCAGGTAGGTGTGCAGGTCCGCGAGCTCCTCCCTGGTCCGGAACCAAGGCGTCCTCACCCGCAGCATGTCGGCCATGCGCACGGACAGGAGCTCGAACTCGCCGTAGCCGGCTCCCCGGTTGCACAGCGGCGGGGCGAACAGCGCCAGGGCGGAGTAGTTGCTGCCCCTGGAAGGCAGGTGCAGGGCGGCCAGGGCCGCGATGGAGTGGAATACGCCGACCTTGGGTTTCGCGCCGTAGAGGCCGTCTATCGCCTCGGCTATGCGGTCGTGGTCCCGGGCGAAGGCGTCGAAGGTGTGGCCTTCGAGGGCTCCGACTTCGTTCCAGCCGTGGTTCCTGAGGTCGTACACCACCAGGTCGAAGTCGGCGGCCAGGAGGGACCAGAACGGGTAGTAGAGGTCGATTGCCAAGCCGTTGCCGTGACTCAGGACGAGCCGGGGGCCTTCTGGGTTACCGTGGCGCCTGAGGATGATGATGGTATCGTCGTCCACCCGAACGCTGTCGGTGGAGAGGGGCTTGGGAATCTGCCAGACGGCTGCTGGAGGCAAGGTCACTTCCGGTCTGTTTCGAGAGTCTCTAGTTGCCGAAGCCAAGAGTGAGCAAGAAGTCTAAGGTGCAGGTTGCGGTAACTGCAAGGCTAGCTGGACTCCGGTAGCATAGGGGTTGGATACTGAGCTGAGGTGAGGAAGCACATGATCAAGCCACTTTTCGGAATTGCCATGCTGGCCTTGATTTGCCTGGCGTGCGGCGGCCCCGAAGAGGTGAAGATGGGGACCGAAGGGTTCTACCCACCCTACAACTTCATAGACGATGACGGAGAAGTCGCCGGTTTCGAGCGGGAGCTGGGGGACGAGCTGTGCAGGCGGGCAGAGCTCGAGTGCACCTGGGTCACGAACGAGTGGGACACCATCATACCCAACCTGGTGGCGGGCGACTACGACACCATCATGGCCGGGATGAGCATCACCGCCGAGCGGGACGAGGTTATCGACTTCACCCAGGCGTATCTGCCGCCCACGCCGTCGGTATACATCGCCCTGGCCGGCGCCGGTGACGAGGCGGTCAACGGCAAGGTCGCCGCGCAGGTGGCCACGATCCACGCCGACTACCTGTCCGAGTCCGGAGCGACGCCGGTCGAATACGAGCTGGCCGATGAGCTAGTCGAGGCCGTTCTGAACGGCGAGGCGGACGCCGCTCTCATCGACCGCGAGTTCGCCCACGAGACCATGGCCGCTAATGAAGGCAGACTGGAAGTCGTCGGGCCTACCGTACCACTCGACTCCGGCATCGGGATAGGAGTCCGAGAGGACGACGGCGATCTGAAGGACAAGCTCGACAAGGCCATCGAGTCCATGAAGGAGGACGGCTCGCTGAATGACCTCATCGACAAGTGGTTCGACGACGACGCCATGAGATTCTAGCGGCCCGGAGTGGCCCGGCCATCTGGCCCATGACTCGCAGGGGAGCAATGCGCTTCTGGGGCCGTGGGGCATGACGGGATGAGGTTCGGCTCCGGCCGTTAGACGACGGGTCCAGCTCGCGTCTGGTCGTCACTGGCGCTCTGCCGCCGACCAGTCATACTGGGGGCGGAACGAGTATACGATGGCCCGGATCTGCTCTTCGAAGTGGACGAATTCAGATGATGCCGTTTCGCCTCGAATCGTGTAGAGATCGGAGTTTGACCGCGTCACGATCATCAGTGCGATGGACGGGCCATCGGGCGAGGTGTGACTGAAGACCAGCTGCTCGACGAAATCGCCCCAGAGGACCTGAGTGGACCTGGACAGCAGCCGAAAATCATCCAGGAGCGCCAGCTCAGGCAGGACCATATCGTTTGTGCTTGCATTCACAGTCAACAGACCGTGGTCATCGGTTCTCTCTACTTCTGCAGAGGCAAGTGCCTGGCCCTCCTGGCCTGTCAGTCTCCCGGCCAATCGAGTCCTTTCCCGATCGGCCGCCTCTGCCACATCGATGGTCCAGCCCTCGGGATATTGAATGCTCCACGAGCCTGACGGCGCCTCGTAGGCCCGCGCCAGCATGGGGCTGTAGTCTCCCTGATGAGTTGCAAGTGAGGTCTCGACTATGCCCTGCATGTCCGCCACCGAAAGACCAGCCCTGGATGTGCCGACTACGGCAGATATGCGGTCCGTAAGAATCGGCGCTGGCATGGGCGTGGATGCCGGTGCCGAGGGAGCGACTGTCGCACCCTCGCTCTCCTCAGTTGACTGGAAATCGAGCTCAGGTAGCTGCGGTCGCGGTTCGGTACAGCCAGCCAGGATGACCCCGGCTAGGAGCGTTGCTCCCGCAAGTGAGGTTCTGAGGACCGAAGCATAGCGCCAGGGGTGCATGTCACCACCTCGAAGCGGCAGCGTTCCTCGACCCTAACAATTCGCAACGAAGCGAGTCAACTGGATGGAACAGGCATGGACAGTCCAGCTACTTCCGTTACGGTACAATGGCGGCGCAGGAGCGAGGTTAGTCCATGATCGTCGATACGCACGTTCACTTTATCGATCCGACGAGGCCGCAGGGCGCGCCGTACCCGGACCCGCAGGAGGAGTCGCGCCTGTACCGGACGGTTCTCCCCCTGCACTTCAAGGGCATAACCGGGCCGCTGGGTGTGACCGGCGTCGTGGTCGTTGAGGCGAGCCACTGGGTCGAGGACAACCAGTGGATTCTCGACATGGCCGCGGACGAGCCGTTGATCGTCGGGTTCTCGGGCAACCTGGACATGCGCGACGACTCGTTCGAGGGGCACGTCAACCGCTTCGCGGCCAATCCGCTGTTCCGTGGGATCAGGCCGCGCTCTCTCGACCCTTCCGAATACTCCACTCGAACCGTATTGAGGGCAGCGGAAATCCTTGCGGAGAAGGACCTGCAGTTCGACGCCCACCTGGGCTGGTACGACATGGATGGCCTGTTCCACCTGGCCGACGCCGTGCCGCAGCTCAGGATAGTCATCAATCACATCGGCGCTGGGCGGCCGATCGATGGGGTGGCGGCGAACCCGGAGTGGGCGGACGTGATGCGGCGGATTGCGCGGCGGCCCAACGTGTTCTGCAAGGTGTCGGCGGTGCTCCAGCACAGCGCGGTGCTGCCCGCTCCGGAAGGGGTGGACTTCTACAGGCCGACGCTGGACGTGCTGTGGGACGCGTTCGGGGAGGACCGGCTCGTGTACGGGAGCAACTGGCCGAACGTGGAGCAGATCGGCCCGTACTCGCAGGAGCTGGCGATCACGTCGGGGTACTTCAGGGAGAAGGGCGACGAGGCGTCGGAGAAGTTCCTGTGGGGTAACGCGAAGAGCGCATACAAGTGGGTGGACCGCTCCGCGGAGGTGACTCAGTGAGTGTCTACGAGAATGTACGAGAGCGGATGACCGTACGCGAGTTCAAGCCGGACCCCGTGCCGGAGCCGGTGGTCAGGAAGCTGCTGCAGGCGGGGCGGTGGTCGCCGAGCTCCCGGAACCGGCAGCCGTGGCGATTTATCGTAGTCAGGGACCGGGACTCGCTGAGGCGGCTGGGCGAGATCGCGACGAGCGGGCGGTTCCTTGCCGACGCGCCGCTTGCCATAGCGATACTGATGGAGGGGGCGGACTCTCCGGAGCTGGACGCGGGGCGTGCCCTGCAGCAGATGGAGCTGGTGGCGTGGGAGGAGGGCATGGGGACGTGCTTCGTGGGGCTGCCGACGGCGGAGCAGCAGCGGGGCGTGAAGGACCTGCTGGGAATCCCAGGCTCCACGCACCTGATCACGGTGCTGCCGTTCGGCTACCGGGCGCGGACGCCGCGGGGGAAGAGGCGCAGGCCGCTGAGCGAGATCGCACATGATGGGAAGTACGGGGTGCCGTACGAATAGAGGGGCGCACTTCGGCCCTTCGACGGGGCTCAGGGGCAGGCAGGCCTTCAGGTGACTGGGCCACATCGTGGTTGTGCTGGTGAGCACTGGCCTTCGACCCTTCGGTAGGGCTCAGGGCAGGCAGGCCTTCAGGTGACTGGGCCACAATCGTGGTTGTGCTGGTGAGCACTGGCCTTCGACCCTTCGGCAGGGCTCAGGACAGGCAGGCTCAGGCCGAACGGGGGGGGCGAGGCACCCTCTCCCGTCAAGGGAGAGGTAGGAAGATGGGTTGGAGGCGACGGGCGGATTCGAACCGCCGAATAGAGGTTTTGCAGACCTCCGCCTTAGACCACTTGGCTACGTCGCCTGGAGCGGCGTTGGTGCCGAGGAGGAGACTCGAACTCCTACAGCCTTAGCGGCCACAGCGCCCTCAACGCTGCGTGTCTACCAATTCCACCACCTCGGCACACATAGCGATGATAGCAAATGGGCGCCGCGCGTGTCCATAGCGGCGGGGGAGCCTTTGCGGGCACGGGGCATCGCCTCGCACGGTACGGGCGCGCAGGGGCGTGTTCAGATGGCGGCAGGTTGCGGCAAACCGCACCCTCACCAGGTCACTCGCCTTGGCGGGGCACCCTGTAGGCTTCTCGTTCGTTTCCTCTGGTTACTTCTGTGTTTCGTTTGTCCGGTTGGTCTCCTTGGATTCTTCGATGGTGCCGGAGCGCGTCCCTGTCGGGTTGGCCCGCTGCCTCGCGGAGCCGGAATGTTCGACGGTGCCCACTTGTGTGGGCGGTGTGATCAACTATGCGAAAGTCAAACGGGTCCCTGGGAGACGCGCTCCGGTCTTTTTCTGAAGCGGCGGTAGTCCGCCGCCCCTATCCTCAATGCTCGCAGACCCCGCGACCTTACCGCTCAGTCCCGTGGTGTGCGACGGCAATACGGATATACTCCGCACCCGGAAAGGGGGTAGACGCTACGGTTACGGCTCCGGATGAGCGGCGGGCTCATCTGTTCCCCTTCCTGCCGAGGATAGCATAGCACGCGTGTTCTGTGGCGTCAAGCGCCCGCATGACCTCATTATTTTGGTTACCGAGCCGGGGAATGCACCTCAAAATTGCGGTTACCCAACACGGGGAGGGTAACCGTGAACCGAGTGAGCATTCGAGAGTACTGCGAG
>DAOULA010000032.1:0-36871 GCA_034420735.1 Dehalococcoidia bacterium
ATTTGCTCGGAGGGAACACCGCTGCTGTTTATCTCCACTTCGACGAGGGAGACCTGCATCCACTTGTCGACGTTGGTGCCGAGAAGCACTGCCGAGATGTTATCGAACCAGTCGAAGTTCCTGAGCAGGGGAACGAAGATCAGCTCGACGACGAAGTACCCCATCCCTATGGACATGCCGGCGGCCGAGGACTGGGTGAGCACGGTGAGGAGGGCCGCGAGGGCGACGTATGGCGCGAGGCCGTAGACCGCCTTGCCAAACGTCACGGCAGCGTCGCCCCAGCTGCCGGAGTCGAACAGGCCACCCGACTCGGCAGGGGGTATGACCGCCGCGAGGACGCTGGAGAAGGCCGCTGTTGCGCTCAATGCCAGGAACCCGGCAGCACAGAGAAGCATCATGAGGACCAGTTTCGAGGAGAGAAGCTGCCAGCGCCCGGTTCCCCTGGTCAATGCCGTCCTGAGCGTCCCCCAGCCGTACTCGGTCCCAAGGGCCGACGCGGTTAGGATCAGGACGAGGAAGGCGGCAATGTCGAACATATTGCTAATGGTGCTGGGAATCGCGCTGGGCAGCGCAAAGCTATTGCGTATAGTCTCACGCGCCTCAACTGCTGCGCACGACTCCTCGCGGAACCGCTCGATATCGGCCAGGAACTCATTCCGCTGGTCTTCGGGGAGCTTGTCGATGCCTTCAGGGGTCTGGCCGTTGACGATCTCCGCGCATGTGATCGACACAGTTATGGTCTCGCCGTCCTGTTCGTAGGAAGTCCCCATCGAGCTGCTGCCGCCGGACATGAACTCCTGCAGCGTCTCGTTATGGTAGGCGGCGTAGCTGACCCACAGGCCGATCTGCGCCAGGACGATGGCGACGGCCAGCAGTATCCACGGCTGCCAGCGGCGACGCAGCTTGAACCACTCCCAGACAGTGAGGCGCGCCACCTGTGCGATCATTACAGAACAGCCTCCGCGACGCTGGGGAGGGGGTCGCCGTGCTCGATGCACGACTCCACGATCTCGGAGGCGAGCCCATGAGCGATTCGGGTAGCTTCCTCGATGCTGCGTCCCTCCGCGACGAGACCGGGCGCATCGGGGCTCGTTGCAAGGAACCCGCCCTCGTCCAATGGCTCTATGTTCAATCGCATAGGCACCTTGCGTATTGTCCTTCTTGATGGCGAACCGCACATGCGAAGGCTGGGCTCCATCATCCGGTCTCTGCCTCCCCATCGCTCTCGTTGTCGCCCGTTACCTCGAGGAAATACTCCTCGAGGGAGGTCTGGACGGGCGTGAGCTCTGAGACGTAGATGTCGTCGCGGCTCAGGGCGGCCGTCAGCTCCCATGAGCGCTCGTGCGGTGCGGCTACCAGGAGGGAGCCGTCCCTGGGGGTTACTTCTTCGACCCAGTCCAGGGCAGAGAGTATCTCGACCGCCTTGGCATCGTCTGTGGTGCTGGTGCGAATCTGCTCGCTGCCGCGGGACTGTATGAGCTCGGCCACCTCGCCCTGGGCGATCAGCTTGCCCCTCGAGAGAATGGTCACACTGTCGCAGACCTGCTCGACCTCGTTGAGGAGGTGGCTGGAGAGGAGCACCGTTCTGCCGCCGGTCCCCAGGCTGCGTATCAGCTCCCGTATCTCTGCCATTCCCTCAGGGTCCATACCGTTGGTCGGCTCGTCGAGGAACAGGAGCTCCGGGTCGCCGAGAAGGGCGTATGCGATGCCCAAACGCTGCTTCATTCCGAGCGAGTAGGTCTGGAAGCGGCTGTCGGCGCGGCCCAGCAGGCCGACCCTGTCGAGAAGAGCGTCGATCTCGGCTGGAGAGCCCCGGCCTGAGATCCCCTGGAAGTAGGCGAGGTTCTTGCGGCCCGAAAGGTAGGGGTAGAAGGACGGCGTCTCGACGATGGCGCCTACCCGGCGGAGGGCGTCGTCGTGCCGGCCCGTTGACCCGAAGAGGCTGAATGTGCCGGAGGTCGGCCTGACCAGGCCCAGCAGCATGCCCATAGTGGTGGTCTTGCCGGACCCGTTGGGACCGAGGAGGCCGTAGACGTGGCCGCGAAGCACCTCCATCGACAGCCCGTCCACGGCGCCGATCTTCCCGTAGCGCTTGGTCAGGCCTTCGGTTCGGATTACAAAGTCGTCCACTCGCCGTCGCCCCCTATCTCGGCAAGTACATTACCACAGCTTGTGAATATTTCGCAAGCCCATTACAAGAAAAGCGGGGCGAAGACGAGGGCCACGATGGACATGAGCTTGATCAGGATGTTGAGGGCAGGGCCGGACGTGTCCTTGAAGGGATCGCCAACCGTGTCGCCCACAACCGCGGCCGCGTGCTGCTCGGAGCCCTTGCCGCCGTGATGTCCCGCCTCGACGTACTTCTTGGCGTTGTCCCACGCCCCTCCCGCGTTAGCCATCATGATGGCGAGGAGGAATCCCGTGGCAATGGCGCCTATGAGCAGTCCAGCCAGCGCCTCGGGCCCGAGAATGGCGCCCACCGCTATGGGGGCTATCACTGCCAGGACGCCCGGCAGCACCATCTCGCGCATGGCTCCCTGGGTGCTGATGTCGACCGCCCTTGCGTAGTCTGCCGGAGCGGTGCCCTCTATCAGGCCGTCTATCTCGCGGAACTGGCGGCGCACCTCGCTGATCATCGCGTTGGCCGCCCGTCCGACAGCCTGCATGGTGAGAGCGGCGAACAGGAACGGCATGATGCTTCCGACGAGGAGCCCCATGAGGACGTTCACGTCCTTGAGGTCGAAGACGTCAACTCCGGTGACTTGTGAGTATGCAGCCATCAGGGCCAGGGCCGTGAGCACGGCCGAGCCTATGGCGAAACCCTTGCCGGTCGCCGCCGTGGTATTGCCCAGGGAGTCGAGGGCATCGGTGCGCTCTCGCACCTCGGGGTCCAGGTGCGCCTGCTCGGCGATACCGCCCGCGTTGTCGGCGACGGGTCCGTAGGCGTCGGTCGCCAGGGTAATGCCGAGCGTCGATAGCATTCCGACCGCGGCCAGCGCGACACCGTAGGTGCCCGCCAACTCGTTGGTGAGCCACATGGCCACGACGATGACTACGCCCGGAATCAGCGTGCTGATCATGCCGAGGCCGAGGCCGGAGATTATGACGGTCGCCGAGCCCGTCTCGGTCTGGGCCGCGATGCCTTTGGTGAAGGGGAATTCGTAGGAAGTGTAGACCTCGGATGCGGTGCCGATGACCTGGCCTGCGACCAGCCCTGTGAGGATTACCCAGAACAGCTCGAAGGGCAGTCCCATGACCTGGATCGCGACGCCCGAGCCGATGAGTATGAGGACCCCTGCGCCAAGGATCCCGGTGCGGAGCGTCCAGAGAAGGCGACCCATGTCTGCGCCTTCCTTCGTTCTCACGAGGAAGGTGCCCAGGATTGAGGCTATGATGCCCATGGCGGCCACAAGAATGGGCAACGTGAACATGGCCGCGTCATAGTTAGCCCCTAGGTCGCTGATGTCGTCCAGCTTCAGGAAGGCGGCGCCTGTAGCAGCGAGGGCGACGGTGGCGATTATGGAGCCGACGTAGGACTCGAAGAGGTCCGCGCCCATGCCCGCAACGTCGCCGACGTTATCGCCCACGTTGTCAGCGACAGTGGCCGGGTTGCGCGGGTCGTCCTCGGGGATGCCCGCCTCTACCTTGCCGACGAGGTCTGCCCCAACGTCGGCGGCCTTGGTATATATGCCGCCGCCGACCCTGGCGAACAGGGCGATGGACGATGCGCCGAAGCCGAACCCCGCGACGATGTTGACGTCCTTGAAGATGAGATAGATCGCCGTCATGCCGATAAGGCCGATGCTCACGACAGAGACGCCCATGACCGCGCCGCTGTTGAACGCAACTCTCAGGGCAGCGTTCAGCCCTTGCTGGGCCTTCACGACGGTGCGCGAGTTGGCACGGATGGCGATGCTCATGCCGATAAAGCCGGCAAGCCCAGAACCGATCGCGCCCACCATGTATGCAATGGCCGTGGCAGGGATAGTCCGGTCCTCTTCCCTTCCTATCCTGCCGAGCAGGTCGTAGTCGATGAGCGCGGCCAGCACGACGAAGACGATAACCACGAATATCGCGAGGAGCCTGTACTCCCGCGAGAGGAAGGCCATCGCGCCCTCCTGTATGGCCCGGCCTATGAACTGGACGGTCTCGTTGCCCTTGTCCTGCTTGAGAATATTGAGCGCGAGCAGCAGGGCAAATACGAGCCCGATTGCTGCCGCCACGAAGGCTACGATGAAGATCACTTTAGCCTCTCCATGAAAAAGCCTCCCCTCGGCGGGAGGCCGTAATGTGCGGGAAGCCCGCTCTCGACGACCCAAATCGTATCACAGTCGGTCACCGGGGACTAGGAGGAGATGGGGAATGTGGGGTCAGGTCGTGTATTTGATCCTGGGATCGACGACGGCCAGGAGGATGTCGGAAATGAGGGTGCCCGAGACGGTGAGTATGCCCAGGAGGAGGACGATGAAGCCGGCGGTGTGAACGTCCTCGCCCTGGATTGCGTAAAGGAATACTGGGCCCAGGGTGGGCAGGCCGAGCACGACCGAGACTATGACGCTGCCGCTTACGAGGGCAGGGAGAAGGTAGCCCACCGTGCTCACGAGGGGATTGATGGCTACCCGCACCGGATACTTCATGATGAGGCGCCACGAGCTGAGCCCCTTGGCCCTGGCCGTCACCACGTAGGGCTTGGCCAGCTCGTCCAGCAGGTTGTTGCGCATAATGCGGATCAGCCCCGCGGTGCCGGCAGTGCCCAGGACGACGGCGGGAATCCACAGGTGCGCCAGGAGGTCGCGCAGTTTGGCAATGCTGAGGGGCGCGTCCTGGTACTGGGGCGAGAATAGCCCGCCGACGCTCTGTCCGAAGTAGGCCAGTGCGATGTACATCAGCACCAAGCCAAGGAGGAAGTCGGGGACCGCCAGACCCGCGAAGCCCACGAAGGTAAAGACGTAGTCGCCGACGCTGTGCTGGCGGACGGCGGAGTATATCCCGATGGGTATGGCGAAGGTCCAGGTCACGAGGACCGTGAATCCTGTGAGAACGATGGTCGTCCAAATGCGGTTGCTCACCAGGCTCTTCACGGTAACTGCCGCGAGATACTGCTCGCCCGGCTCCGAGATGGCGAGCCCCATGTCGCCCCGGAGCAGCCTGCTGATCCATATTGCATAGCGGACGTACTGGGGCTTGTCCAGGCCGAAGTGGCGCCGCACCTCGTCGGCGACTTGCAGGTCGACGGCGGTGCCCATCTGCATCTGCCTGTCGAGGAAGTGCTTGACGTTGTCGCCCGGCGGCAGCTCTATGACGAACCAGGCGAGGACAGAGATGACCCATGCGGTGAACAGGGCCAGGAGTATCCGGCGAACGATGTAGGCGGTCATGGCTTATCGCCTCCGCAGGGTCAGGGCTGAGGGCCGATTCGATCCCGTTCGCTGACTATATGGGCCGTCATTCGGTCACTCGTCCGATTGGTCTTCGTAGCACCCCGCCTGCTGCAGCTCATTGTTGGCAACCGCAAGCATAGCGGCAAACATCTTCTCATAGGCAACCAGGAACTCAGACGCGAGCGGCTGCAGCTTCCGCCAATCTTCATCGGCCAGCCGGTCGACCCTCACGTCGAAGTTCTCCGGCACTTCTATCCCTTCTCGCTGCCCGAAAGCATCGAGACGGTTCTGTGCGTTGGAGAAGGCCTGGCGGGCACCCCGGTACGTGGTGTCCAAGCCGAAATTGACGTCCCCAAGCTCGAAACCATCACATTCGTCTGCGCTCTTCTCCAACTCACCGATGATGCCAAGGGTAGCAGCAGCGCGGTCGGCAAACTCCTCCTGCGAGAGCGACGCCGCTGCGGCAGTTGCTTCAGTCGTTGGGGTTGGCGCGGGAGCATCGGCGGTCGAGCACGCTAGGAGGAGCATGGCCGTGGCGAGCAGACACCTGATGTAGACAGTCATGGCTCCTCGCCTCCGAAGGGTCAGGACTCCCTGCCGATACGCTCTTCGAACTCGGCAAGCCTCGCCTCGAGGCGGTCTTGCCTCTGGGCGAGTGTCAGGTCGCCCCGGGTGCGCTCGAGTATTCCGCGGGCGGCGTCTGTGCTGCGCCGCAGGCCGCGCGTCACTGCATCCGGATAGTCTATGGCGACGAGCACTGTGTATATGTCGTCCATGATGCCAAGGAGCTCCTCGCAACGGCTGAAGTCGCCGCGCCTGAGGCCGTCCAGGATCAGCCGGCGAAGCTCGCCCACGACCTCGGCAAGGCCGTTCAGATAGGGCGCGGCACCGACTCCAAGCTCTTCCGGGCCCTTCAGTGGGGAGCCCTCGGCGATGGCGAGCACGGCGCTGGCCTCGGTGAGCTCCTTCAGCGCGTCCTCGACGTAGCCGCCGAAGTAGACGCTGGGGTGGCTCTCGCGGAACGGGCCCAGGCGCGAGGCGAGATCGGCCGCCTCGGCCACGAGCCTGCGCGCCTCGTCGAGCTCACCCCGGTGTGCGGCCCTGATGGAGTTGGCGGAGCTGCGGACGACCCGCCGCGAGAGGGTCAGGGCCTGCTCGCGCGCCTCGTGCGTGTCCCGGAGCGCGGCGTCCGCGGACTCGGCGATGGCTTTCAGACCAGCCCTGTTGTCGATTGCCACTCCTCCAGTGCAGACAAGAATCGGGGCGCGTTTATGATTCTCGCGCCTCTGTATTTCCCAAGGGGCAACAGATGCCGACGGTCGCCCGTGATCAGGTAGTCTGCCTGGGCGGCCGCCGCACATTCCAGTACACGGTTGTCGGCATGGCCACCCTCGACCACCTCGGGGAATCTCAGGGGTTCGATGACAGTGGCGCCGCTGCCCAGGGTCCTGAGAGCCTGAGACGAACGTTCCCCGTTCCAATCAAACTTGCGACCCAGTACTCCGGCAACCTCCGCCAGGATGAAGGGCGACAGGTACAACTCGAACCGCCCCCTGAGGGCCAACTCAAGCACGATGCGCTCGTTTCCAGGAAAATTGAGACCAGAGACGATGACGTTGGTGTCGAGTACGACTCTCACGTACGAGGGGAGCTGGATTCGGCTCGGTACTCTTCCACCAGACGGCTGACGTCCTCAGGGCCGATGCCTTTCTGCCTAGCCCTCTCTTCTCCATACTGAAGCAGCTGTTTCCATTCGCACTCCTCCATGTAGCGGAGCACCGCCTCCCGAAGAAACTCACTCCTCGTTCGCCCCTGCCGCTTCATCACCATATCCACCCGCTCCGCCATCTCAGGTGGCAACGAGAAGGTAATCGTCTTGGTAGTTCGCGACATATGCAAGCCCTTTGTTATCGAGTCTTACCAAGATAGTGCGCCACCGACGACGCTCCTGTCAACGACCTCATGCTGCCGAGCTCACGACCAATCTGGGGGCGATCATCCGGCGGTCTCTCCCTTCACTACGGGGTGCATCGCCATGATGTGCTCGGGGCCGGTTGCGCAGCACCCTCCTATTATCTGTGCGCCCATCGACTTCCACTCGGCCGCTAGGGAAGCAAGCACCGTGGGCGGATATGCGGCTGTCTGTAGAATGTCAGGTCCGGCGCTGGGAAGCTGGTTTGTGAGCTGTGGGCGATTGGAAAGCGGGCCAGTCGGGTTGTAGCCGATGTTGGGGTATGCGCCGACGGGGCCGTCGAAGGCGTCTGCCAGGATAGGCAGTCCGGCGGATATGGCCTCGGGGTTGCTGCACATGATCAGCACAGCGTCGACTGGATGTCCCTTCAACGCTGCGACGAGATCGCGTATGTCCTCACCGAACTGCATCTTGCCATCCTGGTGGAGGTGCCTGATGCCCAGAAACACGGGCAGGCCGACCTCCGCGCATGCGTCGACCGCCGCAACGCAGTCGACGATGTAGCCGACGTACTCGGCCAGGATCACGTCGGCGCCGGCATCGGCCAGTATCTGCGCGTGGGGGACGTACTCGTCGCGGAAGCCGTCTGCGCCCAGGAGGTCCACGTCCGGCTCCTGCTGGCCGATGCGGAAATACAGGGTAGGGGCGGCGATGCCACCAGCCACGTATGCGTCAGGATTACCCGCGTCCCTCGCCTTTACGGCGTTCTCGGCGGCGGCCTTCGCGTAGTCCTGCCAGCGGTCGCGCATCCCGATGCGCTCCATGGCCGACGGCGTGGTCCAGAAGTTGTTGCTGATGATGATGTCCGCGCCGACGCGCAGGTAGTCCTGGTGGACCTGCTGCACGACGTCGGCGTTGTCGATGTTCGATGTCGCGGACCAGGCCTTCAGGATGTCTGTGGCGTCCTTCAGCACGTCCACGCCCCTGCGCTGCAGCTCCGAGCCTGTACCGCCGTCCATCAGCAGCATCTCCCCAGCCTTCAACCGCTCGACTATGTTTCGATCTGGCATCTCCTGTCTCCTTCGGATTAGTAATACTAGCGACGGACAATGTACAAGTAGTACGGCGGACCTTCCCCTGGTGGGGCACCGCCGCGGTTGCTGTTGTCACAGTCGTCCCAGAAATAATCAATGAGTGCACGTTCCATACCCGTGACAAGCCGTTCGGATCTTGTCTTGTAAAGCACGATCATCTCGTCATAGTTTTGGGAATGGAACAGCCATCTTTCTTCAGGGTCGTTGGTGATCCCTATGTAGAATCCAGCACATCTCGCGGCGGAGTATCTTATCCTGTTCTTCAGTTTAGACAACTGCTTCTTGTACGGTCCCGTCCTCTCCCTCCGGCGTATTGCCATGGATCATGTCTCCTTTACTTCTGTGTCCTATCAGCCTTGAGCAAGTTCGCCATATTCAGGTCGGCATGTCTACCCTGGTGTCGAGGCTCTTGGCCTCGTGTTCCAGCACGGCCTTGACCTGCCATTCCTCCACTCCTGGGAACCAGTCGAGGAAGTCCTGCGTGGTCGCTCCCTCTGCGAGATTGCCGAACAGAC
The DNA here is from genome assembly GCA_034420735.1 of Dehalococcoidia bacterium. Lineage (GTDB taxonomy): Bacteria > Chloroflexota > Dehalococcoidia > Lucifugimonadales > CAJWER01. The sequence continues at coordinate 8,903 of DAOULA010000032.1, forward strand.
TCGATAAGGTCACCCTGGTTCCGCGGAACACCCAAGCCCCGCTGAGCTTGTCAGGGCGGCTTTCCACCGCCGGGCACGTCTCCCAGTTCGTCATACGGTCACCTCCCCTTGCCATCAGCTCCTCACTCGGGCTCGCCAGCGTCATAGAGGCCATTGTCCGCCATGAAGCAGTCCTCGTCTACGAGTTACTCTCGCCCATGGTGCTGTTGTGAACTTCGATGGCCTCGACGATCTGCCGAGCGGCAGTCTCTGGGTCGTCGGCGAGGGTTATGGCGCCGACAACGCAGATGCAGTCTGCGCCCGCGCGGATGACCTCGGCGGCGTTGTGCTGGTTGATGCCGCCTATGGCCACTATGGGCTGGTCGGCGACCTGTTTTGCCGTTGTGATTAGGTTTGTGCCGACTACTGGGCGCTGGCTCTTGCCCATGGTGGACGTGGGAAAGACAGCGCCGACGGCGAGGTAGTCCGCACCCGCGTCTCGCGACGCCTCGACCTCTTCGATGGTGTTGTTGGAGCGGCCGATTATCGTGTCGGGATGCACGATGCTCCTGGCGTCGGCGACCGGCATGTCGTCCTGCCCGAGATGGAGGCCGTGGGCGTCGCTTGCGGCGGCGAGGTTGGGGTCGTCGTTGACGATGAAGAGGGCGCTATAGCTCTCGCAGAGGGCCTTGATGGCGCGGGCGGCCGGCTGCAAATCGTCTGTGTCGCCTGTCTTGTCCCGGAGCTGGACGAGGGACGCGCCGCCCTCCAGAACGGCCTCGGCGACTTCCAGCACAGGCCTTCCGCTCGTCGCTTCGGGGTCGACGATTACGTAGAGCCCGCGTACGCGGGCGACTCTCTCGGCGCGAGTCTGGTTCATGGCGTGATTCTACCACCGGGGATGGCGGTGGTCTCGCGTTGCCGAGGACGACAGTTTGACCTACCAGCTAGAGCTCAATGGCGTTTTCGATGACCCTGATGTGTGGAGGCCGTCCCCGGTGGAACTCGACTGCTACGAGGTCGATTCGCCACTGCCTGTCACCCATGTGGCGCATCTGGAGGTATTGCTGCGCCGCAGCGATGAGGTGCCTGCGCTTGGATGGCGTGATCGACTCCTCGGGCAGGCCCATCGACGGACCTGAGCGGGCGCGGACCTCAACGAATACGATTGCGCCGCCGCGCTCTGCTACAAGATCGATCTCGCCTGCACGTGTCCGGAAGTTGGAGTCGATGATCGAATACCCGAGGGATTCGAGGCGGACCCTGGCCAAAGCCTCGCCACGGCGTCCCAGCTCCTGGCGAGCCCTGGTCACCGATCGCCTTCGAAGAGGCGGGGCTGGATGAAGGGCGAGAAAGTCATGCGATGTATGGGACTGGGACCCAGCTCCTCGACTGCCCTGAGGTGATCAACCGTGGCATAGCCCTTGTTCGTCGAGAATCCGTAGCCTGGGTAGAGCTCGTCGGCCTCGTCCATCATGCGGTCCCTGGCCACCTTAGCTACGATGGAGGCGGCGGCAATCGAGAGGCAGTGGGCGTCGCCCTTCACTATGGGAGTCTGGGGCAGCGGCACGGTGGGCAGCGGGAAAGCGTCCAGCAGCAGGTGCTGCGGCCTGGGGGTCAGCGAGTCGAGAGCGCGCTCCATCGCCCTGTGGGTGGCCTTGACTATGCCCAATCTGTCAATTTCTTCGCCCGTCGACATGCCAACCTGGGCGCCCAGCGCCTCCCTTTCGATGATGGGTGCAAGCTCCTCCCGCTGTAGGCCTGTGAGGGCCTTGCTGTCACGTATGCCGCGCATCCAGGAGCGCCTGGGAGGTTGGGGGAGGATCACCGCACCGGCGACGACGGGCCCGGCTATGGGGCCTCGGCCCACCTCATCGAGACCGGCTATGGGCGAGTAGCCCGCCGCGAGCAGGGCGGTCTCTTCCTTGAAATTGGGGACCGGGCCCGCCCGCTTCCTGTGCTTCGCAGACTTCACTGCGGAGGGCCCGTCTTCCCCCCACCCCTCTGGGTCCCCGCCTGCGCGGGAACGACGGCTGTCACGCCGTGGTCCCGATGGTCTCGGCGGGTACAGGAGCATCGGCTGCCGGCGGGCTGAGCTCGATGTAGCCGCCGCCGATGACGCGGTCGCCGTCGTAGAAGACGACGGGCTGGCCCGGCGTAACGGCTCGCTGCGGTTCGTCGAAACGGACCTCAGCCCAGTCGTTGTGGGGTACCAGGGTAGCGGCGGCGTCCGTGGCCTTGTACCGGATCCGCGCTGACACACTCATAGGGCCGGATGGAGGCTCGGCAGTCGTGTAGTTTACGCGTGACGCCCACAGGCGCCGGCGGTAGAGGGCATCCTCCGGGCCCACCGTGACCCGGTTGGTGGCGGCGTCGATGTCCAGGACGTAGCGGGGCGACCCCGTGTTTCCCTCGAGGCCGATGCCCCGGCGCTGGCCTATGGTGAAGAACTGGACTCCCGGGTGCTTCCCGAGCACGGAGCCGTCCACGCCCACTATATCGCCTGGCTTGCGATCGGCCCTGTTGCCGACGAACTTGCGGTAGTCGCCGTCGGGTATGAAGCAGATCTCCTGGCTGTCCGGCTTGTCTGCGACGGGCAGGCCGGCGTCTGCGGCGATCTTGCGAATTTCGCTCTTGGGGTACTCGCCAATGGGCAGCAGGAGCCGCCCGAGCTCCCCCTGGCTCAGCGTGAAGAGCACGTATGACTGGTCCTTGCCGGAGTCCGCCCCCTTCAGCAGGTCGTAGCCCTCCGGTCCGCGCCCGATGCGGGCGTAATGCCCCGTGGAGATGAAATCGGCGTCGAGGAACATGGCCCTGCGCAGGAAGAAGTCGAACTTGATCTTGTCGTTGCATGCGAGGCAGGGGTGCGGCGTCCGACCCCTGTCGTACTCCCTTACAAAATAGTCGACGACGTGCTCGGTGAACTCCCGCTCGAAGTTCTGGACGTAGTGGGGTACGCCTATGGCCTGGCACACGCGCCTGGCGTCGTCCGTGTCCTCTACGGAGCAGCAGCGCTTGCTCGAGGCAGGCACATCTCCGCGCTCGACGGTCCACAGGCGCATGGTTACTCCAACGACGTCGTAGCCCTCCCGCTTGAGCAGCAGGGCGGCGACGGAGGAGTCGACTCCTCCGCTCATCGCAACTATAACGCGACCCTTCGACATAGAATCAGCGTACCATATGGGGTGGCATGGCGTATGGGCGGACGTGCGGTCTGGTGTAGAATTAGGGGCGAGGCACACACACGACGCCTGGCGGCGTCAATCCAAGCGCTATCGGAGGGGTGCTTTGAGTTACGCTGAAATGGAAGAGGTCGAGGCCGGTCTCAAGTTCAAGTCGACCAGCGGACTGCTCGTCGAGACGACGGGGACGTCGCTGAATATCGATTCCCACGACATCAACGTTCACGAGGTGGTGATCCTCGAAGGGGTGGGTGAGGGCAATACCTACTTCTACAACCTGGACTCCGCCGAGCCCCTGGAGGAGTAGACACGCTCCGACAGGTCTGGGAGGTCCGTCGTTGCTCGGGTCTTTGTTCGGACGCAAGAAGAAGAAGCCGCGAGGCGACACATCCGCCAGCGAGAACATCAGGGATGCGGAGAAGGGCGACGTATTCACGGTGACAGGCCATGAGCTGGAGTACGAAGATGCGTACTTCATAGTCGAGCAGGTCAACCGGTACAGCAGCGCCCCCGGCACATGGCGGGAGGTGCTTGGCTCAGACGGCGAGCACAAGGTCTGGGTGTCGTGGTCGGAGGAAGCCGGGGTGCAGTACGTGACGGTCTGCCCGGACGACAGGCCGGTGGGGCTCGAGGCCCTGGGGCTCTCCGAGGAGGACATGGTCCGCCTTGACGAAGAGCAGTCCATCGGCAACTACATCACGGTGGACGGCACGGACTACTACTACCGGTTCAGCGCCGAGACCACCCTGTACGAAGGGGGAGCGGACGGGCAGGCGTTCTACATGTGGGACATGGTCTCGGAGGACGACACGCGAGTACTGACGATCGACAAGTGGGAGGGACTTCCTTTCAGGGCCCGGTTCAGCGACGTGGTCCCGCCCGAGAGCATTACCCTATACAAGCAGCTAGGAGGACCTGATGGTTGACGCGCTGGTTGACACTCTGGAATTCTTTCCGCGAGGGCTGGTCTACGTCGGCCTGGGGGTCGTGGTCCTGGTGCTTGCGAAGTTCGCGCAGGACTTCCTGACGCCGTATCGAATCAACGAGCAGCTGAGCCGCAAGGACAACACTGCGCTTGGGCTGAGCATCACGGGGTACTTCCTCGGGGTCATCATCGTCTTCGTGGGCGTGCTGTACCAGCCGCTCACGGTAATTCGCGACGACCAGTGGCAGTTCACCGGGGACTTCTGGTTCGACGTGCTGGAGGTCTTCCTGTATGCCGTGGCCGGCATACTCGTGCTGAACCTGGCCAGGATCCTGGTCGACAAGCTGGTGCTGTACAAGTTCAAGACCGAGAAGGAGATCATCGAGGACCAGAACGTTGGGTCCGGCGCTGTCGAGTTTGCCGTCTACGTTGCAGTCGGACTGGTGATCGCAGCATCCACCGCGGGGGCAGGGGTTTCGGCGGACGAGGCGACGATTGTCGAGAGCGTTATCCGGTCGGTGGTGTTCTTCGTGCTTGGAATGGCGGTGCTGATGGCGTTCGCCCTCGTGTACGAGCTGACTACGCCATTCGACGTTCACGACGAGATAGAGCGGGACAACGCGGCAGTCGGCATCGCACTGGCCGGCAACCTGATCGCGATCGCCATAGTCATCTTCAAGGCGGTCTTCGGTGAGTTTGTCGGCTGGACTGAGAGCCTTGTGAGCTTCGCTGTGTTCGCCGTGATCGGGTTCGTGCTGCTCTACGTAGTCCGCATCATTGTAGACTTTGCGATCCTACCTGGCACGAAGGTAGCGGACGAGTTGACGGTGGACCGGAACCACGGGGTGGCGTTCATCGAGAGCGGCGTGATCATCAGCGCGGCGCTGATCCTCTACTTCGCAATCTAGCCGGAGGGCTGTCGGGACTCCGGATCCTCCGGTGGGCGCATCCTCGAACGCCGGATGGCAGTCCGGGCGCGGTCGGCGGCTTCCTCAGCCTCCGACATCTCCTCCATGTAGGCGAGCCCGGCCTCTATGATGTCGTCGAGGGCAGATTCGCCTGGAGGCTCGGTCTCCACGGTGTAGGCGAGCAGGGTATCGAAGAACGAGCCTGGGTCTTCAGCCCGGGCCCAATCCTCGATCCACTCGTCCACATGGTCTATGCCCACCACGTAGAAGGAGGTCGAGACCGGGTCGAGGCCCTCAGCCTCGTACACGTGATGCCTCAAGTCCTCACCGCGCCCTGCTCCTACCTCGATGACGCCGGACTCCTCGTCCAGGAATATGTCGCCAAACACGTCGTAGTCACGGCGCAGGCTGCGTCGCCGCTCCTCCAGCAGGTCCAGAGCTGCCGCGCCTTCCTCCGTCAACTCGCAGCTCTCATCGAGCAGCCCGGACTCGCGTAGCCTGTCAGCAAGCGTCCTCAGGCGACGGCTCGCGCGTTCCGGGCATCGAGCTTCCTCGCGGCCATGGGCGGAGGCTAGCAAGGCCTGCATCTCCAGGTGCTCGCGAAGCTCGTCCCTGCTGGCCCAGTGACCCAGGCCAACCGAGTAGGAGAGGGGAGTGAAGCGCTGCTCGATCACGAGGTCGAGCAGGGGGACTTCGGGCCCTTCATTCGAGCTAAGGACACCCCTGCACAGGTCACCGACTGCATCGTCGAGTAGGGCCTCCGGGCCGTGGTTCACGAAGAACCTGACATCACTTCGGCCGGCGAGGGAGCTTCTGAAGATGGCCTCCAGCTCCCCGGCAAGGTCCGGCAGATCGGGGTTGTCAACGAGGTCGTCGTCCGACGGCAACCAGTCTCCATCGCCGTTGAAGAGCCTTTCGAGCAGGGCACTGAGCGTGCCGTCCATGTCCACATCGGGCACCCCGGCCTCGAAGGCGTCTTCGAGTGGCATGTCGCCGAGGGTGACTCTGAGCCGGACGTCGCGGCGACCCTCGAATGAGTGCACCGGGACCGGCTCTTCGTCACCTATGAGCTTTCGGTATTTCGGAGGCATGGCGAAGTCGCATTGGCCCTTAGGCCGTTTCCATCAACGGTCCCCTTCCAGCTTCTTGACATCGGCAAGCGCGTCCTCGATTTCGTTTGGATCGTGCCCCAGCTCAAGCGCCTTGTTCAAATCGGCTCTTGCCTTCGATGGGTCGCCAAGTGACAAGTAGGCCCAACCCCGGCTGTAGTACGAATAAGGGTCGCTTTCGTCGAGGCCGATGGCGGCATCATAGTCTTCAATCGCCCTGCCATACTCGCCCTTGTCATAGTAGGCGTCCCCTCGGTCGATGTAGTATCTTGGGTCATCAGGATGGCGATTGATAGCGGTGCTATAGTCTTCAATCGCCCTGTCGTATTCGCCCTTGTTGTGATAGGCCCATGCTCGGACTCTGTAGGCATTAGTGTATGGGCGGATCGCGATGGCCTTGTCTGAGTCTTGAATTGCCCTGTCGTATTCCCCCAGCGCATTATAGATATCTGCCCGATTGCCATACGCCCACCCAAAATTCGGACTCAGACTTATGACCTTGTCGTAGTCTTGAATTGCCCTGTCCAGCTCGTCCTTTTGACGATACATGAACCCTCGGTTGTTATATGCATGAACATAGTTGGGGTCGAGGAGAATAACCATGTCATAGTCCTGAATTGCTTTGTCGTGCTCGCCTTTCTGGGTGCGGACAAGCCCACGGGCGTAATAGAAGTCAGGGTTGTCAGGGTCGAGCCCAACCGCCGTGTCGAAGTCCCGAATCGCTTTATCGTAGTCACGTCTGTATGTATAGGCTTTCCCCCGAACGATGTACGTCTCTGCATCGTTGGGACCCAGGCGAATAGCCTCACTGAGAAGTTCAATCGCCATATCGTAATCTTGGTCCGCTCTGTCCTCCTGCTTCCGGTGGTTATAGGCCACTCCTCGACCCATGTAGGCGCCAGCGCCACTTGGATCGAGTTCGATGGCCCTTGTGAAGTCCCCGACGGCTTGTTCAAGCAAGGCCTCATCTTCGTCGCTGCGCGGGAGGGCACTATAGCGGTGCATGGCCGTGTATGCGGCTCCTCGCTTCACGTAGGCGTCAACGTTGGTCGGGTCCTTTCGAATGTCCTCGCTCAACGTCTCAATTGCCTCTTCAATGAACGACTCATGACCGACGGGATTCTGCTCCGTCAGGTGAACATAGTCATCGAAGGTAGCGGGCAATTCTCGCGACGGTTGGGAGACAGACTCAGAAGTCGACGACTCCGCAGCGGGTACCGGCGTTGCAGGCGCGGGCGTGGGCGTGGGCGTCTGGTCGTCGCCACAGGCGGTCACTGCAAGGGTAATGGCAAACCCGATTAACGCCGCTCGAGGCCACGGAGCCGAGCCAGAGGGCACGCTCCACCTGGCAAGCACTATTGGCCCCTCTAGTCCAGACCCAGCAGCTTGATGGCGTTCAGGCCCAGGACCTTGCGCTTGGCTTCGGTGCTGATGTCGGCGTTGACGATGCGGCCCACCTGGTTGCGGGCGTCCATCAGCGGCATGTCGGAGCCGAAGAGAACCCGGTCCTCACCGGCGCCGTTGACCAGGTCGGTGATGGTCGTGTGGTCGCCGAACGATGTGCACGTCTCCAGGTAGATGTTCGGGTAGGCCTTGGCAGCCTCGACCGCCTGGCGCTGACCCACTCGAGAGTTGCCGGAGTGGGCGAGGACCCAGTTGATGTTGGGGTAGCGCTCGGCCAGCGGCACGAACCTTCGCGGCTCCGTCAGATCGTCATCGCCGCTGCCCGCCGAGGAGTGGCTCATGATGGTGACGTTCCTGTCGTTGCACCACTCGAAAGCGGGGAAGTAGCCAGGGTCGTCGATTGGCTTCTGGTAGTAGTTGGGATAGACCTTCAGGGACTTCAGGCCCAACTCGCCGAAGCCGCGCTCCAGCTGGGGCACGACCTCCTCAGGGTAGAGTGGCGAAATGACCGCGACACCCACGAAGCGGTCGGGGTAGCGCTCGGCGAAGCTGGCGGCCACCTCGTTGCCATGCGCCACGTCCGAGTGGAAGATGCAGTTGATGTTGCACCTGTCGACACCCGCCGCGTCCATGATGCTCACAAAAGTCTCGATGTCGTCGTCGACCGCGGTGTTGCCCCAGCGTCCGGCGTGCGTATGGAAGTCGAATACGGGCGTCTCCATCACTTCTCCAGCCCGAGCAGGCGGTCGAGGTTGCCGGCGCATACGGCTGCAAGGGTCGCGTCGTCGAGGCCGTTCGTGTGCAGGTTGTATATCTGGTGGCCCATGGACGAGTCGGGGAACCTGGACCCGAACAGGATGCGCTCGCCGCCCGCTGCGTCCATCAGCCGCGCGACACCGTCGGCTATGACGAACCGCGACATCTCCACGTAGGTGTTCGGGACCGAGCGGAGGAGCGGGATCACCCAGGGGACGTGCCGGTAGTGGACCTCGGCGAGAATCACGTTCAGCTTGGGGTGGGCTTTGGCGGTGTCGTGGAGCTGCGGGACATCCACGAAGTCGACCGGGACGGAGAGCGGTATGCCCTCGGACTCCATCCAATCCAGCCAGGGACCGGCAACCCAGTCGGTGAAGGGGTAGGAGTGGGCGATGGGCGCGATGCGCACCGACCGGACGCCCCGGCGGGACACCTCGGCGGCGAATTCGTCCAGGCTCTCGGTCGCGGGGTTGGCTACGAACTGGGGGACGAGCCTGGGCTGCCCCTCGATCATCTCCATCAGCAGCGCGTTGCCGTCGACAGTGTCGAAGTCCTCCGCGAAGGGAGAGTAGGCGAGGGCCCGCTCGACCCCGCTGCGGTCCATGGCCTCGAGCAGCCCTTCCGTTGTGTCCGAAACGACGCGCCGGTTGTGCCGCCGACCGAGTGCGACGTTTGCGTCGAACACGGGCACCCGCGGCCGGAAGTCTAACTCTACATTACCCATGGCAGAGAGTGTAGCAGTAGGCCAGTGCCCCTACAAGAGCGATAAATCTATGGTAGGGCAGCTCAATGGATCGAAACGACACAGGCCATGTTGGCCCACGCCCCTCTGGATTCCGGCCTTCGCCGGAATGACGATTGTTCGAAGGGGCCCGTGTTATGATGCGCGAGAGACGACAGCTAGGAGGGTGCCATGAGCAGCAAGGACGTGGAGTTGATGGGCCACCTCATGCGCCGTGCGGGGTTCGGCGCCGGTCTTGCGGAGTTGGAGGCGCGGGCCGGCAAGGGCTACGACGCCACCGTCGACGAGCTGGTCGCGACCGACAGCCAGGACGGAATCGACGACGACCTGCTCTTCAGGTACCACCCGGACCAGCAGGGAGGGCTGGGGCTGTCCGGCGCGGCCTCCTACTGGCTCTACCGGATGGTGAATACAGAAGGGGCGCTCCACGAGAAGATGACGCTCTTCTGGCACTCGGTGTTCGCCACGGGCTACCCAAAGGTCACGCAGGGCAAGATCCTGATGAACCAGCTCGCGATGTTCAGGAAGCACGGGATGGGCAGCTTCCGCGACCTTCTCGTCGAGCTGTCCAGGGACCCGGCGATGATCATGTGGCTGGACAACGAGGACAACCACGCCGGGGCGATTAACGAGAACTACGGGCGCGAGCTGCTGGAGCTCTTCTCGATGGGCGTGGGCAACTACACCGAGGAGGACGTGAAGGAGACCGCGAGGGCGTTCACCGGCTGGACGGTCGCCAACACGGAGTACATGACCATGAGGGCCGAGCGGGACTCGCTGTGGCCGTACGGGCGGCTGGCGTACCGGTTCGAGTACAGGCCGGAGGACCACGACGACGGTGAGAAGGAGTTCCTGGGCCATAACGGGCGGTTCGGAGGCGAGGATGTCGTCGACATCATCTGCAGGCAGCCCGCGACTGCCCAGTTCATTTCACGCCACCTGTACCACTTCTTCGTCGCCGACGAGCCCCCGGTCCCCCAGTGGCCGTACGAGGCCCCACGCGACCCCGCAGCCATCGACCTACTGACCGAGGTTTACTTTGAGCACGACTATAGCATAGGCGAGATGGTCAGGGCTCTCCTGAAGTCCGAATTCTTCAAGTCGGAGGAGAGCAGGTACAGGAAGGTGAAGGGCCCGGCGGAGCTCATCGCGGGGGTGCTGAGACTGACCGGGGAGTGCAGGGGCCCGAGCCTTGCCACACAGGAGAATACGAACCCCATGTCGTTCATGGGACAGACGCTGATCAATCCACCAAGCGTGGAGGGCTGGCACCAGGGTACTGAGTGGATCGACACGGGGACGGCGGTGGAGCGGATCAACTACGCGTCAGAGCGCCTGAGCAATGCCGACGCCCCTGGAGTGAGGGACATGATCGCGAGGATGTCCGGGCCTAACGGAGGCCCCGAGGGACTGGTCCAGCGCTGCCTGGACGAGATGGGCGCCATATCTGTTTCCGAGGACACGAGGGCGGCACTGGTGCAATACGCGCAGTCGGCGGACATCGACGCGCAGTCCGGCGAGGGCGTGGGCGAACTGATGGAGATGGTCGCGGCCACGCCGGACTTCCAGCGGGAATAGATCGGAGGTCGTGCGAATTGAATCCGGGTAGTGTGGTGAGAGACGCAGTGCTCGAATATGCATTCACGCTGGGCGTGGCGGCCATGGAGGGCAGGGGGTTCTACTACCCGGTCGACATTGGCCTGGGGGCGAACGGGCGGCTGTATGTGCTGGGCCGCTCGCACGAAGGCGATACCCGCGGCATCCAGGTCTGCATGATGGACGTGGACAGCGAGTTCTACGGGACGTTCGGCTCAGTGGGCCAGGCAGACGGGCAGTTCATCTGGACGACGGCCATTGTGATCGACTCCGGCGGGCTCGTATACGTGAGCGACGAGCACCTGAACAGGATCAGCGTGTTCGACGGCGACGGCAAGTTCCTGCGCAAGTGGGGGACTCCCGGTTCCGGGCCGGGGGAGCTGGACGGGCCGTCTGGGATGGCACTGGACTCAGACGCGCACATCTGGATTGCCGACCACCGCAACCACCGCATACAGAGATTCACCCGCGACGGGGTTTTCGTGACCCAGTTCGGCTCGCAGGGCAGCGGAAACGGGGAGCTACACCTGCCGTGGGGCATCGCCGTTGCCCCGAACGGGGACGTGTACGTCGCCGACTGGGGAAACGACCGCGTGCAGCGATTCACCGCGGAGGGCGACTTCGTGGCCGCCTATGGCGAGCGGGGCCAGGGGGACGGGCAATTCCGCAGGCCCTCAGGCGTGGCGGTGGACGAGGACGGCTACATCTACGTGGCGGACTGGGGCAACAGCCGCGTCCAGCTCCTTCATCCCGACGGCAAATTCGCAGCCTCGGCTCGAGGTGAGGCTACCCTGTCCCCATGGGCGCATGACTTCCTGGAGTCGAACATCGAGGAGAGGGACGCCCGGGCCCTGTCCAACCTGGAGCCGGACCTGGAATTCCTCGGCGGCGATGTTAACGAGGAGTCATACCACACAGAGAAGCTCTTCTGGGCCCCGGTGTCGGTCAGGCTGGACGCGGCTGGCAACGCCTACGTTGTCGACCGCAACAGGCACCGAATCCAGGTGTACAGGCGAAGCGGGGGCGAGACCTAGACCAACGGAGGTGACGGCAAATGGTAGTGGCCGTGCATGGCAGCCTGGAGGGCGGTCCGGTCGGCAAGGACAGCCTGTCGGGACTTGCGAGTGAGCTGGCGTTCTCCGCCGGTGAGTACCAGGGCAGAATCGACGGCGTGAGGAAGGCCATGCGCGAGGCCGGCGTCGATGTCCTTCTGGTCAACCATCCCCCAAACGTCTACTACCTGAGCGGCTACCAGAGCTTCGCCATGTACAACGGCGAGTGCGTCATCGTCCCGCCGGAGGGGCCGCCGACGCTGGTGGTGCACCCGCCGGAGCTTGGCACGGCGCTGCTCCACACCTGGCTCGACGAGGCGCACGGCTACCCCAGGGACTGCGGACACGAGGAGTACCTGGCTAAGCTCCTGGCCGAACAGGGACTGGCCGGGCTGCGCATAGGGATCGAGAAGGGCCTTGCGGGCATGAACGCTGACTCCCTGGAGCGGCTCACGAACGCCCTGCCGGGCGCCGAGCTGGTGGACGGCTCCGGCATCGTTTCGACCGTCAAGATCGTCAAGTCGCCGCAGGAGATCGAGTACCTGCGCCGGGCTGCCCGGATCACGAGCGCCGGCATCTCGGCCGCGATAGAGGCGGCTGAAGAGGGCGCGAGCGACAACGACGTGGCCGCGGCGGGCAATCGCGCGATGTTCGAGGCGGGCACGGAGTACATGTGCCTGTCGCCTATAGTGACGGGCGGGCGCCGTTCCGGAATCCTCCACTCGACGCACAAGCGCGCTACGCTCGCGAGGGGCGACAACCTTTGCATGGAGTTCGGCGCCTGCGTCGAGAGGTACACCGCCCCGATGATGCGCACCGTGTCCATCGGCGAGCCGTCACCCGGCGCCGCCAAATTGATCGATGCCTGCCTCACGGCACTCGTCAACGTCCTGTCGACCCTACGGCCGGGTATCACCGCAGACGAGGTCGCGCGGGCCGGCTGGGAGGGGATAGACATGGTCGGGCCCGGCCTCGTGTTCCACGGCGTGTTCGCATACGCGGTAGGGGCGGGGTTCCCCCCGTCGTGGGCGGACGGCACGGCGGGCATATCGCTCGGCAACGAGACGAAACTGCGCCCCGGCATGGTCTTCCATCACCCGGTCGCGCTCAGGAGACTGGGCGAGTACGGCGCGATGTTCAGCGAGACGACGTTGATCACTGACGACGGCTGCGAGGTGCTGACGAACGTGGAGCGCAGACTCTTCGTCAAGTAACCCGCTGCCCCAGGAGGGATTTCATGAGCGGCTCGACTTCAATCGGTATCGTGTGGCCGGGCCCGGCAACGCCGGAAGATATCGCCGAGACACGCCGTTTCATGCCTCCCGGAGTGGGACTGCACATGGTCGGCACACGACCGCCACGGGATGCGGACCTGACTGTGGGAATCACGATCGATCGGCTGCTCCGGATGCCGGGCGACTCGAACATCGAGGACGCAGCGGTTGAGCTGGTCCCGACGGGTGTAGGGGCTATTGTCTACGGCTGCACGTCGGCCAGCTACATACGGGGCGTTGGCGGCGACACGGACATCGCCGGCAGGATCAACGCCGTCACCGGCCTGCCGGCGACCACGACGTCGGGAGCGGCCGTGTCCGCCCTGCGGCACCTGGGGGTACAGCGGGTCTCGGTGCTGTCACCTCACGTGGACGAGCTGAACGAGCGGCTCCACCGGTTCCTGAGCGACAGCGGCTTCGACGTCGTGCACCTGCGCGGCCTGAACAAGCTGAGCGGAATCGAGTACATCCCGCAGGAGGACATCCGGCAGCTGGTGCTGCAGCTAGTCGACCGGCCCGACGCCGACGGGATATTCGTTAGCTGCACCGGCATGAGGACATCGTCGATACTGGGCTCTCTGGAGACGGAGACCGGAAAGCCGGTCGTGTCGGCCATGCAGGCGAGCGTGTGGGATGTCATGCTGAAGGCTGGGCTGACGCCCGACGTGGCGGGCGTAGGAAGCCTCTTCCGCCAGCCGGCACTTCAACCTGCGAGAGTGCATTGACTCCTAGCACCAGCGTGTGTAACATGCATACACACTCTGCTTTGGGAGAGGAGTAACAGAGTGGCTAGGGTTCAGTTGGTCATTCCCGACCAGGACCGCGACAGGTTCGTCCAGCAGGCGCGCAGAGAGGGTATGACGTTCAGCGCGTGGCTGAGGGCCGCCGCCCACGACAGGCTGGAGGAGAGTGAGCGTTCCAAGCGCTTCGAGTCTCCTGAACAATGGGAAGAATTCTTCAAGATATGTGACGCCTTGGAGGATGGACCTGATATCGAACCGGATTGGGAGGAACACCTACGCGTAATCGATGAATCCCGCCGACGGGGCTTTACTGGCACTTGATCTTCGTAGACACGAACGTCTTCATGTACGCGGTCGGGAAGCCTCACCCACTACAGACTACGGCAAGGCTCTTCTTCTCCGAATCACCTGCGGCCCACACGTCTCTCTGCACCTCGGCCGAGGTTCTACAGGAACTCGCGCACGCATATCTCCCAGTCAAGAGAGCGGGAAGGTTTGACGCGGCCATGGAGACGGTGGCCAACGCACGCGTAGCAGTGTGGCCACTGGAGGAGGAGGACGTCTTCCTCGCAAGGGAACTCTACGAGTTTCACCCCACGCTAGCGGCGAGAGACCTCTGTATCCTGGCAAGCTGCAGACGGCGCGGCGTGACCGAGATCATGACCTTCGACCAAGCCCTTGCCTCCGCTATGAGGCCCACAAGGGAGCCCGGCTAGCCTAGACCCAGGTGTCCCAGCGGTCGGAGTCGATGCCGGCGGCCTCGCTCTTCATGCCCTCGGGCTTGTTCCCGCCGTGGAAGTCGCCCTTGTGGATGTTTTTGTCGCCGTAGAACCGCCTGAGGTCCTCGGGCAGCTTGGCCACCTCCTCGGCGGGCCACTGCTCGACATCCTGGATCGGCCCTCCCCACGCAGGGCGATAGGCTATCGCCAGCATCTCGCGCGCGTACTCGCCGGTGTTGGGGAAGTTGCCGTGGAAGACCCTGTGGTTGATCATCACCGCCGAGCCGGCCTTGACGGGGACCATGACCTCGTCGGGGTGGCTCTCGTACCGCAGATACGGGTTGCCGTCCGAGTGCATGCTCAGGTGCGAGCGCGGCACGACCCTGAACGGAGACACCTCGAGCGTCAGGTCCTCCAGGTAGTTGAGCACCCGGACCAAAACGGGAACGCTGCCCTCGTAGCCGAAGATCTGGGAGCCCCAGGGCTGCCCGTCGGTGTGCAGGGAGATCCCGGGGTGGCCTGGCTCCGAGCGCGCGTAGGCGTAGCTCATGGCGATGAGGTCGTCGCCGAATAGCCGCTCCAGGAACGCGACGGTGGGCGGGTTGGCGACGAGCCTCGTTATCGCGCCGCCCCGGAAGGCGATCCCGCTGGCGGTCCGCTGCCGCTCCGAGTAGTCCGCGCCCTTGGTGTGGATCTCAGCAGCCTCAGTCCTCAACACTTCGAGCTGCTCCTCTGTGAGCACGTTGGGAAGGACGAGATAGCCCTCGACCTCCAGCATCCTGACCTGCTCGCCGAAGGTGAGCTTTGTCCAGTCCCTGTCATCCACTCGCGGCTTGTGAGTCGTTGCAGTCGCCATATGCCGTTACTCCCTGGTTGATGTGCTTGGCTAATGATACTACGTTGGGGCGCGGAGAGAACAGCCCGCTAGGGACGGTCGAGCTCCTGGAGAGTCTTCATGGCATTCTCGATATGGCTGCCCATGAGGACCTCGTTGTGGAACGCGCCCCTGACTATGCCCTCAGCGTCGATGACGTATGTCACCCGTGACGTGCCCAGCCCAAACCGGCGCCGGACGTCATACAGCCGGCGAATCTCCCCCGCCTTGTCGCTGCCGAGGTCGAATGGGGCTCCCAGGCTGTCTCCGAAGCGCCTTTGACGGTCGACGCTGTCGGTGCTGATCCCGAGGACCACGGCATTGAGCGCGGTGAGATCTTCGTAGGAATCGCAGAATCCGCCCACCTCTACCGCGCAGCCATGGGTGAATGCGCGGGGATAGAAGAAGAGGACTACGTTGCATCCCCGGTGCGCCGAGAGGGTGAACCGCTCGCCTGAACCCAGGATAGCCGTGAAGTCCGGCGCGTGTGTGCCTACGTCGAGCATCGCACGACGATTATTGCACAAGAACGGGGTCCGTCAAACAAGCCAGGTCGGTTTTCGTGCCGCGGACCTGATAGTGATATATTGTCCGCTCAATAGTGCCGTGTGTAAGCGGCTCCGTCAGGCAGTTGCCAGGAGGCAGCGTGAAACACTCGATCATCTTCAGGCGGGAAGGGGTCTACGGCGCCTTTCCCGTCCTCGACCACCTGCCGGACGGCAGGCTCTCGGTGGGCTTCAGCATCTCGGAGTTCCACGACCATCACATACTCGGTGCGTGGACCGTCCTTGTGTCGGAGGACGAGGGAGACAGCTGGGCCGAGGCCGACGACCCCTCCATACCCGCCACGTGGCCTGGGTCGAACCCCAGGGAGCAGAGCGACAGGTTCGCTGGTGTGATGCCAGACGGCTCGTGGGTCTGCTCCGGCGTGATCGGCCACGAGGCCTGGCCCGCTTCCCGCCGCGAGGAGGCCGAGTCACTGGGCCTGGCCACCAGGGACCACGAAGGCATCGGCGATGGATTCGTGGTGACCCGGCCGACCGCATTCGTGCAGCGCTCCACCGATTTTGGCAGGACGTGGAACAGGGACGAGTGGGACGTGCCGGGATTCAGCGGATTGGGTTTCTCGCGGCCCGCCGTCCTGGCAGACGGCACGGTACTGGTGCCGGTGTACGGCAGTAGAGCCGACGGCGGCAAGTGCATGTACGTGTGGCGGGGGACCGGCGGCGGCAGCACGTGGCGGCTCCACGACATAGGTACGCCCGGCAACGAGGCTGCGTTCCTGGAGACGGAGCCGGGCCGGGTGCTGTGCCTGGCCCGGACGGCAGAGCACGAGTCAGGCGGGCACCTGGTGCAGTTCTGGTCGGACGACGGCGGGGAGAACTGGTCGCTGGCGCTCAATACTAACGTCTGGACGCCGGGCTCGCCGCCGCACCTGGTCAAGCTCCGGGATGGGCGTATTCTCCTGACCCACGGCTTCAGGCGCGACCCCATGGGGATCCGGGCGGTCCTGAGCGAGGATAACGGGCGGACGTGGGACGTGGACAACACGGTCGTGCTGAGGGACGACGGCGGGTATCCGTGCGAGCTCCGCCCGGACGGCAGCCCCGGCTCCGACGTGGGCTACCCGCACTCCACACAGCTGTCCGACGGCAGTGTGCTATCCGTCTACTACATCACCCCCGCCGACGGGGTGACTCACGTCGCCTCCACACGGTGGGACCCGTAGATCGACACTCACGACAGAGGCCACAGGAATAGGAGAACGCGATGAGCTCTGAGAAGCTGGCTATCGACGGCGGCGCGCCGGTCCGCACAAGGCCATTCGAGTCGATGTGGGTGTTTGGCGGGGAGGAGCGAAAGCACCTGATGGAGGTGATGGACCGCGCGCCGAACGAGTGGCGCAAGAGGTTCAAGGTGAACGAGTTCGCCAACGCGTTCGCCGAGCGGCACGGCATCGAGTACGCCATCCCGACCGACTCCGGTAATGGGGCAGTGCACACGGCCGTCGCGGCCATCAACCCGAATCCAGGCGACGAGATCATCACGACCCCTGTGAGCGACGTGGGCACGGTGTTGGGCATCATCGCCCAGAACGCGATTCCCATATTCGCGGACATGGACCCGGACACGCTGAACATCTCCCCAGAGGACATCGAGCGGAAGATCACTGAGCGGACTCGCGCCATCCTGATCGTCCACCTGTTCGGGAACCCGTGCGACATGGACGAGATCATGGATATTTCGCGAAGGCATGGGATCCCAGTGATCGAGGACGCTTCGCAGGCCCACCTGGCCGAGTACAAGGGGCAGCTCGTCGGCACCATCGGCGACATCGCGGCCTACTCGCTGGGGGGCAAGACGCTGACGACGGACCAGGGAGGGATGGTCATCACGAACAACCCCGAGCTTGCCAGGAGATCGGTGGGCTTCACCCGCAAGGGCAGCGAAATGGACGAGACGCTGACCGAGATGCTGGGGCCGACGTCCTACCGATGGGGATCGGCCCGGGGCTACGCATTCCTCGGCACGCACTCGCCCATGACCGATCTCGAGGCGGCAGTCGGCATGGCGCAGATAGGCAGGTGGGACGAGGCGACGGAGGTGCGGCGGCGTACCGCGGCGATACTGGACGAGGCGTTGTACGAGCTGCCGGGAATCCACCCGCAGGTGATACGGGAGGGCAACCGCTCGTCGTACTACGTGTACGGCTACCGGGTAGACGAGGAGGAAGCGGGGGTGTCCACCGAGGACTTCTCGGCGGCGGTTAAGGCTGAGGGAATCCCGGACTGCAACGGCGCGTACATACGGGGCATGCCGCTGTACAAGTACCCGCTGTTCGCCGAGGAGCTGACGTACGGCGACTCGCGCTATCCATTCGTCGACGAACATGGCGAGCGCAGGGTCGACTACAACAGCCTGCACCTGCCGAACATCGAGCAGTACCTGCCCACTACCGGCACGGTGCTGTTCCGCAACACCTACACCGAAGAGGACGCGAACGACATCGCGACCGCCATGAGGAAGGTGGCGCTCCACTACGCCGCTAAGAAGGCAACCGCATCCGACGCTAGGACCAGGCGAGGGCAGAAGCTCAGGGCGTGACGGTGGTCATAGAGGGCGAGCCCTGATCCTGGTCGGGGCGACGACCAAGACTACGACGCACTATCCCCGAAGACGGCCCGGCGCAGGATGGCGTTCGCACTGAGATGCCAGCCCTCCCCCATCCCGCGGAAGACCGCCATCAGGTCGGAGTCGAGCTGTATGACGACCTCCTCCTTGGTAGGCGCGTCCTGCGGTCCCTTCTCGCGCTGCGGCTCCTCGCGCTCGAGAAGCTCCACCAAGTCCGGCATCACCTCCATGGCGGGCCGGGCCTTCGACATGTCCAGCTCCCACGTGTCAGGATCGGCCGCGATACCCGCCTGGATGGCGGTCTCTTCGCCGTACTTCGCGGCTATCTCGTGGAAGGTCATCCCGGTCAGGTCCCTCTCAGTGGCCTCGCTCATAGTCTCGTACCTCCTGCCTGCTGGCCCGCCGCCCTTCCTGCTTATCTGCCGGTGACCTTGATCCGCGGGTCTACTATGACCAGCAGGATGTCGGAGAGCAGGGTACCCACTACCGTGAGGATGCCGAGCATCAGGATGATGAACCCGGCAGTGTAGGTGTCCTCGGCCCTGACGGCAGTGAGCAGCACGGGGCCCAGCGTTGGGAGGCTGAGCACGACGGAGACGATCACGCTTCCGCTGACGAGCGACGGGAGCAGGTATCCGATTGTGCTGACGAGGGGGTTGATCGCCACGCGCACCGGGTACTTGAGTATGAGCTTCACCGGTCCCAGGCCCTTGGCCCAGGCGGTCACCACGTAGGGCCTGCTCAGCTCGTCGAGCAGGTTGTTGCGCATGATACGGATGAGGCTGGCTGTGCCCGAGGTGCCCAGCACGATGGCGGGAATCCACAGGTGCTTCAGGAGGTCGTAGGCCTTCGCCATGCTCCAGGGCGCCTTGACGTAGTCGGACGAGAAGAGGCCGCCGACGCTCTGGTTGAAATAGGCGAACCCGACGTACATCAGGATCAGCCCGAGCAGGAAGTCGGGCACGGCCAGGCCGCTGAACCCGATGACGGTGAAGGTGTAGTCGGCCAGCGAGTGCTGGCGCACGGCGGAGTAGATGCCCACCGGTATGGCGAAGGTCCACGTGATCAGGATCGTGAAACCCGTCAGGGCGACGGTGAGCGCAATGCGGTCGCCGACGAGCTCCTTGACCGGGCGCTGGTCCGTGATCCTAGTTCCGATGGACCTGCCGAAATCGCCCTGGATTAGCTTCCAGATCCAGTTGGCGTAGCGCTCGTACTGGGGGCGGTCGAGGGCCAGGTAGGCCCGGAGCTCGGCCTCCATGGCCAGGAGGTCGCCTTCGTCGACGTGCTGGGCCGAGTAGCCGCGCACCCTCTCTATCGCGTTACCCGGCGGCAGCTCCAGGATGAAGAAGGAGAGCATGGAGATGACCCAGACGATGAAGAACGCCAGCAGCAAGCGGCGGACTATGTACTCGGTCATGGCAGGCACCTGCTTGGGTCTTGCAGCGCCCCCATATTAGCCGTTCTGGACGGGGGATGCCAGTGAAGTACGTTTATCGTACTCCGAATCCCTTAAGGCGATGGTAATCGATCGTTAGCCAAGGCCCTCCCCACCGCTCTGGATGGGGGACGGTTCCTGGGGCAGGAATCCGGCTTTCGCCGGTATGGCGGTAATGCGAGTGTCTCCGGTGGCGGAGAGGGGGCTTCGGCGGCGACCGCCTACGGGAACTTGGAGAAGTCGTAGCCTTCCTTGACGATGCAGTCGAGGAGGGCTGGGCTGCCCGACTTGGTCACCTCGATTGCCTCCTCCAGGCTCGGCAGGAGGTCGGCGACCCTGTCCACGCGCTTGCTCCACGCGCCGAGCCCGTCCGCAACCTTGGCGTAGTCGCCGCCCTGGTCGAGGGCGTCGTACATCTCGGTGGCGTAGGGCATGTGGCTCCGCTCGATGGCCATGACGCCGTTGTTGAAGACGATGGTCAGGATGCCGATCTTGTGCCTGACGGCCGTTTCGATGTCCATACCAACCATTCCGATGGCGGCGTCGCCCATCATGTTGACGCACAGCTTGTCCGGCTCGGCCAGCTTCGCGCCCATGACTAGACCGAGGCCGTAGCCGAGCTGGGTGGACTTGCCCCAGCCCATGTAAGTGCGGGGCGCGACGGACTCCCAGAAGGGGGCTATCTGGTCGCGGGGGCTGCCCGCGTCGTGGGTGACGATGGTGTTGGGCCTGTCGCAGTGCTGCATCAGGTCCCAGATGATGCGGTACTGGTTGATCGGCTCCTCGTCGGAGGTCAGCTGCGGCATCCACTCGTCGAGCCAGGCCTTCTTGACGGCCTGGACCTCCGCGCCGGTGTCCTTCGTCTTGCGGTAGCCGTCGCCGTTCGTCGCCTCGGAGATCTCGGCGATAAGGGCCCGGAACACGAGCTTCGCGTCGCCGATCAGCGAGTGTTCGGACTTGTAGTCCTTGTGGACGTCGGCAGGGTCGTTGGTCGAGTGGATGATCACCTTGCCGGACGGGATCTCCCTGCCGTAGTTGGTGCGTGTGAAGCTGGTGCCGATGCCGAAGACCACGTCGGCCCTGCCGAGGAAGTGGTGGATCATGCCGGTGGTGGATATGGCCGACGCGCCCAGGGCGAGGGGATGGTCCTCGGGGAAGGCGCTCTTGCCCGGCAGGGTGGTCATCACCGGGGCTTGGAGCAGTTCGGCCAGCTCCTGCAGCTCGTCCCACGCCTCGGCGTACATGCAGCCCTGCCCGGCGTGGATCACCGGGTTATCCGCGGCCAGCAGCACCTTGGCGATGGCCTTGGCCTCGTCAGGGTCGGGCCCGTAGCGGTTGCCCAGGACAGGCTCGTAGTCGATCGCGCCGTCGAACTCGGCCGGCCAGACGTCCTTCGGAATCTCGAGGAGGACGGGGCCGCCCTTGCCGGTGCGCAGGTGGTAGAAGGCGCGCCGCATCAGCTCGGGGATGCGCTCGACATAGTTGGTCTGGGCGGCCCACTTGGTGACGTGCCGGTAGTTCTCGACGGCGCTGAAGTCGGGGGAGATGTGGGCGCGGGTGGTGTCGGTGCCGCCTGGGATGAGCAGGATGGGCACGTTGTCGGAGAATGCCTGGGCTGCGCCCGGGAAGGCGTTCTCCGAGCCCGGGCCGCGCTGCATGGCGAACACGCCCAGTCTCTTGCCGTTGGTGGTGCGGCTGAAGCCGTCGGCTATGGCCATGCCGACGCGCTCCTGCCTGCATATGATGGGCCGTATGCCGACCTTGGCCGCGGGGTCGATCAGGTCCTGGGCAGGGTAGACGGCCAGGAACTCGATGCCCTCGCGCTTCAGTATCTCTGCGATAACGTCTCCGCCATTCATTGGGGGGATCCTCCGTTGGACAGGGGGTATGCGGCTATTGCCGAACAACAGGCGAGAGGATACCAGCCGGAGCCATGCCGTAGCAATCGATAGTGGACCGGCAGTGACTATTCAGGTGCGTGAGAGCTGCCCCGTCGTTCCCGTGAGACGGGAACCCATCCCCGGCCCTACCTTGCGGCAAGCTCCGAAAGCTGGTTGTGAGGGTATCGCAGGATACGTACAATCAGGGGTATGGTCGAATCCGCCCCTCCTCCCGGGTCCCTGTGGTTCCCGTCTCCGCGGGAACGACTGATGGGCCCCAACCACCAAGTGAGCATGGCCTCACCACCCACGTCCATGACAGCCGCTATAGCCCGGGCCTAGCGCTTCAGTGAGCCTTACCAGCGCGTTTCGGGAGCCGGCTGTTTCTATCAAGGCGCGGCAGTACGGCGACCTGTTTCGCCGGTACATCGTGCCGCAGATGGGGCTCGTGGTCACTCTGGGCGTACTGCTGTTCGCCAGCCTGGGAATGCAGCTGGCCCTGCCGCTGATCGTCCGGCACTTCATCGACGAGGCTCAGGATGGCGCGCCGCTGGGGGTACTCGCTGCCTCCGCATCCGCCTTCATCGCCATCGCCGTGCTGCAGCAGATCGTGCAGGTATTCGCCACGTACTTCTCGGAGCGAGTCGGCTGGACGGCTACGAACAACATCCGCGAGGACCTGGCCGAGCACGCGCTGTCGCTGGACATGTCGTACCACAACGACCGGACGCCTGGCGAGATGATCGAGCGCGTGGACGGCGACCCGAACGAGCTGGGCAAGTTCTTCTCGCTGTTCATCTTCGAGATGCTGGGGAGCCTGTTCCTGCTGGTGGGCATACTGCTCCTGCTGCTGCGCGAGGACTGGCGCGCCGGGCTGGCGCTGACCGTGTTCGTAGTCGCGGGGATGGCGGTGCTGACGAGCATCCGCAACATCGCGGTGCCGTACTGGAAGGCGAACCGGGAGGCCAGCGCGGACACGTTCGGGTTCCTGGAGGAGCGGCTGGCCGGTACGGAGGACATCCGCTCGAACGACGCCAAGCCGTACGTAATGCGGCGCTTCCACGAGCTGATGCGGAGCTGGTACGACAAGGCGTTGAAGGCAGGGTTGATGAGCAGCATCATGTTCAGCACAACGATGTTCATGTTCGGCGTGGGGAGCGCGATCTCGCTTTCGCTGGGCGCGTATCTCTACTTCGGCGGGGCGATCACCCTGGGGACGGTGTACCTGATCTTCCACTTCACGCAGATGCTGGTGATGCCGATCAACCGGTTTACGCAGCAGCTCGACAGCTTCCAGCGGGCGAGCGCGGCCATCTCGCGCATCCTGGAGCTGAACGCGGTGCGGAAGACTGTGCTGGACCCGGAGGAAGGGATGGGTTCCCGCCTGCGCGGGAACGACGGTGGGGGGAGCCGGAATGACGGGGTCTTGGGGGCGCTGGGGGTGGAGTTCGAGGGGGTGACGTTTGCGTACGGGGAGGAGCCCGTGCTGGAGGACGTGTCGCTGCGGCTGGAGCCGGGGCGGGTGCTGGGGCTGCTGGGCCGGACGGGGAGCGGGAAGACGACGATGACGCGGCTCTTGTTCCGGCTGTACGACCCGACGGCGGGGGTCGTGCGGGTGGGCGGCGAGGACATACGCCGGATGGAGGTCACGGAGCTGCGGCGGCACATCTCGATGGTGACGCAGGACGTGCGGCTCTTTCACGGGACCGTGCGGGACAACCTGACGTTCTTCGACGAGACGATACCGGACGAGCGGCTGTTGGAGGTTATCGACGAACTGGGAATGCGGCCGTGGCTTTCATCGCTGCCGGAAGGACTGGATTCGCGCCTGCTGTCCGACGTGGGCCTCTCGGCGGGCGAGGCGCAGCTCCTGGCGTTCGCGCGGGTGTTCCTGAAGGGCTCGGGCGTACTGATCCTCGACGAGGCGTCGTCCCGGCTGGACAGGGGCACTGAGCAGATGATCGAGCGAGCGGTGGACCGGCTGGTGCGGGACCGGACGGTGATCGTCATCGCGCACCACCTGGCGACGGTGCGTCGGTGCGACGAGATCGTCATCCTGGAGCACGGGCGAATTGTCGAGCATGGGGAGCGGCTGGAGCTCGCGGTCGACGAGACGACGCGGTTCGCCGGGATGCTGGAGACGGGGCTCGAGGAGGCGCTGGCTTGAGCACGTGGCGATACCTCGTACGCCTGGCCCGGTACCAGCCGCGCTTCTACGCCATGCTGGCCACGCGGGTCTTCAGCATCGCGCTGATACCGCAGGGGATCGCGCTGACGACACGTGCGATCTTCGACAACATCACGAACGAGCAGGCCGCCACGCTGGGGTTCTGGGGCCTCGCGGCCATACTGGTGGGGTTCTCGGTCGGGCGGGCGCTGATCATCTTCGGCAACGTGGTGCTGAGCGTGCGGGTGGAGTTCACGTTCGCGACGCTGCTGCGCAAGAACGTCTTCGACCACGTGCTGGACCAGCCCGGCAACCGGGCGCTGCCGGAGTCGACGGGCGAGGCTGTGACACGGTTCCGCGAGGACGTGGAATACATCACCAAGTACCTGCAGCGCTTCTCGTTCGCGCTGCCACTGGTGGCGTTCGCGGCGGTAGCGCTGTACATCATGATCCAAATCAGCCCGCTGATCACGTTCGCGGTGTTCCTGCCGCTGGCGCTGATCATGGTGACGGTGAGCGCGGCTACGCGTTGGCTGCGGCGCTTCCGCATCGACAACCGGGAGTCGACGGGCGACGTGACGAGCCTGCTGGGCGAGATGTTCGGGTCGGTGGAGGCAATCAAGGTCGCTAACGCCGAAAGCCGGATGCTCGGCGAGCTGAAGCGGCTGAACAGCCGGCGCAAGACCTACACGATCCGCGACACGCTGCTGACCCAGGCGCTCAACTCGGTCTTCCAGAACACGGTGACGCTGGGCACGGGGTTGATCCTGCTGATCGCCGCGTCTGCCATGCGGAGCGGCTCGTTCACGATCGGCGACTTCGCGCTGTTCGTGAGCTACCTGTACACGGTGGGATGGCTGAACACGGAGGTGGGCGGCGTGCTGGCGGAGTACCGGCAGACGGGCGTGTCGTTCGACCGGCTCCGGCGGCTGATGCAAGGGGCCGCGCCGGGACGGCTGGTCAGGCACCAGGATGCGTACCTCGCCGGTGCGATGCCGGAAGTGCCTTATACGGCGAGGACCGAAGCGCACCGGCTGGACCTGGTTGATGTGGAGGGGCTGACGTACAGGTACGGGCGTGACGGCCGGGGGATCGACGGAGTATCGCTGCGGGTGCCGCGGGGCTCTTTCACCGTGGTGACGGGCAGGGTGGGCTCGGGCAAGACGACGCTGCTGAGGGTGCTGCTGGGTCTGCTGCCGAGGGACGCGGGCGAGGTCAGGTGGAACGGGGAGCCGGTGGAGGACCTGGCGGAGTTCTTCGTGCCGCCGCGCTCGGCGTATACATCGCAGGTGCCGCGCCTGTTCAGCGAGCCGCTGCGCGACAACATCCTGATGGGCATGCCTCATAGCAGGACCGACCTGGATGGCGCGGTCCGCGCGGCGGTGCTCGAGAACGACATCGAGGAGCTGGAGGACGGGCTCGACACGGTGGTCGGCGCGCGGGGCGTGAAGCTGTCGGGCGGGCAGCTGAGGCGCTCTGCGGCGGCGCGGATGTTCGTGCGCGAGCCGGAGCTGCTGGTGTTCGACGACCTGTCGTCGGGCCTGGACGTGGACACGGAGCGGGAGCTGTGGGGGCGCCTGTTCGCGCGGGCGGGCGCGACGGCGCTGGTGGTCTCGCACCGCCGGGCGGCGCTGCGGCGGGCCGACCACGTCGTGGTCATGAAGGACGGGCGCGTCGAGGCCGAGGGCACCCTGGACGAGCTGCTGGCAAGCTCGGAGGAGATGCGGCGGCTTTGGGCCGGGGACGTCGGGGAGGGGAATGGTCACCGCTGAGGGCACGGAGAGCGCAGAGGGTAGGAGACGGGAGAGGTGCAGAACGCTCGCCCTGAGCCTGTCGAAGGGCAGTGCTAAGCCACACCCTCTCGTCCAAGCCACATCGACACCCCCTGCAATCCTCAGATGAAGGCGCGTGATACACTCTCGGCCGCGTAGCTGTAGCGCCGGGAGAGGTATGAGCGCAACCGAAGCTGACATCACGACCAGCGACGAGCGGTCTCGCAAGAGAGCCGTCCACGGCTGGTGCATGTACGACTGGGCGAACTCGGCGTTCGCCACTAGCATCGGGACGGCCATCCTGCCGGTGTACTTCGTGGTGCTGTTCAAGGACGCCTTCGGGCAGTCGACCACGCTCCTGGGGTTCACGTTCACGGGCAGCTCGATGTGGAGCCTGGGAGTGGCCGTGTCGACTGCCGTCGTGGCGCTGAGCAGCCCGGTCCTGGGCATGATCGCCGACCGGTCGCAGATCAAGCGGACGATGCTGCAGATCTACACGACCGGCGGCGCGATCTTCACGGTGCTGGGGTTCTTCAGCGCCTACTCGGGCGAGCCGTGGCTCTTCGTCCTCGTGTGTTACGCCATCGCCAACATCGGGTTCGCGGGCGGCATCGTCTTCTACAACTCGCTGCTGCCGCACCTCGGGGAGCCGGGCGAGCTGGACAGGATCAGCAGCAGCGGGTACGCGTACGGGTACCTGGGCGGCGGGCTGCTGCTGGCGGTGCACCTGGCGGCGATACTGGCGTTCTCCGACACCGACCACGTCGACCTGGTCACGAGGCTGGCGGTGGCGTCGGTGGGCTTGTGGTGGCTGGGCTGGGCGCAGTGGACGTTCAGGACGGTGCCGGAGCCGCGGGTCGCCAGGCAGGTGGACCGGCTCGATCCGATGACGGCGGCGTCGGTGGCATTTTCGCAGGTGCGCCGGACGTTCAGGGAGCTGCGGCGCTTTCGGATGCTGGGGCTGTACCTCACGGCGTACCTGCTCTTCAACGACGGCATCCAGACGGTGCTCGCGGTGGCCGGGGCGTTCGGGCCGGACACGCTGGGCATATCGCTGGTGTCGAACATGGCGACGGTGCTGATCGTGCAGTTCGTCGCGGCGGGCGGCGCGTTCATGTTCGGCAGAGCGGCCGGCGCGCTCGGCGCCAAGACGGCGCTGACGATAGCCCTGGGGGGCTGGTGCCTCGTGATCGCGATAGCGGTGGGGTTCGCGCCGCTGGTGCCGGAGTCGCACGAGGACTTCGACTACCGGCTGGAGCACACGGGCGCCGGCGAGTACGAGATCGCCGCCGAGCCGGACCTTTCGGACGAGGGCGACGACAGCGCATGGGGCAACGTCTACGACCACCTGCTTGCGGAGGAGTCGCTGGCCCGGTCGCAGGTGCTGTCGCTGGTGGAGGCGGTGCGGACTTCCGACCTGTCGCGCTTCGGCATCTCGGTGAAGGGCGGCGAGCTGGACGGGATGACGGGGGTCGGGCGGAATCACCCGTCGCTGCTGCTCGACGAGAGCCCGCTGGCCTTCTGGCCGGACGCGCTGCGGGACCGGGTGTGGAGGCCCCTGGGCATAGCGGTGGACACGCAGTGGATGATGATGGGGGTGCTCCTGGGCCTGGTGCTGGGCGGCAGCCAGGCCCTGGCGAGAAGCATGTTCGCCTACATGACGCCGGAGAGCCGGAGCGCGGAGTTCTTCGGCTTCTTCGGGTTCGTGGGGCGCGCGTCAGCAGTGTTCGGCCCGACGCTGTACCTGCTGGTGACAGGGATCTACGACACCCGGGCGGCGATCCTGGCGATACTGATCATCATAGCCGTGGGCACGGTGCTATTGCAGCGGGTCGACACGGAAGAGGGCAGAGCGGTAGCAACGGAGCAAGACCAACTGGCGTTCAAGGGGTAGGGTAGGGACTAGACCTCAGCCGTTTCGGTGCTGTGGGTTCAACAAGTATACAGGAAGCCGAGGGAGTGAGCACCTGTACCTGCTGGTGACCAGGGCCTTTCCAAAGTCACAATAGCGTCGCTCTCGTCATTCCGGCCCCCGAGCCGGATTCCTGCCCCAGGAACCGTCCCCCATCCATCCCACGACCATGCCATCAGCCTACCTTCCGCAGTGTTGAGCAACTTTGGAAAGGCCCTGACACCTTGGAAAGGCCCTTGACAACGACCCGACAATCCCCCATAATCGAACACATGTCCGAAACAACGACAGAAACGACACAGGAGCGCAAGCCGCCCACTCTCGCCGACATCGTCCGCGAGAAGACCGACGACGGCGCGCGCATCATCGACTTCTTCCTCGACGTCATGGAGGACAGGGTCGAAG
>DAOULA010000033.1:0-104906 GCA_034420735.1 Dehalococcoidia bacterium
TGGACCTGGGACACGATTACTTCGAGAAGCGAGACACGGAGGCCGTCACCCGCAAAGCCGTCAGGCAACTCGAACGGTTGGGCCACAAGGTCAGTCTCATAGCTGCATGAACCATCTATTTTCATAGCAATGACATTCGAGGCGGACCTCCCAAGACATGGAGATCGAACGGGTACGTGGGTGGTACACTCCGCTCGCGAATCAAAGGCCTGCTGGCCTGTCGCGAGCGGAGGCTGACGGATGACTGCGAAGCGACCCAATATCGTCCTGATACTGGCCGACGACATGGGGTTCTCGGACCTGGGCTGCTACGGCTCCGAGATACCGACGCCGAACCTGGACAAGCTGGCGCAGCACGGCGTCAGGTTCACCCAGATGTACAACTTTGCGCGGTGCTGCCCCTCACGGGCGGCGCTGCTGACAGGGCTGAACCCCCACCAGGCGGGCATCGGCCACATGACAGGGGGGATTTCGGGGCCGAGCCAGTACCAGGGTTTCCTGCGCCTCGACTGCGTGACGGTCGCCCAGGTGCTGCAGGCCGGCGGGTACAGGACGGCGATGTCCGGTAAGTGGCACGTCGGCGACAACCCAGCCGACCCCGGCGGCCCCGACGTGTCGTCGCCGCGCAAGCGCGGATTCGACCGGGTCTTCGGCATGGCGGGCGGCTGCGGCAGCTACTACTTCTGCGACAGCCTCTGGAACGACGACGAGATCGTAGAGTCGGAGCCCGGCTTCTACCTGACCGACGCGATCTCGGACAACGCCGTCAGGATGATCGAGGAGAGCGCCGCCCTCGGCAAGCCGTTCTTCCAGTACGTCGCATACACCGCGCCCCACTGGCCGCTGCACGCGCCGGAGGAGGCCGTCGCGCGGCACGTCGGGAAGTACCGCAAGGGGTGGGACGCGCTGCGTACCGCCAGGCACGAGGAGATGAAGGGCGCGGGAATCGTCGACCCTGGCTGGGACATCAGCCCGAGGGACGAGGACGTCCCGCCCTGGGGCGACGCGCCCGACAGGGAGTGGGAGGACCTGCGCATGGCCGTCTACGCCGCCCAGGTCGAGATCATGGACCAGGGCATCGGCCGCATTGTGGACCGGCTGGAGTCGCTGGGAATCCTCGACGACACGCTGGTCATGTTCCTGTCCGACAACGGCGGGTGCGCCGAGTTCCTCCAGGAGGACCCGACGCTGCCCGAGAGCAGGAGCATGGCGATTCCGGGCACGGGGATGACTCCGGACGGCAGGCCGGTCCGCGTCGGCAACGACCCGGCCATCGCCCCCGGCGCGGACGACACCTACGCGAGCTACGACGTGCAGTGGGCCAACGTCAGCAACGCGCCCTTCCGGCGGCACAAGCGATGGGTGCACGAGGGCGGCATCTCAACCCCGTTCATAGTCCACTGGCCCGCGGGGATCGACAGCCCGGGCCTGGTCCACGAACCGGCCCAGCTCATCGACATCACCGCGACGTGCATCGACGTGGCCGGCGCGCGCTATCCCACCGAGCACAACGGCCGGGCCGTCACCCCGCCGGAGGGCGTCAGCCTCAGGCCGCTCATCGCCGGCGAGGGGACGGCGACCGAGAGACCGATGTTCTGGGAGCACGAGGGCAACAGGGCGGTCCGGCTGGGCAAGTGGAAGCTCGTCTCTGAGTACGGCAAGCCCTGGGAGCTGTACGACATGGAGGTCGACCGCACCGAGCTGCACGACCTGTCGGAGAAGGACCCCGACACCGTGGCCTACCTGTCGGACCTGTACCGGGGCTGGGCCGAGCGCTGCGGCGTGCTGCCCTGGGAAACGCTCGTCGGCCCGGGCAGGTGGGTTTCCATAGGTATGAACCCCGACGGCGGGTTCAGGACCCGCGGCGACCACGGCCACATAGTACCCCTGCGGTAGTCTCAATTCTCAACCACATAGGCGTGGCCGCACTGAGATTGACACGCCCGGAGCGCACCGGTAGCCTGTGCCCGATCCCGGACAGGAGATGCAGGCATGGCCAAGATGCGCTGGTACAAGGGCAACATCCACACGCACACGACGGAATCGGACGGCGACGCCGACCCGGCAAAGGTCGTCAGCTGGTTCAGGCGGCACGGCTACGACTTCCTGGTCCTCAGCGACCACAACCACCTGACGATCTTCGAGTACGGCGCGGGAAAGCGCCGCTTCAAGCGGCCGCTCCTCGTGCCCGGCGAGGAGGTCTCGGCGAACATCAAGGGCGGCGCCGTGCCGATACACATAAACGGCATCGGCCTGTCCAGGGTCGTCGAGCCGATCGACGCGGGCGAGATCGTCCCCACCATCCAGGCCAACGTGAACGCGATCCGGCAGGCGGGCGGCATATCCTCCATCAATCACCCGAACTACAAGTGGGCCTTCGACCACACCCATCTCAGGCTCATCGAGGGCCTGAACATGCTGGAGGTCTTCAACGGCCACCCGGCGACCAACGTGTACGGCGGCCCGGGCAAGTTCAGCTACGACGAGATCTGGGACGGGGTGCTGAGCGCGGGCGTGGTCGTCTTCGGCGTGGCCACCGACGACTCGCACAACTACCACGACTTCAGCCCCGCGAAGAGCAACCCTGGCCGTGGCTGGGTCTGCGTCCGCGCCTCCGAGCTGAGCCAGAACGCCATCGTCGACGGGCTCGCGACGGGCGAGTTCTACGCGTCCTCGGGCGTGTCCCTCAAGGAGCTGGAGGCGTCCGAGGACAGCATAAGGCTCGAGATCGAACCGGAGCCCTTCCGGCTATACACGACCAGGTTCACAGGCAAGAACGGCAGGCTGCTGGCCGAGGTCCCGGGCGAGGAGGCCGAGTACGTGCCCAGGGGCGACGAGGGCTACGTGAGGGCGGTCGTGACCAGCTCCGGCCACATGAAGGCCTGGACGCAGCCGGTCTTCCTGCCGGGCTAGGCGCTCGTCCGGCTAGCGTGTGCTGTACTGTGAGCTCTTCGGTGGGAGGTTACAAGCTCAATCCGACCTACGCTAGACTTCCAACACCCAACCACTGCTGAAGGCAGAGACCCTTGGCACAACACACGCTAATCTCCATTTTGGTAGTGTTGATTGCAGGCTCGTTCGCTTGCTCTTCCAGCCAAGACGGCCCCCAACAGACCAACGACACCCCTGTCCTCAGCACATTGCCGTCCTTGACTCCCACTGCTGCGGCAAGCCCCAGAAGGGTCTCGGAGCCCATCGCCACATCCAGCATGGCCACCCCACCACCCGTCTCAGGCGCCGTCGCCGCGTCCAACATTCCCTTTCCGACACCGACTCCCACCGCCACACCGGACCCATTCGTAACGCCGACGGCCACTCCCGTTCCGAGACCCTCGCCGACGCCCACTGCCACCCGCGTTCCCACATCCGCGCAGGACGAGGCGAGAGCCGAAGCCTTCCTCGAAGACTTCATCAGCATTTCGTACGAGGCTTCCCTCGACATGCCCAACGAGTTCACCGAGAGCGACTACCCCGTTACGGCCACCGTCAACGGATGGATGACGATGAGAACCTCAGACAACGACGGAGGTCAGCTCTTCACGAAAATACATATGACCAAGCCTATCGAACGCTCCATCGAAGTCGTCAGCCGCCCAGCCACACTCAACATGTACCTCCACGACCTCGATGCAAACAGATGGTACTTCCTCCCTGAGAACTCCTCCTCCGTCGATGCCGGGCCGCTAGATGACATTCTCAACCTCTGGTTCCTCGGTATGTCGTTCTCCATCTTGCCGCGCAACGACATGCAGCAAGTCTCAGACGGTTACATCTGGAAGCTCGAAGACCCAACCTATGGCGCAGGCATAGCCACCTACGACCACGCATACAAGCTCGAAGGCTACATTCACACCGCTCCCAACGGCAAGGAGCTTCTTCGCGCACGCTATTTCGACCTCAACAAGCCCCACGAGCTAGTAGCCTACGAGGACGTAGAAGAGCTACTCCCGGACACCTATTGGAAGTCCCAATAGCAAATATAACCCCACATGAGCGCCCAAATGCCGCATAGGAGGCATTGCCTTCATAGCTGACCCCGCCCCCCTGGGTTCCGGCCTGCGCCGGAACGACGGTTGTGCAAGTGCCTCCTCGGGGGAAGCTGGCTGCCCGGCCAGGCGCGGGTCAGAGGGACTCGCAGAGCCGCTCCAGCAGGTCCTCCACGCCGTCGACGCCGTCGAGCCGGTAGTTGGCTGCGTCGAGCAGCGCCGGGGGCGTCCCTTCGTCCACGACCGCGACCCCGCATCCGTGTACGTGGCCTCGGCGGCTCAGGTCGGCCAGCGCCTCCATGCCGTCTACGTCCGTAGAGTCGTCGCCGAGGAAGACCGCGCCCTTCAGGCCCCGCTCCTCCACGACCGTCCTGATGGCGTGGCCCTTGTGGAGGCCAATCGCCGGGCGTATCTCCAGGATCATCTTGCCCCAGAATGTCTGCAGGCCCGACGCCCCGACCTCCTCCAGGGCCGACGCAAGCCTGCTCCGGGCCGATCCTGGGTCGGGTGTCGCTCTGTAGTGCACCGCCGCGCTCGATCCCTTGTGCTCCCAGATCATCCCATCGACGTCCGCTAGCTCCCGGAGGTCTTGGAGCAGGCTCTCGATAGCGTCGGCGTACTGCTGGGCAATGGGCGACACGGAGTGTGTATCGCCGTCGATGCTCTCCGACCCATGGTTGCCGGAGTAGAGGAGCCCGCTGAGCCCTACCTTGTCCCGGATGTCCCGGGCGCGGCGCCCGGACAGCACGCAGACGACGGCGAGCTTGCCCGACAACAATTCGAGGGACCTTACGGCCCGCGGCGACGCAACCGCCTCATCGGGCGTCGGGGCCAGCCGGGAAATTGTGCCGTCGAAGTCGACGAACAGGCCGGAGGGCCGCTCGGCGAGGGCCGACAGCGCAGGGGTCGTGTCTTCGAGCAGGTCGGGGAGCGCTGTCATCTCAGGGCCCATTATAGGCCAACGTCCGCCACGGCCTGAGGCTGGAGCAAGAGCGTGTAGCGCGCTACTTCGGCGAAAATCAACTTGCATGCTCAATTGGCGGCGATGTATCATCATAAGGTTGCAAAGCCAAGTAGAAGCTGGCCCGGCACTGGCAGGCCGCTTCCCAGGGGATCAGGACGATGGACGCACACCACCTCGTGAAAGTAGAACCCAACCCGGACATCGAGGACTTCCAGCCCGGGGACACCGTGCGCGTGAGCATACGCGTCACGGAGGGAGACCGGCAGCGGACCCAGGTGTTCGAGGGCGTCGTGATCCGCAAGCGCGGCTCCGGCCCCGGCGCAACCTTCACCGTGCGCAGGGTCACCCACGAGGTGGGAGTGGAGCGCACCTTCCTGGTGCATTCCCCGACCGTCGAGGCGGTCAAGGTCACCCGCCGCGGCAAGGTCAGGCGCGCCCGGCTCCACTACCTGCGGGGCCTGTCGGGCCGCCAGGCCAGGATTCCCGAGCGCCGCTAGCCCTTCGACCCGGCCCCACCGGCCGGAATTGTTGCCTGGCCCCCTCTTCCCCGCGCCGTCGCGAGAGGACGGCATGACTGCTACTATCCCGCTAGAGGGGTAGAGGTGCGCTCTTGTCTGAGCAGGACCGATTCGCCGAAGTCGCAGTCGATGCGCCGGCGGGGAACGACCGGACCTTCAGCTACGCAGTCCCCGACGGCATGGACTTGCTCCCAGGCCAGTTTGTCGTGGTGCCATTCGGCCCTCGCCAGGTCCAGGGAATCGTCTTCGAGCTGGCCGACCGTCCACAGGTCGAGGCCGTTCGGGCGATACGGAGCGTCGAGAGCTCCCTGCCGGTCCTTTCGGACGCAAACCTGCAGCTGGCCAGGTGGGTCAGCCAGTACTACGCGTGCTCCCTCTTCGAGGCGGCCGCGCCCATGCTGCCCCCAGGCGGTCGATTCAGGATCAAGAGCTACTTCGAGGCCGTCCCCGAGCCTCCCTCCCACGCTGAGCTCCCACCTTACCGGCAGAAGGTGCTCGACCTCATCAGGGATGAAGGCCCGGTCGAGGAGGGTCGCCTCAAACGGGCTCTAGGGGAGCCTGCGCCCACAGCCGCCCGAAGGCTCGAAGGTGCGGGACTCGTGGACCGCACCTTCGCCCGGACAAGGCCCGCGCAGCAGGCAAAGATGCGGGACTACGTCCAGCTTCCACCCGGGGCAGCGCCCAGACTGAGGCGCGAGATCGACGAGATCACCGCCCGGGCTCCACGGCAGAGGGCAGCGCTGGAGGCCATGCTGGAACGGGTCTCGCCGATGCTCCTGGCGGACGCGAACGGGGAGTACGGGAACAGCGCAGTCCGGGCGCTGATCGAGAAGGGCGCGCTCGAGAGGGCAAAGCGCCCGGAGGACCGGGACCCCCTTGCTGGCAGGACGTTTCCCAAGCGTCCCGACGTCCGCCTCACTCCGATGCAAAGGCGCGCCACGAGTGCGATCGAGAGGGCGCTCGGCAGCGCGGCTGTATTCCTGCTCGAAGGGGTGACCGGCTCCGGCAAGACCGAGGTCTACCTGGAGGCGGCGCAGCAGTGCATCCGCCGGGGCCGCGGCGTGATAATCATGGTGCCCGAGATAGCGCTGACTGCCCAGACCATCGAGCGGTTCGCATCTCGGTTTCCCCGCAACATCGCCGTCCTGCACAGCGGCCTCACCGACGGCGAGCGCTTCGACCAGTGGTGGAAGGTGCGCCAGGGCGACTACAAGGTCGTCGTGGGCTCGCGCAGCGCCGTGTTCGCGCCGCTGCCCGACGTCGGCCTGATCGTGGTCGACGAGGAGCATGAGTGGACGTACAAGCAGCACGACTCCGTTCCGCGATACCACGCCAGGACGGCGGCGCTCAAGCTGGCAGAGCTCACGGGGGCCGTGGTGGTGCTCGGCAGCGCGTCACCGGACGTGCAGTCGTACCGCCGGGCCCTTGGCGGGCGGGTGAAGCTCCTGCACCTGCCCCACCGAGTGCTGGACGAGGTCCAGCCCGGTGATGTGCCCAGGCACCGTGGACTGGCGGCGGTCCAGGTGGTCGACATGCGGGACGAGCTGCGTTCAGGAAACCGCCACATCTTCAGCCGGGCGCTTCAGGGCGCGCTCGCGCGGTCCATCGACGCCGGCAACCAGGCCGTGCTGTTCCTGAACCGGCGGGGCACTTCGCCCTACCTCCAGTGCAGACACTGCGGCGCGGCCGTGCAGTGCCGCCGGTGCGACGTGCCGGTCACCTACCACAGGGACAGGGACCGGCTCCTGTGCCACTACTGCGGCGAGCGCCGCAGGCCGCCGGACGTGTGCCCGGAGTGCAGCCACCGGAGGCTCGTGTTCCATGGCATAGGGACCAAGGCCGTGGCCGACGAGGTCCGGCGGCTCCACCCCGCGGTCCCCGTGGCCCGCTGGGACCGGGACGCCGTGCGCAGCGCCCGCGACTACGAGGAGGCGCTGGAGGAGTTCCGGTCGGGAGAGGCGCGGGTCCTCGTTGGGACCCAGATGATCGCCAAGGGGCTGCACTTCCCGTCGGTCGACCTGGTCGGCGTCGTCCTCGCGGACGTGGGCCTTATGGTGCCGGACTTCCGGGCCGGGGAGCGGACCTTCCAGCTCATCCACCAGGTGGCGGGCCGGTCGGGCCGGGGCGAGACCGACGGCAGGGTCGTCATCCAGACCTACCAGCCCGAGAACTACGCGATCAGAGCCGCGGCGGCACAGGACTACCGGAAGTTCTACGAGGAGGAGACGGCGCGGCGGCGCGAGCAGGGGAACCCGCCCTTCAGCCGTCTAATCCGGCTGGCGTACGCCCACGTCAACCGGGCGCGGGCCGAGGGCGAGGCCCGGAAGTTCTCCGACGCCCTGCTGGCCGAGCGCGAGGCCTGGGGGCTCGGCGAGGTCGATCTGCTCGGCCCCACCCCGGCGTTCCCCGAGCGTGTCCGGGGCCACTACCGGTGGCAGCTCATCCTCAGGGGCCCGCGCCCGCGCGACCTCCTAGACAAGGTCACCGTGCCCCGCGACTGGACCGTCGACGTGGACCCGGTAGGCTTCAGCTAGCCGCTGGAGAGATTCTCCAGTTGAGTAACCCACGCATCGAACCGCGGGCACTCAACACGGATTGCATTCAATCCCATTAGTTTGGCCAGCTCTGGGCCATCGCGACGCTTCCGGTATCTAGGTATCAGGTTCTTGATGCGCTTGCCTGGAGCCGTATTCTCATTGTCGTTTATGTCCTCAGGTGTCGGGAACTGCGAGCGAATTTCCCACAGCGCCTCCACTGTGCCTTCAGGCGCATCGATCAAGCCCTTGAAGACCGACACATCCGAGAATAGCAGACCCTCGAATTCATGCTGCTGCACGTAAGAGAACACTCGGGTTTGATTCCATGAGCGATTGATTCTCTCGTCGACCGCCTCATCTACGCGCTCTTCCAATTCACTGGGCGTTGCATCGTCCTTGTCACGGAATCCGTAGAAGTCAACCAGTGAGGTCACGGCATCGAAATTCCACAGGAGCCTTGATATCTCCGACGCCAGCTTCTCCACCGTCACGTCTCCCCCAAGCCCTATTGGCACTACACCCACCCCCCTGGTGAGTAGGTGATCCACCAGAACACTCTTGACGAACTCCTCCTCCGTGTCTCCTTCCACCGATATGGCAAGGCGGATCACGGACGGCCTCCAAGGAGGTTCTTCAACCACAGGTCTCCTGGGGTGAAACTGTCGTCCAGCCAAATCCGGTAGTCTTCTTGGGTGAGCTTCTTGAGCTCCGTCCGCCCGTCCAGAAGCTCTAACACGATGACCTCATCGAGATCGAACGCGTTCACGAGCAGCGGGGATTGGGTCGCGACGATTACCTGACGTTCCACGGAAAGGGACTTGATCATGTCTCCGACCAGGGTAATAGCTGCCGGATGCAGACCGAGCTCAGGCTCGTCCAGCAGCAGCACGTCAGGAAGCATCTCCGGCGGAAGGTTGAGCAGCGTCACCAGGGCGAAGAAGCGCAGCGAGCCGTCGGACGTGAGGTGAGCGCCAAAGGTCTTGTCTGTCCACTTCGCTTTCCATCTTAAGTGGACCTTGCCGTAGCTCTCCTCGATTGCGAAGCGGTCGAAGACAGGCAATACACGCCCGATCTGGCGGCAGATCATCTCGTACCGGCGGACGTCCTCCCGTTCCAGCCGCCGCAGCACGGCCGCTAGGTTGCCTCCGTGACTGCGAAGATAGTTGTTCTCCTCGGCGTCCCATCTCATCTTGAAGCTGGAATTGTCCGATGTGTCGTGAAACTGAAAGACCGCGCAATTGCGGAGTAGGCTCGCGATCACGCGAGCAGTGCTGTCCGGCTGTGCCATCTCGACGATCTTGGCTTCCCTATGCGTGCTTCCGAGCGCGCGCCATTCCGCCTCCGTCGGGAGAGCATCACTGCTGAATCTGTAACGTTCATCGCTGAAGAAAAATCGGTCGGGATGAGCGTGGGAAAGAGCGAACTGGTAGTCGTTCCGACCGCTCCCGGTTCTGAGTGAGATCGTGGCTTCCATGCGCGGCGTGACGCGGTAGCCGCCGAACAGCTGGTCGTCGGCGCCCCCGTGGCGCTCGATGAACTCGCCGAGCTGCCGGGACTTGATCATCCAGCTCAGCATCTCGAAGAAGCGGATGAAATTGGACTTGCCAGAGCCGTTGGCGCCTATCAGCACGGACGCTCGAGGCAAATCTGGGATCTCGACGTCCGCCAGCGACCTGAAGCCCCGAATATGGACGGATTCGATCATTGCCGTTTCCATCGTATGCTATCCCCAGCTACGCCTTGACTACGTCAATCGAGCCCAATTCTCCTGCCCGCAACTAGCATAGCATCCTAGGGGGAATCGGAATTACATTTACATCCGGCGGCAGGAACGTTAGAATCGCATTGTAGGGATGAGCCACCAGGTGCCTGGTGGCTATTGTTCGTTATTTGACCTGAGCGGGGATGCAGTGGGGTAGGAAGATGGTAGCAACCCGACAGACACACCTGACACCCGAGGGGCGAGAAGCCCTTGCCCAGGAGCTGGAGCACCTGACCGGCGTGCGCCGGCGGGAGGTCGCCATGCGCATCAACAAGGCGCATGAGACCGGCGGCACCGTGGACAATGCCGAGTACGAGGAGGCCAAGAACGAGCAGGCGTTCGTCGAGGGCCGGATCGCGGACATCGAGCACATACTGTCCAAGGCCGTCGTCACCCAGCGCAGGAAGAGGAAGTCGGCGACCGTCGAGTTTGGGTCGTCTGTTACGGTAACCAACAGCCGCGGCTCCAAGGTCCTGTACCAGGTCGTGGGCGGCGCGGAAGCCAACCCGTCCCAGGGCAAGATCTCGGAGTCCTCGCCAGTCGGGTCGGCGCTCATGGGCCGGAAGGTCGGAGACGTGGTCGACGTGGAAACGCCGGCCGGCGTCCAGAAGATCACCATCAACAAGGTCACCTAGAGGCCGCGCCGGGAGATCCCACAAATGTCAGAGTTCGGCGAGACCGGCGCGACGAGCCCCGGGGATGCAGACAGTCCCCTCCTGCGGGTACGGCGCGACAAGCTACAGAACCTCCGCGACCGGGGGTTAGACCCCTACCCGCACACCTACGACAGGAGCCACACCTCTGCCGAGGCCGTGTCCCTCTTCGAAGCTGAGGAACAGGAACACGGCGAGGGACATCGGACTTCGCCCGTCTCGGTAGCTGGGCGCATCATTCGCCGCAGCGGGATGGGCCGGGCCACGTTCCTCGGCCTCCAGGACGGCTACGGCAGGGTCCAGGTCCTCCTCAGGAAGAACAACCTCCCTGACTCGTACGACACGCTCTCGGACGTCGATATCGGCGACTGGGTCGGCGCATCCGGGCCGTTGTTCCGCACGCGCACGGGCGAGATCACCGTCGAGGCCGAGCAGTGGACGTTCCTGAGCAAGTCGCTGCGTCCCCTGCCAGAGAAGTGGCACGGCCTGGCCGACGTGGAGGCCCGATTCCGCCAGCGGTACCTCGACCTCATCTCCAACGACGAGGCTATGCGCATCGCCGTCATGCGGACCCGTCTCGTGAGCGCGCTCCGCCGCTTCATGGACGGCCGGGGCTTCATGGAGGTGGAGACGCCCGTGCTGGTGCCCGTCGCCGCGGGCACCACAGCCCGGCCCTTTGCCACGCACCACAACGCCCTCGACAGCGACCTCTACCTGCGCATAGCGACCGAGCTCTACCTCAAACGGCTCGTCGTGGGCGGCATGGAGAAGGTCTACGAGATCGGGCGCATCTTCCGCAACGAGGGCGTCGACCTGACCCACAACCCCGAGTTCACCATGATGGAGAGTTACGAGGCCTTCGCCGACTACACCGACGTGATGCGCATGGTGGAGGAGATGGTGTCGGGCCTGGCCGAGGAGGTGCTCGGCACGACGACCGTAGAGTTCGAGGGCGAGACCATAGATCTGGCCCCGCCGTGGCCCAGGCTCGACATGCGGGAGGAGATCAGGCGCAGGTCGGGCATCGACTTCCTGGAGTTCCCGGACATCGAGTCGCTGAGCGCCGCGATGAAGTCGGCCGGATTCGACGTCGGGCGGCAGATGAGCTGGGGCGGCCTGCTCGACAAGCTGGTGTCCGACGCCGTCGAGCCGAACCTGGTCCAGCCGTCATTCCTGGTGGACTACCCCGTCGAGATGTCGCCCCTGGCCAAGAAGAAGCGCGGCGCGCCCGAACTGGTCGAGCGCTTCGAAGGCTTCATCGCCGGCATGGAGGTGTGCAACTCCTTCACGGAGCTCAACGACCCCATCGACCAGCGCGCCCGGCTTGAGCAGCAGGAGGCCCTGCACGCACAGTTCCAGGACGAGGACATGGACCGGCTCGACGAGGACTTCGTGCTGGCGATGGAGTACGGCATGCCGCCCGCCGGGGGCCTCGGCATCGGCATCGACCGGCTCGTCATGCTCTTCGCAGGCCGCCGCTCCATCCGCGAGGTCGTGCTCTTCCCCCACATGCGCAGCCGCTAGGGCTGGCGCGATGTCCGCCACCGTCTTGCCAATACTTCAAGGTCGATTCGTCCCGCTGGCATGGAAGATTGTTCTTCCGGCCATCTGTATCGCTCTGGGTCTGGCACTGAGCTCCGGCGGGGCCTGGGGGCAGGCGAACGACGACCACGGCGACACCTTCGCCACGGCCACGGACCTGCCCCTGGGATCGTCGATCGCCGGGCGGGCCGGCCCGCGTGACGACCGTGACGTCTTCAGGCTGGACCTGACCGGCCGCTCCGGGTCGACGGACGTTTGGGTATACGCGACGGGCGAGCTGGATTCGGTTGCGTGGCTGTACGACAGGAACGAAGACCTCATCGTTCACAACGATGATGGCTTCATCGGCAGCCAGCGACAGGGCTTTCATATCAGGTGGGCTCTGCCAAGCGGTGTCTACTACCTCGCTGTGCGGGGCTTTCGTGACGATGACACCGGACTGCGGCAGATAGGAGACTACGTCGTGCACGCCGAGGCCGTTACGGACCCCGGCAGCACCGTAGACACGGCCACGAGCCTTACCGTCGATACCCTGGCGCCCGGAAGAATCGACTCCCGGCGTGACTCGGACTACTTCAGGGTAGACCTGTCCGAGACCACGAACCTGGTCGTCGCCGCGATCAACCTGTTCCTCGTCTACCCGGTCGGCCCCGAGCAATTCGCCATCCTTCCCGTTTCGCCTCTAGCCGTCGAGGTGCTCGACGCCGCAGGCGCCGAGGTGTCCGTAAACCTTTACGAGACCATCGCCAGGATCGATGAGGAGCCGCAGCCGGCCGGCTTCTTCATAAGGGACGACCTCGCACCTGGGACCTACCACTTCAAGGTCACCGCACCCGCCGGCTTGGGCTATCCCATCCCCTACACGCTCGGAGTCTTCGAGGATACTGAGTACACAGAGCTGATCGAGCAGTGCGAGGCCAGGACGCGCGCGCTCGGCAATCCCGAAATCAGCGACCCGCTGTATGCGTGCCAGTGGCAGCTGAACAGCGCCGGGGGAGGGGACGTTAACGTCGAGGCCGCATGGGCCCAGGGCGTCACCGGAGAGGGTATCAACGTCGCCGTGGTCGACGACGGCATGTACTTCACCCACGAGGACCTGAGGGACAACGTCGACACGTCGCGCAACCATGACTACACCGGCAGCGGCAGCATCTATACCCCACTGGAGCACCACGGCACCCATGTTTCCGGCATCGTCGCCGCGCGGGATAACGGCGTCGGCGTGCGCGGCGTGGCCCCGAGGGCCACGGTGTACGGCTACAACTACCTCGCAGCCGAGACCACGGTCCTGAACAGGGCCGACGCCATGTCCCGCCACAGGGCCGATACCGCCGTGTCCGTCAATAGCTGGGGTCCCGCCGACGGTCCGGGAATCGACCCGTCCGAGTCGTTCTGGGAGCAGGCGGTGGAGGCCGGCATCAGGACCGGCTACGGGGGCAAGGGCGTGTTCTACGCCTTCGCGGCGGGCAACGGTCATGAGATGGGAGACGAATCGAATCTCGATGGCCTGGCCAACTACTACGGCGTTACGGCCGTCTGCGCGACAAACGACCACGACACTAGGAGCGGCTTCTCGGAGATGGGCGCCAACCTGTGGATATGCGCCCCCTCCAACGACCTCACGGACCTGCACCAGGGCATCCTCACCACCGAGAACTCCGATCGCTACTACGAAGAATTCGGCGGCACTTCCGCGTCGACCCCCATCGTTGCGGGCGTGGCGGCCCTGTTGCGCGACGCCAATCCCGACCTGACGTGGCGCGACCTGAAACTGATACTCGCCGGGACCGCAAGGAAGAACGACCCCGGCAGCTCCGGCTGGCATGATGGCGCGCGTCAGTACGGTTCTGCGTCCGACTCGCACCGGTACCACTTCAACCGCGAATACGGGTTCGGGGTGGTCGACGCTGGAGCGGCGGTCCGATTTGCCAGGAGCTGGATTACCGCGCCTCCCCTCCAGAGCGATGCTGTCGCATCCGGACGGCTCGACGTGGCGATTCCCGACGCCCCCTTGGACGGCGCTCCCACGACGGTAACGAGGACCCTCTCGCTGGAGTCCGGCGTGGAGTTCACCGAGTTCGTCGAGGTCACTGCCTCGTTCCGGCACACGTCGTTCAGGGACCTCGAGATCGATCTCGTATCCCCAACCGGCGCGGTCTCCAGGCTGGTGGACAGCTTCGATGCCCTCTCGAATGACTTTGACCTCGTGGTACTTAACGGGGACTATCGCTTCGGTTCGGCCAAGCACCTGGGCGAAGATCCCAATGGCACGTGGCAGCTTAGGATCACCGACCGCATTCCATTGGTCGGCGGAGTCCTCAGGTCGTGGAGCGTAAAGGTCTACGGGCACAGCGGAACGCCAACGCTGCAGGGCCTGCTGGAGACATGCGGCGACGCGGTGACGGACAGGTCCAACGCCGGCCTGGTGGCCGATTGCGATGTCCTACTGGCTGCGAGAGACGTGCTGGCGCCGCGCCTCGACAGTGGGGAGCCACGGCTCAACTGGTCGCCGGACATACCCATTGCCGAGTGGGACGGCATCCTGGAGGACTCGCTGGAAGGGTCGCCGCAGCGAGTGACGAGGCTGTACCTGGGCGGGATGGGACTGGACGGATCGATTCCCGGCGAGCTGTCCTATCTGACTGCCCTGAAGGAGCTGTACCTCCACGAGAACGAGCTGTCCGGTCAGATACCGCCGGAGCTCGGTGACCTGTCGACCCTGACTCACCTGCACGCGCACGGCAATGACCTGAGAGGCGAGATACCGGCGGAGCTGGGCAAGCTCCCGGTGCTTAGGGAGCTTCGTCTGGAGAGCAACGACCTGACCGGCCAGATTCCACCGGAGCTGGGCGATCTGGACAGGCTTACGCGGCTGTTCCTCGCTGACAACGACCTTTCGGGCGAAATACCCCCGGAGCTGGGTGGCATGGCGAGCCTGGACTGGTTGAACCTGGGCAGGAACAACATCAGCGGGACCTTACCGCAGGAGCTGGGCGGCCTTGCGAGGCTGCGCCGGCTCTACCTCTACGAGAACGACCTGTCGGGCCCGATACCCGGCTCGATTGGCAGCCTGTCGAGGCTGACCTACATAGTTGCTCAGTCGAACGACCTGTCCGGCCCGATTCCGCCGGAACTCGGCGACCTGCCCAGCCTTGTCTGGCTGGGCCTCTATGACAACGACCTGTCGGGCAGGATACCGGCGGAACTGGGGGGTCTTGGCAAGCTGCAGAGGCTCTACCTGGCCAATAACGAGCTGTCGGGCGAGATACCGGCGGAGCTCGGCGACCTGTCCGCGTTGACGGACCTGTTCCTGAGCGACAACTACCTGGAGGGGCAGATACCGGAGACTCTCGACGGTCTGGAGCGGCTGCGCCGTCTGCGGCTGGCGGGCAACGCGTTCACCGGGTGTCTGCCTGCGGGTCTGGCTGAGGTGAGCAACAGCGACGCGGACAGCCTGGGCCTGCCGGCCTGCCCAGGTCCCTGAGCGGGGAGCGGCGCTGCCCGGACCTTTGCCTAACCGTCATACCAGCGAAAGCCGGTATCCAGACGGGCGGGGAGCTAGGCTGGATTGCGCCGTACCAGCTCCGTATGTCACCCTCCTCGATGAGTTGCGCAAAGGTCTCGACATCTGCGGGAAGGCTTTCTGACCTGCGCCGGGGCTAGGTGACCTCGTGCGCCTCCAGGTACTCCTACGCCCACCGCCACGCGAATGCCGACTCCCACGGCCACGTCGCTCCCTGCTTCGAGGGTGGTCTTTGGGCCGGTGAGCGGCTCGATCGCACACGATATCGACGATGGGACTATCGATACATACCGCGCACAAGATGTGACGACAGTAGGGGTCGAGATGTTCTTACTGCATCGCTCGAACAACCCTGCGCATCTCTGGAAGCAGCAGAGGTATATCCTCCGTGACGGTATTCCAAAGAATGTCGTAATCGACTCCAAAATAGCCGTGGACTACTCTGTCGCGCATACCGGCCATCTTCTCCCATGGAATCC
Organism: Dehalococcoidia bacterium; assembly: GCA_034420735.1. Lineage (GTDB taxonomy): Bacteria > Chloroflexota > Dehalococcoidia > Lucifugimonadales > CAJWER01. The sequence goes on from DAOULA010000033.1 coordinate 15,965, forward strand.
CCGGAAATCGGCTACGTACCTCGCCAGGCACGTTCTTCGAGGCTTCTCCAATGATCTCGATTGCGCGTTCGGCAGCGGATCTGGTTTTTAGGTCAGAGATGAAGTCCTGCTTCTCTACACCTTCAATGAAGGACTGGGTATTCTCCATCCAGTCCAAGATGTCTTGCAGGAACTCGACAGTCGCTCGAGTCATATGGGAACGGCTTCCTGCAATAACCGCCTGCCACTTCGATGGCTCGATGCGCTGCGGACGGTTGTCAGATCGACACTCGTCCCCACAAGCTCCGAAAGCCTGTCGTTCAGATCGATGAATCGGAACATGCCGATCGGGCGGTTGAAATCCACCAGCACGTCCAGGTCGCTGTCTGCGCTATGCTCGCCGCGGACGAATGAGCCGAAGAGGGCGAGGGTCGTTACGCCGTAGTCCCGCTCCAGCTCCGGCATATGCCCCCGAAGGACACGGGCATATTCTGAGGTCTCGGGCGGCAGGTCGGTTTCAGTCTTGTTCACGTTAGAGCCCCACCTGCGTTGTTGCGTCATTATAGCGTGATTGCGTTGAAGTCACTGTGTGACCTCGTGCGCCTCCAGGTACTCTCTGACCAGCTCCACGCCCAGGCCCGGGCGGTCGGACAGGTACAGGTCGCCGTTCCGCACGTCCAGCGGCTCGTCGATGAAGGCGTCGTAGCGATCCAGCCGGTAGCGGCTCGTCTCCAGCTTGTAGAAGTTCGGCACCGTCATCATCACGTGCGCCCCCGCCAGCACGTTGATCGGCCCTGAAGCGTCGTGGGGAGAGACCGGGATGTAGTAGGCCTCGGCCATCGTCGATATCTTCTTCAGCTCGCTGATGCCCCCCGTCCACGTCACGTCCGGCATGATGAAGTCCGCCAGGTTGTCCTCCAGCACCGGCAGGAACTGGTGCCTTGTGTGGAGACGCTCGCCCACGCAGATCCGCACCGGCACCTGGTCCCTCACCTGCTTCAGGGCGTGGTAGCTCTCGGCCGGCACCGGCTCCTCGAACCAGTGGATGTCGTACGGAGCGAGGCTCTTGGCCAGGTAGATGGCCGTGGGCACGTTGAAGTTGCCGTGGGCGTCGATGAGTACCTCGATCCTGGGCCCGACCTCCTCCCGTATCGCGGCGATTATGTCCACGGCCCGCTCGGCAGTCTCCGGGCTGACCTGCCCGTCCAGGTACAGCAGGCCCTTGTCCTTCATCTCCGACCAGTACGGGTCCAGCTTGAGGGCCCGGTGTCCCGAGTCGACTATCTCCCTGGCATCGGCGGCGGCCTGCTCGGGCGTTTCGGGCGGCGCGGGGTGTGTGTACAGGCCGATCCTGTCGCGCACCGCGCCGCCGAGAAGCTGGTACACGGGCAGCCCCAGCGCCTTGCCCCTGATGTCCCAGAGCGCTATGTCGATCCCGCTCACCATCGCGCTGACCGCGCCCCGCGTTCCCACATAGGTGAAGTGGCGGAACAGCGTGTTCCAGAGAAGCTCGATCTGCGACGGGTCCTTGCCGACGATCAGCTCGGCAGCGTCGCGTATGACGCCCGCGACGACCCGGTTCGCGACGTCGCCAGGGTACGTGGTGATCTCGCCCCAGCCCGTGAGGCCCTCGTCCGTCGACACCTCGACGAACACGAGGTTGTTGGCAGGCCGGCGCGGGTCGCCGTAGCTGGGTGTGCTGACTATCCATGGCCTGACAGCGGTGATCTTCATTGTGGTGGCTCCTTTGGGCTTCCTCTCCTTGAGCATGACGCCAATTCAGATTGTAGGGGCGGGTCTCAGACCCGTCCTCCCCGCGACCGTGCCCTTGACCAAGGTTGAGGGCGGGTTTCAAACCCGCCCCTACGCTTCTTCGATGCCAGGCCGCTGTCACGACCCTCATCCAGCCTGCTCCCGCTAGGGGATCAGGGGCCGGGCCTACAACCACTCCCGCAGGTATTCGACGATCTCGGCGCGCATCGCCGCCGTCTCGAAGTGCCCGATGTCGTACCGGGAGAGCCGCCACGCCTCCGGCGCGCCCGCCTCCTCGTATGCGGCGCTGACCTCCGTGTCGATCCGGTCCAGCCCCTCCTGCGGCGTCAGCGGGTCGTAGTTACCGGCCAGCCCCAGGTGCGCTCTCGGCGCGATGAGCCCGTTGATCTGCCCCGTCGTGAAATGCTTGAGCAGGCCCGGCACGAAGTAGTAGACGCCGTGGTGGTTCAGCCCGCGCGCCACGAGGGCGTGGAAGTCCGTCAGGCAGCAGATGTCGATGCACACCGCAATCCGCGTGTCCAGCGCCGCCGTCCACCACGCCATCGTGCTGCCCATCGAGATCCCCATCGTGGCGATGCGGTCGGGGTCCACGTCGTCGCGCGAAACCAGGTAGTCGACCGCGCGGATGCTGTCGTACACCATCATCCCCCACATCACCTGCCCGTACCAGAGCATCCGCTTGAAGATGGAGAGCTCCGTCAGCCCGCGGCGCTCGCCGAAGGCCCAGGTGTCGATGCACAGCGCGCCGTAGCCCATGCCCGCCAGCACCTCGGCGTACGGCGGGTCGTACAGCGCCTTGCGGCCGTCCAGCAGCTCGTCCTTGCCCAGCTCGTAGTTGCCGCCGTGGGCGTGGTTGTACAGCACGTAGGGGATCCGCCCCCGCGCGTCGATGGGCCGAGTCAGGTACGCAGGCACGTCCTCCTCGCCGTTCAGGTCGAGCACCAGCCGCTCGAGCATGTAGCCCGGCCGCCGCTCCTCGTCGACCAGACGCGCCGAGATTGGCCGGTCCCGGTCGGGCAGGTCGCCCATTAGATCGTATAGCTGGCGGCGGCGCGCTTCCCGGTCCATCGTCAGGCCCCCAGCTCGAGGCTGTCGGGCAAGTCGTCCAGCGCGAAGAACCTGCTCCGGATGCCGCCGTCGCCGACCTCCACGACCCGCAGCCCGGACGGGTCGGGGCCCAGCGGGTAGCCGACTGCGCTCGTGACGACCACCTCCAGGTCCTTGAAGTAGCCGTGGTGGTTGCGGTGCCAGTGACCCGAGAAGACGTGGGTGACGCCCGTCTCCAGGAACAGGTCGACCAGCGGCAGCCTGCGCTCAGGCGGCAGCACCAGCCAGTTGTCGGCCTCCTCCAGGTATACCAGGAACGGCGGATGGTGCGTGAACACGACCTTGTGCCGGCTCCCGTTCGCGCTCACCTGCCGCAGGTCCGCCTCGACGAACGCGAGCTGCCTCTCCCACTCGTCCTCCACCATCTCCGGACTCTTGCACACGGTGCTGTTCATCACCACGAAGTGGCTGTCCTCGTGGTCGAAGGAGTACACGTCGTCGCCGTACATCCCCCGGTACCGCTCCATCGACTCGGGCGTCGGCTGGCCCCGCACGTCGTGGTTGCCCGACACCCAGTGCATCGGGATGTCGTCGGACAGCCCGGCGGTCACGCGCATCAGCTCGGCGTGCTCCTCGAAGGGGTTGTCCTGGTCGTTGGTCATGTCGCCGCAGGTCACCACGAACGCCGGGCGCAGCCTGTTGACGGCGTCGATCACCCTGCCGTAGTTGGCCGTCTCGAAGTCCATGCCCTCGGCCTTCGGCATCCGCTCGACCATCAACCCCAGGTTCGCCAGCCTGTCGACCGAGGGGTTGTCGGTCCCGCTGAGCTGCGAGTACATGCCGAACTGCGGGTCCGCAATCTGGATGAACGAAAATGTCATGGCGCGCCGCCTCCCAGGCCCTTCTCAGGTAATGCCCAATCGTGAGCGAGTTCAACCCGCTCTTCCGTGCGCGCTAAGGATACATCCGGCGCGCCGCTGGGAAAAGCTGCGGCGCGTCCTGGAGGGAGACCCTTCGACAAGCTCAGGGCGAACGGCTGCGGTGCAGTGGGGCTCAGCCCGACTCGGTGAAGCGGATGATCAGCGGAAGGATGATCGCCGTGCTCGCCAGGTCGCGATTACGCCCGCCAAGAGAAGGTAGCGGATGCCGTAGTTCGACATCAGCGACGGCTCGTAGTGGGTCAGTCGCCATCCGATTCGAACGCGAAGAGCTCGGCGGTGTCGACGCCGAGGGCCTTGGCGACAGCCCTGATGTTCTTCAGCGACGGATTTCGCAGGCCCCTCTCTATGCCTGAGAGGTAAGTCACGTGGATTCCCGCGCGGTGGGCCACCTCTTCCTGTGTGGATCCCCGTAGCGCCCGCATATGGCGTATGTACCGGCCAAACGCCGCCTGATAAGCGTCCACCTTGTCCTGGACGCTACCAACATGGGGACTATTCGTCCATAGACTATAGGCTCTGGACGAATGAGCATCGCACGCTCATGGTTCAGAGTTCATGTCAGCTCTCGTGTGATTCGTGTGTTTTCATTCCGTGAGCTTTGTAAGTGATGGGTAGTGTGCAGACACATTAGGGTCCGTCCCATTGTAGAAAAGCACACGGTACAAAAGGGAGGCGATTGGATGAAAAAGATAGGATTGGCGTTGATAGGAGTTGTGGCGGTTCTGACGATGGCGGCTTGCGATGTGCAGCCGAAGACCGTCACGCTAGAAGGGCCGGACATCGCCAATGTCGCAGGTACTGATTACAAGGCTACGGCGACTGGAGTGTACCCAGGTGTCGGCACAGCGACCTTCCTCTGGTGGGCGGACGTGAACAACGATGCCGAGATTCAGGACTCCGAGATACTCAGGACGGTCACCGTTGTTGGCGATGCCGAGCAGAAGGCCGTTAGCAACTTGACGTGGACGCCTGGCCCCTCCCTCGTGAACAAGAAGGTCGTATTGGTCGTGGTGGCCAGGTTCGTCGACCCCGGCAGCGATGAGTACATCACTTTGGTAGACGTAAAGACCGTCACTGTGAGGCGGTAGGCCAGGCGGATGAGTCCCGAGCGGCTTGCCACGGAGTACGGCACGCCGCCCACCGGCGGCTTGGCTTAGGCACGCTCGTGATGCTCTGCCCCGGCCGTCGCGGGTAATCGCAACCGGCGTTTGTGAAGCCATACCTAAAGGCATGGGGAGGTCAAAGTGACCCTGCGTTTTTCGACGATTCTCGCGGCGGTGGCCCTGATGGCGGCGGCGGTCATCCTGGTGGTTTTGGTTGGCATGTACCGGGGCTCGCCCGGTGACGCGGCCTACGCTTCCGATCCCGGCGGCACTCCCATACCGCTAGATAATCCCAGGATCCCGCGGACCGACATTGCTGCGCCGGGGCCGCTCACCATGCTCCTGGAGGAGGGCGGGGCTTACCAGGCTTCCTCCATAGCTGTGTCTTCGAAGAGCGCGCGATCAGTCACGCCGCACCTGAGGTTCGGGGACGAAAAGCGGTTCATGCTCGGGCTCATCAACGCGGAGCGGAGAAAGGCAGGGGTCCCCGAAGTCTCTCTGGGCGACAACAACGCCGCCCAGATACAGGTCGAGAATGCCATCAGAGATTGCGTCTCAGGCCACTGGGGCACGGACGGACTGGGACCTCCCATGAGGTACTCGCTGGCCGGGGGCTACCAGTCGAATGCCGAAAATGCGTCGGGACATAACTATTGCCTAAGCCGTGAGGAGAAGCCCCGATACCGCGCTATCCAGTCCGTACAGGAAGCTATACGACGCACCATGAGCGGGTACATGAACAGCCCAGGGCACAGGGACAGCATACTCTTTCCCTGGCATAGGAAGGTGAATCTGGGGCTTTCGTGGGATACCCACCAGATGTGGAACGTGCAGCACTTTGAGGGAGATTATGTCGACTGCAGCGTTCCGCCGACGATCCAGGGCACAACACTGAGCATGACGTGCACGACGAACGAAGTGCTGCCTGCAATGAGGTTAGCGCAGATGGTCGTCTATGACTCTCCTCCCCATACTCTGACTCGTGGACAGATCGCACGGTCTTACTCTTACGGGTACGGGAGGCCCGTGGCGTATCTGAGGCAAGAGGCGAGGCCGGGATACAGATACCTTACAAACGAAGCGTCTGAAACGTTCCGCTCGGGATGCACTCCCTATGACTTTGATCCCGCCCTCCCTCCGCCGTCCTCACCCGACGACGACAGCCGCATACATGAGGAATCAAAGCTCTGTGTGCTGAGCGAGGAGACCGTTACGGTTCCGTGGGTAGACGGAGAGGAGACAATAAGCGGGTCTTCGATTACCCTCTCGCACGATCTCAGTCAGGTGATTGGAGAGCACGGCAACGGTGTGTACACCCTCGTCGTATGGGGCTGCTCGGTTCCCGATTCGATAGGCAATCCGTGCGCAGACGACAACGCCATGGTGATCATCGAAGAGGCCATCTTCTACGGCATAGACCCTCCAGACACCTATTCCCCCGATACCTCATCTCCTACGCCGACTCCAACACCAACGCCCACCGCAACGGGACAGCCAGTAGACTGCGGCTCTGCGGTAGCCGACAGGTCCAACACGGGGCTGGTGTCGGACTGCGAGGCGCTGCTGGCTGCCAGGGACACGCTGCGGGGCACTGCGGCGCTGAACTGGGCGCCGAACACCTCCATCGCCACGTGGCACGGCATCACCCTGGGCGGGAGTCCCCAGAGGGTAACCAAGGTCAAGCTCCATAGGAAGGGGTTGAACGGCCGTATAGCGGTGGAGATCGGCAGGCTGAAGATGCTGCAGGAGCTGTGGCTGTACGTCAACGAGCTCACCGGCACCATCCCTGCCGAGATTGGCGACTTGTCCAACCTTACCGGGCTGTTCGTCTCGGACAACAACCTGAGCGGTCAGATACCGGAGACGCTGAACAACCTGACTCTGGACAGGCTTTGGCTCCATGGCAACAACTTCACGGGCTGCGTGCCATACAACCTCACGCTGACGAGGGAATACAAGGTGGACCGCGGACTCCCCGCGTGCGCGCAGCCGACCGGAGGAGCCACGCCGACGCCGACGCCAATGGCGGGAACGCCTACACCGACACCGACACCGGATCCAGCAGCGCCCACGCCTACACCGACAAGTGTGCCAATCGCCCTCGACAGCAGGATAACGTGGCAGATTCACTGCCAGGCGGACGACTTCGTTGCCGCCTTCGGCGAGGAGTACGTCATGGACGACGAGCGGACATGGCACACTGTATATGACCGAAACGGCAGAGGGCTCTGGCACGTGCTCCGTACAGTCTGGCGAAGCCCCAGCAATACGGACAGATCCGTTGCCTGCATGACGAAGGTGTACGACAACGCAGGCAGCGCGTTTTTTGACGACCAGTTCACCATGATGTTGGAGGAGGCGCTTGGGGGATCGGACGTGCTGCGCCAGCACAAGCGCTGCTGCAAGGAGATAGGTGATAGATTCAGGGGACTGGTGCTGGACATCGGCTCCACGTTCTCGGACGGCACGTGGCAGGACACTCTCACCGCCAGGTCCGGCGTGGCGAGCTTCCTCAGGGGGCAGGTCATCGTCCGCATCGCTTCATACGACCGAGGCGACGGCGGCGGCTACCACCTGCTCCAGATCGACGAGATGGCCCGCAGGGTCAACTCCCGGTTCTACGAGGGCATATTCGACGAGATCGAGACGAGGAGAATGAACTATCGAGCCGGGGCGCAGGCGAGCCCCGGGAGGCCGGTCTACCTGAACCCCTTCTCACAGGGTGGCGAGTAAGGAAGGCAGACCCGGCGGGGTGACGCCGGCCTCTTGGGTCGCCGTCAATCTGCGATCTGGATGAATGGGAGTGTCATGGCCTGAACAGTTACGGGTCCACGGGCGGTCAGCCCGACTCGGTGAAGCGGATGATCAGCGGGACGATGATCGCCGTGCTCGCCAGGGTCGCGATCACTCCGGCAAAGAGAAGGTAGCGGACGCCGTAGTTCGACATGAGCGACGGCTCGTAGTACCTGTCCACGTCGTTGTCGCGGTACATGGCGACCAGGCCGTTGAGCAGTATGCCGCGCGTCCGCCTGCCCAGGACCAGCGCCGCCACAGCCACGACGTTCAGCAGCACCGTCATCACGATGAATACGGCCAGGATGATGTCGTACGTGGCATCGTCCGTATCCGAGGCGGCCTCCGAGGCCACGCCGAAGTTGATGCCAAGCACGATCAGGTTGAAGACGATGGCAGTCAGCACAAAGATAGTATCAGTGCGACTGCTCTCCCCAAGCTCCTTGACGATGTGTTCGTGGACCTGACCGAGCATAGTTATTCCTCCCTTACCGGAAAGGGGCGGCTTGACGCTCGCCACCTTGACTAATGATACCCGAGCAGGGTGGTGACGCCTTGGAGGTAGCGGACTGCAGCGCAGCTACTTGAGGTGCGTTCGGCCTGAGCCTGTCGAAGGCCAGTGCTCACCAGCACAACCATGATGTGGAGCAGTTACTTGTCGGAGAGGACGCTGCCCATACCCACGAATCCTGAACACCTACCCTATATTCGAGCCCCGGTACATCTCCGTAAGCTGTGGTAACCTCTTCCAGCTTATAGCCGCCAGGAGGTCCTCAATTGGAATACAGGAAGCTCGGCAGCTCGGGGCTCGACGTGTCCGTCGTCGGCCTGGGCACCAACAACTTTGGCCGCAGGCTCGACTACGAGGCAACGGAGCGCGTGGTCCTCGCCGCCCTTGACGAGGGCGTGAACACCATCGACACAGCCAACAGCTACGGCGACTCGCTCTCCGAGGAGTACATCGGGCGCGCCCTTGAAGGCCGCCGCGGCGAGGCCGTGGTCGCAACGAAGGTCGCGACATCCCGCGGCGATGGGCCGAACATGGCAGGAGCCTCCAGGAAGCACATACTCGACCAGATCGAGGGCAGCCTGCGGCGGCTCAGGACCGATTACGTCGACCTCTACCAGATCCACTTCCCCGACCCGGCGACGCCCATCGACGAGACCCTCAGGACCCTGGACGACCTGGTCAGGTCGGGCAAGGTCCGGTACATCGGCTGCTCGAACTTCGCTGGCTGGCAGCTCGCCCAGGCCATGGAGCGGGCGATCGCGGTCGGATCCGAGCCCTTCGCCAGCGTCCAGCCGCCCTACTCCATGCTCCAGCGCGACATCGAGAAGGAGCTCGTGCCCTGCTGCGAGGCCTACGGCGTGGGCATCTTGCCCTACTTCCCCCTCGCCAACGGCCTGCTCACCGGCAAGTACCGGCGCGGCCAGGCCGCTCCCGAGGGCACCCGCCTCGGCGACGACTCGCCCAGGGCGAAGGCGACCCTGGGCAGCGCCAACTACGACGTGCTGGAGGCGCTCGAGGCCTTCGCCGCCGACCGGGGCCGCACCATGGTCGAGCTAGCCATCGCCTGGCTCCTCGCCAACCCGCTGGTAGGCTCCGTCATAGCCGGCGCCACCAGGACGGAACAGGTGAAGGCCAACGCCAGCGCCGCCGGCTGGGATCTCTCGGACGAAGACCTACAGCACCTCGACGACATCCTGGGCGAGAGTTAGAAACTATCTCAGAATGCCTCTCGGCGAGTCCCTGAACACGTAGAAGCCCCGCAGGTTCCTCCTGCAGGAGGCAGACCGTTCGCCCTGAGCAGCGTTACGCCCGTGCGGGCCGTGCCGGTATGGTCAGCAACTGCCGCGCAGCTACTTGAGGGTACGTTCGGCCTGAGCCTGTCGAAGGCCAGTGCTCAGCCAAAGCGGCTAACTCTGAGATAGGTCTCCTTAGAGGGCGGGCTCTTCTACCAGACTGTCTCGACGCGGGCCGAGTTCGTAAGGACCTCGTCTCGCGTCACGACAGGAGCGTCACGGACAAACGACTCGGCCGCGATCAGCCGATCGTGCATCTCCGGGATCTCGTGGAGCTCATCGAGTTTTTCGAGCTGCTCTCTTCCGAGGCTCGACAGTTCTACTCCGCTTACCGAAGCAAGCGCATCCAACAGTTCGGATGGAACGAAGGGCTGCTTCATCTTGACAGACAGAAAGTAGAGCTCGGCAACGGCAATGGCCGGAACTATGATGGTGGCATTCCCCGTCTCGGCTAAGCGGAAGACGGCGGATGCCGCGGCAGAGAGGCGTTCGGGCGACCGAAGGTACCACCACAAGGCGTGGGTATCCACCACGAAACTCGGTGCGCCATTTAGCACGGCTACACTATCTACCGTCAGTAGGCGGGAGTCGAGGCTCCCACATGGACTGGACCTCCAGGAGGTCCTCGTATGTAGCGTCGGGCAGGTACGTCAACGCGCCCTCCAGGGTCGCTAGCGAAGGCTTGTCGCTGTCAGGGGGCGGTACGGACGTGAGCTTCGCACACGGCTTGCCCCTGCGAGTGATGATCACCTCATCACCGTCGTCCAACTCCCTGAGTATCGCGCTGGCCTTGGCCTTGAACTCTCTTATGCTGTATGTGGTCATGTTTACCACCCTAAACTAGTCACCAGGGGCAATCAATGTGACCACATTCTACCTTCGCTCACCGGGTAGCGCAAGGCCCCTAAGTCCACCCAAGGCCCCCACCTCCGACATACCGGCGAAAGCCGGATTCCTGCCCCAGGAACCGTCCCCCATCCAGTGTCCCAAACCGCAGAGCCGGCCAACCCATCCGTTGCCATGCTCCTGGTGAGTTGACCTGTGCCGATACTGTCGCTTACGCGCCGCCGGTAACCTCGTCGATGAGGGCCTTGATGTAGCCCATCGCGTAGGCCTCGGAGGCGTACCTGGACCAGCCGGGCGAACCGATGCCAATTGACGGCACGTGGTCCGGGATGAACGGCCCGTCGAAGCCAACCTCGTGGTAGGCTTGCATCGCGTCGAGCATGTCCACGTGGCCCTCGTCGATGAACGTCTCCCGGAACCTCGGAATGGGGCCCGAGACGTTGCGGAAGTGGACATAGAAGATCTTGCCCTGACCGCCGAACCGCCGGATGGCTCCGATCACGTCTTCGGGCATCTCCGCCACGGTGCCCTGGCAGAACTCGAGGCCGCTGTAGTCGCTGGATACGGTATCGCATAGACGCTGGAGCGCCTCGTGACTCCGCAGGATCCGTGGCAGTCCAGCTAGCGGGGAGATGGGCGGATCGTCGGGGTGAACACCGATCCTGACGTCGGCCTGCTCGGCCGCCGGCACGACCGCCTTCAAAAAGTACTCGTAGTTCGACCACATTTCAGCGTCCGATACCTCGCCGTGCTCAGTCAACGGCGCGTCGCGAACGAGCTCGTAGTCGAAGCTGGAGACTCGTGAGCCTCCCCGACCGCGTGCGTCTAATGAGGTACGCCACGCGTAGCCGGTCCTGCTGCGCATCGGCATGAAGTTGTACCCGAGAATCGGAATACCGGCCGCGCCCATGTTGCGTAGGGTCTTGCAGACGTTGTCGATCTGCTGGTCCCGACCCGGTAGGCCAAGCTTGATCTTGTCCATCCACTGCTGCGGCAGGTTTTCGATGGCAGTGAGTTTCATCCCCGCGGACTCGACCCTCGTCCGTAGCCGCAGCAGGTCGAGGTACTCCCAGTAGCTCCCGTCCTCCGGGAGTCCGCCGCCGATGACGTCGGTCGCTCCGAGCTGGGCGCCAAACGCCAGCAACTCGTCATTCACCCCACCGCGCGCGTCGAGACCAAGCTTCATCGAACCCCCCATACTTCGAGATCATCCCAACCGACACTTCCCATATCGGACTGAGACACAAGCAGGCAACTCTAGCCGAACACTGCACGCTGTCCTATATGGCTGTTCCCAAATAAGGACCTCTTGAATCACCTCGTCGCCGTCTTCCAACTCCCTGAGTATCGCGCTGGCCTCGGCCTCGAACTCTCTTATGCTGTATGTGGTCATGTAGACCACCCTGAACGAGTCACGAAAATCAAATCAATGTGACCAAATCCTACCTTTCGCTCACCGGGTAGCGCAAGATCCCTAAATCCAGCCAAGGCCCCCACCTCCGTCATACCGGCGAAAGCCGGTATCCAGTCTCCCAAGCCGCAGAACCAGCCATCGAGATTGGGATCCCACCGCCTACGCAGTGGAGCCAAATCTACCAGTTTCACCCTTTACCCTTGGTAGGCTCCGTCATGGCAGGCGCAACCCGCCCAGCTCAGGTCCAGTGCAACGCCAGCGCCTCCGGCTGGCACCTCTCCGACTAGGAGCTGCAACACCTCAACGACACCCAGGGCGGAACTAGCAGGCTTGCATCAAGGTATTAGACGTAGGGTGAGCCCCAATTAGGTCCGATGCTGGCTGATACCACGACCCGAGACGGACCTGAGTATTGGAGATTGCTGTCCAGACCAGTGGATGCCGAGGTAGTGCTTGGCTCTAGTGGTCGCAAGGTACAGCAGCTTCTTGTTGAAGACCGTATCGCTAAAGGAGTCGTTGACACCCATGACTATGACTGCGTCAAATTCCAGTCCCTTGACGTCAGGAATACGCGCCAAGACGGTTCGAGAGTCGCTATGTTGTTCATGGCCAACGAGGACCATGTCGCTAACGCTCTGTGCCTCGCAGAACTGCACGAACCGGTTCAGGTTGGCTTGATCCCTAACCAGAACCGCGACTACAGCGTCCTGCAGCCCGTCCAACGACCGGATGCGTTTGATGTCGTTGATGATGCCTTGGTACATAGCGGCCGTGTTCCTATGTCTAATGTACTCTACGCGATGTCCCTCACGTTCGAATGGAATCGGCGCCGGGATATTCTTGTCGAATGTCCTGAGAATTCTGTTGTTGAACTCGGTTATCTGTCTGCTTGACCTGTATGAGCTTCGAGCACGCTGAACCTCAATCTCCGATCGTCCGAAGACCCGCTCCACGTCTCGCCATATCCTTATTCCGCGGTAGGGCGTAAGTCTCTGTGCAGTATCGCCTAGCACGGTAAACCAGTTGTTGGTCGAGCTAGCTGCCAACAACTTGAACTCCATAGGCGAGATGTCCTGCGCTTCGTCAACTACTACGTGCCTATACCTACGCCTGATAGTGTCGTTCAGCAGATGGTCGAGATAGGTCAGTGCTCCTAGGTCGGAGTCATCGAATCCTTGGATGCGAATCCTGTCGGCCGACTTAACAAGCTCTTCGGCGACATCGTCTGGCGCATCCGTTCCAGTTAGGCGCATAAACCTGTCTGGGTTCGCCAGAAGAGCGACATATTCCTCTCTAAAATCCATGCGCTCCCAAGCCTTGTCACACCAGCTTCTTACGGCATTTCGTATCTTGGTCTGTCGGCTCTCTAACTCTCTACGGTCTTCCCAAGGCCGCCTCTGCTGCATTGGTTGAGCCATCCGTGAGATTCTGTCGATGAAGTCCTCCCTCCGGAGATTAAGTCTCTGTCCCCTCGCTGAAGGTTGGAGGACGTCGTTGACAACTGACTTGATCTGGGCCCGAGACACTCCGGTCGTTGAGCCGATCCTAAGGTCAGACAGTTTTAGGCATTGCCGTCTAGCCTCGCCTGCCTTCTCAGCGACATGTTTCTCAATGGCATCCGCCATAGCGAGTGACCCCTTGAACGTCTCAGCCCCCTCGTTGAAGCGGGTTATCTCACCGCGAGCCAGCAGATCGTTCCAGATCCTAGGTCGGGTAGGCGTTCTCACAGATAGACGCGCGGTCAGCCAGTCGCTGAACCGGACCTGGTCAATGCCCTCCCGTACCCCCAATGTCGGCAGGATGTCGGCTGCATATTCAAGGAAGGCCTGTGACGGCCCAACAAAGAGTGTGGTGCTCGGTGTGGGACGCTCACTTTCTGGTATATCGTTGAATGGAGACAGCAAGTAGGCGATCCGGTGCAACCCGATCTCGCTCTTGCCGCTCCCCGCCGCACCTTGGACTATCAGTACTCTGTCGCTGACGTTGGCGATGTTCTCATACTGATCAGGCTCTATGGTTTCGACTATCACCTGCAGATGCCCATCGTCGCGGCCGGTCCCGCTGAGGGATTCCCTCAGAATGTCCTGTCTGGCTGTCGCAGGTGCCGGGAGCTGGCGACGGAATAGGTCGTTCAGACCCTCAAGTTTCTGATTGCGAATCCTGATGTATCGCTTGAGATTGACCCTGGTTGGAATGTGGCCTCTGGGGGCGGTGTACCCATCCTCATGGCTTTCCGCATACCAGAGCTTCCCAATTGGGCTTGTCCAGCTAAAGACGTCCTTGTCGCGGATTAGTGCAATGCCCAGGTATATGGACTTCAACTGAGAGCCATCTGGCTCCTCGTCCTGAGATTCCCCACTTGCCTCGACCGAGTCTCTACGGAAATAGTCAAGACGCCCGAAGTACGGCTGGTCTAGAGCTGAATAGAGCGAATCGGCATTGGTTTGCAGAATGTCCTGAATTGCGTCAGCTGCCTCTTGGTGGGCCGCTGTAGCAGGCATTTGACCCTTTAGGCGGATGTGCTGCTCTTTGATGTGCTGGACCACGTCAGCCAACTTCTGGGTTTCCTCTTGATAGGCCTGCTCTTGGTATGATCTCTCGTCGGTAGCCTGTAGCATGTTGAACCTTCCTTACATAGGCGACACATGAGTGACCCTTCGGCTGCTGGAATATGCGCGCTTCACCATGGAACACTGTCCTCCTCCTCCAAATCGTCATCACGCTGCTGCTCTCCTACAGATATCCCTGATTCCCCTTTCGGATCCTCAAAATACCGCAGGCTGGTGACGAGGGCACGAAGTTGCTCATTGATTCGGCGCTTTTCTGTCTCCAGCTGACTGATCGCCAACTTCAGGTCGCTGATTGTAGATTCGTTTGCCACGGACATCCTCCTTGCCAGTTGAACCTATAGCAAATCACGGTGGAACATCAGAAGTATCCGATCCGCCATTTGTGGCAGCCAGCCTGTGGCTCACGGCAAATCCTCCGGCCTGTATATCACCGCAGCCCCATGGATCCCTATGATCTCCGGGCGCGGGCGGCGGCGGGCTATGTGCATGTCCGAGTAGTACACCGTCACGATCGCGCCGTCGTCGCGCTGGATGTTGCTGGGGTAGCCCTGGTCGTTGCCCGAGTCGGCCACCAGCAGCAGCCGGTTGTCCGTGTCCCACGTCCTGCCATCGTCCCGGCTTACCAGGCCCAGAATGCCGAAAGGCGTCGTACGCCTGCCGTAGGTGAGCAGCAGCCGGCCGTCCTGCAGCCTGATCACGTCGCCTGGGTGCTCGGTCGGCCCTGTGATCTGCTCCGGCTCCGACCAGGTCGCGCCGTCGTCCTCCGAGCGCGTCTGCGACAGGGACCCCTCCTCGTTGCTGCGCATAACCGCCAGGATGGCTCCGCCGCCCAGGTCGCACAGGGCCGTCTCGTTGAATCCGCCGTCCGAGATCATCGTGGGCGCGCTCCACGTCAGCCCGTCGTCGTGGGAATTGATGTGATAGACCGTGCCGCCCAGGTAGTACGTCATCATGACGCTGCCGTCTGCGCGGGGGATCATCTTCCCGAAGGGCGAGCTCACGATCAGCTCGCCGCCGTCGACGTTCGCGGCGTCCGTCGTCCAGGTCAGCCCGTGGTCGTCCGAGCGCGAGACGTACAGCGGCGTGGGATGCGCCTTCACGATGTCGTACTGGCCGTCGGTGTAGTTCACCTGCTTGATGAACGACGCCAGCAGCGTGCCCTTTTGGGTGACGCCGAACGCCGGGTTGCGGTTGTCGGAGCCCTCCTGCGATATGACGATGGAGTGGCTCCACGACTCGCCGCCGTCCGGCGAGTGCACGAATATGAGCCGCCCCCGCTCGCCCACGTGGAAGTCGCTGTCGCGCGTCACCACGCCGAGGTGTCCGTTGTGCAGCTTGTCTATGACCGGCCAGTACCCGCCCATAGTCATCATTATGAATCGCTGGGTCGGCAGGGGCCTGAGGACCCCGCTGAGGTTGTGAAGCGGCCTTCGGTAATACATCGGCACCTCCCCGCTATTCGAGATTGGCGCTGTAGCGCGACCGGATGATACGGCGTGGCGGGGCGAGGCACAACTGGACTCGGAAGCAGGCGCCGCACCGGCGGACTCCCCCTTCTCTCCCGCAGTCGCAGGGTCCGAATCCTTGACCAATAGGCGCTTCCCAATAACGCACACCGCGGCCAGCACCGCGGCCGACAGGCCGATCTGGCCGATGGCGTTCATCAGCGGCAGCAGCAGCCAGGAATTCCAGCCCGAGCTCTGCTCGTCTACTAGGTAGTAGTCCACCCAACCGTACAGGTACGCAACCATCCCCACGACCCAGAAGATCGGGAACAGCTTCTTGAACAGGCCCCAGTCGGCTTCTCGCAACATGTTCTCTTACTCCTTCTTGGCAATTGCCCCTTGCCATCGGCAGCGCCTTACCCTACCACGCCTGCACCGTCTCGCTTGCTCCGCTCGACGACACTCACCGGACCCCCGCCGGGTTGAAAGTGCGGGCGCGCTGGTGTAAAAGTGGCCTGGACGCACATCAGCACAGGAGATGACCCATGGGTGACAGAGCGTACAGGGTGGGCCTGGTCGGCCTCACAGGAATCACGTCCAGGGGGTTCGGGGAGCCGCCGGCCCCGTTCCGGACCGCGATAGAACACAGCCACGCCGCCGGACTGTCGATCTCGGACCGCTTCGACGTCGTCGCCGTCTGCGACCTCGTGCCCGACCTGCTCGACGAGTTCGGCCGGACGTGGGGCGACAGGTGGCCCGACGTCGGCCACTACACCGACTTCAGCGCCATGCTGCGCGAGTCCAACCTCGACATACTCACTATCGGCACCGGCGACCACACCCACGCCATGCTGGGCATCGAGGCCGCCGAGGCCGGGGTGAAGGGCATATTCTGCGAAAAGCCGCTCGCCACCAGCCTGGAGGACGCCGACCGCCTCATCCAGGCCTGCGAGGACAACGGCGTCGTCATAACGGTCGACCACTCCCGCCGCTTCATGCCCATGTGGATCCAGGTGCGCGAGGAGATCAGGCGCGGCGCAATCGGCAACCTGACGACCATCGTGGGCACCCTGGGCGGCCCGAGGGCGATGATGTTCAGGAACGGCACCCACATGATCGACACGATCTGCATGTACGCCGAGTCCGAGCCAACCCAGGTCTGGTCGAAGCTGGAGGAGGGCTTCGAGGATTGGGACAGGTACAAGGGCGACGGCGGCAAGCTCCCGGAGAACGACCCCGGCGCGATGGGTTTCATCCAGTTCGAGAACGGCGTCCGCGCCCTCTACTGCGGCATGAAGGAGACCCAGGGCATGTTCTCCCTCCAGCTCTCGGGCCCGGACGGCCAGCTTTACGTCACGGCCGACAGCGCCACCGTGTTCACCTCGGGCGCGGACAGGCAGAACGGCACCCGCCGCCGCATTGTCCCAGGCTCCTACGCCTCCGAGGACATAGCCGTCGCCTACGAGGAGCTGGCGGACCTGATGGAGAACGGCGGCGAGGGCGTATCCATGGCCCGCGAGGCCCGCAAGACCGTCAAGGTCCTCACCGGCTTCCTGGCATCCCAGCAGGCCGGCTCCGCCCTCATCGACCTGCCCGCATAGCCCGCGAGATTCCGAGTACCGAGTACCGAGGAGGACCCGATGGCCGACCAGCGTCTCAAGATCGTAGTGCCCGGCGACGACCCGCCCCAGGTCCAGGGGTCGTCCCACCTCGACCGGCTGGAGCCCTACGGCGACCTCACCGTGCACACCGACCGCCCTGCGACCATGGACGAGCAGCTTGCCCGGGTCGAAGGCGCCCAGGTGATCATGAACACCCGCGGCGCCGTGAAGTGGTTCAGGGAGGCGCTGGAGCAGCTGCCCGACCTGCGCCTCATCGCCACCTGCTCCATCGGCACCGACATGGTCGACCTGGAGGCCGCCAAAGAGCGCGGCGTGGTCGTCTGCAACCAGCCCGGCAAGATCGCCCCGTACGTGGCGGAGCACATCATCGGGCTGATGTTCGCGGCCGCCAAGCGCGCCGCCTACCAGACATCCGAGCTCAAGGCCGGCCGCTGGGGCCTGCGCCAGAACATCTACCTGCAGGGCAAGACCATCGGCGTCATCGGCACCGGCAACACCGGGGCGGAGGTCGCCCGCATCGCCAACGCCCTCGGCATGAGGGTCATAGCGTGGACCTACAACCCCTCGCCCGAGCGGGCGGCGTCCCTCGGCGTCGAGTTCGTCGAGTTGGACGACCTGCTGCGCGAGTCCGACGTCGTCAGCATCCAGGTCAGGCTCAGCGACGACAGCCGGGAGATGCTGGGCCCGCGCGAGTTCGGGCTCATGAAGCCCGGCGCCATATTCGTGAACGGCGGCCGCGGCGAGTTGGTCGACACCGGCGCGCTCGTCGATGCCCTGGATTCAGGCCATCTGGCCGGGGCGGGCCTCGACGTGTTCGACCAGGAGCCCCTGCCGCCCGACCACCCGATACTCTCGTGCGAGCAGGTCGTCCTCACCCCGCACATCGCCGACCAGACGCCCGAGGGCGTCGAGAGCCTGAACGAGGGCTGCGTCACCAACGTCATCGCCTTCCTCGAGGGCAGCCCCCAGAACGTCGCAAACCCGTAATCCGCGCGCTTGACTTTCCGCGAACGTTAGTGCTATCGTTCCCCGGACCTGTACGGTTGGGTCGACTTCACCCATCCCGAGAGAGGGGGCGAACCCTGGCAACGATAACCGACCTCCACCAACCGGCCGTCAACGGCGCCGCTCCGTATGCCCCCACCATGATCCGCGACATGGCCGACGGCGACCGGCCCCGCGAGAGGCTGCGCAGCCTCGGCCCCAAGGCCCTCAGCAACGCCGAGCTGGTGGCGATACTGCTCCGTACGGGCCTGAAGGGCGAGAGTGTGCTGAACATGTCGAACCGGCTCCTGGCCGGCCTCGGCGGGCTGCGCGGGCTCGGCCGCATCCAGTACTCGGAGCTATGCGACCTCCACGGCGTCAGCGATGCGAAGGCCTGCCAGGTCCTGGCCGCGCTGGAGCTCGGGCGCAGGCTCCACGCCGTGAGCCCGGAGGACCGGCCCACCATCGCGAACGCCGATGACGTGATGAACGTGGTCGGCTCCGACATGGGGATGCTGGACAGGGAGGAGCTGCGCGTGCTGATGCTGTCCACCAAGAACCACGTGCTGGGGACCGAGACGGTCTACAAGGGCAACGTCAGCTCGTCGCTCGTGCGGGTCGCGGAGGTGCTCAGCCCCGCCATACGCCGCAACTGCCCCTCGCTCATAATGGTCCACAATCACCCGTCCGGAGACCCGAGCCCAAGCCCCGAAGACGTGCTCATTACGCGAAAGGTCGCCAGGGCGGCGGAGATGATGGACCTCCAATTGCTGGACCACGTGGTCATCGGCGGGACGTCCAGCGTGAGCATGAAGAACAGGGGCCTCGGCTTCGGGCCGGCCGGATAGGCCCGGGGTTGGACGTCGTAGGGCTTTTCAGGCCCAGGGCCGAGCTTACCGAAGACGAGCGCGCCGGAGGGCTGCGAGCGACGACGTGGCAGGCTGTCTCGGCTTCGGCGGCGGACGGGTTCGCTTCGGGCGGGTTCCTGGTGGCCTTTGCGCTGGCGATGGGCGCCAACAACACCCAGATCGGCATCATGACGGCGCTCCCGTTCCTCATGCAGGTCCTCCAGTTGCTCGCACTGGTCGCCGTCGAGCGAACGGGCTTGCGCAAGGTCTTCGCCGTCGGCGCATACTTCGTGGCCTACGCGGCCTGGGTGCTGGTCGCCATGGTTCCCTTCGTCCTGTCGGTGCCCCATGCCGGCGCAGTGTCCATTCTGCTGGCCCTGGTGGCTGTCAGGGGAGCGGCCCTGGCCTTCGTGACGACCGGTTGGAACAGCTGGCTGCAGGACCTGGTGCCCAGGGAATCGTTGGGATCGTTCTTCGCCCTGCGGCTCAGGATGGCCACCATCGCGGCCGCCGTATCCAGCATGGCTGCGGCCGCATACATCGACCTCTGGAAGGGAAGCGTCGCCGCCGGGGACGTCATCTACGGATACTCGATCGCCATCCTGTTCGGGGCCGTGCTGCTGGGATGGCCGGCGGTCGGCATCATGGCCCGCATTCCCGAGCCGCGCATGTCGAGCCCGGAGGGGCCCCGGAGATCGCTGCGCCAGACCCTTTCGGCGCCGTTTTCTGACGTTGGCTACCGGCCGCTCATCAACTTCATGTTCCTGTGGAACTTCGCTGCGCAGCTGGCGCTGCCCTTCTTCGCCGTCTACATGCTGGAGAGGCTGGAGCTCCCGCTCTCCCTCGTCGTGGGCCTGACAGTCGCCAGCCAGATCGCGAATGTCGTCTTCCTCCGCGTGTGGGGGCCGATGGTCGACCAGCTCGGCAGCAAGGTCGTCCTGTCCGTATCGACCTCGCTCTTCTTCCTGGTCGTGTTGGGCTGGACCTTCACTACCCTGCCAGACCGCCACGCCCTGACAATGCCGCTGCTGGTCGTCCTGCATCTTCTCATCGGGGTCGCCACGGCCGGCGTGAACATCTCGACCACGACCATACGGATGAAGATGGCCCCGAGGGCCCAGGCCACGTCGTACCTGACGGCGGCAACCCTGGCGGCGAGCATCGGCGCGGGCACGAGCCCGTTGCTGGGAGGCCTGTTCGCGGACTTCTTCAGCGTCAGGCACCTGGAGGTCGCCGTCGAGTGGGTGAGCCCGGCCCGGACAGTCGAGTTCCCCGCCGTGTTCCTCACGGGGTTCGACTTCCTGTTCGCGGTGGCCTTTGTGATGGGGCTGGTCACACTCAGGGTGCTGGCGAGCGTCCGGGAAGAGGGCGAGGTCGACCGGCAGGTCGTGATGGACACGCTTATGGCCCAGACGCGAGACAACCTGCGCGTGCTCAACACGGTGCCCGGCCTGGCGATGGCCTCCCGCGTGCCGGAGGCGACCGTGCGGTTCGTGCCCCGGTTCGCCGGGCTCGACGTGGCCGCTGGCGTGACCGCCTACCAGGCGGCCGTGTCGATTCGCGACGCGGTGTCTGCAGTGACGCAGGGACGCCAGGCCGCCCGCATTGCTTCCAGTATGGTAAGCCGCGCCGTGCTGCAGGCGGCGCGCCAGGCAGGCGACCTGAGCGCACACGGGGCTGGGCTGGCCGTTGGCGCCACAAGCGGAGCGGTGCAAGCGGCGCTCGACTCGGGCATGGCGCTGGACCGGGCAGCCCGGCACGCCGCTGCCGCGGTGCTGGAGGGGCTGGCCGGCTCTGACGTGGACCCTGCCGACGCCCTGTGGGGAGCGGGATACGGCGTCGTCCATGCTGCCAGGGACCTGGGGCAGGACATAGGCATGACCGCGGCAGCAGCCATCGAGGGGGCGGTGGAGAAGGCAGAAGCGCTCGGGCTCTCGGAGCACGAGGCCGCCAGGGCCGTCGCCAGGGGAGCCCTCGAGGCTGCCCGCGAGACGGGCCCGGGCTTGGTCAGAGAGCTGCGCGCCGCCCTGCTGGACTCGCTCATCGCGGTGGACGAGAGTGAGCGAGGCAGCCGGGAATCTGATCGTTCGCCCTGAGCACTGCCCTTCGACAAGCTCAGGGCGAACGACTCTGGCGATGCTGCGTTCGTGCTGAGCCTGCCTGTCCTGAGCTCCGTCGAAGGGTCGAAGCACAGTGCTCAGGAAGTAGATGGTTGCGGTAGACTGCTAACCGCCTCCGCCCCGCGTCTGGCCGCCGATGGCCTTGGCGTACCACTCCTCGCCGTAGACCTCCTTCTTGTTCAGCCAGCGCCCCTCGTGCGGGTAGACCTTCAGGCTGCGGTCCTCCAGGGGCAGCTTCACCGGCACGTGGTCGCGCCGGTGCGACTCCCGCATCGCTATGGCCAGCTCCAGCACCTTCAGCCCGTTCTCGCCGCTCCCGGTCGGCTCCGTGTCGTTGTCCAGCGCGTCGACGATGGACTGCACCGTCGCCGTGTTGCGCCGTCCCGGGAACCGCCACCCCTCCTCGTCGTAGCTCCCGCTTCCCTCCCAGAGCGAAGTGTCCGGAAAGACCCCCTCGACCTTTGTCAGGTCCGACATCGTCGGGCGGTTCGCGCCCTCCTCCGCAGTCCACATCTCCAGGTACGAGCCGTCGCAGTAGAAGACGCCGCCCGTGCCCAGCACCTCGATGCCGCTCCGGGCGTTCGTGTCCAGGTGCATGTGGCACTCGATGCCGTTCTCGAAGCGAATATAGCCACCGACAGCCTGGTCGTGATCGCTCCACGGGTCGCCGCCCACCCAGCCGATCACCCACGCGGCGTCGGCGTCGAAGGCGAACATCCTGACCAGGCTGAATAGCTGGCAGCCGCCGCCCGACATCTCCGTGATGCCGCCCTTCAGCATGTTGATGGTGACGACGTCGCCGATGGCCCCGTCCTCGATCATCTTCCGCGCCTGCCAGTACTCCGGAAAGTTGCGGTCCAGGTCGCCCGCCGCCAGCTTGGTCCCGCGCTCGCGGCACGCCTCGACCATCCGGTCGGCGTCTGACAGCACCGCCGCGATGGGCTTCTCGCACCCTATCGCCCTGATGTCAGCCTCGGCGCACCCCAGGACGACCTCGGGGTTCACGCTGACGGGCAGTATTGGCACGGCGATGTCGATGCGCTCGCGCTGGAGCATCTCCCGGTAGTCCGAGTACCCGGGCACGCCGAAGCGCTCGCAGAACAGCGCCAGGTTCTCGGGATCCGTGTCCGCAGCGGCGACCACCTCCGTCGCCGGGTTGAGGGCGTACGCCCGCGCGTGCGAGGTGCCCTTCCGTCCGCACCCGATCACGCCAACCCTGTAAGTCACACGCGTCCCCCTGGTTCTTCATTCGCCATTCTCAATTCCCCATTCCCCATTCCTCTTCACTCCAGCCAGTCGCCGTGCTTCGCCATCAGGACCTCGTAGCACTGCTCGTAGGTCTCGACGTCCGCGCCGTGGTACGGCGACAGGAGCCGCAGCGGCATGTCGATGCCCCCCGCGCGTACGATCATCTTGTCGTACGCCCCGTCGATCATCGACTGGGCGAGGACGGGGCCCAGGAAGTCCTTCGCGGCTTCTGCGATCCTCGCCTGGATGCGGAACAGGTTCTCGAAGTCGCCCTCCACGCCGTACCTGAAGTACTCGAGCGTCCTCTTGGGCATCATGGGCCCGTAGGAGCTGAGGAGGGAGCACTCCCCGTGCAGGCACCCGAACGGGAAGTTGTTGTCGCCCAGGAAGTGCTGTATCTCCGTCTCCTTCACCAGCGTGGCGCACTCTGCCGGGGACGCGGAGGTGTACTTGGTGGCCACGAGGTTCGGCACGGCGTCTTGCAGCCTCTTGTAGTCCTCCGTCACCAGCACTCTCTTGGGGCGCGGCAGGTTGTAGTGGAGGAAGCCCGAGTCGGGGAAGCTGCCGCACACGTCCGTAAAGTAGGTCATGTACTCGTCGTCGGTCAGCTCACCCCACGGCGGAAGGGAGATCTGGTAGGTGCGGAAGCCGATGTCGTGGGCCGCGCCGATCTTCTCCACCACCTGCGGCGTGGACATGCCGATCACGCCGACCATGGGATGCACCCCTTCGCGCGTCGTCTCCTCGTGGAACATGCCCACGATTTCCTTGAACTGCGTCAGCGTCACGGCGTAGCCCTCGCCCGCCGTGCCGAATATATACAGGTCGCGGAACCCGGACGAGATGGTGTGCCGCACCTCCGCTCGGAATACAGACTCGATCAGCTCGCCGTTCTCGTCCCAGGGGATCTCGCAGCTTGCGAGCGCCGCCTGGTGGTACCTTTTGGTCATTGGGCCATTCTCCTCAGAATCGTGAGTGAAGCGGACGGCGCGAGTGTATTGACAGGGGCGTCTCGCTGTCAACGCCAGGCCTGTGGTGACGTAGGGGCGGACCCACGTGTCCGCCCGCAGAGGAGCAGGCCTGTGGTGACGTAGGGGCGGACCCACGTGTCCGCCCGCGAAGGAGCACCATGTTATGACGTAGGGGCGGACCCACGTGTCCGCCCGCAAAGGAGCACCATGTTATGACGTAGGGGCGGGTTTGAAACCCGCCCTCCCCGTGCCCTAGGGCCGGGCAGCCAACCGGCGGTGGATGTGGGACCTCCATGAAAAGGCTGTTGCGGAGCCCGCCGTTCCGGTCTACAATCCCGGCGCAGGAACAAGTCCCGCCATGGAGGCACCCGCAATGGAGATGAGCGAGGTCAAGATCGACGAATTCAGGACGAAGGGCTACATAATCGTGCGGAATGTGCTGTCACCCGTAGAGGTGGAGATGATGCGCCGGCACGCCGACGCCATAGCGGCGGACCTCGATGGCTACAATGCGATGGACAAGGCCGAGCGTGACCGGGTCCAGGCACGCTACCAGGTGCCGGACGAGCCAGGCTCGAACGGCGCGGCGCGCCCCTCGCTGGAAGAGTACCCGGAGGTGAAGCTGACGGACCGCCACGCCCGACGCGAGAACAGGGTGTACCCGGTCCGCCGGCGGCAGGTAGACCCCGAAGAGAGGGCCGCGACGGCCACGGACGACCCGTTCAGCACCTTCTCGGGGCAGATCAACCACCTGGCCGACAACAACGAGTACTTCCGCTCACTCGCCGCGCACCCCAACATCATGAAGGTGCTCCGCGAGGTCCTGAGCCCGGACGTCAAGATCTGGTTCGACCACATCTACAACAAGGCCCCGCTGAACGACGACCCCCCGTACCAGGGCTCGAACAGGTACCACCAGGACGGCTTCTTCCACCTGAGCAAGCGCAGCGCCACATGCTGGATATCCCTCGACGGCCTGACCATCGAGAACGGCCCCTTCCACTACATCACCATCGAGGCCGACTATCCCCAGTACGGCTTCGACGACCTCGGCGAGGAGGCCATCGGCGAGAGGGAGCTCTCCCAGGAGGAGGTCATCACCCTGAACCCGGGCGACGCGGCGTTCCACGACAGGTGGACCCTTCACGCGACCGGCCCCAACGAGTCCCACAAGCGCCGCCGCGGCTGGGCCGTCCACTACGCCGACGCCACGTCCAGGTTCGGCGAGTACTCGGGCGCGTCCGAGGACCCCAACGATGGGTTCATGGTTACGCCCGAGGGCTACCACATACGCCACGGAAACATCCACGGCAACCGCTTCTGGCACCTCGTCAGCGGCCGCGAGTACGAGGGCTGCGTCTAGGTCAGGGCGGCCCAACACGCATCGGGCAGCCGGGTATTGACTTGCCGCGCAGGCTTGTGTAAGGATACCGCCCAACTTGGCGTATTCCGCCATCGAGGAGGAGACGGATATGGTACTGCGTAGCTATAAACTGATCCTTGTGCTGCTCTCGGCTCTAGCGCTCGTTGCAGCCCTTGCATGTGGCGGCGCAGAGGAGGAGACGACGACCTCTGCTCCGGACACCAGCGCGCCCTCTACCCAGCAGCAGACTGCTGCTCCCACGGCGGCGCCGGCGGTAGCCGCGCCCGCGCCGACACAGGTGCCCCTGCAGCAGGCTGCGGAGGTTAAGGAAGAGCAGGCTCCCAAGCCCGCCCTCGCAACGAAGGAAGTTGCGATGGAGGACGCGAAGGAGGACTTCCAGTACGTGCCCGAGCCCCAGCTGCCCGGCGTGTACTGGGACTACAAGTACACAGGCCCCAGGCCTACCGAGTTCGGTGAGAACCCCCGCTTCGCCGAGATGGTGAAGGCAGGGCAGCTTCCTCCGGTCGAGGAGCGCCTGCCCGAAGAGATCAAGGTGGTCTCGCCGCCCGACGGCATCGGCGACTACGGCGGCACCCGAAGGGTGACGTGGTCCGGCGGCGCCAGCGCGTGGATGTCCTGGTACTACTGGGACAAGAAGAACTCCAACGAGGTGGAGCACCTCCCCCACGTGGGCTTCTTCGAGATCAGTGAGGACGGCAGGACCTACACCTTCCGCAACCGGAAGGGCCTGAAGTGGTCCGACGGCACGCCGATGACCATGGAAGACGTCCGGTTTGCCTGGGAGGACGTGAACCTGAACACGGTCCTTCACGAAACTCCCCAGACCCAGTGGCTCGACTCCGTCACCGGCAACATCGTAGATTTCGCCGTGATCGACGACCTGCACTGGAGCCTGTCCTTCGATACGCCCGACTACATCCTGATGGAGGGTGAGGTCAGGCCCGGCTCGAACTGCACGTCCTTCTACTACTGCTTCTACTCCCCGTCCCACTACATGAAGCAGTTCCACCAGGACTACGCGGACGCCGACAAGCTGGCCAAGCTGATCGAGGATGCCGAGGCGGGCGACTGGCCGCGATTCTGGGGCCAGATGAACAACTACGGCACCCACGTCAACTGGCCGTGGATGGGCCACTGGACACTGGCCTCCGAGTCGGACACCCTGTACACCCTCGACGCGAACCCCTTCTTCTTCGAGGTGGACCCGCACGGGAACCAGCTTCCCTACAACGATGGCGTCCAGATCATCAAGGTTGAGAGCCGCGAGGTCGCGGTCTTCCGCAGCATGGCGGGTGAGACCGACATAGCGGGCAGGGACTTCCTGGTATCCGAGATTCCGCTCTACAGGTCCAACCAGGACAAGGGCAACTTCTCCATCAAGATCTGGCCCACGACCGGCCCGGGCGACATCGCCATGAGCATCTGCATCACCTGCAACCAGGATGCTGAGATCGGCAAGCTCATGCGCACGAACGACTTCCGCAGGGCCCTCTCCTTCGCGGTCGACCGCGAGGGCATGAACGACTCCCTCTACCTGGGTCTCGGGATTCCCAACAACTGGGTCCCGCACCCGGCCGTACAGTACTACCCGGGTGAGGAGTACGCCTTCAAGGACATCGAGTACGATCCGGACAAGGCTAACGAGATACTGGACAGCCTTGGCTACACCGAGAGGGACTCCGAGGGATTCCGCCTCAGGACCGACGGTTCGGGCGAGCGGCTCTCCTTCAGGACCGTTTCCGAGCTCGGCCAGACCGGCGACGCGGCTTCGCTGATGCTCGACTACTGGGCAGAGGTGGGCGTTGAGTTCAAGGACAAGAACATGAACGCGCCCTGGACGCTGAGCTACCCGGGCAAGGAGCCGCTGGCGATTCTGCGGCACTTCTCCCTCTACGGCGCGAACCCCTGGTTCTCGAGCTGGACGCGCTGCTGCGCCACTGGCGGCGGCCCGGCCTTCTCGCCGGACATCTCCGACCTGCCGCGCTCCATGCAGCGCGGGCCGCAGGGCGCGGTTCCGACCGAGGGCGGCTACCAGCCGCGGTGCGACTGCGAGATGGCCCCGGTATGGGAGCCCACGGCGCCGGCAGACACCTATCCCGCGGACCCGTCGGGCAACGTGGCAATACTCCATGACAGCTGGCACGAGGGACGGGGCATACCGGCCCTCTCGCCGGAGCGGATCGAGCTCGGTAAGAACATCTTCCGCATCCACGCGGACGAGAAGTACTACCTCAGCGTCGTCTCCCACATGGGGTACATGCGCGGCATCATCATGCACCAGAATAACCACCTGAACATCCCGGAGACCCACACTTCCGACACGGGTGGCTGGTACAACGAGCTCTTCTACTTCCCGGGCGGCCAGGACAACATCCAGTAGCCGTCTAGCATAGAAGACAAGGTCGTAAAGAAAGGGGCCCGGGCGACACATCGTCCGGGCCCCTCGCTTTCGCCCTTCCGTGTCAAGAATCGTTCGGCCTGAGCCTGTCGAAGGCCAGTGCTCCGTCATGTCCGGCTATCTCACCCCGGCGTGTACTCCTCCCCAGCGCTCTCGCGCAGCTGTACGTGCTGGCGCAGGGCGTGATTGATGTCCGTCTGGTAGCCGCGGCCGCCGGGGGCGTGCTGCTTGAACCACTCCACGACGTCCGCATCCAGGCGAAGCGTGATCTGCTGCTTCACGGGCCGGTAGAAGACGCCGCGCCTGGCGTCCGACCAATCGAGGACCTCCGGGATGTCGGTGGTGTCGATCTGGTCGTCGGGGAGCTCCTTTAGCGCCCGCAGCTCCTCTTCCTGGTCTTTCGTCAGCTTAGAGCTCGCCTTCCTCATAAGCGTTCCTCTCGTGCCTTGTCGCTTTCCGCGCGCTGATGATCCGGCCGACCTCGTCGCCGGCCACATGGTAGGCTTCGGGCCAGGTATGCACCACGAGCAGGGCTACTCCACCCACCATCCCAACTGTCCGCCATCGTTGTTCTCTCGGATACGGGTCGGTGGTCGTCGCCGCCAGCGGGTCGTCGAATACAAGCACTGCCGTCTCAAAGCTGAGACCGTGGGACCTCCTGTTGAGGTAGTTCTTCTCAGGATCCCAAGTCCACCGCAATAGGTACCCTCTTGTAACTACAGTATTGTAGTGTCAATCGGCAGTGTCGTCAATTTAGATGGCTGCGGGCTAGCTATTCAGTCTTGATGTGGATGTTTGACAACGTTGCCATCTGTATGTAGCTTGGTGTTAGAATTCAGTCTTCCGGCTGCAGACTTCTTCAGTGCCACGCGGAGGAATCAGGTGGGTGTATTCTCTACCCTTATCGAGGTTGCGAATGTCGAAGGCGGCGACGGAATTCAACTGGAGGCACTGGTTGACACGGGCGCGCTCCACACTATGATCCCGGAGTCCGTGTCTCGTCAACTTCACATGCGACCGCAAGACTCTGAAGATTTCGAGCTTGCCGACGGCACTATAGTCAAGTATCCGGTCGGGACCGCAAGGATCATCTTGCAGGGGCGCGACCGCTGGTGCCCCGTGATATTTGGCCCCGACGCCGAATGCCTGCTTGGGGCTACGACCCTGGAGATCCTGAATCTGGTCGTGGACCCAATGGCTCAAGAATTGCGCGAGGCTACCAGGCGGGTCAGGCCCTTCTAGCAGCGGCCTATTTCAGTCGTCCTGCGGGCGGACACACGGGTTTCGCCCCTACCAAGGTCAAGTCTCGCTACCCTTCAATTCGCCGATTCTGACTAGGGACCGCCGATGGGCCGCTGCATCTTGACGGCCGCGACAGCTTTCCCCTCCGGGCAGTCTCCCAGGAAGAAGCCGTCGAGGAAGAACTCGCCCCCCGGGCCGGCGGGCGCAAACCCGATGCCCTCGAACAGGTCGCGCTTGGCATAGTCCTCCTCGGACAGCGTCGTCTGCAGCGTGGCGGCCCCTCGCTGCCTGCCCCACTCCATCGCCGCCTCGATCAGCCCATGCCAGGAACCGTTGTAGTACCTGTGCGTGAAGGCGTCGACCGAACAGACGCCGTCGTCCAGCACCCTCGCCGTCGATAGGCCGACGACCTTCTGCCGCTCCCCCGCACGGGCGGCAAAGAAGGTGGAGTCGGGGCTGTCCAGCATGTCGATGAACTTGCCGCACTGTCCCGCGTAGCTGCGGTGGGTGAAGTAGCGCTTCGACAGGGCGGGCGCGTTGCAGTCCATCACCTGCCAGTCGTGGGGCGAGTGGACGAGTGGCACGGACGGCGTGCGGTCGGAGGGGTCGCCCTGATGCACCGTCGCCGGCCCTAGCCCGCGGAAATAGTCGACGAAGTAGGCCTCGGGCGAGTCGCCGCTCAGGACCTTCACCTGGGCGATGGACCCCACCAGCTTGCTGTAGCCGGCACGGCGGTAGACGCGCTCGGCGGGCACCTGGTTCGTACCCAGGAATATGGCCTCGCCGCCCATCGCCCGGAAGTCCTCGACGGGGCGGTCGAACAGGGCCTGGCCGATGCCTCGCCGCCGGAACCTCGGTGCAGTGGCCGGCAGGCCGAACTCGCACAGCTTCGGGTCGCGCCGCGATACCCATAGCATGGACGTCCCGGCGATCTCGCCGTCGACGGTGGCGACGTAGAGCAGCTTGCGGTCCTCGGTCCTCACAGCGTTGCTCAGCTGGTCCCTGAGCCGCGTGATGTCCTGCCCGATGCCCACGTCCTCGGGCACCTGGCGCCACATCTCGTATATCCGCCGGATGAAATCGTCCGGCACGGGAGTCTCGTATCGGGTTATGAGAAAGCTCATGACTTGCCACTCCTTTGTGCGCGCCTGCGGCGGGGCCGCGCGGTCGATTGACACCCCGCGCGGCGCGCACATATAGTAGCGCCTGCCGCTCCAGGGACAAGACAGGGGGAAAGATATGGCCGCATACCGCGCCGCAGTAATCGGACTTGGTCGCATGGGGAGCACCTACGACGACGAGATGAAGTACGGCGGCACCACCTACGCCCCGTACTGCCACGGCCCCAGCTACTTCTACTCGACGCAGACAGAGCTCGTCGCGGGCGCTGACCCCCACGACGAGCAGCGCTCCCTGTTCGGCGAGCGGTGGGGACTGTCGGACGATCACCTCTACACCGACTACAGGGAGATGCTCGAAGCGGAGCGCCCCGACCTCGTCAGCGTCACCACCACGGCGACCCTCAGGTCGACCATCGTGCAGGACGTGGCCCGCTCCGGCGCGAAGGCCATCTGGGCCGAGAAGCCCATATCGATCAGCCTCGCGGAGGCGGACGCGATGGTGGAGGCCTGCCGGGACAACGGCGTCGTCTTCGCGGTCAACACGGCCAGGCGATGGATGCCGTCCTACACGGAGGCGAAGCGGATCATGGACTCGGGCGACCTGGGCGCAGTGCTCCAGGTCGACGCCAACTTCCCCTGCGGCCTGTCCCACAACGGCAGCCACATGCTGGACATCATCCGATTCCTGGCGGGCGGCGACGTGGAGTGGGTATTCGGCGAGATGGAGTCGGACGAGGCGGCAGCGGCGGACCACGACCTGTCGGGCCACTGCTACCTGGCCTTCGACAACGGCGTCCGCTCATTCGCCAGGACGACCAACTGCGGGACGGTCGCA
Organism: Dehalococcoidia bacterium; assembly: GCA_034420735.1. Classification (GTDB taxonomy): domain Bacteria; phylum Chloroflexota; class Dehalococcoidia; order Lucifugimonadales; family CAJWER01. The sequence continues at coordinate 46,452 of DAOULA010000033.1, forward strand.
CGGGGCGAGATAGACGTGATATGCGAGAACGGGCGCATCATCTGCCGCGAGGGGCCGGCCGAGTACACGGTGTACCGGACCGACCCGGAGTCCGAGGGCGCGCAACGCCGCGGCATGCCGGCGGCCCAGTACCCTGTGCCGATGCCCGCGAGGATGCAGGGCACGGGCATAACCATAATCGAGGACATCGTCCAGGCGATTGAGACGGGCGGCCAGCCCAAGGCCTCCGGCGAGGATGGAAGGGCCGCCCTCGAGGTTGCGATAGCGCTGAGGGAGTCGCACCGTCGCGGCGGTGTCCGGGTCGCGCTACCCATCGAGGACCGCTCGCTGGGCATACGCTCGCTCGAAACATTCCGAGACGACATTCCCGCCAGGGTCCGGCGCATGATGGACGCGCAGGCGTAGGGCGACCGCAGCGGAGCCGCCCACAGTGTCCGAAGCCGAGCTCGAACCCACGGCGGAGGCCGCCCCTGAGGCGGTAGACGAGCCCTCGCAGCCGAAGCGCGGCGGCGACTGGAAGCTGGCCCTCGCGTCCTACGTCATCGTATTCACCGCCAGCGCCTGCGGCCTGTCCATCGAGATCGTCGCGGGCCGCATCCTGGCCCCGACCATCGGCGTGTCCCTGTACACCTGGACGAGCATCATCGGCATCGTCCTCGCCGGCATAAGCGTCGGAAACTTCGTCGGCGGCGTGGCTGCCGACCGCTTCCCCCGCAGGCCGTTCCTGGGCCTGGTGCTGCTGGCCAGCGGCGTCTCCAGCCTGGGCATCCTGCCCCTGATCGACGTGACGGCCAGGGCGATGGAGGGGCTGCCCATCATCCCCAGGATAGTCCTGCTGACGACCGTGCTCTTCTTCCCGCCCAGTGTCATCCTGGGCATGGTCACGCCCATCGTGGTGAAGCTGCGGCTCAGGAGCCTGGCCAGGACCGGCAACATCGTGGGCACGACGTACGCCGTGTCGACCGCCGGCAGCATCTTCGGTACCTTCATCACCGGGTTCGTGCTGATCCAGTGGATCGGCACGCGGTCGATCATCGTGGCCGCCGCCGTCGTGCTGCTGGTCCTCGCCGCCGCTTTCGGGCGCCTGTGGGAGGTGAGGATCGCCACGGGTGTGCTCGCGGCGCTCCTGGTCGCAGTCGCAGTCCTGACCGCCAGGATGGACGTCCTGAATTCAAACTGCCTGGTCGAGAGCGGGTACTTCTGCATACGCATTTCGGTACGAGAGGAGGCCGGCAGGACGGTCAGCGTCCTCACACTGGACAAGCTGGTGCACAGCTACGTCGACGTACACGACCCCACGTTCCTGGTCTACGGCTACGAGAAGGTGCTCGGAGACATGTCGATCTACATGGGAGACAGGGACCCGCAGTTCCGGTCGCTCTTCATCGGCGGCGGGGGGTATACGATGCCCCGCTTCATCGAGGACCGCTTCCCTGAGAGCGTCGTGGAGGTGGTGGAGATCGACCCCGAGGTGACCGAGGTCGTCCACAAGTACCTTGGAATGCCGCGAGATACCCGCATCGTCACGTACAACGAGGATGCCAGGACGAAGTTCCTGGAGCTGCCGGAGGGCGAGTACGACCTGATAGTCGGGGACGCCTTCGACCACTTCTCCGTGCCGTACCACCTGACGACCCTCGAATTCAACGAGCGCGTCCACGAGCTACTGGCGGACGGCGGCCTGTACACGCTCAACGTGGTCGACAAGCTGCACAGGGGCCGTTTCCTCAGGTCAGTTGTGCGAACTCTGCACGAGACGTTCGACCACGTGTACGTGATGAGGAACAACGACGTGTGGGACTCCGACCTGCGCCACACATTCGTCGTTGCCGCCTCGAACGAGGCCATACCTTTCGCGAAGGTCGCAGAGGCCAATGCCCGTGCAGGGCGGGGCCGCCTCGCGATCCACGTAATGCCCCCGAGCGTATTTCAGGAGTGGACCGCGGCCAAGGAGGGCATACTGCTGACGGACGACTTCGTGCCTGTCGACAACCTGCTCGCGCCCCTGTTCGTCGAGGACGGCTAGTAGATTCCGTCAGGCTGCCCGGACGCGCCGCCGATTGGCTGAGGGGAGGGCGGGTTTCAAACCCGCCCCTACGATTTGGAGACGGCTCCGTTACGGGACCGGGGCCCGCGAGACTTTTACCTCTTCGACCGCCGCCGCCGGCACCCAGCCCTGCAGGCTGCCGCCGGGCAGAGCGATCCTTGCCCACGCCCCGCGCTTCTCGACCAGCCCGGCCTCGGCACCGGCGTGCAGAGTGAACTGTGGTGTATAGCGGCTGCCCGGGCCGCTGACCACGTCGACCTCCTCGGCGACGATGACCGCGTCGCGGCTGGCTGAGTCGACGTAGAGCCTTCCCGCCAGTGCGCCGCCTCCGAGCAGGAGCAGGACGGCGGTGGCGAGGACTGCGGGCCTCGTCCATGGGAGCCATCCGCGCGGCCCGACCATCGCCAGCAGCAGGCAGGCCGCGAACAGCAGCCAGCTTGCCAGCGCGACGGCCCCCAGCTCCCCGGCGGTGAACCGGTAGAGCAGGGAGTTCACGAACCCGGTGAGCGGCGCCTCGCCGGACTCAAGCACGTCGACGGTCTGGTCGCGGGCGAAGTCCAGATTGGCCCGGATGTCATCGTCCCTGGGTGACAGCCGTTCGGCCCGCAGGTAGTTGAGGATCGACCGGCCGATGTCGCCGTCCTTGAAGTAGGCGTTGCCCAGGTTGTAGTAGAGCACGGGGTCCCCGTAGCCCTTGTCGACGAGCTGCTGGTACGACAGGGCGGCCTGCCTGTAGAGGCCGTCCTCGTAGAGCGCATTCGAGGCAGTCATGGCATCCAGGTCTACCGGCGCCTGGGCGGCCGCGACTGAGGGCAGAGCGGCCAACGCCGCGGCGGCGATGATCGCGAAGGCCCGCCTCACGAGTTGATCTCCTGCTCGAGTTCCGTGACGAGCCGTCGGACCTCGTCCACCAGGCTGTCGCTCTCGGCGTCGACACCGGGCGCAAACCTTGCGCCTTCGGACAGGCTCAAGGCGTCGAGCACGCGCCCGACCAGGGCCTCGCCGGCCCCGCGCCCGGCCAGCGCCTCGGCCAGCGCGTCCTGCGTCATCCCTGCGGCGCCCTGTCCCAGCACGTCGCCCAGGTATGCGCTCAGCGCCGCGCCGGCGTTGTCGGCGGGATTGTCGGCGGCCCCGGCGAGATCGACAGCCTTCATGGCGTTTTCGTAGGCGGACCGCCTCCGCAGCTCGACAGGGTCCCGGCGGCGGCCCCTGTGCAGCTTCAGGCCCGCCGCCAGTGCGATGGCCGCCAGCGGCGCCGCCCATCCGAGCCTGTAGGCTGCGCTGCCGGTTATGGCAGAGTCGGACGGGCGCAGCTCGGACGGCGCCGGCTTGATGTGCCTGATGTCGGACCCGAGGCGCTCGACCTCGTCCCTGTTGGACGCGAGGGTCGGGGCCTCCCCCCCGGGGGACGGCGCAACGGTGAGAGATATGGGCTCCGTGAAGACAGTCCGGTACTCCTCGGCGAAGGGGTCGAAGTACGAGAACGGGATGCCCGGAATCGTGAACGCGCCTGGCGATGAGGGGACGTAGATCCGCTCGATGGTGCGGGCGCCCATCAGCTCGTCGTCGGTAATCTGCGTTCTGACCGAGGACTCGCCGTCGAATGAGCGCCACCCGGACAGCTCGGGCAGAATTGGATCGGGTAGAGTCTCCAGGTTGCCCCTGCCGGCAATGATCATGGTCAGCGTGAGGGGTTCATTGGCCGTGGCGGCTCCGCTGGTGATCCTCGCGGCCACGTTGTAGTCGCCGACGGCCCCGCGGAAGTCATCGGGCTCGCCCTCCGGCAGCGGCCTGACCTCCAGCTGCACCGGGTCCGTCTCCAGCGTCCTTCCCCTCCTGAAGGAGCTCGGGGGCACCGTGATCGAAGAGGGCTCGATCGTCACGGTGCCCTCGACGGCGGGGAAGATGGGCGTGTTGATTGCCATGCCCCTGTAGCGCCGTGTGCCCACTATGTCCTCGATCTCCCGCTGGAATGGGTCCTCGTGCCAGAAGCCGGTGAAGTCCGGCGGCTGGTAACCCCGAGGCCACCTGGAGAAACCGTATACGCTGAGGTAGCGGAAGCTGTATGTGACCTGCTGGCCCAGGTAGGGCGAGGGGTTGTCGACGGCTGCTGACACCAGGAACGCGTCCTGCTCGTCGGCGGGCGACAGGCCGGGGATGACGAAGGGGGTCGGCGCCGGCCTCGCGGGCACCCGGCCCGTTCCCGCCCGCGTGACCTCCACCTCGATAGGCTCCGTCTCGTAGGTCTGCCCACCGATGTCGACTGAGATAGGACCGATGGTGTGGACACCGATCCTGGTTGGCTGAAGCCTGTAGTGGTTGATCTCCTTGGAGACTATCGTATTGTTGAAGTTGGCAATCTGGCGGGCCAGGCTCTGGGAGACAACAACCGCCCAGTCCATAGCTGGCAGACTGGGTTCCGGTGCGTTCGCTGATCCTGTGACGGTAACAGTGAGGGCGAATATCTCGTCGACGGACACCCGGCTGTAGTCGACCTCTGCCGATATGGGCGAGTCCTGCGCGGATGCCGGGCTCGCCATCACCAGCAGCGACCCCAGTGCGGCCATGGCAGCCAGCGCCAGGACGAGGGTCGACGTCGCGCCGGTCTTCACCAGTCCTTCTCCACCGGGGACGATGGCACGAATTGCCGCTGGAGGTAGCCCTGGAGGGTCTCCGGGTTCTGGCCGACCGCCTCCAGGAACTGGAGGGCCTGGCCTGGCGTCATCTGCTGCTGCTCCTCGGGGACCCCCGGCCTCTCGGGCACCTGGCTCTCCTGTTCCGAGCCGTCGCCGCGCTGTTCGCCTTCAGGGTCCTCGCCGACGCCCTCCCTCTCTCCTTCGGGGCCCTCCTGCTCGTCGTCGCCCTCCTCGTCGGGCTGGTCGGGCGAACCAGGCTGGTCCCCCTGGTCCTGCTGTTGGTCCTGTTGCTGCTGTTGCTGTTGTTCTTGCTCCTGCTGTTGCTGCTCCTCCTCCTCGATCCTGCGCAGGGCAAGCTCCAGGTTGTGCTTGGCGTCCACATCTTCAGGGTTGTCTCGTAGGACTTGCTTGTACGCTTCGATGGCCTCCCTGTACTGGCCGATGGCCTCCCCGAACTGATCGACGGCTGCCCTCTCCTCCCCCATCTGGAACAGGACGTTTCCCAGGTTGAACTGGGTGCTGGCAGCAAGGCCGTCAGGGAGGTCTTGCTCATCCATGTTGTACGCGTCAAGCAGTGCCCTGTCGAGGTCTTCCGCTGATTCCTCGTATTCCTCCAGCTTGTATCGGGCACTGGCGGAGTTGTAGTCGGGCTCCGGCCGGTCTTCCCGACCCTCGCTGACCTCTTTGTACACTTTGAGGGCCTCCTGGTAATCCTTGTCTACGAAGGCCTGATTGGCAAACTTGGTCTCTGGGTCCTCCCTCTCGTACTCTCGGAGGGCGGCCAGAAGGGTCAGGATGGACACCGCGCAGATGGCGAGGAACAGGACTAATGGGGCTTCGGCACGCAGGCGAGTCATGCCGCCTCCTTCGTTGGCCTGCGCCACGGCAGGGTAACGACTCGATCTGGCAGCAGTTCTACTATTACCAACAGTAGCACGGCCAACGCCAGGAATATCTGGAACCTCTCGATGTTCAAGGTCTCGAACTCAGCCTCGACGGTCTCCTTCTGCAGGGAGTCTAGCTCTTCGGCTAGGTCCTCCATGGCCCCGGGGGCCGATGCCCTGTAGTACCTGCCGCCGCCCGTCCGCGCAATCTGCCGCAGGGTGGGTTCGTCGAGCCTCGACAGCACCAGGTTCCCGTCAGCGTCCCGCTTCATGCCGGTCTGCCGTCCCCACTGGTCGAAATCAGGGATTGGCTCTCCGGCGGCGGAGCCGAACCCGACGGTGTAGATAACCACTCCGGACTCTTCGGCCGCCTCGGCCACCGCGTCGAAGGGGTTGCCCTCCAGATTCTCGCCGTCCGTCATCAGGATGATCACCTTCTGGCCCGGCCTCGTGTAGTCGAAGGCTGACAGGGAGGTGGAGATGGCCTTGTCGATGGCCGTGCCGGGCCGTGAGATGAGCTCGGGGCCCGCCTCCTCCAGGTAAGTCCTGGCGGTGGTGTAATCGAAGGTGAGTGGCGACTGCAGGAAGGCCGCGCCCGCGAAGAGCACCAGCCCCACTTCGTCGCCGTCGAGCTGGTCCAGGAGGCTGGAGATCTCCAGCCTGGCCCGTTCCAGGCGGCTGGGCTTGACGTCCTCGGCCAGCATGCTGTTGGACACGTCGAGGGCCACAACGACCTGCACGCCCTGCTTCTCCAGCACCTGCACGTCGCTCCCCCACTGGGGCCGGGCGAACGCTATTGCGGCCAGCACGACGGCGGCGAGCCACAGGGCGTTCCTGGCAGTCCTGCCCCGCCCGCTGACGGCGGCGCTCAGCCTGGCGATGAGGTCCGGGTCTCCCAGCCTGGATATGGCCGTCCTGCGCCGGTACGACACCCAGACGCCGAAGAGAACAAGCGCCGGCGCAAGCGCCAGCAGGTAGAGGTAGTCTGTGTGTTCGAAGGTCATGCTACGGTATCCGCCGGAATATGGTGTTGCGGGCCAGCAGCTCAAGCAGCATCAGGGCCAGGGCGGGCCCCAGGAGCCATCCGGCCAGCTCCGTGTACTTGGTGTACTGGCTTACCTCGATCTGGGACTTCTCGAGCTGGTTTATCTCCTCGTAGGTCTGCCTCAGGCCCTCCGAGTCCTCGGCGCGGAAGTACCGCCCGCCCGTCGTGTCGGCGATTTCCCTCAGCGTCTCCTCGTCCAGGTCGCTCTGCTGCCTCACGATCCGTGTGCCGAACCGGGTGCGCTGGGGCACCGGAACCAGGCCCGGGCGGCCCGCCCCGATGGTGTAGACCTTGATGTCCAGGGCCTGGACGGCAAGGGCCGCCGTGCCCGGGTCGATGTAACCGGTGTTGTTTGCGCCGTCCGTCAGCAGGATTATCACCTTGCTCTCGGCCTCCGAGTCCTTGAGCATATTCGCGGCGCTCGCGAGCCCGTGACCGATCGCGGTGCCATCGTCGATGCCCAGGTCGGTCGCCAGCTTGACCTCGTCCAGCAGCGTCTTGAAGAAGGCGTGGTCGACGGTCGGCGGGCTCTGTATGAAGGCATCGCTGGCGAAGACGACCAGGCCCAGCCGGTCGTACGGGCGCTCCTCCACGAAGTCCGAGATCACCGTCTTGGAGGCCTCCAGGCGGTTCCTGGGCTCGAAGTCGAGGGACGACATGCTGCCCGAGATGTCCAGCGCCAGGGCTATGTCCACACCCTCGCCCTGCACGATTTCGCGGGCCTCCGTGGCCTGGGGCCTGGCCAGCGCCACTATGGCGAGCGCGAGGGCGAGCAGCCGGACGGCGAAGAGTAGGGGCCGCAGCGTAAGCCGCCACGACCGGCCGGCGCTGACGGCCATGGACGTGTCGGCATAGCGCATCCCGGCGGGCCGGGCCCACCGGCTGAACAGCCAGGGCAGGGCGGCCAGCAGCGGCACCACTACGAGCAGGGCCAGCACCCACGGGGTTGCAAAGTGCAGGTTCATGCTCCCGCCGCCTCCGCAAGTTGTCCGCCGCCCTCCGGCTCAGCAGGGGTCTCAGGAGGCCGTATCATGTCCAGTATCTCCCGGGCCCTGCCGACCATCAGGCCCGCCTCGTACTCGTCGGGCTCCAGACCGGTGAACTTCACGATGTCGCAGTCCACGAACAGCCATCGCATCTCGATAGCGCCATCGGCATCTATGTCTGCCGCGCTCACCTCCGCCTGTATCTCAGTCGTCGTCCTGTCCAGGGCGGGTATGTCGAACTCGCCCTCGAGGTACGTCCTGATCACGTCCCCGACCAGCGTGTAGTGCTCCTTGAATAGCCTCTTCGCCGGGAGCCGCAGCCCCTCGATCCTCTCGAGTTCTTTGATGGCGTCGTCGTAGGGGTCAATGAACACCGGCACCGGCGGCTGCGGCTTGAGGAGCACATAGAGCCCCCAGGCAGCCAGGCCGATGGCGGCGAGGCCAGCGACTATCCACCACCAACTCAAAGGGGCTCGCGGGTTCCCCAGGTCAAATGGCTGCTCCATCATTTCCACCTGGGGCCGGATGTCCTTCGGCTCTTCGGCGTCCTCGGGCAGCACAGGTACTACGTTCAGTGACAGTGCAGGGACGGGCTGGTCGAGTATTGTGCCCTGGGAGTCCCGTAGGGTCACGACGAGCGGCGGGATCTCGCGCTCCCCGGGGGCGAATAGGGCGACCTCGATGGACTGGCTGGTCACTAACCTATCGTCCCTCTCCGTCGTGGTTGCAGCGGACTGAGAGAGCACCTCGAATACCTCGTCCCACTCCACGTCCAGCCGCGGGAAGGTGACCTGGCTCGACTCAGGATGCACCACATCAAGAGTCAACGTCACGGGATGCCCGACAGTGATCGGAAGGCCCTCACTGCGTCCAGGCCAGTCCACAGACATCTCGATGTTGATGTTGCCCTTCTCCTGGGCGTGCGCCGTTCCACCCGCCGCCCAGAGCGCCCCGACGAGTACGATCAGCACCCAGGCCCAACGCACCCCGTTTCTCAATGCACGACTCAACATTCGCAATTCACTAACGTGACAGCCTTCGCGATCGCGCCTTGAAGAAGGCGCTGAGGCCCGCGACGTAGTCTTTGTCGGTCATCACCTGCACCCTGTCGATGCTGAGGCCCGCGAAGAGCTGCCTCTTCGCCTCCTCGTGCCCCTCGACCCTTGCGCCGAAGGCCTCCCGCCAGCTCCTGCTGCTCGTGTCCACCCAGCTCAGCGCGCCGGTCTCGGCGTCCTCCAGGGCCACTAGCCCGACGCTGGGGATCTGCCGCTCCAGCGGGTCGCCCAGGTCCACGGCCACCACGTCGTGCCGCTGGTTGGTCGTCGCAAGCGACCGGCGGTAGCTCTCCGTGTCGAGCAGGAAGTCCGAGACCAGGAAGATGATGCCCTTTCGCTTCAGCACGAGGTTGATCGTGTCGAGGGCGAGCCGGACGTCGGTGCCCCGTCCCTGGGGCTGGAAGACGAGCATCTCGCGAATGAGCCTCAGCACGTGCCTGCGGCCCTTGCGGGGCGGTATGAGCAGCTCGATCCGGTCGGTGAATATCAGCAGGCCCACCCTGTCGTTGTTGGTCGTCGCGGCGAACGAGAGGACGGCGGTCAGCTCGGCCGCCAGGTCGCGCTTGAACTGGCCCGAGGAGCCGAAGTCGCCCGAGCCGCTGGCGTCGACGACGAGCATCACCGTCAGCTCGCGCTCCTCGTGGTAGCGCCTCACGTACGGCGTGCCCATCCTGGCCGTCACGTTCCAGTCGATGCGGCGCACCTCGTCGCCTGGCGAGTAGAGCCGCACCTCGTCGAACTCCATCCCCTGGCCCTTGAAGATGGAGTGGTAGTCGCCCGCAAAGGTGTCCTGGACCAGGTGGCGGGTGCTGATCTCTATCTGGCGTATCTTGCTGAGTAGTTCGGGTGTCAGCATCTCAGACTTTCTTGGGTGTGTGGCAGGGTCCTCGCAGTCAGGGCGAGAGCCCCCATCTCAATCTTCCCCCTCGGGGGGAAGAGGGTCATCAAGGCACCTCGACGTGATCGAGTATGCGCCGGACGATGTCGTCGCTCGTGACCTCCTCGGCCTCCGCTTCGTAGGTCGTGATGACCCTGTGCCGGAGCACGTCCGGCGCGAGCTGCTTTATGTCCTCTGGGGTGACGTAGCCGCGGCCCTTTACGAAGGCGTGGGCGCGGGCGGCCTCGATCATGAATATGCTCGCCCGGGGCGATGCTCCGTATGCGATGAGCTGTGGCAGGTCCTCGAGCGCCTCTCCGGACGGCCTGCGCGTTGCCGCCACAATGTCGAGGACGTACTCCTTGATCTTGTCGTCCACGTAGATCCTGCGGACCATCTCCCTGGACTGCACTATCTGCTCGGGTGTGATGACCGCGTTCACGTCGGTCCACGCGTCGCCCGTAACCAGGTCCACGATGCTCCGCTCCTCCTCGCGCCCGGGGTAGTCGACGAGCACCTTGAGCATGAACCTGTCCACCTGGGCCTCGGGCAGCGGGTAGGTGCCCTCCTGCTCGATGGGGTTCTGGGTAGCCAGTACCAGGAAGGGCTCGTCCAGCGGAAACAGCTCGCCGCCGATGGTCACCTGGCGCTCCTGCATCGCCTCCAGCAGGGCGCTCTGGACCTTGGCGGGGGCGCGGTTGATCTCGTCAGCCAGGACCAGGTTGGCGAAGATGGGCCCCTTGTGCACGCTGAACTCGGTCGTCCTGGGGTTGTATATCTGGGTGCCGAGCAGGTCGGCAGGCAGCAGGTCCGGCGTGAACTGCACGCGCGAGAAGTGGGCGTCGATGCCCTCGGCGACCGTCTTGACCAGCAGCGTCTTGGCCAGGCCGGGCACGCCCTCCAGCAGGATGTGCCCGTTGGCCATGAGGGCCACGAGCACCCTGTCCACAAGGGCGTCCTGGCCGACTATGACCTTGCGGATCTCGGTAATCAGCCCGCCGAGAAAGGCCGCGCCCTCCTCGACCTCTTCGTTCATCTGCCGGACGGTTGCCAGTTCCATGTAGTCTCTCCATGTGCAAGACAAGCGTTCGCGCGGCCACAACAGGCCGCGGACGCCCGCCCGATAGTCCAATTCTACGACACTCAATGGAATAACGAACGACCGGCCCATCGCGTTAGGACTACGCCGATAGAACCTGCGAAACCGCATTGGCTATAATGCCCGTACAGCTACCGTACGGTACTGGGATACACCCACCTTGATGCAAGAACGCCGCCAGCCAACGAGCCCCCTCGAGTGATGGACCGACCGAGCAAGCTAAGCCTCGTAGCAAAGTACGTTGCCGAGGACAGGCTTCTGCTGGCCAGCGTCTTCGCCGCTATTCTCGTCGCGGTCACGTTGAGTGCGGGCGCTCCCGTATACCTCCGCTCGCTCGAACAGCTGGCCTTCGAGACCGCGCTCCGGAGGCTGCCGGAGAAGGCCGTGCAGGTGCACGTGCTGGCCCCCAACACGGTCCTGTCGCACTCCGCCCTGGGCGGCGCGGACGATGCCCTGGCGGAGGCGCTGAACGGGACCATTGCGGGCGCTTACCAGGGTCATGCCAAGTACCTGAGAGGCGCCCGCCAGCTCGTCGGCCACCCGGAGCATCCCATTCCCGACGAGGGAGTGGCCGACATCACCGTAACGCGCGGCTTTCTCCACCACCTGTCCGACCTCGAAAGCCACGTCCGCGTCCTGGAGGGGCGGATGGCGACCGACCTGGTCGCGAGGACGCCGGAAGGCCCCGAGCTGGAAGCGGTGGTGTCAGAGGAGGTGGCGGACGGATTCGAGGTGCACGTCGGCGACGTGATGAGGCTGAGGCCTTCGGTCGAGGCGCAGAGAGAGGTACTGGTCCGCATCGTTGGCGTCATCGAGATCGGCGACCCCGACTCCGAGTACTGGCGCTTCGCAAGCGTGTACATGGAGACGCCGGTGCTGGAGCTGGACCTCCCCACCGGGTACGAGGTAACTCTCCCGGACGGCGTGGACATCCCAGAGGTCCACATGCTCCCCATGTTCGTGACGGAGTGGGCCATGGTCGAGGCTGTGACGGCCGCCTATCCGGGTTCGCTGGTCAAGCCAAACTGGTTCGTGCTGCTGGACAAGGAGAGGGTGGCCCGCTGGCCGGTGGCGGAAGCGGAGCAGAGGATGGCCGGCTTCCGCGACGCGATCATCGAGGCCATGCCCGGCTCCGCGGTGACCGCGTCGGGCGCGAAGAACCTCATAGACGAGCTGCAGCGGCGGAGCTTCCTCACCCAGGTGCCCATGCTCGTGTTGATGGTGCTGACAGTGATCACCGTGCTGTTCTTCATGGTGATGATGGTCTCGTACATCGTCGGCAGCAGGGAGAGCGACGCCTCGCTCCTGCGCACCCGCGGGGCCGGCATACTCGAGGTGTTGCGGCTGTACGCCCTGGAGGGAGCGGTCATGGTGGCCGTGGCGGCCATTGCGGGGCCGCTCCTGGCCCTGGGCGCGGTGGCGCTGACCGGGATGCTGCCGAACTTCGGCGACCTCACACAGGGCAGCCTGCTGACGGTGCGGTTCGACTACTGGCCCTTCGCGATGGCCGCCGGGGCCGCTCTCGTGTGCCTGGCGATCCTCGTGGGCCCGGGTACCGCCGGCGCACGTATGGGACTGCTCGTACACAAGCTGCGCTCGTCCCGCCCGCCGACCGTGCCCTTCTTCCACAGGTACCACCTGGACGTCGCCCTGCTCGTGCTGGGCGGGCTGGTCTTCTGGGAGCTGAACGCGCGGGGCAACGTCGCGTCCGGAGGCCTGTTCGAAGCGGCCGAGATCAACGAGACCCTGCTCGCCGCGCCTGTGCTCCTGCTCATCGTCGTGGCGCTGCTGTTCATGAGGCTATTCCCGCTGCTCATCAGGTACGTCAGCGGCGAGTCGCCCGGTCTGGTGCACCTGCTGGCCTTCCTGTCCGCCGTGGGCTTCGGCGCGGGAGCGGCGGCGCGAGGCATATTCGGTGACGGCGGAGATGACTGGCCCGTGCACTCGTCCCTTGCCGTACTGGTCGGCCTGGCCTACTGGGCCACACTCCGCGCCAGGGGCACGTACGCGAGGGTTCTCGGGCTCATAGCGCAGGCCGTCCCTGCCGCCGCGCTCCTCGTCCTGCGGCCGCCCGACCCCGCCGACGTGCTGACGGTGCCGGCGATCGGCCTCGCGGCCCTGGTGCCGGCGCAGCTCCTCTTCGACCTGTTCCGCGTGGTCGTGCGGCGCTTGCCGGTCTGGCTGTCCCTCGGCCTTCTCCGCATGGCCCGCAGCCCGCTGCAATACTCCTGGCTCATGCTGCTGCTGGTCCTGGCGACAGGCCTGGCGATCTTCGCGACGACAGTCGGCGGGACGCTGGAGACGAGCCACACCCACAGGGCGCTGTACGATTCCGGGTCCGATCTCCGCGTGGCGGGCTTCACCAGCCACCGCGCGGGCGGCCTCCAGGGACTGCTGGCCCGCTACCTCTCAACGCCCGGCGTAGAGAACATCGCGCTGGGGTACCGGTCGACGGGCGCCATCGGCCCCGTACAGTTCGAGCTGCTCGGCCTGGAGCCCGACAGGCTGGGCGGCGACATGCTCTGGTACCGCGGCGACTTCTCCGAGCTGCCGGTCGAGGGCGTCCTCTCGCAGCTGGGTGCGAACGAGCGAAGACCCAGGGTCACGCTGCCTGAAGGCTCGGTCTCGATCAGCGTCTGGGTCAGGCCGATCGCCCACCACCCGCAGGCCGAGCTCTGGTTCGCCGTGCACGACCACGTGGCCTTTCCATCGCAGATCAAGCTGGGGACGATGGCCGGCAACGACTGGCAGCTCATGACCGCCGAGATACCGGACCACATCACCCAGCCCATCACTCTTCTCGCACTGCAGGTCGCGGAGCCCTCGTTCCTGTTCGGGCTCGAAACGCCCGGCGCGCTGCTCGTCGACGACATCCACGCCACGACGGCGGACGGCGCGACACACGTGCTCGAGGACTTCGAGGGCGACCTGCACTGGACGCCGATCATCGCGGCGGATATCTCGTCCGACCGTTTCGCCATCACTGCCGACGACGCCCGTGTCGGGAGCCGGTCGGGCGCCCTCGTATTCGGCAGCGACACCGACCAGGGCTACCGCGGCTTCTACAGCAACCCCAACCCGGGGGCAATGCCGGTGGTCGCGAGCACGGCCCTGCTGGAGGCGGCAGGGGCCCAGGTCGGCGACACCTTCGTCGCCAGGATCAGCGGCCGGCGGATGCCCGTCGTGATCACGGGGGCGGTCGACTACTTCCCGACCCTGGACCCCGATGGCGGGCGGTTCCTGCTGACCGACATGGACAGCGTTCTCAGGCACCTCAACGTGCTCGGCTCCGCCCATCGGTTCCAGCCCAACGAGCTGTTCGTGATGACCTCGGACCTGACCCACGAGCATGTGCGCGCCGAGGTGGACGAGATCGTCGGGCGCGACGGCAGGGTAGTGGACGGCGTGGCCGATCTCGAAGAGCTGCGGCTCGACCCGCTCGTCACCGCGGGCTGGCGGCCGATGGTGCTGCTGTCGCCGCCCGTCGCCGTGCTCGTATCGGCCTTGGGCTACCTGGCCTACCTGCTGCTCCTGTCCAGGCGGAGCGGCAGGGAGATGGGGATGCTCCGCACCACCGGCGTCTCCCGCGGCCAGCTCATGGGCCTGCTGGCGTTCGAGAACGTGATGATCGCGGGCATCGGAATCGGGCTGGGCAGCTGGGCCGGCTTCCAGGCCAGCGCCATGATGGTCACGCCCCTCGTCGTAACCGAAACGGGCAGGGCGGTCGTCCCGCCCTTCCATCTGCTCACCAACTGGGCGCTAATGGCCCCCACCTACGCGGCCCTGGTGCTAGTCCTCGCCGCCGCGCTATTCATCCTGGCCCGCAGCGTATGGCGCATCAACCTGGGCAGCATCACGCGTCTGGAGGCGAACTAGAGGTGACACGCTAGAATGCCGATAGGCCCATGACAGGCACCACGCCAAACATAGCCTCCCGCGCCCTCCGCGTTGCTGCGCGGCTGGCGGTTGTGTGGCAGATGGTGATCAGACGCAGCCTCGCGAACTGGCGCCTGCTCTCGTCAGTCGTGATCGGCGTGCTGCTCGCCTCGTCGCTGATGGCGGGCACGGTCATATACTTCGATGCCCTGCGCGAGACGGCGCTCAGGAGCACGCTCGCCCAGTCGATCCCCACCGACCTGGACATAGTCCTCCAGTGGACGCGAGGCCCGACGACGCAGGACGAGTACGTCCGGCTGAACGATGCCGCCGTGGACGAGATCAACGCCCGCGTCTCGTGGATGCTGAAGGGCTCGGTGCGCGCGGGACGGTCGCCCACGATGTTCCTGGCGCGCCCCGGCATGGAGGATCAGGCGGGGAGCGACAACGCCCGGACTTACTTCGCATTCATCGACGAACTCGGCGACAACGTCGAGGTCGCCCAGTGGGGACGCATGCCGACCGGCGAGGCCCTGCAGGGCCCCGGCGAGCCCCCCAGTGTGGAGGCCGCGGTGCCCCGAGAGGCCGCCGAGCTGTTCGGCGTCGGCATCGGCGACAGCCTGCTGGCGGTGCCGACGTGGACCGATGACGCCCCGTTCGTCAACGTGGTCATCAGCGGCATATTCGACCGGGCCGCCCCGGGTAGTGAGTTCTGGCATCTCGACTACGTGATGGGCACCGCCGCGGGCGAGGAGTTCCGCACGATACCGTTCTACGTCACCGAGTCGGCGTTCCTCAACGTGGTGGGCCCGCCCCTCCTGAAGATGGACAGCACCTACTACTATCTGCTCGACGTGGACGAGGGCCGGCTGGATTCGGAGAACGCGTCCATAGCCGCTGCGAGCCTGCTGAACCTGGGCGCCCACCTCGACACGACCCTGAACGAGTACCTGCAGGCCACGACCCTGGACGACGTGATACGCCGGTACGACCGGCGGCTCTTCTTCAGCAAGCTGCCCATGTACATGGTGCTCGCGCTCATCGGCGTCGTAGTCCTCTACTACGTCGCCACCCTCTCCTCGCTGGTCGTCGAAACCCGCCGCAACGAGGTGGTGCTGCTGAGGAGCCGCGGTGGGAGCTCGCCCCAGGTGCTGGTGGTGTTCGTGCTCGAAGGGCTCACCATCGCAGTCCTGGCGACCGTAGCCGCGCCGCTCGTCGCCGCGGCGGCGATCAGCCTGATGGGGCTCACGCCGGCCTTCTCCGACCTGACCGGCGGCGGGCTGCTCGACGTCCGACTGACGACGACCTCGTTCATGCTCGGCGCCCTGGGCGGCGTGCTGGGCCTGGTAGCCCTCGTCCTGCCGGCCTTCCAGGTATCCCGCACCGGCGTCATACGCCACAGACAGGAGGCGGCTAGACCCACGGCGCTGCCGGCCTTCCAGCGCTACTACGTCGACGTGCTGCTGCTCATCGTCAGCATCTACCTGTTCAGGCAGCTCACGGAACAGGGGTCGGTCGTCGCCACGGACCTGCTGGGAGAGTCGGCGGTGAACGAGCTGCTGCTCGCCCTGCCCGGGCTGACCCTCATCGCCGCGGCGGTGGTGCTGCTCCGGATATTCCCCATCGCCATGAACCTGACGGGCAGGCTGCTGTCGGGCTCGATACCGGCGGGTCTGGTGATGGGCATATGGCAGATGGCGCGGAGCCCGACGCACTACGCCCGTCTCTCGCTGCTCCTCATCCTTGCCGCCGGCCTCGGTATATTCGCCTCCAGCTTCGGCGCGACCCTCGACAGGAGCTTCCTCGAGCGGGTGCTCCACTCGACGGGCGCGGACGTTAAGGTGGAGGGCATACAGGGCCGCGACTTCACGGATGCCGGAGCGGCGGCCCTGTCGGCTGAGTACGAGGGCGTGGCGGGCGTCGACACGGCGACCGCAGTCCTGAGGAAGACAGGGCAGGAGTTATCGAGGCTTACCGGAGTCCCCTTCGAGATGTTCGGCGTCGACCCGACCGCGTTCGGCGATGTCGCGTTCTTCCGCGAGGACTACGCGGGCGAACAGGTCGAAACGCTGCTTCCGAGGCTCGAGCAGTCGCCGCCGGCCGGGCTGGAGCTGCCCCGGGGCGCGGAGTCGCTTATCGTGCGGGTCAAGCCTGACCGCCCGCATCCGGGCGTCAGGATGACGGTACAGACGAAGGACGCGGACGGCGCGTACAGGACGCTGTCTCTTGGCCGGCTCGAGTCCGGCGACTGGGAGGACCTGGCTGCGGAGATTCCCGAGGGACTGGGCCGGATGCCCGTGTCCATCGTCTCCCTGCGGATTCACGAGACCGACCCGTTCCTGGACCTGCAGGCGGGGTCCATGCTGCTTGACGAGATCAGCGTCTCCACGCCTGGCGGCGCAGTCACCCTGGAGTCGTTCGACGCTGTTGCCTGGACGCCCCTGCTCGGGACGGATGAGGCGATATCAGATGCCGTTGCGCCCGCGGGCGAGACGCTTCCGGGCGAGACGGGCTCGGCCCTGTTCACGTGGTCGGAGGGTGCTTCCCAGACCGTCCGCGGTATCTTCAGGGGTCCCGGGCGCGCGCCGATACCCGCCCTTGCGAGCAGGGCGCTCGTCGAGGACACAGGGCACGTCGAGGGCGACGAGTTCGAGGTGCTCGTCGCGGGCCACCGGGTGCCCATTCTCCTCGCGGGCGTACTCGACCTGTTCCCGACGGTGGCGTCGCGAGACGGCCGCTATCTTGTTGCCGACATCGATGCGTTCACCGGGTACGTCAACATGGCTGCCCTCGGGAACACCCTTACGGCGAACCAGGTGTGGCTGCTCTCCTCCACTGAGGGAGATGAGCGCGAGGACCTCCTGGAAAATGTGCGAATCCTCGGAGGGCCGGCGACCGTAGTCTACGACAGGGGGCGGCGCCTGGAGGAGACCAGGGTCGACCCACTTGTGAACGCCGGCTGGAGGTCCCTGCTATTCCTGTCGTTTGCCGCTGTCCTGATACTGAGCTGCATCGGGTTCCTCGTACACGCCTACGTCTCCTACAGGAACCGCCTCGTCCAGTTTGCTCTCATGCGGACCGTTGGCGTATCCGTTTCGCAATTGATTACAATGGTCTGGGTCGAGCAGGCCATGGTCGTGGCCGTAGGCATGGCCCTGGGCACCTGGATGGGTGCGCGCCTCGGCGCGGTGATCATGCCCTTCCTGGGCCACGACGACTGGGGAGACCGGGTTGTGCCCCCATTTACGACTGAAGTAGACTGGGCCGCGCTCCTCGCCACCTATGGGGTGATGTTCGCGGTATTCGCGGTCATCACCCTGGGGCTGGTCTGGCTGATACGGAGGATTTCAGTACATTCTGTGCTACGCCTGGGCGATTCCTAGTATGAGATACCATGGGACCCATGTAGAGCCGTCATTCCGGCGAAAGCCGGAATCCAGGGGCAGGGGGCGCACAGTTCGACTACCGGCCCACACATGGAAAGCGGGGCCTGACACATACAGTCGACGCGTGCCGTGATACCCTAGACGAGTTCGATACAATACGACCGTACATGCGAAGTGCCGGAAGGCCTGAGGACAACTGAGATGACGACCTCGAACAATGCGTACATAGTCTGCGAGGACCTGTTCAAGATATACAAGATTGCCGACCTGGAGGTGGTGGCCCTGCGGGGCCTCGACCTCGTCGTCGAACAGGGCGAGGTCGTCGCTATCGTCGGTGCCAGCGGCAGCGGCAAGACGACCCTGCTCAACATCCTGGCGGGCTACGACTCGCCCTCCGCGGGCAAGGTAACCGTCGGCGACAAGGACCTGCTCCGCATGACGGGGAAGGACGTAGAGCTGTACAGGCGCGAGGACGTTGGGTTCGTCTGGCAGCAGACCAGCAGGAACCTCTTCCCCTACCTGACGGCCCTGGAAAACGTCGCCCTGCCGATGATGCTCACCAACCTGCCATCCAAGGAGCGCCGGACCAGGGCCGAGGAGCTCCTTGAGCTGATGGGGATGGGCCACCGGATGGGCCACACGCCCGAGAAGCTATCGGGCGGCGAGCAGCAGAGGGTTGCTATCGGCGTCGCCCTTGCCAACCACCCGCCGCTTCTGCTCGCCGACGAGCCGACAGGCGAGCTCGACGATGCCACGGCGGGCGAGATACTCGACCTTTTCGGCACCGTGAACCGCGAGCTCAACACGACTATCGTAATCGTCACCCACGACCCGGACATAGCCTACAAGGTCGGGCGAGTCGTGCTCGTACGCGACGGCAAGACATCGACCGAGATCAGGCGCAAGGTGAGCTTCCAGCGCATCACGGGCGATGCCGAAGCCGACGCCGCCCTCGAGGAGTTTACACTCGTGGACGGGGCGGGCAGGGTGCAGATCCCGAGGGAGATGCTGGAAGAGCTGAAGATCAAGGAACGTGCCAGGCTGGTTGTCGAGGACGGAAAGCTGACCGTAGTATCTGGCGACTAACCCCCTGTCGTTCCTGCGAAGGCAGGAACCCAGAGGGGCTTGGGTTGTATAGGGACTAGAGCCCCGGAGGACTGAGACTTGAGCACTAACGGAAACATCGTCGAGACCATAGACGTTGGCAGGAAGTACATGCTGGGCTCCGAGGAGGTGGTCGCCGTGAACGGGGTGAGCCTCGAGGTGCGCCCCGGCCAGTTCATCGCGGTCGTGGGAAGGTCCGGCTCAGGCAAGACAACCCTGCTCAATCTCATTGCCGGTCTCGACCAGGCGACCTCGGGAGCAGTGCTGTTCGAGGGCCGCGACCTGTCCGAGATGAGCGAGAAGGAGCTCACCGAGATACGGCGCCACAAGATCGGGTTCGTCTTCCAGTCCTTCGGCCTCCTGCCGCTCCTGTCGGCCTTCGAGAACGTCGAGCTGCCGCTGAGGATCTCCGGCGTGAGGGCCAGGGAGCGTGAGCAGCGGGCGCGGGATGCCCTCGAGATGGTCGGACTCACGCCGCGCTCCAACCACAGGCCCTACGAGCTGTCCGGCGGCGAGCAGCAGAGGGTCGCCATCGCACGCGCCGTCGTCTCCGAGCCGCCCCTCATCCTGGCCGACGAGCCCACGGGCGAGCTCGACTCGAACAACGCGCGGTCGATCTTCGGCCTGTTCCGCGAGATGGTGCACGAGCGCGGAATCAGCGTCGTGGCCGCGACCCACGACTCCACTCTGCTGGCAATGGCCGACTCGGTCAAGGAGATGCGAGACGGCTCCATGATGGAGGGCACCGCCGAGGCCCACCGCTACCGGAACTAGCCGCCGGAGCCCTGCTATACTCCCCAGTCACTGCGCAGCGCCACTTACCCGGGTGTGAGGTCTGCAATGACAACCAAACCGGCGCTCGAAACCCAACCGGTCGGCAAGTACGCTCACCTGGAGCCCCTGCCCGACCCGCCCCGGACCTATGACATGCAGCAGAACGAGAGGCTCTTTGGATTCGATAGCTGCCTGAGGCTCCACCTCGCTCATCGTGGCGACGTCCTGATATCCGGCGGAGGCTACCTCCGCAACGACCCGACCAACGACGCCGAACGTCTGGCGCCCGACTGCGTGGTGGCCTTTGGCGTCGACCCGGACTCCATCGTGGAACGCAATGGCTACGTGATCAGCGAGGTGGGCAAGCCGCCGGACTTCGTCCTGGAGGTGGCCTCACGCGCCACCGGACGGCGTGACGACACCGTAAAGAGGGACGGGTACGCGGGCTACGGCGTTGGCGAGTATTGGCGGTTCGACCACACCGGCGGACGCTATCACGACGCGCCGCTGGCGGGCGACCGGCTTGTCGGCGGAGCGTACGAGCCGTTCCCGATGAACCGGGAGCCGGGCGGGTTGATATGGGGTCACAGCCCTGTGTTGGGGCTGGACCTGTGCTGGGATGAGGGCTGGCTGCGTGCTCGCGACCCCGCAACCGGAGAGTACCTGCCCACTCCATTGGAATGGAGGGCCCGCGCCGCCGAGGCAGAGGGCCGCGCGGCAGCAGCGGAAACCGAGGCTCGTATGCTGCGGGAACGGCTCCGGCGCTTGGAACAACACGATTAGCAGGTCTGTGAGAAAAGAGCAGGCCGCAGCCCGTCGCGGCAGTCAGCGATGGCTGCAGGTAGCCGTCAACCGCCGTCCCGAAGTCATAAGCTCGGCCATTGCCCTAGCCCTCTGCCTCCCGGACGGTGAAGAGATCGAATGGCTTTCGCCATTGGAGTCGGACGGCTTCGCCGAATACAGGGACGGTCAATTCCTGGACCATCTCGGTGTGGGCCTCGACTGCCGAACACTCAAGGACTTCTGGCCCAAGGTTGGACCCCAGTGGGATGGATTGGCTCGAACCAGCGGCGACCGCATTATCCTCCTGGAGGCAAAGGCGAATATCCCAGAGCTCAACTCGTCCCCCACGGGGGCCAAGAGTGAGAAGTCTCTACAGAAGATCGAAACAGCGCTGACGGAGACCAAGGAGTTCTTGGGAGTCGAATCCAAGACGGACTGGTCGCGGTGCTTCTACCAGTACGCCAACAGGCTGGCGCACCTCTACCTGCTGAGGGAGTTGAACGGGCTCGATGCGTACCTGGTGTTCGTGTATTTTGTCGACGACCGGACGCGACCTGAAGTGGGCCCCGTCTCGCGGCAAGGATGGGAGGCGGCAATATCGCTAGCCACGAAGCATCTCGGCATACCACTGGCCCACCAGTGGGTGTCCAAGAACGTTGTCGACGTATTCATAGACGTCAACGACTTGTCTGACGAGCCTTGGCCTCCCGCTCAACCTTGTTCAGACGCCAGACCTCTTCCGCGATAAGAGTATTGGCCCTTTCCTCGATCCTTCTGCGGCGCTCCTCTGGCAACTGGGCTATCTTCTCTGCCAACGTAGTCATCGCTATCGGTTGTCCACGTCGCTGGCCATGTTCTCGCCGCGTAGCTGGCGGGCTCGGATGTCGTAGCGGCCCGGGTACCGCACCGGCAGGTGGCCGGACTCCACCATCAGGTCGAGCGGGTAGTCGCGGGTCTGCAGAGGCAGCCTTACCACCTCGTGCAGCCTGGCCGAGTCGTAGATCGCGCAGGCCATCTCGACGGCCTTGAAGCCGTGGGTCGCCTCGCCGCGATGGGTCTCGCATTTCCCCTCCACCCAGTCGGCCAGCTCCTCCGCCTGTCGCGCGCAGCCCTCCCGTGACTCGTAGCCCTCGTCGCCCGGCTGGTGGTACGTCCCTGGAGGCGTGAAGGTCTCGTACCGCCCTCCCGTGCTCTCGTTCATCAGGCGGTAGTGGTCCGGCCTGAGGTCGATCATCCCTGCCGTCCCGTAGATGGTGCAGCCCTGGTAGTAGTCAGGGGCTAGATCGCTGAGTAGGATGCCCTCCGCGCCGCCTCTGAAGCCGAACGCGCACACGGCCCTGTCCTCGATGCGCGTGTTCCGCTCGTAGCGCTCTGTACTGCGCTCGACGGTACCCATCGCCCACTCGCAGTCGTCGTCGTCGAGCACGTACCTGAACATGTCGAATAGGTGGCTCGCCCAGTTCAGCAGGCCCGATCCGGACACGGCCTTGACCAGCTCCACCCTTCCGACGGCGCCCGCCGCGACCAGATCCCGCACCGCGACGTATGAGGGCAGGAAGCGCCGCTGGTGGCCGATGGCGAGCTTCACGTCGTTGCGGTCGCAGGCGATGAGCATCTGCTCGGCGTGGCCGAGGTCCTCGGCCATCGGCTTCTCGCACAGTATCGCCTTCGGTCGGCGAGCCGCCGCGGCGATGGTCCACTTGGCGTGGCCCTTGTGCCACGTGCCTATCGAGACGACGTCCAGCCCCTCGGCGTCGAGCATCGCGCCGGCGTCCGTGTAGTGCTTCGGGTGGTAGTCCTCGTGCTCCCCGAACCGCGCGTCGTAGTCGGCCATCGCCTGCGGGCTCAGGTCGGCAAGGGCCGCGATCTCGAACCTGCCGCAGGCCAGGTAGCCCGCCACGTGACCGCCCGCCATCCCGCCGCATCCAATAACTCCGACCTTCAGCTTGTCGCCCATGGCATCTCCTCGATTCCAACGCCGCTTCAACGTATCATGATCACGTCCACGCCAGCGTCGACATCCAGCCACTGTCTGTCTGCGGTAATCGCAGGAACGCCTAGCCTTCCTGCCAGCACCAGACAGGACAGATCCGCCAAAGACAGGCCTGACCTGTCCAATCGGTTCCTCAGTAGTCCCACCTCTACCGCCTGCTCTTCGTCAAAGGCGATAGCGTGGATGCCAAGTGGGCCGAGGGCTGCCCCTATCGCTTCCTCAGGAATGCCCCCGTAGGCCAGCTTCCCAACGACTTCGGCCATGTTCACTGTGCCGATGACGGCCCTCGGCATCATCGCCGCCACCCGCTCGCTGCCTGGCTCCCTATGTATCAGGGCCAGCAGCGCGGAAGCGTCTAGGACGAAGTCACTCACGCAGCGCCTCCTCCCGACGCTCGCTGATGAGCTCGTCCACCAGGCTCCGGCTCTCTGGAATGTAGCTGCACACGATCTCCTGTGCCCGGCGTATAGCGCGGTCCGGTGTGAGTAGCCGGACCTCATCGTCATCCAACATCATGATCACGGGGTCGCCGGGTTCTAGGCCGAGGGCCCTGCGGAATGCCGAGGGGACAACTACCCTGCCACCTTCTGCGATCTTCGTCACTACTTCCATGTCATGTCACCTATGTAATGAAGTGCCATATTGGTGCGATTATGCCACGGCCATGCGAATCGTGCAACGCATCACCGTTGGATCCTTCCAGTGGCCCGCAGCAGCGTCTCCTGTACCAGCAGCTCGTGGTCCAGCGAGCGATCGGGCTCCTTCTCGCCCCGCAGGTCCTTCACGAAGGCCTCGAGGCTTGCCACGTACCGCCTCCTGTCCTCGAGCTTGACCGTCGACACACCCGCAGGGAAGCTCCCGGACGGCTCTGACAGGCACAGCCGCAGCGTGTCGGCGGGCTCGTACGGCTCCATGATGGCCGAGCCCCGGTCGCCGTACACCTCGTAGCGTCGTGCCGTCGGGCTCGGCTCCATACCTGCTATGTCGATAGTCGCCATCGCCGACTCGTACTCGAACACCGCCAGCCCGTTGTCGGTGAACCCATCTACGGTCGACACGTCGCGCCGCATGAATGACGTGACCCTGTCGGGCTTGCCGAGAGTCCAGACGATCTGGTCCAGGACGTGCCCGGCCAGATCGTAGAAGACGCCGCCCGGATGCACCGACAGTCTCCGGTGCGCATCGTCGTCGATTGTGGTGGACATGTGCGCCCTGATCGCGAAGACATGGCCCAGGAATCCCGACCTCGCCCATTCGGCGATGCGCGAGAACCCGTCGTGGTACCTGAACATGTAGCCGAGCTGTATCAGCAGGCCCCGCTCCCTCGCCTTGGCGGCGACCCGCTGGAAGTGGGGGTAATCGTCCCCCGCGGGCTTGTCGTAGAAGGCGTGCTTGCCCGCGTCGATGATCTCCTCGGTCTGTGCCAGGCTCTCCGCGTTCAGCCCTTCTGAGGAGACGGCTGTGATAGCCGGGTCGTCGAGTATCTCCGACTTGTCCAGCCACCGGACCGCCGACCAGGGCGTCGTCCCGCGGCGCTGAAGCTCCTCGCGCCTGGCGGCGTCGGGCTCGTGGACGCCTGCGACCTCCACGTCCGGGTTCTCCAGCATGACCTTGAGCACGCCCTCCGCGTGGCCGTGCTTCGTGCCGTACTGTGCCATCCTGATGGGCTCTGGGCCGTTGCTCATGGCGGCGCCTCCTGCCGGGTGGTATCCTGACCGGCGCCATTCTACACGTACCCGGGCACTCCATGCGGATAATGGTAACTGTTCAGAGTTGGTGAGACGTGGACAGCGTTCCCCTTCAGCCAGGCGAGAGCCCCCATCTCAATCTTCCCCCTCGGGGGGAAGAGGCCAGACCTCGTCCCCTCAACTCTGAACAATTACGCATAACGGACGTAGACGTGATCGAGTTCAGGACGACGGACACGAGCCGTCCGTCGCGCTGGACCTACGGCGTCTGGACCGGCGAGGAGCGCGAGACCACCACGACGATCACCCGTATCACGACCGACGAGGGCGTACAGGGCTGCATGGTCGGCGGAGACAAGCGCGCCATCGAGGACATCGTCAGACCCATGCTGGTCGGCGAGGACGCGATGTACCGCGAGAGGCTCTGGAACTGGATGGACCAGTCCGCCACGTTCGGCAAGCAGCTCTCTGAGGCCGACGCGGGCATAGTCGACTGCGCCCTGTGGGACCTGGCCGGCAAGGCGACCGGTCTGCCCGTGCGCAAGCTCCTCGGAGGGGCACGCGATCGCGTGAAGGCCTACGCAAGCACCTTCCCAAACATGGGGGGCCCGGAGGTCTACGCCGAGCACGCCCTACACTGCAGGGAGCAGGGCTACAAGGCCTACAAGGTCCACGCCTACATCTGCTGGGACCCCCACAAGCAGCAGCCGGCGCCCCAGCTACCGGGCTTTCCGAGGGAGGACGTGGAGGTCTGCAGGGCCGTCCGCGAGGCCGTCGGCGACGACATGGTGCTGATGCTCGACCCATTCGGCGTCTATACGCTCGAGGAGGCCATCTGGGTCGGCAGGCAGCTACAGGAGCTCGATTTCTACTGGCTCGAGCACCCCATGATAGAGACCCGCGTCCAGCCGTACCGGCGTCTCACCGAGGAGCTGGACATCGCCATATGCTCGCCCGAGCACGTGGCCGGCGGCCCTTTCAGCAGGGCCGAGTGGGTCATGCAGGGCGCGGCCGACATGCTCCGCATCGACTACTACTACGGTGGCGTGACAGGCTGCTGGAAGCTAATCAACGTGTGCCAGGCATACGGGCTGAAGTGCGAGCTTCACGGGAGCGGCTGGCCCCACCTGCAGCTGGCGGCGGCGGTGCCGGAAGCCACTTGCGAGTACTATGAGCGCGGCCTCCTCCGTCCAGGGGTCGACGGTAACGAGCCCGAGCCCTACCTGCGCTCCATCCCCGACCCGATGGACGACGACGGCAACGTCATCGCTTCGGACGAGCCGGGCCTGGGCATAGACCTGGACTGGGACTACATCGACGACCACAGGGTATAGCAGGTCCGCCCCTATGTCACCGCAGGTGTGGCGCCCTGCGGGCGGACACGTGGGGCCGCCCCTACCAGGGTCATCGCCACCAAGTTGCGCGGAGAGGGCCCCGGGATTGACCCGGAGCCCCCTCTCATCGGTTCAGTCGGTTATGACTTGGACGCGCTACGAAACGGGTGCGTGGACCTTGCCGTTGCTGCGCTGCCTGGAAAGCCTGCGAAGGAACGGGGGAATGTCCAGGTCGGAATCGCCGATCCCGACCGCGGAGCTCTCCAGCATCTCCATCAGGTCTTCGTCGCGTTCCCTGAGCGACTCAGGCGTGGGGAATCCGGTCGCGACGACGGTCAGCTTGATCTCGTTGTCGTTCTTCTGGCTCGTCCCCATGCCGAAGATGATGTTGCAATTCGGGTCTACGACGCGCTGGATCACCTCGGCGGCCTCATGAAGCTCGGACAGCTTCAGGTCCGACCCGCCCATGATGTTGAAGAGCACGCCGGTCGCACCCTCGATGGATACTTCCAGCAGGGGGTTCGAGATGGCGTGCTGGGCTGCCTCTTTTGCCCGGTGCTCGCCCGAGCCCCAGCCGATCGACATCCAGGCCGGTCCGGCGTTGCGCATCACTGCCTGCACGTCGGCGAAGTCGAGGTTGATCTCGCCCGGCGCAGTCACGAGCTCGGCGATCGACTGTACACCCAGCCGCAGGACGTCGTCTGCCATCTTGAAGGCGTTCTCCGTAGTCAGCTCTTCATCGGCAATGATGTGGAGCCGCTCGTTCGGGATCACTATGAGCGTGTCCACGTGGTCCTGCAGCTGCTTGATGCCCTCTTCGGCCGTCCGGAAGCGCCTCACGCCCTCGAAGCTGAAGGGTGTCGTGACAACGCCGACGGTCAGCGCGCCCGTGTCCTTGATGATCTCCGCGATCACCGGAGCGGCCCCGGTCCCGGTTCCGCCCCCCATGCCGGCTGCGATGAAGACCATGTCGGCCTCGGCAACGGTCTCGGCAATGGCCTCCCTGCTCTCGTCGGCCGCGAGAGCTCCGACGTCAGGATCGCCCCCAACGCCCTTGCCCTTGGTGAGCACATCTCCAATGCCCACGCGCATAGGCACGTCGCAGCGCACCAGCGCCTGGTTGTCGGTGTTGATCACCATGTACTCGACGCTGCGGATTGGCTCCCTGAACATCCTGGCGACGGCATTGGAGCCTCCGCCGCCAACCCCCAGCACCTTGATCCTGGTGTATCCGATCTGGTCCTTCGTGTTTTCTATCATTGGGCCTCCCCTCTATTTTTCTGCTGAGTTAGTTTGCCGTCCCGCGCTTCCCGAACATGCCGAACATGCTTCGTATGCCCCTCTTGCGGCCATCCCCGTCTCCGTGGTGACGGTTCGAGGCCATCTCCGCGTCCGCAGGCACGGGCCCGTCGTTGGCCGCAGCCCAGAGCAGCATCCCCACGCCTGTGGAGTAGGTCGCGTCCGAAAGTTCGTCGGGCAGTTTACCGGCGCCTTCCGGCATTCCCCTGCGCACGTGGACGGACGTGGTCCACTGGGACAGGGTGTTCCGCATAAGTACGTCCATCCCCTGCAGGTTGGAGGCCCCGCCCGTCAGGACGACCCGCGAAAGGGTCTCCTCGTCGAGGCCGGCCTTGTCCAGCTTCAGCCCTATCAGCTTTGCGAGCTCCTGGGCCCGCTGCCTGGTGAGCTGGCTTATCTCGTTGCCCCGGACCTTCAGGCTCATGTCCCGGCCCTTGACAGGGAATTCCAGCTCTTCGTTCTCGCGGGTGGAGTAGAGCTCGGCGCTCCCGAAGCGGATCTTCGCGCTCTCGGCGGCCTCGTAGTACGTGTTGAACATCATCGCGATGTCGTTCGTGAACTGGAAGCCGGCGACGGGGATTGCCCCCGTGTAGCAGATCTGCCCTTCCTTGAAGGCAACCAGGTCCGTCGTGCCGCCGCCCATGTCGACCATGACGACGCCCTTCTCCTTCTCCTCCTCGGTCAGGACCGCCATGCCGCTGGCGATCGGCTCCATCACCATGCTGGCCATCTTCACGTCGGCAAGCGCGACGGCCTTCTGCACGTTTTCGATCAGCTCAGACAGGCCGACCACGACGTGGGTCTCGACCTCGATGTTGTCGCTGTGCATTCCTATGGGGTTCCGGATCCCCTCCTCGCCGTCGACGGAGTAGCTCATTCGAACCGCCTGGATCATCTGCTGCTGGGAGTCACCCAAGCGGCCGTATGACCTGGCCTGTCCTGCGAGGGAATCGGCCGTGATCACACCAACGTCGCTGCGGGGACTGAGCTTGTCCCGCCTGTTCTGGAACGAGACGTGGGCGCCGGTGACTCCTACGAAGGCCGGGCCGACCTGGTAGCCGGTCTCCTCCTCCACGCGCTCGACGGCACTCCTAATGGCGTGGGCAGTCGCGTCGACGTCGGTCACGCTGCCCTTCCGGAGCCCGCGCGACTGCACTGTCGCGTAGCCCATCACCTCGATGCCGCCCTTGGCGCTCTTGCGCCCTGTGATAACGCACACCTTGGTGGTGCCAACGTCTATGGCGGTCATGACGCTGGCGGGCGGGCGCTTTAGGGCGCGCGTTGCCGCCGGTTTCTCAGAACGGCTCATCACATCCACATCCGTCTCACGCATTGCCACCGTGCTTGTCGCCATCCGCAGTCTCCCTTCCGTTGTATTCGCAGTAGTTGCAGTTGTGGTCGCCATCGTCAACCTTCAATGCGCTCTGCCACCCTCAGCTTCGCGCTCCGGCTCCTGGGATTCGTCTCGACCTCTGCGCGCGAGGGCTTGATGACCCGCCTGTTGATCAGCCGGACAGTGGGCCTGTGGCCGCATGCGCAGGCCGGCGCACGCGGAGGGCATATGCAGGAAGCCGATTCCCTGGCCAGGAGCCGCTTCACCAACCTGTCCTCCAGGGAGTGGTAGCTGATGACGGCCAGCCGGCCGCCGGGGCGCAATACTTCGATAGCCCCCTGCACGCCCTGCTCGATGGCCTCCAGCTCCGCATTCGTCTCCATCCTGATAGCCTGGAAGGTCCTGGTCGCCGGGTGGGTATGCCTCCGCGGCTGTCTGCCCATCGACCTTCTCACGACTTCGGCAAGCTCCGCAGTGTCCTCGATGGGCCGCGACCGGACGATGGCGCGGGCGATCCTTCGCGACCGCCTCTCCTCGCCGAGCCTGTATATCAGGTTCGCCAGATCCTCCTCGCCGTATTCGTTCACGATGTGGTGAGCCGTAAGCTCCTGGCCGCTGTCGAACCGCATATCGAGCGGTCCCGGGCGCAGGAAGCTGAATCCCCTGGCCCCGCTCTCCACCTGGAGAGACGAGAGCCCGAGATCGAACAGCACCCCGTCCGCTGGCATGAAGCCGTTTATTTCTGCCAACCGTTTCAATTCCCTGTAGCTTCCCCTAACGAGGATTGAGTCGCTTCCAAGTCTCCGCCTGGCTGTCGATAGAGCCTGTTCGTCCACATCCAGTCCCAAAACGCTCGGCGGTGGCTCTGCCGCCGCCTCTATCTCGGCGCTGTGACCGCCCTCGCCGACGGTGCAGTCGATGTAGCAGCCGCCGGACCTGACATCCAGCGCGCTCAACACCTCCCCAACCATCACGGGAGTATGATGAGGCTCCACCATACTCAGCGGTTACCGTGCATCGTCTTACCGAACCTAACGGCCCGAGAGCCGTGATACACTAGCGCCGAACCCCCAACGGAAGACTTACTGCCCCCGATGAGGGTGTGCGCGAGTGTGTCAAAGCCCCGATACCCTGCGCAAGGCAAAACCATACTGGTTTAAGACTTTTTCGAAAAAGCTCTGAGTATCTTGTGATGGAGAATCCTGGCCTCGACGGAGGCGTCCGGGAAGCCGACACCGGCTGTGGAGGGAGATGGATTGGCTGAAGGGCCAGCGACATTCACCGTAGGAGTCCTCACCGTCAGCGACGCCGGGTCGAAGGGGGAGCGGGCGGACACGAGCGGCGACGCCGTCCGGGACATCATGGAAGCCGAAGGGTTTGCCATGACCCTGCGAGATATCCTGCCCGACGAGGCCGATCTCGTGGCCGACAAACTCCGGGAGTGGTGCGACGGCGGCGAGGTGGACGTGGTCCTAACGACGGGTGGGACCGGACTTGGACCGAGAGACGTTACACCCGAAGCCACGCGGCGGGTCCTTGATTTCGAGGTCCCCGGCATCGCCGAAGCCATGCGAATGGAGACGCTGCGGCACACGCCGATGGCGATGCTGAGCCGGTCGGTGGCCGGCGTAAGGTCCGGCTGCCTGATCGTCAACCTTCCCGGAAGCCCCAGGGGCGTCTCTGAGACGCTGGACGTGGCCAGGACGGCCATCCCTCACGCACTGGAGATGATCCGGGGCTGGCGGACGCACCCGGTAAAGTAGAGGGACAGGAGGCAGACTTGACCCAGGCTCAAGAGTACGCTGCGCCGAGGAAGGTGCGTATAACCGTACTGAAGAAGACCTTCAACCAGGACTTCGTGGACGCTTACACCGAGGGGGTCGATTGGAAGCCCGAGGGCTGCTGCCACGCCTTCGAGGTGGGCCAGGAGTTCTTCACGGACGGCCCAATGCCGGAGGGCTTCAACAATTGGGCGTGGGCGGACATCCAGAAGTACGTGCTGGTGCTCGCCCGCGGCGGGAACATGGTGGGCGTCAAGCCCGGCACGTTCATCACTAGCTGCTCCGACGGATTCAGGCCGGTCTTCTACCTGCTCGAGCGGATCGACTAGCTCGCGAGGCGCCGGTGCGATTCCACGTCCTTACCCTCTTCCCCCGCATGTTCGAGAGCCCGTTCGCAGAGGGCATTATCAAGCGGGCGCAAGAACAGGGGCTGGTCCACCTGGACCTGGTCGACATCCGAGACTTCGCCCACGACAGGCACAGGACCGTGGACGACTACCAGTTCGGCGGCGGCCCCGGCATGCTCATGAAGCCGGAGCCGCTGTTCAAGGCTGTTGAGTCCGTCAGGCCGGCCGGGGCCGATACCCCAGTTATACTCCTGTCTCCACAGGGCCGCACCCTCACCCAGGCTGTCGTCGAGGAGCTCGCCGGCCTGGAAGAGATCGTGCTCATCTGCGGCCGGTACGAGGGCGTGGACGAGCGTGTGCGGCAGCACCTGGCGACGGACGAGATCAGCATAGGCGACTACGTCCTGGGCGGCGGCGAGCTGGCTGCGATGGTCGTCATCGAGGCCGTATCCAGACTCTCGGAGGGAGTGGTCGGCTCTTACGAGTCCACGCAGGACGACTCCTTCACCACAGGCCTGCTCCAACACCCCCAGTACACGAGGCCGGCGGAGTTTCGGGGCTGGGATGTGCCGGATGTGCTGAGGTCCGGCAATCACGAGGAGATAGCCAGGTGGCGCCGCCGCGAAGCGCTCCTCAGGACCTATGAACGGAGGCCGGACCTCCTTGGGTCGGCCCGGCTCGCCGGCGAGGACGTAGCCTTCCTCGAAACACTGGGCGCATAGGGCACGAACGGCACGGCCTGGCTACTGCAGGGCCGGCCCCGGGGCCGCTACGAGTCCGTCGCGGCCGCCGCCACTGAGGCCCTTTCCGCGTCCCTGCTCTCGCAGATCTCGTCCAGGTCGCCCAGGAAGGCCTCGCTCCAAGCCTCCGCCGTCTGGGTCTGAACGTCGGTGATGAGCGACCGCCAGCGCCTCACCCGCTCCCGCTTGGACATGTTCAGCGCCCGGTATATTGCCGCTGCCGTTGCCTCTATGTCGTACGGATTGACGAGTATCGCGTCTTTCATCGAGTCCGCCGCGCCGCAGAACCTGGAAAGCACCACCGCTCCCGGGTCATTGGCCTCCTGGGCGGCTACATACTCCTTGACCACCAGGTTCATCCCATCCCTCAGCGGCGTAACCACGCAGACATCGGCCCGCCGGAAGAACGCAACAAGCTCGGTCTGGGGGTAAGAGCGGTAGAGATACCGGATGGGGGTCCAGTTGGCCTCCGCGAACCTGCCGTTGACCTGGCCGACGAGCTGGTCGACCTGCCGGCGCTCCTCGACGTACTCGGGCACCCGCGTGCGCGACGGCGCCGAAACCTGGATGACGGAGACTTTGCCCCGCAGGGCGGGGTAACGCTCCAGCAGGTACTCGAACGTCCGTAGACGCTGCACGATGCCCTTGGTGTAGTCGAGCCTGTCCACGCTGAGGATGAACTTGTGGCCCTCCGGCGCCCCGCCGACGATGAGCTCCGCCGAGCGCCGGTCCACGCGCTCGGCCATGGAGGT
This sequence comes from Dehalococcoidia bacterium, assembly GCA_034420735.1. GTDB lineage: Bacteria > Chloroflexota > Dehalococcoidia > Lucifugimonadales > CAJWER01. Next base: position 78,271 of record DAOULA010000033.1, read on the forward strand.
GATTCCCTCGAAGTCCGTGCCGATCGGGTGTGACCTGATCGTCAATGACTTGTCTCTGTACCTGAAAGTGTCGCCGATCACTACGCCCGGGACCTCGCTGGCCAGGCTGTCGAACAGGTTGTGGGCATACCGTCGCGTATGCACGCCCACCAGGTCGTACTCCAGGATCGCGCCCAGCAGGTCCGAAGCCCAGGGGAGCAGGCCGAATATCTCGGCGGGCGGGATGGGCGTGTGCAGGAACCATGCCATCTCCCCCTTCCAGCCGAGGCGTCGCAGCTCGCGTCCCAGCGGCATGAGGTGGTGGTCGTGGACCCAGACGACATCGTCCTCGCGCAGGAGCGACATCACGACCTCGGCGAACCGGCGGTTGGTGCGCATGTAGCCCCGATGGTAGTCGTGCCTGATCGCCATCTTGGCGGGGAAGCTGTGGAGCAGGGGCCAGAGGGTGCGATTGGAAAAGCCGTTGTAGAAGAGCCGCACTTCGCTCTGTGACAGGTCGAAGGAGGCCAGGTCGATGCCGCGCACGGTGTTGTGGTTGGGGGTGCTTGAGGGGGTGCCCTCGGACACGCTGCCGCTCCAGCCCACCCACAGCGCCTTGCGCCTCTCGAGGGGAGCGCGGAGGGCGACCACGAGCCCTCCAACCGGCGCTACGCGGGCTTCCGCCTCATCTGCGGGGGCCTCGACGGGAGGGAGGCGGTTGGAGACGACCACCAGGCGACGTTCTCTGCCCATCTCACAACCTCCTCACGGACCTTGGAAGCCCTCTCCCGCGCGGCCCTATCCTACCCAACGGGCCCTCTGACTAGCAACACCGGCTCCCCTTGTACAGAGCATGTCTCTTGACCAGAATTCCAGGCCGGTATAGTCTCCCATCTGCCATATGCTGAGGAACCGTACGCAGATATGATTCGCTCCCGCGGCTTTGTGCTAATCACCGGCGCCGATTTCGTCGTGCGCTCGGCGTACCAGATGGGCAAGTCGCCCCTGCTGCCCATCTACGCCGCGGCTCTCGGCGCCGGCGACGTGTTCCTGGGGTTCATCGTCTCGGTGTCGACCCTCACCGGCATGGTCCTCAAGCCGACCTTCGGGATGCTCTCCGACAGGTCGGGCCGCAGACTCTGGCTGCTCATAGGCACGGTCTTCTTTGCGGGAATGCCTTTCGTATACACGTTCGTCACGTCGCCGGAGCAGCTTTTCGCGATACGCATGGTCCACGGCCTGGCTACGGCCATATACGGGCCTGTGACCCTCGCCTACGTGGCCGAGCTTTCGCGTGAGCGGAGGGCTGAGAGGCTGGGCTGGTTCTCCACCGCCCGGGGAGCCGGCTACGTGGTCGGGCCGGCCGCTGCCGGGTGGCTGCTCCACGAGGGCCATATGGACCCCGTTGGCGTATTCACGGTGATCGGCCTGCTGAGCGCCGCCGCATTCATCCCCGTGCTGATGCTGCCGGAGACCGCTCGCGCCAGGCAGGCGACTCGCGTATCTCTCCGGCGTCAGGTCGCTGCAGCTCTGGGCTCGGGCGCAAGGTCCGGGGCGGTGTGGCTGGCCGGAGGCATGGAGGCGGGCATCTTCATAGCCGTGTACGCCGTCAAGGCCTTCGTGCCCCTGCTTGCGCTCTCGTCCGGGGCGAGCGTCCTCGTCGCGGGCGCGTTCCTCTCCGTGCAGGAGGCCGTGCACATCGTCTGCAAGCCCATCGGCGGGAGGCTCAGCGACCGGATCGGATTCGTGACCATGGCCGTAGCCGGCATGGTCGTGCTTGGAGCGGGGCTGCTCATCCTGCCCATTTCCGCCGTCGGCGTAGTGATGATCTTGCCCGCCGTGCTCATCGGCGTCGCCCAGGCCATCGTATTCCCGTCGACCGTTGCACTGGTGTCGGCCAGGGTCGACCAGCGGCACCTGGCGACCGGCATGGGTCTCGTGGGGTCGATGAAGAACGCAGGCAAAGTCGCCGGGCCCATCATCGCCGGCGTCATGATCCACTGGCTGGACTACACGTACACCTTCGCGGTCATGGGGTCGGCCATGCTCGCCGCCGCCGTCATAGTCTGGGCGACCCTCCAGGGCTCCGGCGTCTCCCTCCGTCGCCCCACTACTGCGGCACGTTCGACGCGTACTCCGGCGCCTAGCGGGTGAAGACTGCGCCCCTTACGTAGGCGGCGTCGTCCGACAGCAGGAAGCCTATGACCCGCGCTACGCCTGCGGGCTCGCCGAGGTCGGTGTTCTCCTTGCGCAGGCGGGCGCTTTCGCCGGCGGCCTGCGCCTGCTGCTCGATGATGCCGAGCTTGAGCGGCGTCGCTATCTCCCCCGGGCAGAGCACGTTGACGCGGATGCCCTCGCCGCGCAGCTTCGCCGCCAGCGTCATCCCCAGGCCGTTCACGCCGCCCTTGCTCGCCCCGTAGGAGACCGTGCTGCTCGCGCCGGTCACGCCCGCGCCCGACGCGATCATGACGATCACGCCTCGTCCCGCCGAGCGTATCGCCGGGACAGCGTGCTTGGCGGCCAGGAAGCTCCCCTTCAGGTTGATGTCGATCGTGTCGTCCCACACCTGCTCTGCAACGTCCTCGACCGGCACCATCGAGTCGCGCGCGATGCCCGCCGCCGTCACCAAGGAGTCGATGCCGTCCATCAGCCGCAGGGCTTCGTCCATCAGGCCGCCGACCTCGGACTCGACCGACACGTCGGCGCGCACGAACCAGGCCTCGCCGCCCGCCGACGCAATCTGGGCTACGCAGTCGTTGCCGTCCGCCTCGTTCACGTCCGCGACCACGACACGGGCGCCCGACCTGGCGCAATGAATGGCAGTCGCCCGGCCTATTCCCGTAGCGCCGCCGGTGACCACGACCCGCCTGCCTTCCAGGTTCACTCTCTCCACCTTATGCCCGCCTCGACGCCCGTATTGTAGAACGAGGCGCGGGCCGCAGGTATGAGCTCCTCGGGCAGGTGCTCGATCTGGACGTAGCCGTCCGGGCACGCCTCCTCGAAGCGCCTCAGGTACGCGGCCTGGTCCAGCAGCCCGTCGCCTATGGTCGCCTCCTCGATGTGGAGCACCAGGCGGTCCTGCACTACGAAGTCCTTGGCGTGGCCGCATATGGTGTACTCGCCCAGCACGTCGAACAACCTGTCGATCAAGGACGTCGTGTCGTAGGCGTCGGCGAGGCTGCTCACGAAGTTGACGGGGTCGGCGTTGAAGCGCAGCGTCTCCGAGCCCACCGCGTCGATCAGGTCCCTGATGCGCTCGGGCGTGTCGAGAATCGAGAGCGCGTGGCCCTCGACGGCCAGCAGTACGCCCTCCTCCTCGGCCGCGTCGCAGACCTGCCTCACGCTGTCGACGAGGACCTGGAACGTCTCCGGTTTGGCATTGTCGGGGTGCGGGTACCACGAGCCGTTCGGGTTGACGCTGCCCGGCCTCAGGTACAGGTTGCCCGCCCCCAGCCACCGGGTCACCCTGCACATGTGCTGCATCTCAGCGATGCCGGCGGCCCGCTGGAGTGGGTCGGGCGATATGAGGTCGGGGTGCTGCGCGACCGCCTGGCACGGCACGACGCCGCCGGCCGCCATCACCTCCTTCAGCCGCACCACGTCGTCCTTCGTGGCGGATGAGGGCTCGTACCAGCGGCACGCCGCGCCCGTAAACCCCTCGCGCCGGATACGGGCCGTCGTCGCGTCAGAGACCTCCGAGAGGTCCCTCGGCATCAGGCCCTGTATCCCCAGGTAGGGCATACTACGCCGGTCGCGGCGGCATGGAGAGCCCGTCGACCACGACCGCGTTCGGGAGGCGATGGAGGAGCTCCGGGCTCATCTTGATCTTGGAAGACCGGTCGCCCGAGCCCAGGATCACGTATTCGAGCTCCATCAGCCTTTCGTCAAAGTAGACGGGAATCCCGTCGGGCAGGGCGAAGGGCGTGACCCCGCCGATCTTCATGCCCGTCAGCGCGGCAGTCTGCTCCGCGCCCGCAAAGGAGAGGCGTCTCACGCCCATCAGCTTGCGCACGGTCTTGTTCACGTCCAGCCGGTCTGAGCCGCGCACCGTGCACGACGCGTACTGCACAGGCTCGCGCTTCGACGCCACGATTATCGTGTTGCCGCAGTTGTCGATGGGGAAGCCGTACTTCTCGCAGAACTGGGCCGTGTCGGCAAAGTCCGGGTCGCAGGGCACGACCTCGTGGGCGATGTCGAGCTCGGACAGGACGGCGGCAACGTTGTCGGGCAGCCTGGTTTCCACTACTTCACCGTGATGGTGCCCATCATACCGAATGCCTCGTGGGGAATACAGATGAGCTCGAAGGTGCCGGCCTTGTCGAACTTCACCGTAAACGTCACCGTCTGGCCGCCGTCCACCGACTCGTCGATGTCGAGATCGTCGACCGTGAAGGTGTGGAACTCCGTCTCGCCCGACATCTCGAACGTCACCGTCTCGCCCAGCTCGAAGTTGAACTCCGACGGCACGAACTTGTACTCTCCCGAGCCGCCCTGGTCCAGGTTCTTGACCTTTACGATGTCGCCGCCGAACGCGGGAGCGGGCTTTATCGTCGGGGCGGCCTTGATGGTCGGCGCGGCCTTGATTTCGGGTGCGGCCTTGATGGTCGGCGCGGCCTTGATTTCGGGCGCCGGCTTCACGGTTGGCGCGGACTCGATGATGGGCGAAAGCTCGCCGTCGATGTCCTCGCACGCGAGGGCCGCCAGGAACAGTGCGATGAGAACCGTGAGCGCCGCAATATGACTCTTCTGCAAGTTTGCAACTCCTTTACGAATCTCGTAGCAAGTATAGCCAACGCAGGGGGCCCTTCCAAGGATTCCGGAACCTTCTTCGCCGTGATTGATTGGCCCAGATACCGTCTTGCCGCCGACCTGCCGGGCCTGTAGACTGCGGGCCGCCCGAAGAGGAGAAGGCACATGACATCCCCGCAGGTCGAGAACATCGGCGCCGGCAGGCAGCTCTTCATGGACGACCATTGGATCGACTCGTCGGCGGGAGTCGAGCGGGTCCTTCACGAGCCCGTTGCGGCGAACATCGCCCTGGCGGCTGAGCATCCCTGGGACCAGATATTCTCCGCCTACCACCTGGTGCTCAGGGACGGCTCGAAGTGGCGCATGTATTACCTGTGCTCGGGCAGGGGAGACGAGGATGGGCCGCCCGGGGGGTGGCAGCACTGTGCCTATGCCGAGAGCGACGACGGCATCGAGTGGAACAAGCCGGAGCTTGGACTGGTGGAGTTCGAAGGGTCGAAGCGCAACAACCTCGTCTACGCGGGTCCGTACACCGAGTTCGCCCCGTTCCTCGACGCAAACCCCGACGCCGCGGAGAGCGAACGCTACAAGGCCTTCGCGGTCCGCAAGAGGACGCAGTCGGGTCTCTACGGCCTGGTGCCGCTGGCTTCCCCGGACGGTTTGAGCTGGCGGCAAATGCGCGAGGACCCCGTAATGGTCGACGGTCCGTTCGACTCGCACAACGTGCCTTTCTGGGACCCTCAGCTGGGCAAGTACGTCGTATATGCCCGTGGGGTCGGAAACCCGGACGGCTCCGTCCTCTACAGCGCTGAGAAGGGCTGGTTCGCTCCTGCCGGCGGGGACCCAAAGCCCGACGGGGGAATCGGTCGAGAGTTCGGCGGCGGGGTGCGCTGGATACGCCGCGCCGTCTCGGACGACTTCATCAACTGGTCGCCGCTGGAGGTCATCGACTGCGGGGACACCCCCTTCGAGCACCTCTACACCAACGCCTGCACCCCATACGACAGGGCGCCGGGTACGTACCTGATGTTCCCCTCGCGCTTCGTTCCCCAACGCACTCCGGACAACGACATCGCCCGAGCCGCCACGCCGGGAGTCAACGACGTGGTCTTCATGTCCAGCCGCGACGGCATCAACTTCGACCGCAGCTTCATGGAGGCCTACATAAGGCCCGGGCTGATGGTGGAGAACTGGCGCGAGCGCGGCGTGTACGTCGGCAGCGGCATCGTCCAGACCTCGCCGAAGGAGATGTCGATCTACTCCAGGCAGCACAGGTACCTGCCCTCCGTCCACATCAGGCGGTACTCCATCCGCACGGACGGCTTCGTCTCCGTGAACGCCGGGTACTCGGGCGGTGAGTTCACCACCAGGCCCTTCGTCTTCTCCGGCTCCTCGCTGGAGCTGAACTACTCGACATCAGCCGTCGGCTCGGTCCGGGTGGAGCTGCAGGACGAAAACGGGGATACACTGCCCGGCTACGGCATGGACGACTGCCCTGAGATGTTCGGCGACGAGATCGATGGGACCGCCCGCTGGTCGAATGGGACGGACGTGTCGGCCCTTGCGGGAAGGCCGGTACGGCTCCGCGTCGCCCTTGCCGACGCCGACCTCTACTCCTTCAAGTTCAACTCGTAGCGGGCCCCGCTCGGCCGCTACTCGTCTCCGAACCTGAACGAGTACGCGTCCGCGTCCCGCATCGCGAACCGGATGCGCACCGGACGCCCCGCCAGCGCCGCGACGGAGCCCGCCCCGCGCCACGTTACGGTGCGTGCTACTTCGTCGCCGATCAGCTCGTCGCACTCATCTGCTCCAAAACCCGGCAGCGCTGTTCCAGCCTCGTCCTGGAGCTCGACCCGGATGCTGCCGGCCGCACTCGTCGCGTAGTTGATCTCCAGGGACCCACCCGCGAAGGTGAACGGCTTCGTGACCGCATCGCCGCCCGCGTAGGGCGCGTTCAGGGAGCTGAATCCGTCCAGCCGCAGCGTCATGCGCTCCAGGTGGGCGTTGCTCTGGCCGTAGGCCCGGTGCACGTAGAAGGACATCTCTGCCGGCCCCGTCTGGACGACGCCCAGCGCCGGGTAGTTGTTCCGCGACGTCCAGTTCTGCGGCCCGATGCCCGGGCGAACGAAGCTCTCCCTGAACGTGAAGTCGTACAGCGTAGTCCCCGCCCGCGAGGTCAGCAGCACGCCGTCGGAGCAGTCCCGCGGCCCGCCGCCCCAGGAGTCCATCTCCCGCTCGGCGAACTCCAGCTCCTCCGCCGTGACGGTCCGGCGGTCGAAGAAGATGCGGCCCGGCATCGCCACGTAGATGTGCGGCGCCCGGAAGTAGGGATGCGTCTGGTTCGTGTACAGGTGCTCCGACGGTACTGTCGAGCCCGTGTCGCTGTAGGACATCAGCGTGGGTCCGCTCCACGCCTCGAAGTCAGGGGACGTCGACCTCGCCATCGCCCTGTTTCCGCCCTCGTTGTGCCTGGCGTAGAGCACGTACTGGCCCTCGGCCTCGGACCAGAACATCACGTTCTGGGAGTCGAAGTGGTTGCTCAGGGCGTTCGTGACTATCGCCTCGGGGCTCGTCTCCGTCCAGTGCACGCCATCGCCGGAGACGTAGCCGTGCAGACCGTCCTCGTGCCTCGCGTTCGCCTTCAGTCGCTCTCCCGGCGCCACCCCTGCGCGCGTGTCGACGAATGGGCAGAACTGCCACCCGCTGCCGAGGATGACGTTGTTGTCCGTCGATCCCTCCGCCTCGACCAGCCCCAGGCTCGGCTTGTGCCAGATGACCCCGTCCACGCTCTCCGCATAGCAGGTGTGCGACTCGAACCCCCGCTCCGTCCTTCCGTAGCTCCCGCCCCGGTAGTACATGCGATAGGCGCCGCCGTCCTGCAGGACCGTCGCGTAGAAGGCCCGCCGCGACTCCACAGACCGCCCGGCGCCTTCACCGAATCTAACCGCGACACCGACGGGCCTCGGCTCCTGCAGCTTCAGGCTGGCTCCGTCCAACCTATCGATAAGCAGACCGTCGACGAAAAGCTCGCGTCTCGAACCGATCTCATGCACGGCGTCGCCTCCCTATCTCTCTTGTGTTCGAAAGGTCCAGCACGGCCTCAGCAGGGCCAATCTGGTTGGGGGCGACTCGATGAGTCGCCCTTGGTGGCTCCCAGGGGGGATACGTCCCCTATGGCCTAGTTGCTGTACGGGTCGGCTGCGTCGCGCAGACCGTCGCCCATGAAGTTGAAGGCAAGGATCGCGATGATCACCGGCACGGCGACGAACATCAGCCACGGGTAGATCGCCACGGTCTGGGCGTTCTGCGCCTGCTGTAGCATCACTCCCCAGCTTACGGCCGGCGGCCGCAGGCCAAGGCCCAGGAAGCTAAGCGCCGTCTCGGCGATTATCATGCCGGGTATCGCCAGGGAGATGGCCGCTATGATGTGGCTGGTGAACGACGCCAGCATGTGCCGGAAGATGATCCTCATCTCAGGCACGCCGGTTATCCGCGCCGCCGTCACGAAATCCTCCTCCCTCATCGACAGGAAGCGTCCGCGTACCACCCGCGCCAGCTCGGTCCAGCCAATGACCGACACGATGACGGTGATGGCGAAGTAGACCTGCAGCGCGCTCCAGTCCTTGGGCACAGATGCGGCAAGGGCCATCCATAACGGGATGGCCGGGATCGAGCGCAGTATCTCGATGAACCTCTGGATGATGACGTCGGCCGTCCCCATGTAGTAGCCGGAGATGCCTCCCAGCACTATCCCCAGGAAGAAGCTCAGGGCCACGCCGATGAGCCCTATGGAGAGCGAGATGCGCGTGGCGATCATCAGGCGCGAAAAGGCATCCTGCCCGATGTCGTTGCTCCCCAGCAGGTATATCGACGGCCGCTCATCGATGGGTACCTCTGCGGCTATCCCGATCAGGTGACGGTTGGTTGGGAACAGCCCCAGGAGCTTGTACTCAAAGCCCTCGACGAAGAAGTGGACGGGTATCTTCACGTCGGGTAGGACGCGGTAGTCCTTCTTGAAGGTATCGGGGTCTCGGAAGCCCTCGAGCCCGTTCACGTGGGGCCTGAACTCGCCCTCGTCGAAGAAGCGGATGGGCTGCGGCCTCAGGTAGTGGAACACCTCGGTGTGGTGGCCGGGGTCCGAGGTCGCAAGGAACTCTGCAAAAGCCGCTACGAAGTAGAAGATGGCCAGGATGATTGCCGAGGCGACAGCGAGACGGTGCCTCTTGAATCTCCACCACATCAGCCTCCACTGGGAGGCTACGAAGATCTCCTCCGACTCGTCCGACAGGGCCCTCTGGGGCAGCGCCGCGCTCTCGGTGGCCATTACTCACTCGCCCCCACCACGCGGATCCGCGGGTCGAGCACGGCCAGCAGTACGTCAGATACCAGCGTGCCCACGACCGTGAGCGCCCCCAGGAGCAGGACTATCGTCCCAGCCAGGTACATGTCCTGCTCCAGCAGGGCTCGCAGCATCACCGGGCCCAGCGTCGGCAGGCTGAGCACCACCGACACGATGACACTGCCGCCGATCAGCGCCGGAAGGAGGTACCCCATTGTGCTGACCAGCGGGTTGAGGGCGACCCTTACCGGGTACTTCAGGATCGCCCACCACAGCGGCAGGCCCTTCGACATGGCGGTCAGCACGTACGGCCTGGGGAGCTCGTCCAGGAGGTTGTTGCGCATTATGCGAATGAGGGCCGCCGTCCCTGCCGTCCCAAGCACTACGGTGGGTATCCATAGATGCTTCAACAGGTCCCAGAGGCGGGCCCAGCTCCACGGAGCCGTCAGGTACTCGCGTGAGAAAAGGCCTCCCACGGTCTGTTCGAAGTATGCGAAGGAGATGTACATCAGTATCAGGGCAAGCAGGAAGTCCGGAACTGCCAGGCCGGTGAAACCGAGGAAGGTGAACGTGTAGTCACCCAGCGAGCGCTTCCGCACTGCGGAGTAGATACCGATCGGTATCGCGAACAGCCACGTGAACACGATGGTCGACCCGGCTAGCAGGATCTGGTAGGGGAAGCGCTCGGCCAGGATCTGCCTGACCGGCACCTCCAGGTAGTAGGAGTACCCGAAGTCGAGCTGCGACATGCGCCGGATCCACTTCCCATACTGCACGTAGAGGGGTCTGTCGAGCCCGTACTGTGTCCGGAGGGCCTCCGCCTCCTCGATGCTTGCCGGGTCGCCGGCAAACTCAAGCTGGAGGACGTAATTGTCGACCCAGTCGCCCTCGGGGAGCTGGATGACGATGAACGATAAGATCGAGATGGCCCAGATGGTGAACAGGCCGAGCAATACGCGGCGGCCCAGGAATCCCAGCACGCGAACACCTCCCGGTGGCGGTCGAACGCCACGTCAGCGGGTCCGATTCTAAGTGCCCCCAGGGCCGGCCGGGGCAGACAGTTGCCTGCCCCGGCCAGGTCCGCTGCAGGGCGGAAGGATGGGCCTACTGGCCTTCGTCTATCCAGTACGTCTCGGGGCGCGGACCCTGGTTGTGCAGGCCCGTGCCGTTAACGGTGTTCTCAGGTACGCCCATGAAGTTCTTCTTCTTCACGAAGGTGCCCTTCATCAGAGGCGTCGAGCCCACGGTCGAGAGGGTTATGACCTCGTTCGCGTGGATCCTGTAGACCTCTTTGCCGATCTCGATCCGCTCGGGCGAGCCTATCGGATGGGTCTTGCCCTGGTCGTACAGCTCGATCAGCCGCTGCAGAGGGAACTCGCCCTCAGGATTGGCGTACTTGGGGTCGTTGGGCGCCTCGCCCGACTCTCCGTTGGTGTCGTACCAGCGTCCGACCTCCACGCCGGAGCGGAAGGCCTGGTGCCACGGAATCGTCCAGTATGGATACACCCACGGGCTCTGGCCGCCGCCGGTCTCCCACACGAACATGTACTCTTCGTTGTTCTGGATGTTCCGCGCCGCGTCACGTGTCTCCGTGTTGGAACCCGTGATGCCGATCTCCTTCCACTGGCGCAGGGCCATCTCTGCGACCGGGGCATAGTCCACGGCGTACGCGCCCAGCGTCACAGTGTGAAGCAGGAGCGGCTCGCCGTTGTCGGGCCTCAGCCGGATTCCGTCTGCGCCTTTCTCCCTGATTCCCTTGCCGTCCGGGTCAACGTCCTTGGACAGCGTGATGCCGTCCAGCAGCTCGTTGGCCATCGCTATGTCGCGCTCGGCGTTGAGCTGGAGGTACTCGTCACCCGGGTAGTAGATGGTGCCGGGCTCGGGAACGTAGGCGCGGGTCTCGCCCATGCCCAGGAAGAAGGTCTCCTTGATCTCGTTCCTGTTCAGGCCGAGTGAGAGAGCCTTTCGGAAGTCCCTCGTCCTGAGCAGCTCGCCGATCAGCGGGTCGGCGTTGTAGCTCTGGTTTATGTTGATTGCCGCGTCGCTGGGGCACGGGCACTCCCAGAACACCATCTCGGTGTCGGCCTGCTCGGCGTTCGCCCTGTAGAGCGGCACCTTGGCCAGCGTCATGTGGCGACCCTGGAAGCTCACGTCGCCGTTGGCTGCCCTCAGAGCAACCGTCTCCAGGTCCTCGACCAGCACCAAGTGGATCTTGTCGATATACGGCAGCTGGTTGCCCGCCGTGTCCACCGCGTAGAAGTACGGGTTCCGCTCCTGGATCCACTCCTCGCCCTCGCTCGGGTCGACCGTCTTCCAGGCGTTCAGCACCGGAAGGTCGGCGTTCTGGTAGTGGTTGACCTTCAGGTTCATCAACTCGACCCAGGTCTCCACTCCTGCCTCGGCGATGGCCGCGTCAAGCTTGGCCTTGTCGGCATAGTCCGGGTGGAACTGCTTCAGGTAGTGGCTGGCCGAGTAGAGGCCCCTGAGCCTGTTGGAGAACAGCCCGGAGCCGAGACCGCGGTCTACGAGGGCGTAGTTGGGATCGTCCCACGTGTACTGGACGGTCTTGTCGTCGACCACCTCGAACTTGGGTGCGTTCTTGGTGATGGGGCTCTTCCACTGGCTCGAGAGGACCGGATTGAACTCCTCGTTCAGCTGGAGGGCTTCCCACGTCCACTTGAAGTCCTCGGCGTCGAAGGGGTCACCGTCAGAGAACTTGTGGCCCTCGCGCAGGGTAATAGTAAGCGTGCGTCCGCCGTTCGAGAACTCCACGTCCTTGGCGAGCCTGGGGATCCAGGTCTGGCCGTCGCCGTCCCACGCTATCAGCGCGTCGGCGGAAACGTAGGAGTGGTCGCCAGCCCATGTGTAGAGCCGGTTCCAGGTTCCGCCGTACTTGCCGATGGAGACCGGCGGTACGACGAACGGGTCCTTCGGCAGCCGCTCCTCGACGGGCGGCAACTCGCCGGCTGCAACCTTGGCCGCCAGCTCGGGAGCCTCGTTGAACGTCGTCGGCGTCGTCACGGGGACCGTGTACTTCACCATGCCGTTGTCATAGGTGCCGGCCACGGTCGCCTCGGCCATGGTCTCCTTCATCGTCTCTTTGGGGGCTTCCGTCTTGGGAGCTGCGGTTGGGGCTACCGCTGCCGCCGCCGTAGGAGCCTCCTGGGGAGCGGTCGACTGCATCGCCTCTCCCGACTCATCCTCCTCGTCGGCGCCGCCGCAGGCAAGAATGCCCAGCAGCAGCAACGCCAGAATCGGAATGGCGAGTATCCCTAGTCCAGTGCGTTTTTCGTTCATTCGCCTACCTCCTTGCGCAACTCCTTCAGTGGTGCGGCACTGTGCAACGAGTCCCCACCGGTTGCACATGCCTCTACTGGGATGGCGCGTGAAGGAGATGGTACTCAGTCGCACGAAATTGTCAAGTCCAGAAACCAACGACACAGAGGTCTTGCGCTACGGATGTCGTACCGTGCACCGACGCCCGCCTCCTTTCTGCTTGCGGGCGGCGTGGTCGGGGTATAGTCTTCACGCATGAGCAAGGCGCCGGGCCCCGGAGACGGACAGGCGACCCCGGGGTCGCCTCCCGCCAGTGCGGCAGGGTCTGGACATCGCCAGGTTGGCCCAGCCGGAAGCTCAGCCCCAACATTCGAGGCGACGGGCCTTCGCAGGACCTTCGCCGCTCTCCGCAACCGGAACTTCCGCTACCTCTGGACCGGCACCATGTTCATGTGGTGCGCGGGCCAGTTCCAGTCCCTCGGCCAGGGCTACCTCGCCTACGACCTGACCGGCTCCGCCGGGCTGCTGGGCGTGATAAGCATTGGGTACGGCCTCCCAATGATATCCCTGGCGCTGTTCGGTGGAGCCATAGCCGACCGGATGGAGCGCAAGCGGCTGATCCAGCTCTTCCAGGGGGCCGAGGCCCTCATCGCCCTTGCACTCGCCATATCGGTGATCACCGAGACGGTGACCTGGTACCACATCCTCGTCGCCTCGACCATCCACGGTGCGCTGTTCGCCTTCATGCTTCCCGCAAGGCAGGCCATCATCCCCGAGCTGGTCGACCGCTCGGAGATCACAAATGCCATCGGGCTGAACTCGGCTGGGACCAGCACCATCATGCTCACCGCTCCTGCCCTGTCCGGGGGGCTCTACGAGCTGTTCGGGCCGGCGGCGGTCTTCCTGGGCATGTTCGTGCTGCAGACGGCCGCGGTGGTCTTCACCGGCATGGTGCCGTCCACCCGCCGGGCCGCGTCGCGCCCCGCCAGGGAAATGCTGATGGAAGTGAAGGAGGGCCTCGTCGTCATTGGCCAGAACAGGGTCGTCATGGTGCTGCTATCCATGGCCCTCGTCTCCACGCTGGTGATGCTGCCGTTCACCCAGCTGCTGCCCGTATTCGTCGTCGAGATATACAACAGGGAGGCTGGCTCGCTCGGCCTGCTGTCGGCCATCATGGGCATCGGCGCCCTGCCGGGCTCGCTGTTCGTTGCGTATGTCGGCAGCCAGCGGCGTGGAGTCATGCTGCTCGTCACCAGCTTCATGTCCGGGGCGACCTTGCTGCTTATGGCCTCGTTTCCGTACTATGTCGCGGGCGCGGGCGTCATGCTGTTCATGGGACTGGGCGCGTCGCCGCAGAGGGCCATCAAGGAGTCGCTGGCCATGGACGCAGTCGATAACAGGTACCGGGGCAGGGTGATGAGCGTGCTGATGCTGAGCATCGGGCTGGTCCCCCTCGGCGTCCTGCCGCTGGGACTCGCGGCGGACCACCTGGGCGCGAGGGCGACCCTATTCATCATGGGCGGCATAATCACGGCCATGACCCTGGTCGTGCTGGCGACGCAGCGGGCGCTCCGCGAGGCCCAGTAGCGGAAAATCAATTGGCGGCGGGGGCAGGAGAACGAGCGCCCTCCCGTTAGAAAGGAAAACGGATGGGTGAGCTCGAAGGCAGGGTTGCGATAGTCACAGGAGCAGGCAGGAGGAGGGGCATCGGGTACTCGACGGCCATAGAGCTGGCGAAGCTCGGAGCAGACGTGGTCGTCACCGGCACCGGCCGGGACCCCGCGACCTTCCCCGACGACGAGAAGGCGATGGGCTGGCGGGATGTGGAGAGCACGGCAGACGACATCCGTGCCCTGGGCCGCCGCGCCCTGCCACTGGTGGTCGACGTCACCGACGTGGGCCAGGCCGAGGACATGGTCGCGCGAGCCGTCAGCGACCTGGGCAGCGCCGACATCCTCATCAACAACGCCGCGATGCCCATAGGCGCAGACCGTGGGCCGATAGTCGACGTCGACCCCGACCTCTTCCAGAGGGTCGTCGACGTGAAGGTCCGCGGCATGTTTCTATGCTCCCGCCCCTTCGTCCGGCAGGTGCTGGAGCAGGGCAGGGGCGGCAAGATAGTCAGCGTCTCATCCTCCGCCGGCAAGCGCGGGTCCGCGACCGCCGCCGCATACAACGCTGCCAACTTCGCCATCGTTGGAATGACCCAGTCCCTGGCCCGGGAGCTTGGGCCCCACGGCGTGAACGTCAACGCGGTCTGCCCGGCTGCCGTCGACACGGCCAGGATGGACGTATTCGGCAGGGGGGACGAGTGGCAGGAGAGGGCCGCGTCCCACCCCATCGGCCGGGCCGGAACGCCCGACGAGGTCGGGGCCTTCATGGCGTACCTGTGTACCGAGGCCGCATCCTGGATACACGGCCAGTCCATCAATATCGACGGCGGCATGGTGATGGAACACTAGGGGACCTCCGAACGACTGCATCGATGGAGAACTGGCCTTCGACCCTTCGACGGGGCCCTTCGTCAAAGCTCAGGAGAGCCTCAGGACAGGCCAGTTCAGGGCGAACGAGCTTGGGGGCGCCGTGAAGTACGATCCGCCCGCAAACCTGGTCGACCTCCTTGGCGCGGTGGTCGAGGCCGCGGGCAGGACCCGCTTCTATCGCGACCGCCTCGACGGCGCTCGCAGCATCGGCGGGCTCGGCGACTTCCGCCGGCTCCCAATCACGCCCATCCGTGCCCTGAGGGGCCGGCGGCTAGCGGACACACTGGCAGACCCACAGGCCTTGCAGTGGATAGTCGGCTCGCACAGGGGACGTGCCCAGCCGTCCGTAGCGGTCGCGGAGAGCGTGACGGAGACCGCGGCACGCTACGATGTCTTCCGCGATGCGCTGCGGGACGCCTGGGACCTGGCGGCCGTCCGCACTGCTGTCGTTCTCACGAGCCCGGATCGCCGGAACTTCGCGGCCGAGGTCAGCACCATACTCGGCTACATGGGCATCCCCGCGCACGTCCTCGTCGACAGGGGCGACGAGAGGGCGTACCGGGCGACCCTGCTCCTGGCGCCCGACCTGCTGGTGGTCCTGACCGGCGCATTCGACGAGACTAAGGCCGCCGGGCACGCGGGGCACGCCGTCACCTTCAGGCGGTCCCACAGGCTCGCGCACCTCCACCAGGTCGACGTGTACATGGTCGACGAGCTGGGCTTCCTGGGCCATTCCGAGGATATGGAGCGCTGGACGCTCTATAATGACCAGTACCTGTACGAGCGCTCGGAGTCCGGCAGGCTGGTGGTCACGGCGCTGCACAACAGGACACAGCCGATGCTGCGCATAGAGACCGAAGATACGGTGGAGAGCCTCGGCCAATACGATATGAAGCTCGGCGCGCTCGGCTGACGGAGCCAGGGAACGATGTTCTACTCGCTGTCACGCTTGATCAGGCAGGTACGGCGCCGCAAGGAGCTGGGGCTCTCCCTGCTCCTGGTGCTGATCGTTGTTGCGATAGGCGGAAACACCCTCTCCTTCTACCTGTTCGAGAGCGGGGCCAATCCGGACATTTCGATCTGGGACAGCATCTGGTACAGCGTCATATCCGTCACCACGATAGGCTACGGCGACTTCTCCGCGGAGTCGCTGGGGGCGAGAATCGGAACGGCCATCTTCATCGTGATCATCGGGCTGGCCACGTTCACAACGGCATTGGGGATGGCCGTCGACTGGGTGGCCGACCTGCGGCACAAGGAGCGTAAGGGCATGGGCAGGGTTAACGCGAGGGACCATCTTGTAGTGGTGAACTTCCCGGGCGAGGCGCGGGTCCAGCGGATCATCCGCGAATACAGGCGGGACCCGGACCACCGGAACATCGACGTTGTGCTCGTCGACCACGAGATCGAGGAGCTGCCATTCGACAAGGACGACGTGTCTTTCGTGCGCGGCTGGCCCCTCGACGAGGACACCTACAGGCGCGCTAACCTGGAGTACGCACGGCAGGTCATGATCCTCAGCACGAGTCACGAGGACCCCAGGAGCGACAGCCTGGTCGCCTCCATCGCCTTCGTGGTCCACCAGGTGAACCCGGACGTGAGGGTGATCGCGGAGTGCCTGGACTCCCGGCACGCGGTGCTGTTCGACTCCTCGGCGAACCTGACCCTCGTCCATGCCATGGACGTCGTGAATAACCTGTTCGTCCAGGAGTCCCAGGACTCCGGTGTGACCAGGCTCACGCTGGCCATGACGAGCAACGAGATCGAGACGAATCTCGCCAGCACCCAGATCACGTCCGCTCCCCCTCGCACGACCTACACCGCGGCCGCCAAGGCCCTGCTCGACCACGGGGTGAATCTCGTGGGCGTCATCCGGGGCGACTCGGTCCACATGGACTTCGACAATGTCGAGGTCTCCCGGGGCGACCAGCTCGTCTACATTGGCAAGTCACGACTGAGGCCCGAGGAGATGACCGAGCTCATCCGCCAGGACGCCGGGTGACCCGCTCCGACCACCACCCCGCGCTCGTTGGAGCGCCGCCCGGGGAGTCACTTCGCCGGCAGATACTCTTCGCCCACGACGCCCTTGAGTCGTGCAGGGACTCTCTTCGACGTTGCGGGATTGCCCGGCAGGACATCGCAACGGGCGACCCGCTGGACCTGCTGCGCCGCCTGCCGGTCCTGAAGGGAGAGCGCTTCCGTGACCTCGTCGACGAGACCATACGAGTTGCAGGCGACGCCGTGGACATCGAGGTCTCCTCAGGCACTACGGGGCCGCCCAAGCGCCGGATCATTACCAGGCGGGACGCCGCCGCCGAAACCGGGGTGCTGGCCCGGCTCCTTGCCATACCCGGCATCGGGCCCGGCGATTCCGTCGCATGCCTGGACACGGGCCCGCTCACACTAATGGTGTCGTTCACGGAGGCCCTTGATTGCCTGCGGGTCGACGATTACTGGGCGCTCAGCGTCTGCCTGGACGAAGAGGCCACGGTCGACAGCCTGCTCGCCCTCGACCCCACCGTAGTCATCACCATACCGTCGATTCTCGACCGCATCCTGGACCCGCTGTCCGCACGGCTCCGGCGCCGTCCGCATCGCCTGCGCAAGATCGTCTACGTTGGCGAGAAGATGCGGGGTGCCACCAGGATGTCGCTGGAATCGGACCTCGGCCTGGAGGTGTTTGCCTACTACGGCGCGTCCGAGACTTCTGCCCTGGGGATCGAGTGCGGCGCGCACGCTGGGATACACGTCCTCACAGACTGGAATGTCGTGGAGATCGCGGGGGGAGGCCCCGAGGGCGAGGCGCTGATAACGACCCTCGAACGCGAGGGGCTGCCCCTCTTCAGGTATGCTCTGGGCGACGTCCTGCGCGCCAGGGACGGCGCCTGCCCGTGCGGGCTCGCCTACCCAAGGGTAGACGTGCTGGGGCGCACCGACGGTACCGTCTCCGTCCTTGGAGTGAAGCTGACGTACGACACCGTGCACCGGGCTGCCCTCTGGCCGGTGGCGTACGGCGGCCCCATCGGCGTGGAGCTCAGCGGGAACGGCCGGGACCGGATGAACGTCACACTGCCGGACTCCCTCCAGGCTGACGAGACGGCCATCGTTCGCGCCGTGAGGACGAGGGAGCCGGACCTCGCGTACCTGGTATCCAGCGGATTCCTGGAGCTGGATGTCTCCTTCGTCGACAGGAAGGGCCTGGAGAGCCGCAAGGCCCCGCGTATCGTAGACCGCCGTCATTCAGATGCATGAACTCGACCTGCCCGGCGGCTCGCGGGGTGTTGTGGTGGACCCGGCCGACGTGGGGCGCGTCCTGGAAGTGCATGACCTCCTGTTGTCGTCGTTCCCGCCGGGCATGGTCGAAGACAAGGAATCGTTCCTCCGGTCCGTATCCCGTACTGCCGGGCCTGGGGCCGTCCCGACAGTCGTAGGCGCTCTGCGTGGAGGTGCGGTCGTGGGTGCGGTCGTGGGGGCGTACTTGCCCCGCGTCAACGTGGGTATGGTCCTGTATTCGGCTGTCGAGCGGCGGGCTAGGGGCGGGGGGCTGTACAGGACTATGCGGGCCAGGCTCGCGGAAGCCCTCGCTGCCGATGCGTCGGATGCGGGCAGGCCTGGCGTCGATTACATCGTCTCGGAGGTCGAACAGGAGAGCCCGCTCTACGAGCTCTACGTCTCGGAGTGGCGCTCGTACACGGCCCCATGCGACTATTGGCAGCCCGAGACCCAGGGACTATCGGCCCGGCCGCTGAAGCTGGTGCTCCAGCCCGTGCTGGCCGGGGGCCCCCCGGCGGTCGATGACATGGCCGTTCTGGTGAGGGAGATATACCAGACTGTCTACAGGTTGCCGGCCCCGGAGGAAGACCCAAGCTACCGGCGCGTTATACTATCTCTCAGGACAGGGGCACACGGATAGCCTTAAAGCCATTCCCTTAAAGGTGGCGCGAATGTTCCGAAAGATACTGGTTCCGCTCGACGGCTCCGACGAGGCCGAGGCGATCCTGCCTTACGTCTCCCATATAGCCTCGGGCATGGACCTCGCGGTCGCGCTCCTTTCGGTGATGGACCGGGGCGCCATGGAGATGCGTGAGTCCTACTACTCGAGGCTGTTCGAGCGGGCGGAGCAGGAGGCCAAGGGCAGGCTCCACAACGCCGCCCACCAGCTCCAACAGGACGGCGTCCGGACAGAGGAGCTCGTGATCTCGGGGCAGGCGGATTCGGAGATTACCGAGACCGCGGACCGGCTCGGATGCAACCTCATCGCGATGTCCACTCATGGGAGGAGCTTGCTTGGAAGGGGTATACTCGGCAGCGTTGCCGACAGGGTCGTGCACACTGCCCGCATTCCGGTGCTCACGGTCACCCCTGACAAGGTGCGGGCCTACCACGGCAGCGACACCCTGGTCACCCGGCTGGTCGTACCGCTCGACGGCTCGGCCCTGGCAGAGACTGTCCTGCCCTATGTCAAAGAGATGGCCTCGAGGCTGGGATATACGGTCGTGCTCCTCAGGGTGGTCAGGCCGCTTCACTACTTCTGGGTGGGCGAGCACCCGCCGGAGATAAACGAAGAGAACGCTCTCATGGAGAACGAGGCCAGGGAGTACATGGAGGCGACCGCCGAACGTCTCAGCCGGGGCGGTGTTGACGTCGAGTGGCGCGTCCTGGTGGGGCATCCGACGACCATCGTCTTGGAGCAGATCAGGGAAATCCCCCACAGCATCGTCGCCCTGACGACCCACGGTCGCTCAGGCTTCAGGCGATGGCTCATTGGAAGTCTTGCCGAGACCCTGGTGCGGAGCGGCGGCGACCCTGTGCTCATAGTGCCGCCTCCCGAACAACAGGAGGGTGCAGGCGAGGATGCGTGATCCGGAAGCCATTGCGCGGATCGGGGCGCGTCCGTTCGCGGCGTCGTCCGACGGCGACCTGGCCCATGCCCTCCGTGAGGCCGGGTCACCCGCCGGGGACGATGTGCCGGCAACGGCATTCGCGATTGTCGACGAAGCGATCCGGCGGCGCCTGGGGATCCGCCCCACGGACGAGCAGGTCCTCGCCGGGCTGCTCATGTGGCGCGGGCGCATCGTAGAGATGAGCGCGGGCGAGGGCAAGACCGTCGCCGCCGCTTTCCCGGCTGTCTGCCACGCCCTGGAGGGCCGGCGCGTTCACGTCGTCACGGCGAACGACTACCTCGCCCTCAGGGACGCAGAGCATCTCGCGCCCGTCTACGAGTCGCTGGGACTCACGGTGGGGGCCGTTCTCCAGCACATGAACGACGACGAGAGGCGCAGCGCCTACGGCTCCGACATCGTTTACGGCACCGTGCGCGAGCTGGGCTTCGACTTCCTGCGCGACAATATGCGGCACTCGCACCGGGAGAGGGTCCAGCGCGGGCTCGACGTCGCCATAGTCGACGAGGCCGACCAGGTCCTGATCGACGAGTCGTCCACGCCGCTGATCATCTCCGGCGGCCGCTCGGCAAGCAGGCGCTCAGTACACAAGGCCGACGCAGTCGCGCGCGAGATGGCCGCGCTGCAGGAGAGGACTACGGACCGGCTTGTGCGGACCGCCCGGGAGCTGCCGGCCGGGTCCGAGAAGCGCCGCGTGCTGGCCGCTCTGTTCCTGGCCGATCCGGAGAACGACTACATCACCCAGTTGACGTCCGCCGAGCCGGGCCTTGCCAGCCGCATACGCTCCGACGCGTCCGACGCGGTCGAGTTCGACGACGAACAGGCCCACGTCGACGAGCTCCACTACATGCTGGATGGCGAGCGGGCGTCGGTCGTCCCGACTGAACGGGGCTCCCGTTTTGTCGAGTCTCGCCTGGGGCCCATATTCGACACGGGCGCGCTCGAAGCTGCGCTGGAGCAGGTCCGGTCCGGCTCGAACCACGATGTCGCCGGACGGCGGCGCGAAGAGCAGAGGCTGGACCGGCGAATCGCGCGAAGGCGTTCCCTGTCCAACCAGGTCCACCAGGCCATGCGCGCCCACCTGCTTCTGCGCCGCGGAGTGGACTACATCGTCGCTGAAGAGCGGGTGGTGCTAGTCGATCAGCTGACTGGGCGCAGAAGGCCTGACTCGACCTACAGGAACGGGCTCCACACGGCCCTGGAGGCGAAGGAAGGACTTCCGATCAATCCCGAGCGGCAGACGACCGCGCAGATTTCCACACAGGGCTTCCTGCGACAGTACTCGCATCTGGGCGGCATGACAGGGACGGCCCTCTCGTCGAGAGAAGAGCTCAGGAGAATGTACGGTCTGGACGTGTCTCGTGTTCCAACGACCCAGCCGTCTCGCCGGGTCGACATGCAGCCCCTCGTATACGGAACGACCGGCGAGAAGCTGGAGGCTATCGTCGACGAGGTGGAGTCCTGCGTTCATACCGGGCGTCCGGTGCTGGTGGGTACGCAGACGGTCGAGCAGTCGGAGGAGGTCAGCCGTGCGCTCAGGGACCGCGGCATCTCCCACCGCACGTTGAACGCCGTGAACACGGCCGATGAAGATGCCATAGTGATGGCGGCGGGCCGCCCCGGCGCCGTAACCGTCGCCACCAACATGGCCGGACGCGGCACCGACATAGTGCCGGAGCACGGGACCGGCCTCCACGTCATTGGCGCCGGGATCAACGCAACCAGGCGCGTGGACGATCAGCTCAGGGGCCGTGCAGGCCGGCAGGGCCGGCCGGGCACGACCAGGTTCATGGTATCGCTCGAGGACAGGCCGCCTGCCCGGCGATCCCTCGGGGCCACTCTCGCTGGACGATTCGGTAACGGCGGCAGGCCGCCCGATGGCGGGCCCGTGGCCGTGGAGGACCGCGACCTCGAACGCATGCAGGACCTCGCGGCCCTAGACGACGAGGCCCAGCGCGCCTTCCTGTCCGACTACCACCGCGTGCTGGATGGTCAGACCCTGGCCTACTACTCGCACCGGAGCTCGAGGCTGGCGTCCGGCGACCTGCACGAGGAGTCCGTTCTCGCCTCCCGTGACCTCGCCGCGAGAACGGTCGAACGCTGCTTCGGGCCCTCGCCGGTGACCGGCTACGACCGCCGGTTCGATGGGCTGGCGGCGGAGATGTACCTTGATTTCGGGCTCGACTGCGAAGACCTGTGGGGCCTCGGCCTGGACGAGCTCGCAAAGGGGCTGGCCGAACTGCTGGTCGCCAGGCTGGAACAAGCGCGCTCGGCCCTGGGAGCCGCCCGGTTCGACGAGATCGCGCGCGTGGTGCTGGTCCAGGCCGGCGACGATCTGTGGTGCGGCCACCTCGAGCGGCTGCAGGAGATGATGGCGGTCGCGCCCCTGGCGCCTGCCGACCACAGGTCCGCCGTCGCGGCGTTCCAGCGCGCCTGCGCGGCGGAGTACGAGGGGTTCCTTCGGGACACCCATGATTCCTTCATACCAAGGTTGATCGAGGCGATGGACTCCGAGGTCGCGCTGGTTGATCTCGAGCCCCAGGACGTGGATCTGCCCGTTGAACTTGCAGGGATACTTGTCTGACAACCGAACGACGATGCGCTCGCCCGTTGACCTCATGGAGGCACCGAGATGAACAGGAAATACACGAGACTAGGCACCCGCACCGCTGCAGGAGCGCTGATCGCCGCTGGCCCCATCGTTGCCGCGTGCAGCTCCGGCCCAAGCTATGACGAGTGGGCTGCGACCGACGGCGCGGCCGGCCGCATTAACCTCGACGACGTGCAGAATGCCTTCAAGGATTCTGAGAGCGTCACCGACTTCGAAAAGCGCGTCAACGAGATTTACGAGGGCGACGGGCTGGTGCTGATACGGGCCCGCCAGGACCCCGACGCCCTGGTGCTCGAAGGGTGGGAGGACCTGAACAAGAACTACGAGATCGACGACGCCCAGGACGATAAGCTGTTCGACATCGTGAAGCGTAACGAGCAGCACGAGATGCGGGGGTACGGCGCGAACGGCTACTACAACCGCGGCTTCGGTGCGGGGGACTTCCTGTTCACCTACCTGCTCATCTCGTCCATCAGCCCCCTTGGGTACTACTACTACACGCCTCCCCTTTACGCCCGCAACAACCTGACCACTCATCGCAACAATTACCGCAGCTCGTCCGGCTACCGCGGCCAGGTGTCGCGCAACAGCAAGTACTTCACGAGCCAGAAGACCGGCTTTGCCTCTTCCAGATACAACTCGGCGGGCCAGAACCTCAGCACCGCCAGGACGAGCTACCGGTCGAGCCAGCAGTCCACGGGCGCGTTCAAGAGCAGCTCGACGGGCGTACGCAGCTCCTGGGGAGCCCGGAGCGGCGGAAGCTCGGTAAGGACGTCGGGCGTCAGCCGCGGCGGCGGGTTCCGGGGCTTCGGGGGCGCCCAGCGAATAATCGACGTGGACAGGTGGGCCGGATAGAAACCGGGAATCACCCTTGAAGGGCTCGTACTTCCTCACGACCCAGCCCGGCTGGGCCTTCGCCGCCCTGCGCGAGCTGCGGGGACTCGGCATCGCCGACCATGTCGCCTTCCACCACCGCGACTCCTCGCTCGTCACCCCCGCGCTCGAATGGCTCGACGCCGAACGGCTGCTCACCCCCGCGGCGGTCCACGGCTGCCTCGCCGACTTCGCCCCGTCCGGGCGGCTGGACGCGGCGGGCGAGATGGCCCGGAGGCTCCACAGCGGCCGCCTCAAGGCTTCCATCCTGCAATGGCTGCCGCTGGCGGAGAAGACGGCCTCGCGCCGGTTCTCGGTCACGACCGAGCTATACGGGCGCACGTCCATCCGTAGGGACGCGCTTCACAGGCTGGTCGGCCGCGCCGTCGCCGCCGCCTTCCCGAGGTGGCGTCTCTCGCAGCGGGAGGGCGTCCAGGTGGTGTGCAAGGCCGACGCCGAAAATGCTGTGCTCGGACTGCAGCTCTACAACAACCTGGGCGGTGAGCAGGACGGACGGCCCGGCGCCCTCAGAGATCATCTCGCCTGCAGTCTCCTTACAGTCGCGGGAGTGAGTGAGGGCGACACCGTGTTCGACCCGTTCATGGGGTCGGGCACCATACTCGCGATGGCGGCGTACAGGTATGGCGCAGGCCAGGTTGTCGGCCTCGAGGTGGACGGCGACGCCTACGGCTCCGCCCGGGGGAGGTTCGCAGGCCGCAGGGCTACCCTCGCCAACACTCGGTTCGAGGACTTCGACTACGCGTCATTGCCCGCAGGCAGCAGGCTCGTCTCCAATATGCCCTTCGGCGTCAGGTTCGCCCAGGCACGTACGGCCGCCCTGCTCAGACTCATCCGGCGGCCCGAGCTGAACGGCGCGCCGGGGGCGCTGCTTCTCTCCAGGGACCAGGCCGGCCGCATCGCGTCCGAGACGGGGATGAGGCGCAAGAACGTCCTGGTACTTGGCCAGCCGGCCAGCATCCTCTACGGCAGGACCCCACCTTACTAAAGAAAAGCGCCCGTGGCTTTAATAGTCCTTGCCGCTATGTAAAGTTCTTGCGTTTCGGGGCATGCCGCACATCCTTATTAAAACTTCAGCATGTTTGCTATAATAACCCACGTCGCTATTAAACTCAGCAATGTAAGGGAGCGTCCCGCCATGCGACGCGGCATAATGGGCAAGTACAACGTCAGAGACTATGGTGGCGAGCAGGTCCGCGCCTTCATCCCTGCGCATCTGCCGCCAGACCCGCCACTGGATCTGAGTGGGGAGTTACAGCAACTCCTCGAAAGCGCGCACCTGGCTTTGGGACGGCTGGATAGCATCACCGTCCTGCTACCGGCGCCGGCCTTATTCATCTATGCCTACGTCCGCAGGGAAGCGGTGCTCTCTTCGCAGATCGAGGGTACTCAGTCGTCGTTCTCTGACTTGGTGATGTTCGAAAGCGACCAGGCGCCGGGCGTTCCCATTGACGACGTTGTGGAGGTCTCCAACTACGTAGCCGCTCTCGATCATGGGCTGGAGCGGTTGCGAGGCGGGTTCCCGCTGTCCAACCGGCTGATCCGGGAGATCCACGCCGTCCTTCTTTCGGAGGGACGGGGCAGTGAGAAGTCTCCAGGCGAGTTCCGGACCTCGCAGAACTGGATCGGCGGATCACGTCCAGGCAACGCCGCTTTCGTCCCGCCGCCTCCGTCTGAGGTGCCCGACTGCATGGGGGCGCTGGAGCGCTTCCTGCATGCAACGGACGACGGCCTGCCTGTACTGGTGAGGGCGGGGCTGGCGCACGTCCAGTTCGAGACCATCCACCCATTCCTCGACGGCAACGGGCGTGTGGGGCGGCTGCTCATTACGCTACTGCTGAGCAACGCCGGAGTGCTGCGAGAGCCACTCCTGTACCTGAGCCTCTTCTTGAAGGAGAACCGTCCGGCCTACTACGACCTGCTGGACCAAGTGCGCCGCACCGGTGACTGGGAGGCGTGGCTCGCATTCTTCCTGGAGGGTGTGCGGGAGACTGCCGAGGGGGCCGTGACCACCTCCACCCGGCTGACAGACCTCTTCAAGAATGACGGAGCGAGGGTCGAGGGGCTCGGCCGGAGGGCAGGCTCGGCGTTGAGGGTGCACGAGGCCTTGACGGCGCACCCCATCCGGTCGCTGTCCCAAGTATGTAACCATACCGGGCTCACGCATCCCACGGCCTCTTCTGCCATGGACTCGCTGGTCGAGCTCGGAGTCGCCCGCGAGGTAACCGGTCGTCGTCGCGGCCGCCTCTTCGCCTACCAGGGCTACCTGTCGATCTTGAACGAGGGCACCGAGCCCCTCTGAGAGCAGCGAGCTGAGAATCCGGCCGAGGAATGCGTAGGCGCCAGGCAGTGAGCGGTGCGCCAACCTTGCCCCGATGGCCCCGGTATCCCGCGCCAGCCTTGGAAGCACGCTGCCGGCTCCTGGAAGAAGCAGGGCTCGTAAGCTCAGAGAAGCGTGGCAAGTATCGGATGCTTGTCTTCAACGATGGACCCCTCAAGGCTGTCATGGATCGATGGCTCAAGTGACACTATGAGAAGAAAAGGAGGCCGGATATGCGCATTACACTCACCGGCGTTTTCGTAAGTGACCAGGACGAAGCCCTGAGGTTCTACACGGAGATCCTCGGCTTTGTGAAGAAGCATGACTTGCCCGTGGGGGAGTTCAAGTGGCTTACCGTCGTCTCGCCCGATGACCCGGATGGGACCGAGCTTCTGCTTGAACCAAATGAAAACCCGGTAGCACAAGAATTTCAGAAGGGGTTATTTGACCAAGGCATCCCAGCGGCGTCCTTTAGCGTTATGGACATCCGTGCAGAGTATGAGAAACTGAAGTTGCTGGGCGTAGCTTTTACCATGGAGCCAACAGAATTGGCCAACGTCACTATTGCAGTCTTTGACGACACCTGCGGCAACCTGATCCAGATAATGCAGACGTAGCTACGATCGCACAGACCGCCCCATTGGGGTCACGGGCGCAGCCTGCTGTCCAGCAACAACCGCCGCTCGGCGAGCATCGCTCGCGCCTCGTCGGCGGCGTTCTCCAGCCGCTGCTGACGTGCGCGGAAACGGACTAGCCCCAAGCGCGGGCGCAGGCTCCGCCAGCATCAATAGATGCCGGGGATGATGCGGTACGGCACCTTCTCCTGGTACTCGGCCCACTTCTCCTGGCCGTACTTCTCGGCGCAGGCCACGTCGTCTTCCCGCTGGCGCGAGGTGAACAACCAGACAGCGAAGACCAGGTAGGCCCACGACCAGGCGACGCCGAAATGTCCGAAGGAGAGGCCCACTGACACGGCGAAGAGGAACTCGCCCATGTAGTTGAAGTGGCGGGCGACGCCCCAGAAACCGCTGGTCAGGATCTTGCGGTCGCCGGCCTGGATGTAGCGGGGCTCGATGATCCCGAGGAA
>DAOULA010000034.1:0-4340 GCA_034420735.1 Dehalococcoidia bacterium
CGGAGTGTCACTGTGCTGCTGAACGGCAACCCCATCCTTTCAAAGGACGGTGAGGTGGAGAGCCTCATTGTGACGATGCAGGACATGACCCCTCTGAAGGAGGTTGAGCGGCTTCGGGCCGAGTTCCTGGCGATGGTGAGCCATGAGTTGCGCACCCCACTGGCCACGGTGAGGGGTTCGGTCTCTGCGCTGCTGGACGAAGTCTCCGACATGCACCCCGCCGAGATGCACCAGTTCCACAGGATCATCCTCGAACAGACCGACCGGATGCGTGCGCTGATCGCAGACCTTCTTGACGTGGCCCGCATCGAGACTGGTGATCTGCCGGTCTCCGCAGAGCCGACGGACTTAGCGGTCCTGATCGGTGAGGCCGAGAACGCGTTCCGTATCGGCGGAAACAAGCACGACCTCCGCGTCGACATCTCGCCCGACCTCCCCTGGGCCATGGCGGACAAATCGCGCATCCTCCAGGTGCTTGGCAACCTGCTGGGTAATGCGGCACGGCACTCACCGGAGTCGTCCACCATCAGGGTGAGCGCAGCACCGGGCGACCTGCAAGTCTCCGTGTCTGTCTCCGACGAAGGCGGAGGGATCCCCGCCGAGAGCCTGCCTCTCCTGTTTAAAAAGTTCTCCCGGATTGAGGCAGAGGAGCAGGGAGGAGACACCGGACTCGGCCTCGCGGTCTGCAAGGGGATCGTGGAGGCCCACGGGGGACGCATTTGGGCCGAGAGCGGCGGACCGGGCCTGGGCGCGAGGTTCACCTTCACGCTTCCGACGGTCGATGAGGGGGGATTCGTCTCCCCGCCCGTGCCCAGGCAACTCTCCACCGTCCCTTCGCACGGTTCGAGGCCGGAACCAGTGAGAGTCCTGGCTGTGGACGATGACGACCAGGCGCTCCGGTATATTCGCGACGCCTTGGTTAAGTCGGGTTACACCGTAATTGCCACCGGAGACCCGGACGACGTGCCCCGCCTATTGGAGGAGGAGAAGCCCAATCTGGTCCTACTCGACCTGATGCTGCCCGGAGTCGACGGAGTCGATCTGATGAAGGACATCATGAGTATAGGGGACGTACCGGTGATCTTCGTGTCCGCCTACGGTCAGGACCAGCTCGTCGCCAGGGCCTTCGATATGGGGGCAGACGACTACGTGGTCAAGCCCTTTTCGCCGACCGAGCTTGTGGCGAGGATCAGGGCTGCTCTGCGTAGACGGATGACTTCCGAGCCAGAAGTCCCGTATGTCGTACGAGACCTGACCATCGACTACGTCGAACGGCTAGTCACCCTCAGGGGGATTCCGATAGATCTGACTGCCATCCAGTACCGGTTGCTCGTCGAGCTATCGGCCAACGCTGGGCGCGTTGTGACTTACGAATACCTGTTGAGGCGAGTCTGGGGAACCGATGGGGACGGCGACGTTCGGCCCATTCGCACTACCATCAGCACCATCCGGCGCAAGCTGGGCGACGACGCCGAAGACCCAACCTACATCTTCACCGAGCTGCGTGTCGGCTACAAGATGCCGAGGGTGGATTCTCCTTGAAGAGAACCTCTCAGATGTCCCTTATCTGTGCTCCCTCCTTCGACATTGCAGACTGAGGTCTATCCAAACATCGACCGGCAGACGCCTCAGATAGGGATTTCCCAGCATAGAGTTCGCAATTCGGTCTTACACGGCCCACCATAGGCTCAGCCACCGTGGTGTAAGATGTTACTAGCCGGCGTAGGCCCAACCACTCTGAGGAGCATGGGACAGCAGCATCGCCGGCCGGTTTAGGCTGACATGAAGGCCGCGTTGCTACGCGAATTGAACGCACCCCTGTCCATCGAGGACGTAGACCTCGAAGGGCCCAGGTCTGGCGAGATTCGCGTCGACATAGCAGGGGCGGGCGTCTGCCACAGCGATTACCACACCGTCATCGGCCGCAACCCGCCTGACGCGCTTCCGACGATACTGGGCCACGAGGGCGGAGGCGTGGTCACCGACGTGGGCCCCGGCGTCACCGAATTCGCCCCGGGAGACCACGTCGTCTTCTCCCTCACGGCCCAGTGCGGTCGATGCCGCAGCTGCACGGTTGGGCGCACGCACCTTTGCGAGAACGCGTGGGCGACTCCGCACATGCGGGACGGGACCAACCGCTTCAGCCAGGACGGCGTGCCGATAGTGCATCGTTACGCAGCCTTCTCCGAGGCCACCACGATTCCAGCCGAGTTTGCCGTGAAGATACGCAAGGACATGCCCCTGGAAAGGGCCGCGATAATCGGCTGCGCCGTCACGACCGGCGTCGGGGCCGT
Organism: Dehalococcoidia bacterium; assembly: GCA_034420735.1. GTDB lineage: Bacteria > Chloroflexota > Dehalococcoidia > Lucifugimonadales > CAJWER01. The sequence goes on from DAOULA010000034.1 coordinate 2,295, forward strand.
CGTCAACAGGGCGCAGGTCGAGGCGGGCAGTACGGTCGCGGTCTTCGGCTGCGGGGGCGTAGGGCTGAACGTGGTCCAGGGAGCCGTCCTCTCTGCCGCATCCAGGATCGTCGCCATAGACACTGTCGCCCTGAAGCTGGACATGGCCCTCGAGCTGGGCGCTACCCACTCTATCGACGCCAGCAAGACGGATCCCGTGACCCAGGTCAGGGAGATCACCGGCGGTGGCGCAGACTACGCGTTCGAGGTGATCGGGTCCCCGCCGGTCATTCGGCAGGCGTTCGAGTCGCTCAGGCCGGGAGGGACGGCGGTCGCGGTCGGTGTTCCGGCTCAGGACGCCGACATAACCGTGCCCGCGATGATGCTCTTCAAGGACAGGGGCCTGCTCGGCTCCTTCTACGGGTCCGGGCGGCCGAGGGTTGACTTCCACTGGCTGATCGATCTGTACCTGGATGGCCGTCTGAAGCTGGATGAGCTGATTACCAGGTACCGTCCGCTGGACGAGGTCAACGAGGCCTTCGACGACATGAACAGCGGCGCAGTCGCACGCACGGTCCTGCTCCCGGGCTGATCCGCCAGCTGGTCGACGGAATCGCCACACGGGCGTGCGCGGTGTACAACCGGGGGCTCTACCTATATCCTTCGGGCTGGCGTCCGCACACCGGGTGACGCCGAGCTGATGGAGGGCCAACCATGACAGTTCGAACGATATACCGGCTCCAGGATGCCTTCGAGTGCGATATGGCTGCGACGAACGACGGCTGGGCCATGGTAGCAGTAACTATGGACGACGTCGACGAGGGCTTTATCGCCAACATGGACGCCGACCGGGAGTGGGAGGACATCAAGGCGATGCTGCTCCCCGGCGTGACCTACCAGGGCTGGATCGACGCATATCTCGCCATGCGCCCAACCCTGCACCTGGTCGAGAGCCGCGCAGGCGACGTGCGCACCCTGCACACCTCCACCGCCGAGCAGTACTCGGGATTCGCCGTGGCGCCCGGCCCTGCATTCGTCTGGACGGAGCTAGACGGCGATACCTGGAGCCTGAGGCTCCACCGGGACGGGCAGACGAGCACGCTTGAGTCAGGTATGACCGTGCTCCAGGACCCATCCATCACCCGTGATGACGAGGGCGCGTTGTGGATCGCGTGGGTGAGCCGGGGGGACGATGGAGATGTTGTGCACGTCATGGACGAGGCCGGCGGCGGGGACGTCCAGCTTCCAGGCCGTCACCCGACCCTGGCCGCCGCGACCGGCGGTATCGCGGTGTGCCTCGAGCGGTTTGAAGGCGGCGAGTCGCACGTCTACTACTCGAAGGTCTCGGAGGGGTCGGTGAGCGATCCTGTGCGTCTGTCGCACCGCAACCCACTGAACTTCCTGCCGCGCTGCACGTCGGACGATGACGGGAGCGTGCTGGTGCTCTGGGAGTCGTCGCCAGGGTGGGGTTACGACATCCAGGTCGACCAGATACGCGAGATAGAGCTGAGGCGCATCGACCCGGTCAGCGGGGAGGTGAGCAACGGTCCCGGCACGGACGACTCGGGTGGGGTGATCCCGATCCCGCAGAAGTCGTACGAGCGGCCACAGTCCCAGGTGCACGCCGGCGAGAACCGGATGATCAACATGACTCCGACGAACGCCAGGCTCGTGCGTGTGGGCGACGACCTGGTCTGCACGTTCCGCATGGTCCACCCAGTGAGGACCAGGCCATACGTGGAGCCGGACTGGATGGTCGACGGCGCGTTCGCCGACCCGCTTCCGAACTGGGACTCCGACCTGATCAGGGACGGCTGGGAGCTGTGCCAGACCAGGTGGGATGGCGAGACGTGGTCAGACCCCACCCGGATAAACGACGCGGTCAGCTTTTCTCACCACTCCTACGGGGCCGGAGCCGACTCCGAAGGGCTGCTCCTGGCCGTCCACTCCTTCGACGGCAACAAGTTCCCGGAGCGGGACCACCGTGTCGAGGTGCTGTCGGTGAGCGACGGCTCGGGCGTCGCCATGCACACGGGAGTGGACACGCACGGGCACCAGGAGCTACAC
>DAOULA010000035.1:0-32758 GCA_034420735.1 Dehalococcoidia bacterium
TCCGACACGGGCTCGCGGCACCAATGACAATCGCCCTAGTTGTACCGCCCGGCGCGAACCCATTTTCATCCCCTTATGTGGCCTTCGCAAGGCCATAGTGATTCCGAACGCAGCGCCAGCGAAGTGAGGAATCTACTCGCCTTATCTGGGGACGGCCTTTGAGTAAGCGAGCCCAGATTCTTCGTCACTGCACTCTTCGGCCCTCCGGTTGACTGGGCGCGAGGGGCGTGGCTACACTCCGATGCGCGCCGCAATCACCCTCCACACGGCGGCGCGGGGAGCGCAATGGCCGGCACGACAGCGGTGACCGAGGAGATAAGGGCGCAGATCGTGAGCCTCGTCCGCGACTTCGTTCGCCGCGACGTGGAGCCCGTCGCCTCGCAGTACGATCACGACGACATCTATCCGGCCGAGCTCGTCGACACCATGCGGGAGATGGGCCTGTTCGGCATCACGATCCCCGAGGAGTACGGCGGCCTGGGCCTCGACCACGCGACCCTCGCGGTCATATTCGAGGAGCTGAGCCGGGGCTGGATGAGCGTGAGCGGCGTGATCGGCACCCACCACCTGATGGCGGCGATCATCGCCGGTCACGGAACGGCCGAGCAGAAGGAGCGCCTGCTGCCGCGCATGGCCCGAGGCGAGGTCCGGGGCGGGCTGGGGCTGACCGAGCCCGAGGCGGGCAGCGACGTGCAGAACATCAGCACGACGGCGGTGCGGGACGGCGAGGAGTACGTGCTGAACGGCAGCAAGATGTTCATCACCAACGCCGAGAACGGCAACGCCTTCGCCGTGCTCGCCAAGACGGACACGGAGGCCGACCCGCCGTACAGGGGGATGAGCTGCTTCATCGTGGAGAAGCCCAACCCGGGGCTGACCGTGGGCCGCCACATCGACAAGCTGGGCTACCGTGGGCTCGACACGGCCGAGCTGCTGTTCGAGGACTGCCGGGTGGGTTCGGAGAACCTGGTCGGCGGCGAGGAGGGGCGCGGGTTCGGGCAGGTAATGAGCGGGCTGGAGTCGGGCCGTATCAACGTGGCCGCTCGCGCGGTAGGCGTCGCCGAGGCCGCATTCCGCGCGGCCGTCTCATACGCCCAGCGCCGCAGGACATTCGGCACGCCCATAGCCCAGCACCAGGCCATCCAGGTTATGCTGGCCGACATGGGCACGAAGATCGAGGCTGCGCGGCTGCTCACGATGAACGCGGCGCGGCTGAAGGACGACGGCAAGCGTGTCGACCTGGAGGCGGGCATGGCCAAGCTGTTCGCCAGCGAGATTTGCGGGCAGGTCACCCTGGACGCGATGCGCATCCACGGCGGCTACGGCTACACGAAGGAGCACCCGGTCGAGCGGTACTACCGAGACGCGCCGCTGATGATAATAGGCGAGGGCACGAACGAGATGCAGAAGCTCATCATAGCCCGCCGCCTGCTCGAGAAGTACAAGGACGCCTAACCCCGTACCTCTTACCCCCTCTCCCTCGACGGGAGAGGGCTGGGGTGAGGGTGAAGAACCCCCTCTCCCTCGACGGGAGAGGGCTGGGGTGAGGGTGAAGAACCCCCTCTCCCTCGATGGGAGAGGGCTGGGGTGAGGGTGAAGAACCCCCTCTCCCTCGATGGGAGAGGGATGGGGTGAGGGTGGAACGAACAGACGAGCCAACCAAGGAGGAATTGACATGGCTACAGCCAGCGGCGCACAGGTCGACACCGACTACCTGCAGGGATTCGCGGAGGCGTGGAACAGGCACGACCTGGAGGACCTGATGACCTACATGGACGAGGACTGCCTGTTCCAGCTGTCGTCCGGCCCCGGCGTGGACGGCACCCGGTACGAGGGCTACGAGAACGTCCGCGCCGGCTACCAGAACGTGCTCGAGATGTTCCCGGACGGCCAGTGGACCAACCCGCGCCACTTCGTCGCGGGCGACCGGGGCGTAACCCAGTGGACCTTCATCGCCACCATGCCCGACGGCTCCAGGGCCGAGGTAGACGGCTGCGACCTGTTCACGTTCCGCAACGGAAAGATCGCAGTCAAGAACTCATTCCGCAAGAACCGTATACAGTAGGCATCCTCCTGCCCTATCCGATAGGGTATAATGGCTGAGCGTCTGGGAACGAGTCGCCAAGCGTCTTGGCCTCGGGGCTTCCGGCCCCGACCCCAGTCGCAAAATTAGGGCGGGGACATTACTCGCTCCTCCTCCTGAGCGCTGCGGCGAGAGAGTCTCCGCACCTCAGTAGCTCGATACGTACCTGCTCACCTCTGAAACGCACCTGCGAGCTTCTTTGGCGCAGTCTACGAAGTTCATCGGGATGGATTCTGCCGCCCACAACCGCGATGGGCAGGAAGCTTGTCGGCGTGGACGTGGGTACTACACTTTCGGCGAATCGCGCGCCACCGCGCAGCTGTTCCAGGACTTCGCTGACGCGCAGGCCCCCTCTCTTGAGCTCGAGCGGCACAACCCAGCTGCCGTCATCGCTGATAAACACGAAATCGCACCGTGCACCACTGCGCCTGATGGGCAGATCTTCGCAGTCTAGGTCAATCAGAACGAAGGGCTGTGGCGCGTCCGCCATGCTTACCGTACATCCCCGCCTCCGACACCTATTGGCGAGACATGCCGCCGGAATGGTTGACCGGATCTGGCTAAGGAGTCCTGTACTCAGCCCTGGTCTCCTCTATGCGGTTCGATATTGCCGCGTAGTCGTTGTAGGTTCCCATTGCGACGTCATCGAAACCGGATCTGAAACCGCCAAAGCCCTCGTCGAACGGGATCTCCTTCACCACCGAGCCCTTGGGGCGTCTCTTCGGCTCGAACAGCCACACCCCCAGCTTGTCGGGGTCGAGAGCGAAGTCGGCGCCCCCGAACTCCCTTCTGCGCGACTTCGGAAGCTCCGACAGTCGCACCAAGTTGGTCAGCTCGTCCAGGACCCATTCGCTATGCGTAGTTAGAATGACGCGGACGCCTGCCTGCACGGCCGACGCAAGATGCCGGATGAACTCCACCTGCATTGCCGGGTGAAGGTGGGACTCCGGCTCCTCGATGATCAACACCTCGCCGGGTCGGACTACGTGGCGGAGATAGAGCACCACCGGAGCAAGCTCCGACACCATGGACGAGGTGTTCACCAGGCGCAGGTCGTCCTTCCAGCCTTCCGGGCGGTAGAAGAACTCCGGATACCCCACCAGCGTCTCCCCCATACGCACCTCGCCCTGGAGAATGTCCCTCTCGATCTGCCGGGCGAGAGTCTTCTCGACGTCGCCTTCCCGCCGGCCGCCCAGACCTATGAGCTGTTCAAGGAAGTCGGCGAGTACGCCGGATAGCGGAGGCAGGGGAGTATCGTGCTGGAATCCCGCACGGGACGCTTGGCCGATTATCGACCCCACGACGACCCGGTGCGCGTGCATGACGCCCGTGCGGTCGGCGGGCAGATAGTGAGCGGCGCGTCCCAGAGGGCTCACTATATCACCGCCAATCACATCCGCAAGTTGACTTATGAGATCACCCGCGATATACGGTCCTTCGCTGTCCCAATCGTCCCTAGGTGTGGACCTGAGCCAGGCAACCGTTCCCAATATCTGCCTGTGCTGCTGCTCATTTGCGGTAAATCGCAGTGGAGCGCCTGTTGGTATCACGGCTCCAAGATCACGACTCTCACCTACAATATTGAAGTCGAATGTAATCCAATCTGATCCGGCGTCCGCATGAACAACGGGGCGCTTTACTACAGCTCTCCCTCCACTCTTGATACGGTTGCGGACCAGGCTCGAAATGTCCTCGATGCCGAAGCACCGTGCCATCTCGGCATTCAACAGATACCCACGAGCGCCGACTGCCTCGAGGCGATACCGAACCAGCCTCGCGGCGGACTCCGGTAGTACGGTAGAGACTGCATCTTGAGAATGTGATGTCCCTGTCTCTGGCAGAGAGCCCGAGAGCCAGGCAAACAACGCCTCAATATCTTCGCGAGAAACTGCCTGATCATCCGGTGAACCGAGTCCAAGGCCGAATATCGACCTCCCCGCCAGCATCGGAGGGAGGGCCGGCTGAAACGCTCTACCACTGAAGAATCTATGCAGCACATATATGAGTATTGCCAGGTAGGACTTGCCCGTGTTGCTGGGGCCGACGAATACCGTCATTGGGCGCAGATCGATGTCAGCCCTGGCTATCGGGCCGAAGTTGGTGACACTCAGCTTGAGATTCCCTAGCTCAGACGGCGTGTTCAATCCCTGGTCCTCTTGGCGCAATCGTGATCCAGCGGCCGGCAGTTACAATGGAACGTCTCCATTCTACCATGCCACCATCTAACCCCTGGTCTCACCTATTCCGGGCTTTGGGCGTCTGCTTCTTGAGGCCCCAGTAGACCCAGCCGTTCTGGCTGGCGCCGCCGCCGGCGGCCTTCGCGGCGGCGGACAGGGAGGCGTACTCCCTGCCGTCCATCCTCACCCTGACCGTCCGGCTCTCACGGTCGACGGCCGTCACCTCGGCCCGGACCTCGCCCTCTCGCCGGCGGAACCGGTGGACCAGCACTTCCCCTACATCGGGCATTCTCGCTTCCATGCTTGGCTCCTCGCTTGCGTATTCAGCCTGCTGTTGGAGATGGTTGGCGCCTCCGGATGGTGCAGAGAAGCCTCTCAACCTTGCTAACACTTCACTACCGGGAGCTCCTTGGAGGGATGGTAATTCCCAAGTCTTCAAGTGCAATCGTTTCCTGAATAGCCTTAGTGGTGTGGCCACTGTTCTCTCTCCACTGCTACGACCTCGGCTGGTGTCAGGCCGTAGAGGTCATAGACCAGTCGGTCTATCTCCCGTTCCAGTTGCTCAGTATCCGCGTTCGGGTCAGCAGACTTGGCCTCTAGGATGTGGTCTACCAGTCGGACGAATGGGATCTGCTTGACCCCACTCAGTTTCGGGATGGGGATGCGTTCGACGGTAGCGGGTATCCACCGGGTTACTCCCATTCCCGAATTGAGCGCGGTGTTACCCATGTACCACATGACGAGATTGGAGTTGAGCATGGCACACAGATACTTGAGGGCAGACCCGGTCATTATAAAAGCGGTGTTAGCGCAGAAGATTTCACTGTTGCTATACGAAAACCGCCCTTGTTCTGTAAGATCCATCCATATTAGTTTTTCTTTCGCAAAATCGTCGTGGTAGTTTGCAGCCCAACATTGAAGGGTGTACCACTCATACCTGATACCCGTCTCCGACTTGTTGCGAGCGGCAAGTGCTGCCTTGTGTGAAAGCAAATGCCTGTAGACTGCCCGAAATTGTTTCTTAAACAAGCCTTCCGCTTTTTCACTAACACCTTTAATGGACGAGTCTAAATGCAACGGGAAATGCCAAGGGACGTTGATTAACCACGAATCGGGCCATTGCGCCCGATAGCGCTGGACGTCGCGCCCGCGCAGCACCGGCTTGATGACTTGGGTAGACTTGGGATCGGCATCAACCAATTGCTGTTTTGTCGCATCGTCGATTATGAATGCCTTGTTGTAGCCTGTTGTGATACCCCTGTTGATATTCACGTCCCAATCTCTCAACGGCGTTCCTTTGACCCACATCTTGTCCAAGATGCTGTGTTCAATCAGAGACAGGACGCTCCACGTGGCGTCGACTTCGGGGCGTACTTGGCCCCACAATTCGGGGGCGGGCGGTACATCGGTGGTTCCCAGACGGTCCATGTCCGCCGCCGGGAATGTCTGCGCCGCACCGCCGGTGCGCAGCATCAGGACGCCGGAGTCCACTATGGCCGACTCGAAAACGTCCTTGCCCAACTCCAGCAGCAACAGGGGGGTGTGGTTTTGGGCAAAGTAGTGGCGGGTGGATTTGCCATACTCGGCCTTGAGCCAACTGTTGGACGTAATGTACACCAAGATGCCCTGCTGCGGACGCAACAGTTGGCAGCCGCGCTCGTAAAAGAGCTGGTACAGATCGCCGGTGCGGGTGAATGTGACGTAGCCGTTGTTCCGGTAGAGATTGGCGAGTTCGCCGCCGTTGGCCTGCAACTGAACGTAAGGCGGGTTCCCGATCACCACGTCGAACCCCTCCGTCGCTTTCACTCCGAACATGTACCACGAGTCGAACCAGTCGGCCTTGTCGTTCTGGTCGTATGGGTCCCACCTGGACACCTTTGCGGCATTCGACTTGTCCATGCCGGCCTTGACCAGTTCCTGCGCCAGCAGCCGGCGCAGCCGCTTGTCCTCGCGGCTGATCTTCAGCTTCTCACTGCGAGTCGTGGCGTGGAAGTGGCGCTCCCGGTTCGCCCGGAGCTTGTCATTGAGCTCCGCCAGCCTGTTCTGTCCTCCCAATGGGATCTGGACCGGCTCTCCCAGTCCCAGCAGGGTGTTGGCGGCGACGAAACGGGTCTCCAGGTTGGGCAGGGGCTTGATGCCGGAGTTGGGCTGGGCGGGATCGGGCTCCTGCTCGATGGCGAGGGAGATGAAGAAGCGGAGCTTGGCGATCTGGCAGGCGACAGGCTGTATGTCGACGCCGAAGATGCTGTTCTGGACCAGGTAGAGCTTGCGCCCGAAGTCGGAGTCGCGGTACCGCTCGAAGGTGTCGCTGATCTCCTTAAGCTCGGCGTCGCGCTCCCGCTGGTCGTGGGTGCCGAAGGCGGCGGTTGCGCGGTGGCCGGCCTTCTCCTCCTGGAGGCTCTGCCAGCGATCGTTGTGAGGGTCGAGGCGGCCAAGGGCCAGGGTCAGCTTGTGGAGCACGCCCATGGGGAATGCGCCGGAGCCGACGGCGGGGTCGAGGACCTTGATTTCCGACATGGCCCGGACGAGGCCGGCTGTTTCGGCCTCGTCGAAGAGCTTGTTAGCGTCGTCGAAGGCGTCCTCGTAGTCGAGGAGGTACCGGAGCCGTTCGCGCCAGAATTCCTGGTCGTCGTCATCAGGGTGCTGGCCGGGGATGGATTCCGGCTCGGGGGCCGGAATGACGGAGGTTGGCCTTGGGGTGGGCTGGACCTTGCTGGCCAGTGATTCCACGAGGGCCTCGTCGACCATGTAGTCGACGACCGGGCGGGGGGTGTAGTAGGAGCCGGTCTGCTTGCGAGCGGTCTCGCGGGTCTCGGGATTGAAGGCGGCAAGGAGGTTCTCGAATACGCTGCCGAGGAGCTCGGGGTCGAGGGCTACCTCCTGCTCGGCCGGGGTGTTCTCCTCGACGGTGAACTTGTAGCGGTCGAAGAGGTCTATGAGTCCATCATCGTCGAAGAAGAGGCGGTTGGGGATGCTCAGCTTGGTGTAGTGGACGTCGGAGAAGCAGTCGATGCGGTAGCCCCCGCCGCCGGTGGCCTCCTCGCTGTCGAGGCAGTCGAACAGGCCGCCGTTAATGAAGGGGGTCTGGCCGAACAGGTCCAGCAGCGCGCCCGCGTCGCTCATCTCTTTCCTGAAGCGGTAGCGCGAGAAGTCCCGGTGGGTGGTGTTGCTGACCTTGCTGAAGCCGCGCTTGTCCATGTCGGTGTTCAGGGTGGCGAAGAAGAGGTTCTGGAGGACGGCGCGGTAGTAGGAGTCGCCGGACTCGCTGTCGTAATCCCGCAGCAGGCCGCGCACCCTGTTCTCGACGAACAGGTCCGAGGCGACGAGGCCCTTCTCCCTCATGAACCAGACGAAGAGGAGGCGAGTGATGAGCCTGATGACGTGCTCCTCGGGCTGGAGGACCACTTTCTCGCCGGTTGGGAACTCCGCCTCCTTCACTGCACGCTCGAACCAGGCGAACAACTCCTTGAAGAAGCGCGTGTTGAGCTCCTGGGTGTCGAGGGTGTCGAGCCACGCGGCGAGCAGGCCGTCGAAGTCCCGCCCCCTGCCGCGGTCTTCCATCCAGCGGACGCGGTCGGCGAGGCGGAGGTCCGCGAGGATGCCGACGTGGGCGCGGTGAGGCGATGCGGGGTCGATCTCGCGCACGAGGGACACCTTGCCGAGCACGTCGCGCCCGGGGTTGCGCTTGTGCTTGCGCCGGTGCGCGAAGGCGAGGGAGAGGCGCCCGTCTGCGGTGCGGAAGAGCACGACGGTGGGCGCAAGGAAGCGCTTGTTTATCTCGCGGGTGAACGCGACGTAGCTGGTCCTCGAATATCCGCTGCCCGTCAGCTCGACCGCCGTGAAGAAGAAGCTGCGCGTGTGGCCCTTGTCGAAGTCGCCGGCCTCGAACAGCATGCCCTGGGACGACGCGGCGGCCCTGATCTCGAAGTCGGACACCTGGAAGACGAGCCGCACGGACGCCGCATGATCGAGGAAGTCCCGCTCCGACTTCGTGCCGGGATTGTCGGCGGGCAGTGCCGAGATGAAGTCGCCGGGGCTACCCGACTGGTCCGGGAGGGTGCGGTCGCTCCGATAGCCGAGGGCATCGAGCAGGTGCTCGGCAGCCTGCTCGAACGGCAGGCCCGACATCCGGGACAGGGACTGGGCAATTCGAAGCCTCGTTCCCGGAGCGTCTATGTTTGAGGCGGCGCTATTACCAGCCATGTCACCAGCTCGAAGTCGGTCGAGTCTTGGGGCGCTTCGGCGGCCGTGGGAAGCAAGGCGCCTCGCGAGCCGCCAAGTCCGATGCTCTGCAGCTGCGTCGCTCCGTGGGACTGTCGAATGTGCGCCAGGACGTCCTTTAGCAGCTTGTCGTAATCTTCCATGTCCTTGCCGGTGTCCGTTTCGCTGTCGAACCAGTCGCACAGCTCCATCAAGGGCCGGCCCTTCCCGGCGGCCGCAGCCTCAAACACGCCGAGCACCTGCCGGGCAACGGAACAGCCATAGCGGATCGTACCGTCGTGGTGTATGTAGACGGCATAGTAGGGGTGCACGGGGCTGGCGTTCTTCTGGCGCGGGTCGCGTCCGGCCTTCTTCTGGCGCAGGAAGAATATCACGCCTGAATCAGCACCCAGGGCAGGTGCGGTGACGGCGTATGCCCCCGGGGGCGTGGCCTCCAATTCCTCCTTGTTCTGCTCGAGGTAGCGGAGGAGCTGCGCGAAGAAGTGGTCCAGGGTGAAGTCGCTCATGACGACGCCGTCCGCGAGGTCTTCCAGGTCGAGTATTTCGTCCCTGAGCCTCAGTAGCTGCTGGTCGCGGAACCGCATCTCCATCTGGAAGCCGTCCTGCAGGGCGAAGGGGTCGTCGCCGCCTGTGGCCGACACGTCGACCAGGGCCATCCTGGCCTGCACGCGGTTCCTGAGACGGAGGTACGCCTCCATGTCCTCGGTGGGCCAGTAGCTGATCATGCGAACGGAGCGACTGCGGCTGCCGATGCGGTCTATGCGCCCGAGCCGCTGGATCAGCCGGACCGGGTTCCAGTGGATATCGTAATTCAGCACGGTGTCGCAGTCCTGCAGGTTCTGACCCTCTGAGATGCAGTCTGTGGCGATTAGCAGGTCTATCTCGCCGTCTTCGGCCGTGTGTTTCCGGGCGTTCGGTGCAAAGTTGGACAGGATATCGTTGAAGCTGTTGGGACCTGCGGTGGTGCGGGTTGCGTCGCCTGACACCATCGCGGCATTCAATCCGAGCTGCCGAGACAGGCCCTCCAGGTTATCGTAGAGGTACTCGGCCGTGTCCTTGAACGTGGTGAAGACCAGCATCTTGCGATTAGGTTTGCCGTCCTGGTCTGTAGTGGGATTCCTGGCCCTGTCAGTGACGGCCTTCTTGATCTGGCTTAGCTTTCCGTCGCGCTCCGGTGTGACGGTAGCGACCTGTTCCAACGCCGCCGCCAGTGTAGACCTGTCCCTGAGGAGGTCTGATTTCCACTCAGGGAGATCGAGTTCACGCATGCGGTAGGGATGACGGCCGCGATTGATGAAGTGGTCCTCGTCGTCCTCGTCATCGTCAGGCAGTGCAGAATCGCCAAGGTATTCAGCAGTTTCCGCATCGGCCTGGTAGCGCGCGATCCTGTCCAGCAGGTCGTCGATCTTGCCAACGGTACGCTCCAGGGTGAGGGTCAGCGAGTGGGCGGAACTCTCGAGCCGCTTCAGGAAGTTCGTCCGCATCATGGCTATCAGGAAGCGCTCTCGGTCCTGCTGGTTGAAGTTCCGCTGGGCTCGCTCGTCCTTGAGCTCCCTCAGGCGAGCTTCGTCTACCAGGTAGTCGGAGGGCCGGTAGATGGACAGCTCGAATTTATCGATCTGATCTGCCAGTCCCTTGTAGGAAAGCGCTCCCGTCAGGTCGGTCGGCGGATGTTCGTTAACTGGAGGCTCGTGACTAGGGAACCGGCCGATGCGCTCCATCTCCTGCTCGTAGAACTGCTGGACGTGACGGCGGGACCGGGCTATGGAGACGCTGTCGAGGAGGCGAAAGAAGTCGGGCCCAAGGCTCTCCAGCAGGGCAACCTTGTCCCTCGGAGCGTCCTGTGTGAGAGAAGACTCCCACTGTTGGAATTCCTTCTGTGCGTTGCCCAGCATGCTTCTGATATTCTCCAGACCCAGATTCTCCCTGAATTCGTCGTCGCGCCCTTCAGTCATCAGGTAGACCTGGTTGCGTAGATCGGTGAGTGATGTGTTGACAGGGGTAGCAGATAGCATCAGGACCTTGGTCTTTGCACCCTGACGGATCACTTCATCTATCAGGCGTTCATAACGAATACCGCCCATGTTACGGAAATTGTGGGACTCGTCTATGACCACGAGGTCGAACCCGCCCCAGTTAAAATGTTCTAGATCGATGCTTCCCGACATACCCTTGTCGCGCGATAGGTCGGTGTGTGTGAGAAGCGTGTAGCCAAAGCGGTCGTCCTGGAAGGGATTGTGCTTCTGGGACATATATGCCGGATAGAGGGCCCAGTTCTCCCGCAGCTTGTTGGGGCACAGCACAAGGATACGCTCGTTGCGAAGCTCGTAGTACTTGATAACGGCCAGGGCAGTGTAGGTCTTGCCGAGTCCTACGCTGTCGGCGAGGATGCAGCCATTGTGTCGTTGCAGGCGCGAGATGACACTCTTGGCACCGTCCCTCTGAAACTCGTAGAGCGCGTTCCATACCTGGGAATCGTAGAGATGCTTGTCCTGCATCTGCTGGTCGCCCTCTAGCCGGGCCTCTATTTCCCCACGGAACAGTTCGTACAGAGTCTTGTAGTAGACCAACTCCGGTGAGTGGTCGCTGCCGATGCGATTCAGCGCGGCAAGCACCTGCTGCTTGGCGTCCCGCGTCAGATCACTGTTGTCCCACAGGGCGTCGAACCAGTCTTGGAGCTCAGCCAAGATTGCGGCTTCTTTGGTGGCCAGGTTTATTTCGACATTCGCGCCCCTACCCCCACCCAAACCGTTCTTGGTGAAGTTGGAACTCCCAACCACTCCTGCCGACTCAGTGAGGTACATCTTGCCATGCAGGAACCTGGACTGGCTCACAGTGCGGATTGCAACACTGTCTTTGCATACCCAGTCGGCGCACATACGGGCAAGGTATTTCTGAGCAAGGGTGTGATTCGGTACGAGTCCCTGCTCTGTCAGATCAAAGGACTTGGGGTCTTTCGGACCTGGATCCAGTTCGTCCACCGAGGTGGGGTCGCCGAACAGGAACCGCACGCTTCCAACGTCGTCGAGTTCCTCTGATAGCAGCTCGTAGCCGTAAATGCTAAAGTACGCCGACACCAGCCGGAGGGCATCAGACTTACCCAGGCACCTGCGCAGATAATCGACGACCGAACTGCGGCGATTGTCCAGTATGTGCTGGTACTCAAGCATCGCGGTATTCTATCAGAGCGTAAGGGCTGTGAGGCTGGCGCGCCCACTAGAGTTTCCACAGCCATCAACCGCTACACCCTCATGCGTCAGAACGGCTGATACGTGGTGGCGGTCCAGCGGGCTATGGCGGCTTGGGCGCGGGGGCTGATGGCGCGCTGGATGTCGACGTTGAGCAGGGCCGGGCGGTTGGCGGCGAAGGCGCGGTCGATGGCCGCGGGCAGGTCGGCCGGGTCGGTGACGTGTTCGCCGTAGCATCCCAGGGCCTCGGCGACCTTGTCGTAGCGCGTGGGCAGCAGGTCCGTGGCGACCGGCTTGCCGTACACCTCTAGCTGGATCTGCCGGTCGATCCCCCACGCCGCGTCGTTGCCGAGAATCGACACCACGTTTATGCCGTGCCTGACCGCCGTGTCCAGCTCCATGCCGTTGAACCCGAAGCTGCCGTCGCCCGTCACCGATATGGCCCGCCGGTCGGGGTAGGCCAGCTTGGCGGCCATCGCCGTCGCCAGGCCCGAGCCGAGCATGCCAACCGCCGAGAAGTAGTGCCACGACCGCGGCGTGAGCGCCGGCAGGTACGCGCGCCCGAAGTGGCAGAAGTCGCCGCCTTCGAAGGTCAGGAAGTCGTCGCGACGCAGCGCGGACTGCAGCGCCTTGTGAACGTAGATCGCGTGCATGGGCGTCTCGCTCACGGCGAGCTCGTTCAGCTTCGCGAGCTGGGCCTCCCGCACCTCGCGCAGCTCCCGCACCCACGGCCGCTCGGTCCACGACCGGGAGGCCGCGCTCGACGCGATGCTGTCCCCGACGGCGGCGACGTCGCCCACGATGCCCACGGCGACGCCCCGGTTGCGCCCGATCTCGGCCGGCGACGGGTCGACCTGCAGTACGACCGTGTCCGCCGATAGCGTCGGCGGGAGCGCGTAGCCGATGATGATGTCCTGCTTCATGCCCAGCAGCAGCACCACGTCGGCGTCGCGGAGCCTGCGGGCGGCGTCGTTGAGCCCGTTGTCGTAGAACCCCGCGCAGTACGGGTGGTCGTCGGGCACCATCCCGCGCGCTCCGGCCTCGGTCATGATGGGTATTCGCGTCGTCTCGACCAGCCTCTGAAGCTCCTCGCCTGTGCCCGAGTATGCGGCGGCGGTCCCGGCGACTATCAGCGGCCTCTCCGCCCCGTGGAGCGGGTCCACTATGGCCTCGACCTTGGCATCCGGCACGCCGGAGTCCGGGCTGGGCCGGTACTCGGACGGCTGGAAGTAGGTGACCTCGCTCTCGTCGAGGGTCTGCTGCTGGATGTCGATGGGGATGGTCAGGTGGACGGGGCCGCGCCTGCCGGAGTAGGCGAGCCGCAGGGCCTGGGCGATCATGTGCGGGATGCGGCGCGGGTCGGTGACCAGCCACGCGTCCTTGGTCGTGGGTCGCGCCATGTCCACCTGCTCGATCTCCTGCATCGCGCCGCGCCCAAGCTCGTGCAGGGGCGCGCTGCCGCTGATCGAGAGCAGGGGCGCCTCGGAGTTCAGGGCGCTGCTGAGGCCTGGTATGGCGTTCGCGAACCCCGGCGTCGTGTACATGGCGACGCCGGGCCCTCCCGTGATGCGTCCCCACGCGTCGGCCATGTGGACCGCCGCCTGCTCGTGCCGCGTGTCGATGAACCGGAAGTCCATGTCCGCCATCACGTCCATGACTGGCAGGACGTGGTCGCCCGCCAGCGCGAACACGTTGGTCACGCCCTCCATCTGCAGGGCGCGGCCTATCAGGTGGCTTCCGGTGACTATCTTCGATTCGGACACGGGGTACCTCCAGCGTTGGGTTGGCTCACCATATTGTAATGGGTGCCGCGCGCCGGACGCTGCCTTGACAGGGCTGGCGGGGCTGGCTTAGCGTTCGGGCGTCCGCCGGCAGGAGGCTTGAATTGCGCGGCATGGTGCAGACGGTGCTCGGCCCGGTCTCGCCTGAGACTCTGGGCACGACCACGGCCCACGAGCACCTGCTCCTCGACTTCTCGGTCGTGTTCCAGGAGCCGGAGGCCGCCTCGGAGCGCGGGCTGGCGTTCGAGCCGGTCGACCTCGACGTCCTCTCATGGGTCAGGTACGACCCCTTCCGCAGCAGGGACAACCTCATACTGGTCGACGAGGACGCGACCGTCGAGGAGGCGATGCTGTTCAGGGCCGCCGGGGGACGCACCATCGTCGACACGACGACGAGGGGCATAGGCCGCGACCCGGCCGCAGCGGCGCGGATATCCCGCCGCACGGGACTCAACGTCGTGATCGGCTCCGGCTACTACGTGGGCGCATCCCACTCGGACGGGATGGACGCGATGTCGGAGGACGAGATCGCGTCCGAGATCGTAGCGGACCTCGCCACCGGTCAGGGGGGCGTGAGGGCAGGCGTGATAGGCGAGCTTGGCTGCTCGTGGCCGCTGTGGCCGAACGAGCGCAAGGTTCTGAAGGCAGGCGCGCGGGCGCAGGTCGAGACCGGCGCTTCCATCATCATCCACCCCGGCAGAAGCGAGGACGCGCCGTTCGAGATACTGGACGTGCTGGCGGACGCGGGCGCGGACGTGGAGCGCGTGGTCATCGGGCACCTGGGCCGGACCTACTTCGACGCGGGTCGGCTGCTGGAGCTTGCACGGACCGGCTGCTACCTGGCGTACGACCAGCTGGGGTGGGAGACGTCGAACTTCTCGCTGGGGCCGACCGACTTCCCGAGCGACGCCCAGCGCATCGGGTTCGTGAAGCGGCTGGTCGACGAGGGGCACGGCGGCCAGGTCCTGCTGGGCCAGGACGTATGCTCGAAGGACAAGCTCACCAGGTACGGAGGCCACGGCTTCGCCCACCTGCTCGACAATATCGTGCCCAGGATGGTCGACGCGGGCATCTCGCAGGGTGACGTAGACCGGATGCTGATACGCAACCCGGCGGCGATGCTGACCCTCGTCTGAGCCCCTCCGTCATACCGGCGAACGCCGGTATCCAGTCCCCGGGGCTTTGGGGGCGCAGGGGCGCGTTGACCGCCCCCAACCCCCCTGCTACACTCCGGGCAGCTAAGGACATGCCCGTCGTGGAGGAACGATGATTGGCGTACTGACCCACCACTGGGCGAAGGAAGGCCTCGTCGAAGAGGCGGCGGCGCTCCTCGACGGCAACGGGCAGGCCCAGAGCCGCGCGCCCGGCTTCGTCGTGCGCTACAGCCTCGCCTCCAACTCCGACCCCACGAAGCTGTCGAGCCTCGTCGTGTGGGAGAGCGAGGATATATACGACGCCTGGAAGGCCAGCCCCGAGCGCGCCGCGGCCATGGCGGGTGCCGAGGACCTGTGGGCCCGCCCTCCCGAGTCCGAGCGGTTCGAAGTCACTGCCAGGGTCCTCCCTGGATGAGGGCCCTGCGGCGTTACGTCGAACAGTCCAGCGCGGCTACCGCTTTCCGAAGAGCCATCGACACCGAGGCCCTGATGTGGGCGGCGGGACTGCTGGTTCTCGGGGTGAGCAACCCGGACTCCGACTTCCACTTCACGCTGTTCTGGCCCCAGTGGGTGTTCGGTATCCAGAGTCCCGGCTACGGGCTCGGGCACTCCATAGCCTATCTGTTCAGGGGCGACCTGGCCGGCTCCCTCGACTCGCACCTGCTGGGAGTGCCGGTCGTGATTGCGCTCACATACCGGATCATCAGTCTGCAAGTCCGCAAGGTAAGGGCCTCAAGAGGCTAGAGAGGATACAGAATGGCTGACATTATGCGGGTAATGCCCGAACTGGAGAACGAGGAGATGCTTTTCGTAGGGGGGCTCGTCAAGGAGATGACGGACACCCAGGCCGACACCTTCGCGGTCGCCTACAGGGGCCAACGCCGAGACCCCACGACAGTGCTGCTGCTCACCCTGCTGGGCTTTGTCGTCCTGGCCGGCGTTCAGCGGTTCTACCTGGGCCAGATAGGCATGGGCCTGCTCTACCTGTTCACGGTCGGGTTCTGCTTCATCGGGACGATCATCGACGTGATCAACCACAAGAAGCTCGCGTTCGAGTACAACCAGCTCAAGGCCCAGACCATAGCAACGATGGTCAAGGGAAGCGCTTAGCTCTAGGCCGCTAGCCTTCCCTGGGACGACCGGGGCTAACGGAACCAGTCAAAGTTGACGCCTAGGGAGCGGTCTTCGAGGGGCAGGTCGACGCGCACACCGCCCTCGTCCGACGACTTCTTGAGCGCAGTCTCCACCTCGAAGGCTATCGCGACCCGGCGGCCCGAGTTCTTGGGCTCGTCCAGCCTGCCCTCGATACAGTCGATCACGTCCGCCAGCGAGTAGATGCCGCCGTAGTGGCCCGTCTGCGGCCCCGGCCAGGGCATCATGGCCCGTCCGGCGACTGCGCCCGAATCGACGTCCTGCCACAGCTGCCAGCCCTGCGGGAGGTCGTGTACGAGCTCGCCCCGTGTGCCGCTGACCCTGAGCTGCGGCGCGCCCACTCGGAAGTGCACGACCACGCCGTCGCCGGCCACCATCATCCCCTGCCCCTTGAACTCGTCACTGCCGCCCTCGTGCCGCGCCTCGTCGCCGGTCCCTATCGCCCACGCGGGGTCCGCATCGAGGAAGAATGCCCAGTTCTGGTGCTGCGAACCGGGCCTCGGCGCCTCGATCGACACCACGTCGCCGATTGCGCCAGACCGCACCAGCTCCTTCGCCGTGGTGAACGAGGGGTGCGTGGTCGTAATCGCGCCGCAGCTAAGGGGCACGCCGGCCTCGGCGCAGACCCCGACCATGCGGTCGGCCTCCTCCAGCGTGTTGACCATAGGCTTCTCGGTCACGATGCCCTTCGCGCCGTTTTCGACGGCGGCGACGGTCAGGTCGGCCCGGCCGCTGATGTTGGTGGCGACCGCGACTAGGTCCGGCTTCATCTCCTCCAGCATCGCCATGGCGTCTGTGTAGACGCCCTCGACGCCGTACCGCTCGGTGAACGCGTCGAGGCGGCTCACGTCCCGGTCGGCGGCTGCCACGAGCTCGACGTCGGACCGGTCGGCCATGGCCTCGGCGTAGCTGGTCGGCCTGCCGGACCTGAGGTGGGCCTCGTGCTGCTGGAACCTGCGGTGGACGTCAAGCTCCGGTGTCGGCCTGTCGGACGACTCCAGCTCGAACCTGGGCTGGTCGAGCGCGGGCCCGGGGCGCTCCGCCATGTCGTACAGCATCCCCATCCATCCGAGCCCTATCACTGCCCCGCGGTACTTAGCCACTGCTCGCCTCCTCTTGAGGGTGCGCCAACACCCGTCATTCCCGCGCAGGCGGGAATCCATCCCCGGCCGCTGCACTGACACAACGCCGCCACTCGACGGCCCCATCCGGGACCCTGGATGGAGGACGGTTCCTGGGGCAGGAATCCGGCTCAAGGCCGGAATGACGGCCTAGATCTCGCCTTCGGCCCTGAGCGCTGCCAGGGCCCGCTCGAAGGCCTCCGCCGTCCGGTCGACCTCGTCCTCGCTGTGGGCCGCGGAGACCATGAAGCCGATGCCGCCCATCATGTCCACGCCCTCGTTCAGCATCGCCAGCTTGAGGCTGCTGGACTGGGCGGCGGTCGCCTCGGCCAGCGTGTCGTGGGGCACCGTCGACATCTCCTCGTCCTCGGCATCGACGCCGAGGGCCACGTGCACGATCGACGCCAGCCCGTGGACCTGGCCGGGCACCTCCATCTTGTTCAGCGCATCCCGGAGCCCCGCCTTGAGCCGTACGGCCATGGCGTCGGCCCGGTCGTTCACCGGCTCACTGGCGATCTTGCTGAGCGTCGCTATCCCGGCGGTCGCCGACACGGGGTTGGCGTTGAAGGTGCCGGGGTGAGCGAGCCGCGCCTCGCCGGCGTCACCCATCTGCTCCAGGATGTCCGCCCGGCCCGCCACAGCGCCGCCGGGAAGACCGCCCGCCACGATCTTGGCCATCGTGGTCATGTCGGGCATGATCCCAAACCGCCCCTGGGCGCCGCCGCGCGACATGCGGAAGCCGCAGATCACCTCGTCCATGATCATGATCACGCCATGCTTCGCCGTGAGCTCACGGACGCCCTCCAGGAAGCCGGGATTCGCCACCGGGAACTGGCCCCAGTGGGCGCCCGTCGGCTCCATGATCACTGCGGCAACGTCGTCGTCTCGCTCCAGCAGCTGCCGGAGTGCGTCGACCTCGGGCTCCAGGACGACCACCGTGGACATCGTCTCCTCGGGGATGCCGACCTGGGTGTTGATGCCCGACTCCATGGAGACGTAATCGTGCCAGCCGTGGAAATGCTCGCGGAACTTCACCAGCTTCTTCCGGCCCGTGAAGCCGCGCGCCAGGCGGAGCGCCAGCAGCGTCGACTCGGTCCCGGACGCAGTGAACCTCACCCGCTCGGCGCACGGGATCAGGTCCTTGACCAGGCGGGCCCACTCGACCTCCAGCTCCGAGGTCGTGCCCATATGGGTGCCCTGGGCCAGCCGGTCCGCGACCGCCTGGGTGATCTCCGGGTGGGCGTGGCCGAGCATCAGCGCGCCGAACCCCATCATGTAGTCGATCAGCTCATTGCCGTCGACGTCCCGCTTGCTCGCCCCGCTGCCCTCCGACACGAACAGGGGGAAGGGCTTGACCACCCTCGACTGGTGCCCGCCGCCCGGGATCAGCCCGGCCGCGCTCTCGTACGCCTTCCGTGATCCACGGAACTTCTGCTCATACCGCTCCAAGATGGTAGCCATGGCCGGACCTCGCCCAGTGAGAGTAGCCCTGGTTCGGGCGGCCCGATTGTACATCAACCCCGAGCCGCAGTCCTCTTTGACCGGAGCGAGCCGCCCCAATATACTTCGCTCGGAATTCAGAAGGAGCCGGAGCAGCTCTATGGAAGTCTTCGAGGCCACGACCAACCCGTTCGGCGGCATCATCCCCAAACCATCGGCCCTCCCCCGCGATCCTGACACGTTCGAGGAGGGCCTGCGGCTATCTCTCGACCGGTGGCGCGACGACGGCTACAAGGTCGTCTGGCTCGAGCTCCACATCAACAGGGCCGGGCTGGTGCCCATCGCCGTGGGCCACGGGTTCGAGTACCACCACAGCGGCGAGAACTACCTCATGCTCACCGGGCGCCTGGTGGAGAACGCGTTCATCCCGCCCTACGCCTCCCACTACATCGGCGCGGGCGGGGTCGCGATCAACAAGAACGACGAGCTGCTGGTGGTGCACGAACGGGGCCGGCGCTCAGGCGGACCGCCCTTCTACAAGCTGCCGGGCGGCGCGCTCCACGCGGGCGAGCACCTGGTCGACGGCGTCGTCAGGGAGGTGTTCGAGGAGACCGGCATCGAGACCCGGTTCGTGTCCCTGGCCTGTTTCAGGAACCAGCACGGCTACCGCTACGACAAGTCCGACATCTACTTCGTGTGCCGCCTCGAACCCCTCAGCCACGAGATAACCAAGCAGGAAGAGGAGATCGAGGACTGTATCTGGATGCCCCTGGAGGAGTACTACGACGCCGAGAGCGTCAGCTTCTTCAACAAGCTCGTGGTCCGAGCCGCCGTCGAGAGCCCGGGCGTCATTCCCACGGAGATCGAGGGCTACCGCGACCCCGACACGGTCGAGGTCTTCCTCCCCAGCGGCACCGTCGAGCTATTCCCCGGCTAGCCGTAGACGTCTGAGCCCGCCGTTACCCCACCTTCTCGACGCTGGCGACCGTGTACTGGGGCTCCTCTTCGGTGCCCTCATCCTCGCGGCCCACGCACTTGATGAACTCGATCGTGCCGCTCTGCTCGACCACGACCTCGTAGACAACCGGCTTGCCGTCCGGGCTCGAAGTCTCGACTCGCACCTGGGCGCCCTCGTGGCCGTTGCTTGATGCCGCCGACTCGACCGAGACGGGCATGCCGGTGATGCCCCAGCCCTCTCGCATGAGGACCTCGCCCTCGGCCACCATCTCGAAGGGCGAGTCCAGCCCTGTCAGGCCCCTGTAGTTCTCCGCCAGCGCCGACGGCGGGCCGCTTCGGAGCACGAGCGACTCCACCTGCTCGGGACCGACCCGCACCCAGTTGCGCCCCGAGGGCATGTCGATCAGGTTCGGTGCGAGCCTGTGCCCGCCCAGGTGGCTGACCTGCCAGACGCGCATCCGGCCGCCGGACCTGGGCGCCTGGCGCTGGCGCAGCTCCTCGTAGATGGGGAAGCCCATCGAGGCGCAGCACTTGTCCCGCGAGCCGTGTGTGCAGACCAGCATGTCCCGCACTCCGTTCGTCTCCCGGCGCCACCGGGCGAAGTTGTCCAGGTCTTCCCTGTCGACCAGCAGCGCCCCGGCGAGATCGCCCAGCGCCTCGGTCGGGACCAGGTACTCCTCGCGCTCGAACATCGTGAACGGGCCCTCCGGCCGCGAGAAGAGCATCACCGTCGTATGTCCGTCGGCGGAGTATTCGGAGTCGGGGCTAACGCACTGCAGCCGCGTGTCCCGCCCGGCCTCCCCGGCGCGTGCCGCCGCGTCCTTGACGGCCTCCGGGAAGTGCGGCGTGTCCGGCACGTCGGGCTGCCACGGCCGGGGCAGCTCGAACACCAGGCAACGCTGCCAGCTTGGCGCGGACCCCGCCGGGCTCTCTCCCGCCTCCAGGGAATACTCGGCGCAGAAGGGACTTCTAGCTCTAGGTGCTGTGTCTGTGGTCAAATGACTGCTCCCACCGGGCGTACCGCGGGACATCGCGGCCAGCCTGTACGGTAGCACCAATCGAGTGATTCATCCAGACCGCTGCCCAGGGGCTGCCGGATAGCTGCTTGAATATGCCCGCGCCGGGGGCTATGCTTTGGGCGACCTTCGGGAGGGGCGAGCTTGAGAGTCCTGGTGACCAATGGATCGACGCGACTGAGCCGCATCGTAGCCGGCGCTCTTGCGGGCGAGCACGACGTCAGGCTCACCGATCGATCGCCCATCGAGGACGCGCCGGACGGCGTGGAGGTCGCGGGGTCGGCCCTCGGGCACGATGACGCGACGAACGACCTCGTCCGAGGCATGGACGCCATCGTCCACTCCGGCGAGCCCGACCCGGACGCCTCCGTATCGGACCGGCTCGACGCCGCCATGCGCTGCACCTACAACCTGCTGACCGCCGCCGCGGACGAGGGAGTGCCCCGCCTTGTCTATCTCAGCTCCCTCTCGGTCATGGGCGGCCACGCCGAGGACCACACCGTATCCGAGCGGTGGAGGCCCATGCCCGGCACCGACGTGTCTGCCCTCTGCTACCACTTCGGCGAGTACGTCTGCCGCGAGTTCGGCCGGGCCGCCAGGGTCGACGTCGTCTGCCTGCGCCTGGGCGATCTCGTCGAGGACGGAGGCGCCGCAGACTCCCCGTCGGCCCTCTACGAGCAAGACGCCGTGAAGGCCGTCGAGAAGGCGCTGGCCCTCGGCGACGCCGAAACGGAGCCCGTATACCAGGAGCCGGTCATCCGGCCCACGTGGAGCGTCTTCCACATCCAGTCCGCCGTACCAAACGCCCGCTATACCCTGAATATCGCCGAAGAGTTCCTGGGGTACACGCCCTCGGGGCTTTCCCACTAACCGGGCGGCGCATCACCAGTGCCCGGTCCGAACGACAGCCGCGAACGCAGGGAGGCTGTCAGGCTGCTGCTCGATCACCTGCAGTCGGGCGCGGACAGCCCGGTCACCGAGGCTGACGTACTCGAAAAGTACCTGCCCGTCCTCGACGCTCCGGACCCCCTGAACGCCGCCGAAGTCGCCATCCTGATCGAGTCCATCGACGTCAGGCTGGACCTGGAGTTCGCGGGGCCGCTGCTGGCGCTCGACCCGGACGAGGCATCGTACAGGCTGTCGCGGCTGAAGGACTGGATGGGCCGCATCTACAACCACGACGTGATAGTCACGCCCGTGCTGGCCGAGTTCCTGGCCCGGCCCGGCGACTTCGAAGCGATGCTGGCCCATCTGGAAAGCCTGGCCGATGAGACCGAGCACGGGGGGTTCGACGCCTCCGACCCCGTCCAGCGGGACCTGGAGTACCAGAAGTACTCCCACGAGTACCACCGCCTGTACGGCACCAACCGCAAGCTGCCCTACGTCAACGAGCCGCCTTCCGCGCTCTACCGGAAGTTCGTCGAGCTGCCGGTTCTGGACCACGAGCACCGCGACGATCCGCCCCTCGACGACCACCTGCTTGAGATCAGGCGGGTCGCCTACGAGGCCGCCGGGTTCCTGCAGTTCTTGCGGCGATTCCGAGCCGGCACCGCCCGGCCCATAGTCGTGATCGGCAACAACCGCTACGGCCGCCAGTGGATCGTCGAGCCCCTCGAGGAGTTCCTGCGCGACGGCTTCACACTCAGGTACGACGGCGTGCCCTCCCACATGTCCACGAGGCTCAGCGTTGCGTCCGCGCGCAACTTCGAGCAGTCGGCGGACAACACCGGCCCGTGGACCTCAGACGCGTTCCCGGCGGAATTCGTCCGCGAGATGGACAGGGACATGCCCCACATCGTGGTGGCCGACGCCAAGAGCACCCACAGGTTCGAGGGCTCGATGATGCTGTCCAGGGCCGCCAAGACCTACGCGAACTGGTTGGCGGCGTTCAACTACGTGCGGGCCGGGGGGCGCGTCGACGCCTACCGGGACGAGAGTTGCCTGCCGCCGGACCACCTGGACCGGCTCGTGCACTGGTACGAGTTCGTAAGGGTGCGGAGACAGCTGGAGCTGTGGGTCACGCCGGGCCAGACTTACAGCGTGGGGCTGTGGGCGCCCCAGACCACGGAGACCGCCCACCTGGGCGAGCTCCCCGTCGCCTTCCGTCCGCCGGAGCCGGACACGGACAGACCGCAGTTCGTCCTCGCCAACCCCCTCGTGTACGACGATGCCGCCCTGCCCGACTACCTCCGCGGCACCGCTCCCTACTACCTGGACGGCCCCGAGAAGTATGTGAAGGAGGAGATCGTCTTCGGCTTCGGCCCCTACGGCTTCCAACCCGCCATCGAAGGCACGATGACCGCCGCATTCGTAGCGGCCGCCCAGCGCGTAATCGCCGAAGAGGTCGCATCCCTCACCGCCGATGACGGCGAGTAAGTCCATCCGGAGCCAACTGGGATTCTGCTACACTCTGGCCGCAGGCGGCACGTATTCAGGAGGCCTTGCCGCGATCTCCTGTGGGGACAACGGGTGATACGGTCGTTCCCCCTGAGCACTGCCCTTCGACAAGCTCAGGGCGAACGTGGCAGGTCTGAAGTAGTCTCTAGGAGCCGCGGAGGGCCAGCACCATCAGCACGACGACGGTGGGTACGACGATCATCCAGAGGAGCTGGCGGGGGGATATCTTCATGTCCGCGACCGCCTCGGATTCTAGCACGCTTCCATGACATACAAGCTGATAGCCCTGGACATCGACGGCACGATCCGCGGCCCCGACCGCGAGATCTCGGACAGGACCCGGCGCGTCATCGACCGTGTCATCGAGGCCGGCGCCGTGGTGACCGTGGCGACCGGGCGCATGTTCGACTCGGCCAGGACCTCGACCGCCGCGCTGGACCTCAGGTCGCCGATCGTCTCCTACCAGGGGGCGCACGTAGCGGACCCGGTCACCGGCGACGTGCTATGGCACCTGCCGCTCAGCGAACGCCAGGCGCTGGAGGCGCTGAGCGAGCTGGATGGCTGGCAGGGCGACGTGGCCGTATACCTGGACAGCGATGTCTACGTTGGCGAGATGACGCCGTGGGCCCAGGCCTACAGCGAGCGCAACAGGCGGGACGTGCTGGTCGTCGACGACCTTCGCGACCTCGCAGGGCGCGGGCCCACCCGGGTGCTTGCCGTGGGGGACGAGGCCCGCGTATTCACCCTCGAGCACCGGCTGAATGAGCAGTTCGACTCCCGCCTCCACGTCACCAGGTCGCTGCCCACCTTCTGCGAGATAATCCATCCCGACGGCGGGAAGCACATGGCCCTCGAGTGGCTCTGCGGCCACCTGGGCATCGACACGGGCAGCACCATCGCATTCGGCAACGGCTACAACGACGTCCACATGCTCGAGTGGGCGGCCCTGGGAGTTGCGGTCGGGGACGCGGTGCCCGAGGCGCTCAGCGTGGCGGACCGCGTCGCCCCAACCCTCGACCAGGACGGCCCCGCGCACGTCCTGGAAGAGCTGCTCGACCAGGGAAGGATCGGCTGACGAGACCATGACACCAACCGGCAAGCGCCCCACCGTCGTCGTGCTCGGCGGCATCAACATGGACCTGATAGGCGTGACCCCCAGGCTGCCCGCGCCCGGCGAGACCGTGATGGGCAACCACTTCTACACCGCGCCGGGCGGCAAGGGCGCGAACCAGGCCGTCGCCGCCGCCCGGATGGGCGCGAACGTCCGGATGGTCGGCAGGGTGGGCGACGACGTGTTCGGCCCGCCTATGCTCGACGACCTGAGGGGCTACGGCATCGACACCAGCGGCATCTCCGTCGACCCCGACCACGCCTCGGGCATCGCGATGATCCTGCTGGACGGCCAGCGCCAGAACTACATCATCGCCATATACGGCGCGAACATGCAGTGCGGCGAGCCGGAGCTGGACGCGGTCGAGAGGGCCCTCGACGGCGCTGACGCACTCATGCTGCAGCTCGAGACGCCCTACGAGACCTCGCTCAGGGCCGCCCGGATGGCAAACGAGATGGGCGTGACCGTGGTGTGGGACCCCGCACCGCCCCTGGGCCTGCCGCCCGAGGCCTTCGCCGCACTGGATATCGTCACTCCGAACCAGACCGAGGCCGAGTCCCTGACCGGCATACCCGTGTCGGACGTGGACTCGGCCCACGCCGCCGCGGAAGCGCTCCTCGAGGCGGGCGCGTCCATAGCCATCGTCAAGCTCGGCGAGGAGGGCGCATGCTACGCCACGGCGGATGGCCGGGGCCACATCAAGTCCCACGACGTCGAAGCCTCCGACACAGTGGCTGCCGGGGACGCATTCGGAGGCGCATTCACCGTCGCCCTCGGCGAGGGCCGCACCGTCACCCAGGCCGCCCGCTACGGCACCGCCGCCGGAGCCCTCGCCGTCACCAAGCCCGGCGCCCAGGAGGCCATGCCCACCCGCGCCGAGGTCGAGGCGCTGCTGTCTGGGTAAAAGCGGCCATATCTCCTCTTACGAATCAGGTCGCAATAAGGGCATCTGTTTCTTGTAGGTGAACATGAAGTGCATGTCCCTCTTGCGGAAATCATTCTTGATTCGCTGCCCTACAGTGTCCATATGCTGACTTAGCCCGGCTTCACCGAAGATCTCTTCAGTGCTCTTGCAAAGTTCTTCCCGGGTTGTTGTTTGCTGGAATTCCTCCCACTCTGAGGGAAATAGGGTGCTAGCCATCTGCGCCGCGGCAACTAATTGTGGGCTCCAGTGCAAAATTGGACCCTCTAGCCGATATGGAAAATCAGACTGCTTCTCCAAGAAATTCCACGTAGCCCTGCCAACCGCGACGACCGTGGCTGTGGGCTTAGCCACGAGCTTGAGTTCCTCCAGTAGCTTCGGATACCAGAAGGTAAACTCCTCTCTTTCTAGCTTGCCTTTAGCTTGTTGGGGAGGTATGGCGCACTTGCCCAGATCCGTTAAGTAGTAAGTCTCACCTGGCTTGCAGAGATATCGATGGGCACCGTAGTTCAGGGTCAAGTCACCTATAGAGATGAGAAGGTTGAGATGCGGTGCAGGATAGCAAAGCTCGCCAGGTTCCAGTTCTTCCGCCTTATCCTTATCTATGCTGGTCATCTTGGCCACAAGCACATAGTCGACCTTCCCGCGAGGAGGAAGATAGCGCAGGTAGTGACGCCCACGTTCGATAGCATACTCAAGCCATTGATCTTGCAGGGCTTCGTGCTGTTCCTTAATGGTCTGGGCCTGGGCTGCAGTCATGCTTATCCCTTCCATTCTGCGCGGTCAGCTTCTTCTCCATCTTTAGTGTGCCGTCTCCCTCATCATCACTTTTCCAGGGACAGATAGCGCGACCCGTGGAAAGTCTTTGTGAAGATCAGCACCAACTCGCTGTCGTCCTTGTGAACTTCACGGACCACATCACCCGTGACCTCTCCGCCCCCGAAGAATTCCCCCGCACCCAATGGAGAGTCCGTACTCGGGGTAAAGATATCGTCGTATATTACCCCCCGCCGTCCGGTGATTCGGAAGTCCAGGTCGTTGTAGCTCTTTGCCTTGTCACGGTCGTCGTCGACATTCCTCACACGCAGCGTCACAGTAACCCACTCATGCTCTTCCTTCGGTTCGAAGAACGTGGAAGGGGTGGGGTGATTGCGCTTGACGTCCAACACCGTGACCTCTATGTCTCGATGGACAATGGGGACGCCGTATACGAGTGGATTCGTGGGCGACTTTCCCAAGTCTGTGCGGTCGGGAGTGCCTTCCGTGCCTCCTGAGGATGCCGCTTCGCTCGACACCGTAGCCTCGTCTGTTGTGGCTCCATCATCGCCGCCGGCAATCGCCATGACGATCCCAATGGGAAGCAGCACCACTCCAAGCAGGACCATCCCAAGGCTCCGCCTCACCGACTTTCGTCGGAACAGCGACACGATGAGCCATCCCACGCCTCCCCAGAAGGCCAGGACACTCGCGAATATCACCAGCGCGCCGATAATCTCCATCACCTTCTCCTATGTGCAATATCGTGCCACTGCAATGTGATCCAGGTTGGCGTCCAAGCCGTTACCTCAGGGCGAACCAGATACGTTCCTGGGTCCCGAACGAAAAGGCAGGTCCGTCCAAGAGCATTACCAACGAACCTACGTCTAGTGACTCTATCTCCCAGCACTCGTTCCCGGTGATCTCACCACCCGTGAAGACCTCAGGATCAGGTAGTGCATCAGGCAACACTCCACACCCGTTTTCGAATGTGGTGTAGACAACTCCCCCTGCACCTAAGGCACGAAGACGGAAGCTCCCGTCGAATCTGGTCGACCCTGTCCCTACATACTTGGCGCGTACTGTGACCAAATGGAATTGTCGTCCCTCCCGGGGAGGATCGTTGAACCGATTCTCCGCGAGAACTGCATCGCTGGCATTCGGTGCAACCGAGAGAACGGAGACTTCCCACCCATCGGATGATCGTGCAACATCGCCAAGGGGCACAGGATTCTCCCGCGTGCCTACAGACGGTGTAGGCGTTGGAGTCGGTGAGGGTGTGTGAGTCGGCGTTGGATATGGCGTGTACGTAGGGAGCGGCGTATATGTTGGCAGCGGTGTCTGTGTCGCCATCGGTGTGTACGTCGGAAGTGGCGTGTATGTCGATAGCGGAGCCTGGGGAGTATGAGTTGGCAAAGGTGTGTAAGTGGGTAGTGGAACCTGGGGCGTATGGGTCGGCAGGGGCGTGTATGTCGGCAGCGGGGCCTGGGGCGTGTGGGTCGGCAGGGGTGTGTAGGTCGGCAGCGGGGCCTGCGGTGTATGCGTCGGCAGAGGTGTGTAGGTCGGCAGTGGGGCCTGCGGCGTGTGCGTCGGCAGAGGTGTGTAGGTCGGCAGTGAACCCTGTGACGGTTGAGGCGACTGGTCAGGCCCGCAAGCCACGACTGCCATTGTGAGCGCTACAGCCGCAATGACATGCAGAAGCGAGCCGGCGATCCCGCGCATGAAGAAGCCCTCTCGTGGACGGGTTGCGAATCGCCAAACGCGCTTCCTTCCCTTGCGAATCACTCAGGGGCACAAGTGCTCCCTGTCACAAACCCACAAGAGACGAGGCTTCACTCAGAAAGCCACGCGTTTAGCGGCGGCATAATAGCACACTCAGTGGTCAAGGAACACGCCGAGTTGCACCGACTCGACTTGGTTGACCGGATGATACCAGAATGACGGGCACCAATCGGGCTTACATCGGCGGCGCGTTCACGGTGGCTCTAGGCGAGGGCGGGAGCCCTGGCCGTCACCAAGCCCGGCGCCCAGGAGGCCATGCCCACCCGCGCCGAGGTCGAGGCGCTGCTGTCTGGGTAAGAGCGGGGATGTGCTATTCTCTCGGGAGACGCAGCATAAGTCTGGCTGAACCCATTTGACCATAGACGCGAGGATTCTTGGCTGCAGGGCCTGGCCCGCTTGAGAGGGACGAACTCGTGAATATCACGCTCACACCCGACATGGAGCGCGCATTGACCGAACAGGCGCGGAGACTCGGGACGACTCCCGAGCAACTCATCATCGACAGCCTGAGGGAGCAGCTCCCAACGACGACTGACAGCCCCACGGACGCGGCCGACTCCCTGGCCGACCTCCTCCAAGACCACATCGGCGTCCTGCATAGCAGCGAGCATGTCCCCGGCGGCGCTCGCATGTCTGAAGACACCGGCCGGGCGTTTGCCGCGGGACTGGCGGAGCAACGCCGGCGGCACGGATGACGATACTGGCTGACACGGGCCCCATCGTCGCGCTGCTCGACAGGGACGATGTGCACCACACCGCATGCGTTTCCGTCTTGAACCGCATGCCACCTAGTCCGCTAGTAACCACCTGGGTCTGCTTCACAGAAGCAGGGTGGAGGCGCTGCTGGCCGGGTAGTCTTCCTGCATGAGGCCCGGTCGGCCCCTAGTGCACGTCGACTGATCTGGTGCTGTTACCCGGCGCGACTCCCCCTCATCCCAGCCTTCTAAGGCCGGGGAAGAGGGGGCTTCTCACCCACTCCTAAGGTGAATTGGGAGAGTCGGGCTGGTCGTCGTAGTAGCGCGACATGAAGAGCAGCCCGTCATGGCGCACGGCCCAGGTGTGCGCATACAAGGTCTCCGATGACCGGACGTTGGGGAAGATGTAATTGATCCAAATTCCCTGCTCGGTGGCCGCCGCCATCTCTTTGCCAATCTCCCGGCGGGGCATGACAAGGCCCTTCAGGTCGGTGCCTATGAGATGCTGGGCGAGGGGAGTGACAAGGAGAATGTCGTTCTCGTCGGCCAGGGTCAGACCCCACTGGCCATCAAGGCTGTCCGGGCTGTTGTACCGGGCGACCGTAGCCTCCCGTCCATTGCTCTTGTAGTAATCGATGGCCTCCTGCACATACGCTGCGGTCCGGCCCGCGGGGTCTTCGACGCGCACGTAGTAGCCCGATGCGAAGAGCATTCCGTCGCGGCGCACGGCGTAGCCAACTTTGGGAACTTCCTTCAGCGTTACCGGGTGGGGCCACAGGTACTCGACCCAGACTCCCTCGTCGGTGGCCTTGGCCAACTCCTCGCCCAGCTCGTAGCCGTCAGAACCTACCACGTCCTTGATGTCCGTCCCCAGGAGCTGCGGCAACAGGGGATGGACGTGGTATATGTCCTGGTCGTCGGTGGCGAAGAGATACCATTCGCCCTCGAAGCTGGCGACGCTGTTGTAGTAGTTGAGCATGGACTCCAGACCGTCGCGCTCGTAACGCTCGATGGCCTGGTTCACGTACTGGACCGTGTATTCCCTCGGGTCGGCGTCCCGCCAAGCCGGCGGGCCGGACTCAGGATCACCGGCGTAGTAGCCGGAGGCGAAGATCAGCCCATCGTGACGGATGGCCCAGGTGACCTTTTGCTGTTCCTTCCGGGAGACCGGATGGGGCCACAGGTACTCCACCCACGCGCCTTCCTCGGTAGCTAGAGCTATCTCCTTGCCCAGCTCCTGCCCGTCTGAGCCGACCACGTCCTTGATGTCGGTGCCGATGAGATGAGGAAAGATGGGATGAGCGAGGTAGATGTCATCCTCGCCGATGAGGAACAGGTAGAACTGGCCGTCCAGGCTGCCCTGGCCGTTATAGTGGGCGATGACGGCGTCGAGACCTTCCCCTTCGTACTTGGCTATGGCCTTGTCCACGTATCCTTTGACGGAATCCGCCACGTCTTCCACCAGGACCGAATGGCTCGAAGAGAACACCAGACCGTCATGAAGGATGACGAAGACTCGCCGCGGCTCTTCCTGCTTGGTGACCGGGTTGACGCCCCGGGAAATGTCCCAGGCACCCTCCTCGGTGGCAGCTTCCATCAACTGCGTGAAGGCCGAGTATCGAGAGCCCGGGCCCACGTGTTGGCCCTCCAGAGCGGGTATGTTGCGGTACACCAGCAGCTCGCCTTCGCCTTCGTCCAGGAGGATCAGCGTCCGCCCGTCTTCTACGCTCGCTTGAGACCTGTAAAACTCGACCGTGGCGTCCAGTCCGTTCTGTCCGTAGTAGTCTATTGCCTTCGTTACGTAGGCTCGGGTTACGCCGTCGTCGTTCAACGCCGCGGGTTCCGGCGTTGGCTCCGGGGCTGTTGTGGGAGCAGGTTCCGGCGTCGGCTCCGGCATGGAGGTGGCCGTGGGGGCCGGTGTCGGCTCCGGCATCGAGGCGGCCGTGGGATCCGGGACCGGCGTTGGCGCAGGGTCGTCGCCGCAGGCAACTACGAAAGCTGCAAGAGAGGCCACGATCAGAACCAGGAACAATGCGCGCACGCCTGCTGATGCTCGCCGGTGCTTCGAACCCGTCCAATTCGGCCGCGTATTGTCCTTCTGCCCGGTTCGCCTCATAACCCGCCCTCCATCTGGAATGTCCCGCCTGATTCTACTGTCCGTTGTATACAAAAGTACAGGATTTGCCTCGGATACTCAGTCTCATTACCAAGATGCAGCACGAGAGGGGCCGGGCATCCCCCCGGGTGGCGCAAGGAATGGGCATAGGATAACATCCCACCCGGAACATTTAGAAGTTGGGAGGGGCGTTTGTTGGGCGGCCACCATTTCCAGGCGTGCTATTGCGACTGAGTTTCCATTAGATGTTTAGAAGAGCCCAGGGGCGACCCGAAATCGATTACGAACCGGATGAGAAGTGTCCGCCCCTGGTGGCGATTACCTCGGCCGTACAAATATTCATACCCAACACCATCAGCCTGGTCATGCTGGCGGCGCTGGTGGTGCTGGCATCGGGCGAGTCGGACGCCTACCTGTCATGGATGACATTTACTGTCCTGGCAGTCACCGGAGCCAGCATGATCCTGCAGACCCTCCACCTGCGGCACTTGGGTTCGGGCCGCCTCGTCGTTACGAACTTCAACGTTCCATTCCTGGCAGTTTGCGCTTTGGCGCTCCAGGTCGGCGGACCTGGTCTGCTGGCCAGCTTGATAGTGGCTTCCACCCTGGTCCAGTCTGTCTTGACCCTGCGTCTTGCCTCGCTCCGCCGGATATTCACACCGACGGTCAGCGGCGTGGTGGTCATGCTGGTGGCAGTCTCGGCTGTGCCTTTCATCATCAACAGGGCTGTGATTCCGCCGGAAGGCGAGTCGACGGTGCTCTTCCTGGCGCCGGGCATGGTTGCACTGGCCGCCGGGGTCCTGATGTCTCTGCAAGACACGCCGGCCTGGCGTATGTGGGTCCTGCCGGCCACCGTGGTCGTCGGTCTTGCCGTGGCCGTGCCCCTGGGCTACTACGACACCGGCATCATAGCTAGCACTCCCTGGCTGCGCCTGCCCCATCTCGGGTGGCCGGGGCTGGACCTGACTTTTGGCGCCGACTTCTGGACCCTGCTTCCGGTGTTCGTGTTTGTGAATCTCACCGCCTTCATGAAGGTGGTGGGAGACCTGTCGATAATCCACCGCGCCTCTTACCGGAACCAGGAGGCCGTTGACTTCCGGACGGTGCAGGGCGGCTTGAACGTGTACGGGGTGGGCACTCTCATCTCAGGACTCCTGGGAACCCTGCCCGTTGCCGCACCGTGGGCGGCCACCGCGGTCTATATTGGCTTTACCGGCGTCGCGGCCAGGAGTGTCGGGATATACCTGGGACTGTTGACCATGGGAGTCGCCGCGTTTTCCAAGGTGCTCGCCATGTTGGTCGCCATCCCCAGCCCGGTGGTCGGCGCGGTGTACATCATCATCTTCGGCATGCTCTTTATCGAGGGTGCGAGAACGGCATTTGCGGGACAATTCGACCAGAAGAAGGCCACTGTCACCGGTGTTTCCATGGTACTGGGCCTGTCCGCCGGGGCCTTCAGTGGAATCTTCGAGGGGACTTCCAGTCACCTCGTGGGCAACAGCATTGTCATCGGCGGCATGGTGGCCGTGGGCATGACCGCATTCACCGAATTGTCGGGGTTTCGCGCCAAGAAGCTGCGGGTTGATTTTTCCGAGTCTTCCCTGCCTGCCGTTGACGGCTTTCTCTGCGACTTCGCCGATAGACATTCCTGGACGGAGGAAGGAAGAGACAGGCTGCGCCTGGTAGGGGAAGAGGTCATGTTGAACCTGTTCAATGATCAGGATGACGGCCCGATCGAACAGAAGCGCCGGTTGGTCGCCACGATTCGTCCTGAGAGCGGCTCGGCCGAGCTTGAAATCGTGGTCGCTTCGGACGACGCCATCCAAGGGAACATCGAGAATCGCATGGCGTATCTGGGCCAGGAGCAGGCGCTGGAGGACGAACAGCAACTGTCCGTCCGCATCCTGCGCCACTACGCCTCATCGGTACACCACCGCAAGTACTACGGCCTGGACATAATCAGCTGCCGCGTGGACAAGTAGTGCAGAGGGGTGATCGACGCCAGCCGCCGGGCGGCTCCCCTGCCGGACTGGCGGACGGGCTGTGTCACTCCTCCAGGGACAGGTAGCGGGCCCTGCCGAACGTCGGCGAGTATATGAGCACCAGGTTATCGTCCTCCTTGTGCACCTCCCGCACCACGTCCCCGACAACCTCCTCGCCTCCGAGGAGCTTCCCTGAGCCCAGCCGCCTCTCCGTCTGAGGCGGCACGAAGATGTCGTCGTACGTGACGCTCCTCTCGCCGATGAATGGGAACTCCACGTCGTGGTAGAGGTCCGGCTCGCCGGGCTTGCCTCCGACGTTCCTCACTCGCAGAGTAGCCGTGACCCACTCGTGGCCCTTCCTGGGCTGATGAGACTCGTCCTCTATCGGATAGCCGCGCCTGGCGTCGAGCACCGTGACCTCTATGCCCGAATGGACTACGGGGACGCCGCGCCGGACCGGATTGACCCTCTCGAAGTTCTCGGCCACCTGCTCGGGGGGCTCGGACGTGAGCAGCGTGCCCACCAACGCGGCTACTGTCCCCGCTATGAAGCCGGGGGCAGCCGCGATGCCCATGTCGAATATCCCCCATGGCCCGCCTGACGTGAACTGCCAGAAGGTGACTGTCGCCGCGCCCACCAGTATCGACGCCATGGCGCCCCAGAAATTGAACCTGCGCCAGTACAGGGCCAGTATCGTGGCAGGGCCG
>DAOULA010000036.1:0-32731 GCA_034420735.1 Dehalococcoidia bacterium
GTGGACATCACGCTGGTCGTACCCGTCGATGATGATTCCTCTGAACCCGGTTCCACCGAGCCCTCGTCCCCTGAACCGGAGTGCTTGTCATTTGCGTCCGCAGAATCTTCGCCCTGAGCAGCCCTATGCCCGGTGCCCGGGCTGTGCCGGTCAGCAACTGCCGCGCAGCTACTGCGTACGTTCGGCCTGAGCCTGTCGAAGGCCAGTGCTCAGCAGCACAACCATTATGTGGAGCAGTTACTTGAAAGCTTGTCGAAGGGCAGTGCTCCGCCTGACAGGTTTCTCTCGGAACCTACTTTCGTAGCGATTCGCGGGACCTCCTGAATTGTTTCCTACGGCATGGGCCCCCGCGTCCACGACGCCATCTCCTGGCGCAGATCGGGGTCCATGCCCCGCTCCACGGCGGCGATGGCGTTGTCGATGTGAGCCGCGTTGCGCGCGCCGATGAGCACGGCGGTGACATCCGGGTGTGTGTAAGCCCATGACATTGCCAGCTGGATGGACGGGATGCCCAGCTCGGCCTCCTTCTCCTTGAGCAGGTCGAGTATGCGGAAGTTGCGGTCGGAGAAGTACTGGTCGGCGTGGCCGGGCATGATGTGGTACCTGCTGCCCTGGGGCCACTTGCCGGGGTCGCGGTCGTACTTGCCCGTCAGGAATCCGGCGGCCAGGGGGCTGTAGGCCGTGACCGCGGCCCCTTCGCGGCGGGCCAGGGGAAGCAGGTCGTCCTCGATGTCCGGCGCGGCAAGGCTGTAGGGGAGCTGCAGCACCTCGAACCGGGGCCAGCCGTGCCGGTCGCTCGCGGCCAGCCCCTCCTCGACCTGCCCCGCCGTGTGGTTGGATGCGCCGATGGCCCGCGCCCGGCCCGCCGACACCTGGTCGGCCAGTGCGCCGAGGGTCTCGTCGACGGGCGTGTCGTCGTAGTGCCTGTGGAGCTTGTATATGTCGACGCGATCGGTTTGGAAGTGGTCGAGGCTGCGTGCAAGGGAGCCGGCGATGTTCTCGGCGCTTCCGCCGGAACCGACCTTGGTGCAGAGGGTGATCTCGTCCCTGCAGCCTCGCGCCGCCATCCAGCGCCCGATGATCTTCTCGGACGAGAACATCTCCAGGGTCGTCTCGCGCTGGTCGTCGGTGCCGTAGACGCGCTTGCGGGTCTCGAAGGACTGGCCGCCGCCGTACAGGTCGCCCGTGTCGAAGAAGGTGACGCCCTGTTCGACGGCGTAGTCCATCACCCGCCAGGAGGTCTCCTCGTCCACCTCCCGGCCCCAGTTGCCCCCGCCCAACCCAACGGCGCCCACGGTCACGCCGGACTTGCCTACGGGTAAGTTCTGCATCCGCTGTTCCCTGGCAGTGGTGTCGGCGCTAAGGATAAATGAGACTGACTTTGGAGTCCATCCCCCATTGGAAATTGAGAATATTAAACCAACACTTGACTTTCTTAATCATAAGGCGTATCTTCATACATCATAGTTCAATGTTCGGGAGAGTAGATGGCAGTGAATGACTGGAAGGAGCTGACCGACCTTACGCAGGGGCAGCGGATCGTGGTGGAGCGGGTGCGGCTGCGGGACAGCGGCATCGCCATCGAAGGGGAGTTCGAGCCCCCCGACCTGGCGCGCCTGTCGGCCGAGGACCAGGTGTTCGTGATGACGTTCGTGCAGGTCCACGGGTCGATCAAGGAGATGGAGCGCCTCTTCGGCATCAGCTACCCGACGGTCAAGAACCGCCTCAATCGGATCTCCCGCGAACTGGCGCTGGTCGAAGTGGTGCCTCCGAGGTTGGATCCCGCCGAGTCTCCGGCTACGGATCCACGTTCCGTCGACGTACTGGACAGCCTTGAGTCTGGCGAGATCGACGTCGAGGAGGCGGTTAGGAGGCTCTCGTGATGATGCTGCCACCGGCGCTGGTTCGTTTCCGAGTCCAGAGTGAAGGTAGCCGCAAGCGCCTCTGGCTTCCCGTTTTCCTGCTGTGGCCGCTCCTGGCCCTGGCAACGGCGCTGGCGCTGCCGGTCTGCGCACTGGCCGCGGCGCTCTACTGGCGGAGAGGGTTGGGCCGCCCAATCCTATTCTCTGTGCCGTGCCTGTTGTACCTGATGTGCTCGCTGCGGGGATTGCGAGTCGACGTTGTCGGGGGCGGCAGCCGGGTATTCATTTCCATCGACTAGTCAAGGAGGACCGCGATGAGCGACGAACGGCGAAGGGTCCTGGACATGCTGGCTGAGGGGAAGATAAGCGTGGACGAAGCCGAGCGTCTGCTGAAGGCGATCAACGGACGCAGCGACTTCGAGAGCCGGGTACAGGACGCAATCGAAGGGCGTCTGAAGTCCCTGGATCGGCTTGGTGAGACCCTGTCCGCAGAGATAGGGGACAGCATACGAGAGAAGGTCACAGTCGTTCTGGACGAGGAGGGCCAGGCCTCCACCCACGACGACACTTTCGAGGTGGGTGACAGCCCGCGTCTCGACGTACGCAGCTTCAACGGCCCTGTACGCGTCGGCGCCGGCGAACCGGGCACTATTCGCGTACAGGCGAAGTTGAAGAACCCACAGGCTGTCAAGTACAGCGCGGTGCAGCAGGGCGACATGATCAAGGTCGAGGCCACGCCCAGGGGCCGGGCCGGCGGCTTCCTGTCCGGGCTCTTTGGGCAGCAGTGTGGGGCTGGAGTCGAGGTCACTGTGCCAGCTGCGACCAGCGTCGACTTGGTCACGAGCAACGGACCGGTCGACCTTCGAGGCACTGCATCCGGTGGGACTGTAAAGACCTCGAATTCGCGCATACAGGTCGAGCAGTTCAAGGGAGACCTGGAGGCACAGACCAGCAACGGACGCATAGCAATCGAGGCATTGGAAGGCTCGGCGAATCTCATTACCTCAAACGGAAGGGTGTCTATCCACAATGGGCACGGCCAGTTCGACGTGTCGACTTCCAATGGAAGGATAGAACTCCAAGGCAGTATGGAGCCCGGAGGGCGCAACAGGCTGACCACGGTGAACGGCCGCATCGATGTGACGCTCGACGGTGAACCGAGCCTGAAGCTGTCTGCGAGTACGGTAAACGGGCGGGCCAAGTGCGAGATCCCCAGCTTCGTCGAGTCGGTGGAGAATCATCATCAGGGACCCCGTAGACATGGCAGACGCGCTTGGGCGCTCGAGGGTACGGCGGGGGATGGCGAGGCTGAACTGGTTGCGAAGACGGTCAACGGCACCATTATGGTCCGGTAGCAGGGGCTTCCACGAATGGAGGAGCGAGATGAGTGAGAACAGGAGACGTGTGCTGGAGATGCTGTCCGAGGGCAAGATCTCGGTCGACGAGGCTGAGCGCCTGATCGGGCTGCTCGACAAGGATGGCGGGGCGGTGCGGGCAACCCAGGAGGTGCTGCCGCCGCGCAAGGGCCCCGCCAGATACCTGAGGGTCGTAGTGGACTCGAACGGGTCGGAGTCGCACGTCGACGTCCGGGTACCACTTGCGCTGATCAAGGCGGGGGTCAAGCTGCATACCCTGGTACCGGGTCAGGCCGCCGACGGGATCAACGAGGCATTGAAGAGCAAGGGCATCGACGCAGATGTGCACAACCTGCGGGCAGAGGACGTGGAGCAGCTTATCGACGCCCTCAGCGATCTCGAAGTGCACGTGCAGGACGGGAGCGACACCGTCCGCGTCTACTGTGAGTAACTCCTCAGTTCAAATAGAGCCATTGATGCGAAGAATGAAGGCGTTAGTGAAGGCGCATCGGATACGCAGCTGGGTGTGACTAGGAAGGCCAAGAGGAGGGTCCCATGACTGGCTTATCGGCGGGTTTTTGGGACAGACTGCTCCGCATCACTGACGGCCATCGTCGTCTGTTCCGCAACCCCTCTTTCGTGTTGCTGTGGAGCGGGCAGTCGGTCTCCTACTTCGGCGACGCCTTCTTCAACCTTGCCGTAATGTGGGTCGTCTGGTCGGAGACCCAGTCGACCCTGCAGACCGCGATCATACAGGCTGTCTGGCACATCCCGGACGTCATATTCGCTCCGCTGGCCGGCGTACTCGCCGACCGTTGGGACCGCAAGGCCATCATGTTGACCACCAACGTCGCCGCCGCAGCGGTGGTGGGCGCTGTGGTCCTGATAGTGGTGGTGGTCGGTCACCTGCCCCCGGTCGTCGCTTTCGTCGCCATCTTCAAGCTGAACGGCCTGACGACGTTCATGAACCCGGCCCGCGCCTCGCTCATGCCGTCCGTAGTGGGGCGCGACCTGCTCACGACGGCACAGGGCTTGTTCTCGACTGCGAGGGAGACGGCATCGCTGGTGGGGAGCGCCGCCGCCGGACTGTTGCTCGCGGCTGCGGGAGCCGTGTGGGCGCTGGTGATCGACGCCGCATCGTTCGCGTTCGTGGCGCTGTGCATAGCAATCGCCCGCCTGCCGGGCAGGGCCGACCCGTCCCCCGCATCCGGCGAATCCCGCCCCCGGCTCTCGCCGATGTCGGTCGTGAGGGAACTGCGCGATGGGTGGCGGACCGCCACCGGACTGCCGGTCGTGCGCGCCCTGCTCTGGCTCGGTGTCCTGTTAAATGTCGCCTCATTCATAGGACCGCTTTGGCCGGCCCTCGTGCAGGAGCGGTTGAGTGGAGGGGCTGGAGCCTTTGGCGTTATCCTCGCGGTCTCCACGGCCGGAGGCATAGTGGGCGGCCTGGCTGCGGGACCGCTGGAGCGGCGATTCGGCGCGGGCCGCATACTGGCATCCGGCTGGACATTGTCGGGCATCTGCGGCCTCGGAATAGCGGCGTCGACCTGGCTGCCTGTCACGATGGTGCTCGAGTTCATGGAGACGATAGGAATCGTTGCCAGCATGGTCGCCAGCGGCGCAATCATGATCACGTCCGTGCCTGAGGAGTATCGGGGCCGCGTCTTCGGATTGGTCCGCAGCCTCTCCGTCGTCCTGCTGCCCGCGAGCGCCCTCGCCGGCGGCTGGATCGCCGAGTACGTGGAGATTTGGATCATGTTCGCTGCCGCCGGATCCCTGACCCTTGCCCTGGCGATGCTGGCCTGGGCCAATTCCCACGTCAGGACCGCGCGTATCTGAATCACTTGTGAATTATGATACTGGTTGGATATGAGGCAACCCAACGCACCGTGCTGGCAATTCAGGCCAGCGGGGCACCGTTGGGGAAGGTGCGCATAAGAGGTCTAGCTTGTGGTGGTGACTGAGACAACTGGCGGGCCGGTGCTGGAGGTTGGGGGGCTTAGCAAGCGGTACCGGGACGGGACCTGGGCCAACCGGGACATCTCGTTCGAGGTGGAGCCCGGCGAGCTGCTGGGGATCCTGGGGCCGAACGGCGCGGGCAAGACGACGCTTGTGCGCCAGATCACGACCGAGCTTGTGCCGACGTCGGGGTCGGTCCGGGTCCTAGGGCGCGACGCGGTGTCTGACCCGGACTCGGTCAAGCCTATGCTGGGTGCGGTGCCGCAGGAGGCGGAGCTCTACTGGGGCCTGACGGTGTTCCATCACCTCCGGCTCTTTGGGAGGCTGCGGGGGCTGTCGCGTAGGGACGCTCTCGACAGGACTGACCACGTCATCGAATCGCTGCGGCTCCGGGAGCACAGGGATCGGCCAATCGAGGCGCTGTCGGGCGGCCTCAAGCGTCGGGTGATGGTGGGGATAGCGGCGCTGGCCCGCCCGTCGCTGATGGTGCTGGACGAGCCCACGACCGGCCTGGACCCGGAGTCGAGGCGGGACGTGTGGAGCTTCATCCGGCAGTACAGGTCGGAGGGCACGACCGTGCTGCTGACGACGCACTATATGGAGGAGGCCGAGACGCTGGCCGACCGGGTGGCGATCATCCACGAGGGGCGGCTGCTGGCGCTGGACACGGTGGACGGCCTGCGGGCCGCACACGGGCTGGAGTT
Organism: Dehalococcoidia bacterium; assembly: GCA_034420735.1. Taxonomy (GTDB): domain Bacteria; phylum Chloroflexota; class Dehalococcoidia; order Lucifugimonadales; family CAJWER01. The sequence continues at coordinate 5,881 of DAOULA010000036.1, forward strand.
CAAGGTGACGTTCAGTCGCAGCGATGGGGCTGCCGAGTCCGAGACGATGTACGGCGCCGATGACGCGGCCCTGGTGGAGCAGGTGCGGGCGATGGGGGTCAGGCAGTATGCGGTGTCCAGGGTGAGCCTGGAGGACGTGTACCTTGCGCTGACCGGCTCGAAGGAGAGGCTGGATGTCGAGAGCTAGCGAGGGGCCGGCGGCGTTGTCGGCGCCGCTGCGGACGGGCGGGATCGTGAAGTTCCTGTCGGACGTCGCCGTGGTGGCCGAGATCAAGCTGCGGATGGCGGCGCGGGTGTGGCACTGGCAGCTATTCGCGTTGCTGGCCATGCCGCTGCCGATCTTCTTCCTGACCTCTACGTTCGTCCCGGACGACCCGGCCGCGCTGCGCCGGATCATCGCGGGCACGCTGCTGTTCGGCGTCGCGTTTTCGATAGGCTTGCTCACGGGGAACCAGTTCGCGTACGAGCGGTTCGGGCGAGTGCAGAAGCTCTTCGTGATGATGCCGGTGGCGAAGACGGCGTATGTCCTGGGCTCGCTCGCCCACCTGTCGGTTGTGGGCGCCGTGTCCGTAGTAGTGCTGTTCGGATTCGCGATGACGCGGGGCATAGACGTGCGGATAGCATGGACGATCTTCCCCATGCTGGTCCTTGCGGTGCTGGTCGTAATGGGGCTCGTCCTGTTCATAGTGAGCTTCGCGCCGAGCCTCGACACCGCCAACATGTCGGCGAGCACTGTGGGCCTCTTGCTGGCCGTGATGTCTCCCGTCTACTACACGATGGAGCAGGCGCCGCTGCTGATCCGGTGGTTCGGGTACGTGTCGCCGCTCAGGTACGCCGCCGACGGTATATCCGCGTCGCTGTCGGGGAGCACGGACGTACTCTTCGAGATGGCGGTCCTGGCCGGATTCGCCCTCGTCGCGATGGCGCTGGGCCTATGGAAACTGCCCTGGCGGGAGGCGTAGCGGGCCGCCGCTTGGCCTGTGTGTTGACTGGCGGGGTGGGTTGTGCTGGAATGGGGCCGTAAGCCCGCTCAAGGAGGGCGACGATGACTACCTACATCGCCAGGCGGCTGCTCCTCGCCTTTGCAACTATCTGGGCCATCAGCGTCCTGTCGTTCATCATCATCGAACTGCCAGAAGGGGACGCTGTCGACAAGTGGCTCGACTGGGCGATGCAGCAGGGCGAGACGTCCCACAACCCCGAACTGGCTCAGTACTACCGCGAGTACCTGGGACTCGACCAGCCGCAGTACATCCGCTACCTGAAGTGGGTTGGGAACCTGCTGAGGGGCGAGCTGGGGTACTCGTTCGGGGACGGGTACTACGCTAGCGGCGAGAAGCCCATAAAGTCGATCATCGGCGACCGGATATGGATCACGATCGTGCTCACGGGCTTCACGATCATCGTGACGTGGTCGTTCGCGATACCGGTGGGCATCTATGCGGCGGTGAGGCAGCACAGCGTGGGCGACTACGTGTTCACGGTGCTGGGATTCACGGGTCTGGCCGTTCCGGACTTCCTGCTGGGGCTCGTGCTGATGTACATCGGGTTCGCCTACTTCAACCAGAACGTCGGCGGGCTCTTCTCTGCAGACTACGTCAATGCGCCGTGGAGCCTGGCCAAGGCGTACGACCTGTTCCAGCACCTGTGGATCCCGGCAATTGTGCTTGGCACGTCGGGGACGGCGGGGCTGATCAGGGTGATGCGGAACAACCTGCTGGACGAGCTCGGCAAGCCCTATGTGGTGACGGCGCGGGCGAAGGGCGTGACGGCCTGGCGGCTCGTGCTGAAGTACCCGGTCCGGGTGGCGATCAACCCGATGGTAAGCACGGTCGGTTACCTGCTGCCCTCACTGGTGGGCGGCAGCGTGATCGTGTCGGTGGTGCTCAGCCTCCCGACGGTGGGCCCGATACTTCTGCGGGCGATCCTGCAGCAGGACCCGTACCTGGCGGGGTTCCTCGTACTGCTGCTGGGCGTGCTGACGGTCATCGGCACGCTGATCTCCGACATCCTGCTGGCGGTGGTGGACCCCCGAATCAAGTTCTCGGGGCTGTAGGGACAGTCGCCCTCTCCCCGGCCCTCGCCAGTCGAGGGAGAGGAGTAGGAAGCCGCTAGGCGATTTCGAGGGGCTGCTCTACTATCTCGCCTGACTCGTGGATCAGGTAGGCGTTGATCTGCGGGTTGTCGTGGTCCTGGAGGGAGACGAGGATGTAGTGGACGTCGTGGTAGCCGCTCTGCTGGGCCATGCGCACGTCGGTCTGGGAGGGGTACGCGGGCGAGTGGGTGTGGGAGTGGTAGAAGGCGACGAACTCCAGGCCGTTCCGCTCTGAGTCCAGGTCGGCGTCGAGGAACTCCTGCGGGTCCATCATGTAGCGGTATGGGCTCTTGACGGTGTTGGTGACGCGGTAGAGCTTGGTGGCCGTGCCGTCCGCTCCGGCCAGTATGCCGCAGCACTCGTCGGGGTCCTCCTCGAAGGCGTGAGCGATGATCTCGTCAGCCTGGGCCCTGGTGATCTTCACTGGGCCTCCAGGCGGTGCTCGGACAGGGCGCGGGCAGCGTTGGCTACCACCTCGGACGCGTACTCCAGGTTCATCACGCTGGTGTTGATGACGATGTGGTAGAGGTGCGGGTCGTCAGGGTCGTCGATACCGAAGAAGCGTTGGAAGTAGTGCACCCTCGCCTCGTCCCGGTCGGCGACCACCTGCTCGGCCTGCTGGCGGCCGATCCGGTCGCGCTCCATTATCCTGACGATCCGGTCGTCGAGGTCGGCCACGGCGCCGACTCTCAGGACGTGGGGCTCATCCCTGAGGATGATGGCTGCCGCGCGTCCTACGAACACGACGTTCCCGGAGGAGGCCATCTCCTCGATCACGTCGTGGATGGCCTCGATGTACGCCTCGTCCTCGACCTCGTGGCCGCGGGTCGCCGGCGGGGGCGGTATCTCCTCGAACTCCTCGGTCAGGAAGGCCATCGAGCCCGGGCCGAAGTATGGGTCCCCGCTCACGCCGGTGGCCGCGGACCTTTCGAGTATGCGGTGGAGGAAGCCGGAGAAGCGGTCTGACCTGGTCGGGGCCCGCTCCTCCCGCTGGTGCAGCGCCTCGACGGTTGCGCCAACCTTGGGGGCCGCGCGGGTGAGTATCAGCCGGTCAACGTAGTCGGCGTCCAGCTTCTCGGCCACGATGGGCCCGAGGAGCCTCCCGCCTCCGCCGGTCAGGCCGCCAATAGCTACGACAGTCATCGGTCATTCTCCTCACTTGAGCCGGTAAGGTGAAGGGTAAATATAGCATGTTGTCAGGAGGGAGACTAACCGCAGAGAGGAGCCAGGGTTTAGGGTCGCGGGGTCAGAGGACTAGCTGGGAGAAGAGGTCGTAGCCGCGCAGCCTGTCCCTGCCGCGGAGGTCCTCCAGCTCGATGAGGAAGGCGAGGCCCGCAATCTCGGCCCCGGCTCGCTCGGCGAGGCGCACGGCAGCGGAGACGGTGCCGCCGGTCGCCAGGACGTCGTCGACGATGAGCGCCCTCTGGCCCGGCAGGATGGCGTCGGCGTGAATCTCGATGGAGTCCTCGCCGTACTCGAGGGAATAGGTAATGGACTGGGTATCCCAAGGCAGCTTGCCGGGCTTCCTCATGGGCGCCAGGGACTTGCCCAGCCTGGCGGCGAGGGGCGCAGCGAACAGGAAGCCCCGGGCCTCGATGCTGGCGATTACGTCGATGCGCTCGTCGCAGTATCGCTCGGCGAAGCGGTCGACGGCCGTCGTGAAGGCGGCTGGGTCCCCAAGCAGGGGAGTGATGTCCTTGAAGAGGATGCCGGGCTTGGGGAAGTCGGGGACGTCCCTGATGTATTTGGCAAGATCCATTGGGTGCTCACGCCGGATTATATTACACGGAGTGTGTGACGATGACGTGCTGGCGGCCTATGCCTTCAATGGTGGGGGAGCCGCTGAAGTCGAGGAGCCTGTCCAGCTCCGCGCGTATTATTTCGAGGGCCAGCGATACGCCTTCCTCGCCGCCGTATGCGAGGCCCCAGTGGACGGGGCGCCCCACGAATACGGCTCGCGCGCCTAGCGCCAGGGCCCTGAAGGCGTCGAGTCCTGAGCGCACCCCGGAGTCGAAGTATACCTCGATGGTGTCGCCGACCGCGTCAACCACCTTGGGCAGGACTTCGATGCTTGCCCTGCCCCCGTCGAACTGCCTTCCGCCGTGGTTGGAGACGACGATGCCGGCCGCGCCGTGGTCGACGCAGAGACGGGCGTCCTCGACGTTGCGGATGCCCTTGATGACGAGGGGTAGGCCGCCGGAGAGCGAGCGCAGCCAGTCGAGCCGGTCCCAGGTGATGTTGGGCGGCACCCACCGGGGGGCGCCGTGCTCGTCAGTCAGCTCGTCGTGGCCCTCGAGGCTGCCGAACATCTTGCCTTCCAGGGTGCCCTCGCTGCCCTGCAGCCGCCTGTCGACCTCGAAGGGGCCCACGGCATCGACGGTGAGCACCACGGCGGAGTAGCCGGCGGGCTTCAGCTTGGGCAGAAAGAGCTCGCTGATTCCGTCGCTGTAGTGGATGTGCTGGAACCAGATCGGGCCCGACGCGGCCTCGCCGACCTCCTCGATGGTATGGCCCGACCCGACGGGCAGCGCCATGAGCGTCCCAGCGGCTCCGGCGGCCCGGGCGGTGGCGAGCTCGCCGTCTGGGTGCGAGAAGCACTGTCCCCCGGCAGGCGCGCACATGACCGGGAAGCTGATCCGCTGGCCGAGGACGGTCGTGGACAGGTCCCGGCCCGTGATGTTCCTGAGCAGCCGGGGATTGACGGCTATCTCGTCGAGCTTGCGGCGGTTGCGGTCGAGGGTCCAGTTGCCGTACGCGCCGCGGCGCACGAACCGGACGAGGTCGGGGGACATGACGCGCTCGGCAAGCTCTTGGAGTTCGGCGATGGTTGTGGGAGTTGGCGACATGGCGCACCTCTCGGGTTCAGGGAGGGACGGGGAGATTGTGGCATCATGAACGGCTTCTGCATAGGAGGGCGTGCCCGAATGGGTTGTGGGATATAATGTGGCGTGCAAATTCAAGGGTGAGGTAAGAGTGGCATGATCGCGATTTTCGTTAGCATCAGGGTGAAGCCCGGCATGAGGGACCAGTTCGTCGAGGCCACCCTGGGAGACGGGGCCGGGTCGGTGAGGGACGAGCCGGGGTGCTTCCGGTTCGACATCCTCACGGACGATAACGACCCCGACCTGGTGCACCTCTACGAGGTGTACGCGGACCAGGCGGCCATCGAGAAGCACAGGACGATGCCGCATTACACGGAGTGGGCCGAGAAGGTCGGGGACTGGCGCGTCGGGGACGCGGACAGGATTACGATGACCACGGCGTTCCCGTCGGACGACGGCTGGAGGCGGCAGAAGCCCCACTTGGTTGAGTAGCGGCATCTCCTGAAGTTGTATGAGCCCGAGCGGAGTGTGGAATGGACAGATTCGAGACGGGACAGAGTGCGGAGACGCAGACGGAGGTCACAGAGCCTCTGACCATCAACCGGATGGGGCGGCCGGGCGCGGAGGTGCTCTCGACGCCGTCGCTGCTGAAGCTGATGGAGGAGTGCTGCATCCAGGCGTCCGATCCGTATCTGCCGGAGGGCAGTACGACGGTGGGGTACGCGGTGGACGGCCTGCGGCACGTTGCCCCCACGGCGATTGGCGGCGTGGTGACGGTGAAGGCGGTGCTGACCGAGGTGGACCGCAACAGGCTAACGTACGAGATCGAAGCGCACGAAGGCGACACACAGATCGGGGTCGCCACGCACAAGCGGGCGGTGATTTCCACCGGCGGGTAGCGCCAACGGGTGTTCGGCGCCCTTGGGACATGGCCGGCTTGTCTCTCTGTTAGGACGACGGCTCCCACCTCATCGGGGGAAAGGCCCCATTTGGGCGTCGTTGTCCGGCCCCTTGGCGTTTGCTATACTTGGGGCCGCTCGTGGAGGATGCCCTACTTAAGGCTGTCCCTGGGAGCAGTATTCGGAAGTTTAGGGTGGGGACTCCAGCCGCAAAGCGGCGGGGACCTAAAGAAAGGAGTGGGCCAGTGAAGTGGATCGAATATGCCAGGCCTGAGAGCCTGGAAGAGGCGGTCAACCTGCTAGCCGACGGGGGTGGCAAGGCGCGTCCCCTGGCTGGAGGCACGGACTTGATCGTATTGTTGAGGACGAATGCGGAGAGGATCGGGAGCCCGGACCTCGTAGTAGACGTCAAGGGCGTACCTGAGCTCAACGAGCTCTCCTACAATGATGACGACGGATTGACCCTCGGGGCCGCCGTCGAGTGCTACAAGGTCTACTCGTGCGAGACGGTTGCATGCAAGTACCCGGGGCTGACCGACGCGGCTACGCTTATCGGTGGCATCCAGATACAGGGCAGGGCCTCCATTGGGGGCAACCTCTGCAACGCTACCCCGAGCGGCGACTCGATTCCGGCGCTGATAGCGCTGGGAGCGACCGCGAACGTGACCGGGCCCAACGGCTCCCGCCAGGTGGCGGTCGAGGACTTCTGCACCGGGCCCAGCAGGACGGTCCTGGGATCGGACGAGCTGCTGGTGTCGATCAGCATCCCTGCGCCCAAGGCGGGCTCAGGGGCGCGCTACATCCGGTTCATTCCGCGGAACGAGATGGACATCGCGGTAGCCGGCGCGGGCGTATCGGTTGAGATAGAGAATGGCGCGTTCACGTCTGCCCGGGTGGCCCTGGCGTCGGTTGCTCCGACGCCGCTGTTCGTGCAGGAGGCGGGCGACTCGCTGGCGGGCAAGCCCGTCAACGACGAGAGCATCGCCGAGGCGGCGAGCATTGCCAGCGCGGCTGCCAAGCCGATCACGGACATGCGCGGCACCGCGGAGTACAGGACCCACCTGTGCGAGGTGCTGACGCGCCGCGCGCTGAACACGGCTGTCGAGAGAGCGAAGGGAGGCGAGTAGATGCCCGGCAAGACACACGTACAGACAAAGATCAACGGCGAGGACGTAGAGTTCCTCTGCGAGCCCCGGCAGAGCCTGCTGGAGTGCCTGCGCGACATCGTAGGGCTGACCGGCTCGAAGGAAGGCTGCAACGACGGCAACTGCGGCGCGTGCACGGTGAACCTGGACGGGCGGATAGTGACGTCGTGCCTGGTGCTCGGCGTTGAGGCCGACGGCGCCGAGGTGAACACGATAGAGGGTGTCGCGAGCCCCGACGGGCTGCACCCGATCCAGCAGGCGTTCCTGGAGAACGCGGCCCTGCAGTGCGGCATTTGCACGCCTGGCTTCATCGTGGCGACGAAGGCCCTGCTCGAGCAGGAGCCTACGCCGTCCGAGCATCGCATCAGGTTCTGGCTGGCCGGAAACCTGTGCAGATGCACGGGCTACGACAAGATCGTGCGCGCCGTTATGGACGCGTCCGAGAGGATGGCGGCCGCATCGTAGGCTCACCGGCCTTCGATGACATCTGCCGTCATTCCCGCGAATGCGGGAGGCTATCCCCGGCAACTCTGGGTCCGACGGCATCGACAACTTGAACGGAGGTGCAGCTTTGACGACGACACAAGAACCACCGAAGCAGTACAAGGTTATCGGCACGCGTCCCATTCGCCACGACGGCGCGGACAAGGTGACCGGCCGGGCGAAGTACGGGGCCGACTACCAGACCGCCGGGCTGCTGTACGGCAAGATCCTGAGGACCCCGCACGCGCACGCCAACATCCGGTCGGTTGACACGAGCAAGGCTGCGGCGTACCCGGGCGTCCGAGCGGTCATGACGGGCGCGGACCTGCCTGAAACGAAGAACGAGGACGGCGATCGGAAAATCACCCTGGGTGAGTTGGGCACCGACCTGAAGTACCTGCGCGAGGGCATCATGGCCCGCAGCAAGGTCGTCTTCAAGGGCCAGCCAGTGGCGGCCGTGGCCGCGGTGAACCAGCACGTGGCCGAGGAGGCCGCCAAGCTCATCGAGGTGGACTACGAGGTCCTTCCCCCCGTGACCGACGTGCGGGAGGCGATGAAAGAGGCCGCGCCGCTGCTCCACGACGACGTCGAGACCGAGGAGCTGGGCGAGAAGACCGGCAAGGCCAGCAACGTCGCGCAGCACTTCCAGCACCGGCTGGGCGACCCGGACAAGGGCTTTGCCGAGGCGGACGTGGTGGTCGAGCGCGAGTTCGACACGGCCACGGTGCACCAGGGCTACCTGGAGCCTCACAACTGCACGGTGCATTGGAACGACGACGGGCGCGTGCTGATCTGGAACAGCACCCAGGGCCCGTTCAACATTCGCGATGCCACGGCGCAGGTGCTGGAGGTGGAGCTGTCCCAGGTGAAGCTGACGCCGATGGAGATCGGCGGCGGGTTCGGGGGCAAGTTCGAGCCCTACGGCGAGCCTATCGCCGCTGTGCTCTCGAAGATGTCACACGCCCCGGTCAAGATCGTGATGACCCGGACCGAGGAGTTCGAGTCGACCGGCCCGACCCCCGGCTCGTACATCAAGGTCAAGATGGGCGCGAAGAACGACGGGACGATAGTCGCAGCCACGGCGCACCTGGCCTACGAGGCGGGGGGATTCCCCGGCTCGCCGGTGGGCGCGGCGGCGGAGTGCGTATTCGCGCCCTATGGCATCCCGAACGTGCAGGTCGACGGCTACGACGTAGTCGTGAACAAGCCGAAGACCGCCGCGTACAGGGCGCCCGGCGCGACGAACGCCGAGTTCGCGAGCGAGACGGTCGTGGACGAGCTGGCCGAGAAGCTGGGCATCGACCCGATCGAGATGCGGCTCAAGAATGCGGCGAAGGAAGGGACGAGGAAGGCGGACGGCACGGCCTTCGGCAATATCGGGTGCGTCGAGGTGCTCGAGGCCCTGCGGGACCATCCCCACTACACCGCGCCCATCGAGGGCGAGAACCGGGGGCGCGGCGTGGCCATCGGCTACTGGATGAACGCGGGCCTGCAGTCCGCTGTCAACCTGGCAGTCAACAACGACGGTACCGTTGCCCTCACCGAGGGGTCGCCGGACATCGGCGGCACGCGGACTTCGATCTCGATGCAGGCGGCCGAGGTCTTGGGCATACCGGCCGAGGACTTCATACCTTCGGTCGTGGACACGGACTCGATAGGCTGGACCTTCGGGACCGGCGGGAGCCGCACGACGTTCGCCACCGGCATGGCAGCCTACAAGGCGGCCCAGGACGTGAAGGAGCAGATGATCGAGCGCGCAGCGCTTATCTGGGACGTGGACGCCGACTCGCTTGAGATGGAGGACGGCGTCGTCCAGTCGAAGACCGACTCAGAGCTCAGGATGACCTTCAAGGAGCTGGCGGCCGAGCTGAACGGCACCGGCGGTCCCATCGCCGGACGCGGAGTCGTCAATCCGACTGGACAGGGCGCGGCGTTCGCCGGCCTTATTGTGGACGTGGAGGTGGACAAGGAGACGGGCAAGATCGACGTGCTGCGGGCGACCATCGCGCAGGACGTTGGCAAGGCGATCCACCCGAGCTACGTCGAGGGCCAGATGCAGGGCGGGACCGTCCAGGGCATCGGCTGGGCGCTGAACGAAGAGTACTACATGGAAGACGACGGGCGAATGGCCAACAGCACGTTCCTGGACTACAGGGTGCCGCTGGCCCTGGACCTTCCGATGATCGACACGGTGATCGTCGAGAAGCCGAGCCCGGCCCATCCATTCGGCGTCAGGGGCGTGGGCGAGGTCAACATCGTGCCCCCGCCTGCGGCGCTGGCTAACGCGGCGTACAGGGCGGCGGGAATCCGCATGAACGTCCTTCCCATGAGCCCGCCGAACGTCATGAAGACGATCTGGGACCAGGACTAGGGCGAGAGTATGGCGACGGTCTTCATCCCATCGCTGCTCCAGGAGCTGACCGGCGGCAAGGAGCGGGTGGAGGTGCCCGGCGAAACCGTGCGCCGGATCGTAAACAACCTGGACGAGATGCACCCCGGCATCAAGGACCGGCTCGTCGATGGGTACAAGATCAAGCCGAACATCTCGGTTGCGATAGACGGCGAGGTCTCGGCCCTGGGGATGCTGGACAAGGTCGGAGAGAACAGCGAGGTGCACTTCATCCCCGCCATAGGCGGCGGGGGTGAAGTGCGTATCCTGGGCGGTGAAGCGTGGTAGAGCACGCTTCTAGATGAGGGAGTCGATATGGAGCATATCGCCCCGTTGGAAGACAGCCTACTTCCTCCTGTTCAGCATCCAGAGCCTGGCCGGCACGGGTCTGCTATCTTGGTATGAGATAACCCAACGGACAGAGGACGGTGCAATCGAAACCGTCCTCGCCATCATATCCGGCATGGCCGAGGTTGGCGTAGCGGCTGCGGTAGCTACCGTTGTCACAACGGAGGTGATACAGAACATCATGGTCACAGGAGAGTATCTGCGACAGAAGCTCGTCAAGCCACTAATAGAGAAGCAACGTGCCGAGGGCCGTGCCGAGGAACGCGAGGTATGGGAGGCATGGAACCGTCGTCGCCTGGATGCCGAGTCCAAGGGAGAGCCCTTCGATGAGGCTCCGCCGTCGCTCGAGCAGAACTCTTCGAATGGCAGCTGAGCCGCAATGGCAACAGGAGTGAATGTGGTGAGCACGGATAATGGACTGCATGGGGTTATCGTCCCTATACTCACGCCGCTGAACGGCGACGAGACGGTGGACACGGCGTCGCTGCGCCGTCTGGTCAACTACCTGTTCGAGGGCGGCGTGCACGGCATTTGGGCCGCCGGGACGACCGGGGAGTTCGCGGCCCTCGACGACAAGCAGAAGCTGCTGGCCATCGAGACGGTGGTCGACGAGGTGGCCGGCCGTCTGCCGGTGATAGGGAATATCTCGGCGCCCAGCACGAACCTCACGGTCAGGCTGGCGAGGGCGGTCCAGGAGTGGGGCCTCGCGGGCATCGCGGCGACCCCGCCGTACTACTACCCGTGCGCGCAGGACGAGGTGACCGCGCACTTCCGGTACATCAAGGAGCAGTCGGGCGTGCCGCTGTGGGTCTACAACATCCCGGTGACGGTCAAGACCGTGGTGGAGCCGCAGACGATGGCGACGCTGGCCGGCGAGGGCACGGTGGTCGGGGTGAAGGACAGCTCCGGCGCGGGCGAGGCCTTCGCGCAGCTCACGGCTCTTTGCGACCAGGGCGGCATCGAGATGTACCGCTTCCTGGGGTCGATGTTCCGTGTGACCACCGCCTCGGCGGTGGGCGCTCACGGCGTCATACCCGGCATCGCCAATCTCGCGCCGGGCGTAGTTGCGAAGGCGTGGGAGGCGGGCGAGGCCGGCGACGCCGAGACGGCGCGGGCCTACCAGGCGAAGGTGATGGCGGCGTCGAAGATGATGCATCTCGCCAAGGGCGGCGGCCCCAACGCATCGAGCTTCTCCGGCATGAAGTCGGCGCTCAAGCATATGGGCGTGATCGACAGCGACACCGTGACGAGGCCGCTGCGGCCGCTCACCGAGGACGAGAAGCAAGAGATCCCGGCGATCCTGCGCGAGGTAGGCATCTAGCCCTTCGACACGCTCAGGAGTAACTGTTTGGAGTCGAGGGTAGGCGGCTTGGCCTCTTCCCCCCGAGGGGGAAGATTGAGAAGGGGGCTCTCGCGCTTATCTAAGAGCAAACGTGTCCATGTCTAATAAACTCTGAACGGTTTTGCCCAGGACGCAGAGGACGCCCTGAAGAGGCGTTTCTGGTATAGTTAAACTGGCAATTGGCGGCGTATTGGGCGCGACTGTGCGAGGCAGAGTTCCAGGTCCCCCGCGAGGAGCAGCAGGATGGCTACTGAAGAGTTCGGGTTCTCCAGGTTTTCGCAGAACGCCTTTTACCGCACACAGAACGCCCATCTCGTGGACATGGCGGACGTGGGCTCCGGGCAGCGGATCATCGATCTCGCGTGCGGGGACGGCGGGGTCACCAAGCTGATAGTGGGTCGACTGAAGGGCGCCCGCGACTCGGTTGTGATCGGCATCGACCATTCGGCGGAGATGCTCAGGGTCGCTATGGAGAACCTGAACTACCGGAGGGCCTCGGCAGTCCAGTTCGTCCAGTCGCAGGTCGAGCACGTGTCCGAGACCGTCAAGGAGTCGGCCGACACGGTCTTCTTCTGCAACGCCATACACTACGTGCCCGATAAGGGCGAGCTCCTGACCGAGATCGGGAAGGTCCTGAAGCCGGGCGGGCAGCTGGCATTCAACACGGCCTTCTTCGACGGCGCGCACCCTCCCGAGACGACGGTATTCGCGCGCAAGTGGATGATGAAGTCGCTCAGGATACTCCGGAGCGAGTACGGGCTGACGCCGGACAGGTCCGCCAAGGTGGAGTCGCGCAAGCAGCTCACGCCGGAGGAGTACCGGACGCTGGTGGAGGGCCACGGCTTCCGCATCGCACGCGAGGAGATCGAGACCGTGCAGGTGCCGCTCGACGGCTGGCGCGACATCAGCGGGTTCAGCGACTTTATCGCGGGAGTCATGCCCGGCGTGCCGATGGACAAGGCCAGCCAGGCCCTGCAGGCCGGCTGCGAGCGGGTCTTCGAGGACCTGAACGTCGAGGCAATGCCGCGCAACTGGCTCCGGATCCTCGCGGTAAGGGAAGGCGCGCCGGCAGCTTCTCGAAGCGCCTAGCTCACATCCGTCATACCCGGCGAGAGCCGGTATCCAGTCCCTCGACCTACGCCATACGTCTCGCTACTTGGGGAATCGGGCCTACATAGCTGAGTTCGGGTCCTCCCTTGAGGCAATTCTCAGGAACGCCGCCCAACTGGGGCGGCGATTTTCGTCTACAATATAAGCGCAGCAATCGCAGGACCGGAGAGGGAAAATGGCAACTCGCGTCGGTATCAACGGCTTCGGCAGGATCGGGCGGCAGGTGACGCGCGCAATTATCGAGCGGCACCCCGGCAAGCTGACGGTCGCGGCGGTCAACGACCTCGGCGACCCGGCCATGAACGCGCACCTGTTCAAGTACGACACCAACTACGGCGCGTACTCCGGCGACGTGGGCTCGACCGATGACAGCCTGCTGATCGACGGCAGCGAGGTGAAGGTGCTCGCGGAGCGCAACCCGGCCGATCTGCCGTGGGGCGACCTCGGTGTGGACATCGTGGTCGAGTCGACGGGCTTCTTCACCGACGCGTCGGCAGCCGGCGGCCACCGCGCCGGCGGCGCGAAGAAGGTCATCATCTCCGCGCCCGCGACCGGCGAGGACGCGACCCTGGTGCTGGGCGTGAACGAAGACGTGTACGACCCGGCCAGCCACAACGTGGTCTCCAACGCCTCGTGCACGACGAACTGCATCGCGACGATGACGAAGGTGCTGAACGACAACTTCGGCGTCGAGCACGGCCTGATGACGACGATCCACTCCTACACGGGCGACCAGAACATCCTGGACCGGGTGCACGAGGACCCCAGGCGGGCCAGGGCTGCGGCGCTCAACATCATCCCGACGACGACCGGCGCGGCCAAGGCGGTCGGGCTGGTGCTGCCGGAGCTGAACGGGAAGATACACGGCATGGCCTTCAGGGTGCCGACGCCAACCGGCTCGGTCACGGACTTCGTCGCGAATGTCAGGAAGACGGCGACCGTCGACGACATCAACGACGCCTACCGGGAAGCTGCTGGCAACAGCATGGCGGGCATCGTCCAGTATTCGGACGAGCCCCTTGTGAGCAGCGACTACATCGGCAACCCGCACAGCTCGATCATCGACGGCCTGTCGACCATGTCGATGGACGACAACATGGTCAAGGTCGTGGGCTGGTACGACAACGAGTGGGGCTACAGCTGCCGGACGGCCGACCTGGCCGCGTTCATCGCAGACAGGGGCATGTAGGGGGGGAGGACATTTATTCATGGCGTGAATGATTATCATTCACGCTATGAATACGATCCGATGCACGGCTCACCGCTCCGTTCCAGCCAGGCGTCGTGGGCCTTCTCAGGTGATTGGCGTAGCACTGCCCTTCGACAGGCTCAGGGCGAACGGTCTTCCCGGGCCGGTGGCTCACTGGGGGCGTCCTGAGATAGTCTCTAAGCAGGGGACAGGGTGCCGTTGGTGACTGTGAAGCGTGTCATGGCGGGGAGGCGGGCCGGGTCGATTACGGCTGGGTCGGCAGTGGTGATGAAGGCCTGGCGGTAGTCCGCGACCTGGTCGAGGACGTGGGCGCGGCGTCCTGCGTCGAGCTCTGAGAGGACGTCGTCGAGGAGCAGTATCGGCGGGCGTTCGCCGGTGAGCCGTAGGTTCGCGGCCTCGGCGAGCTTCATGGCGAGGACGGCGGTGCGTCCCTGGCCCCTGGAGGCGTACTGGCCGGCCGGCATTCCGCCGATGTTCACCAACAGGTCGTCCCTGTGGGGCCCGGTTACGGTGTGACCCTGGGCGATTTCTCGCGCGAGGCGTGCCTCAAAGGCGTCCCTGATCGCCGCCTCGCAAGCCCCGGCTCCTGGAGGGTCAGGCGCGTCGACGCTGGGGGCGTAGACCAGTCCGCAGCCCTCGCCGCTTCCGGACATGGACCCGTACAGATCCTCGGCCAGGGGCGAGAGGTCCGCGACCGTCCTCGCACGTGCGGACATCATGTAACCGCCCGTCTCGGCCGCCTGGCCGCTCCAGAACTCGAGCTCGTCGGGCTTCGCCCTCCGCTCGGCTATCGCCTTGAGGACCTGGTTGCGCTGGGCGATCACGCGCTGGTACCGCTGGGCCGCCCTCAGGTAGCGCCGGTCGAGCTGGGACAGCATGATGTCCAGGTACCGGCGGCGGACCGACGGCGAGCCGAAGACGAGGTCCAGGTCCTGGGCGGTGAATAGCACGGCGGGAAGCTCGCCGACGAGGTCGGACGCCCGCCTGGGTGCGCCGTTTACCCTCACGTACTTCTGGACGTGTCCAGCCGGCGGGGACGCTTCCTGCGGCTGCGGCACGCCCTCGGCCGGTGGCGAACTCCTGAAGTCGACCTGCACCCTGGTGGTCCCGGAGTCGTGCTCGACCGCCGCGGCCACGTGGGTGTAGGTGTCGGTGGTCGACGGGGGCTGCCAGCGGATCAGCTCTCGCTCGGTCGTTGCGCGCAGCGACTTGCCTATGGCCAGTAGGTATAGCGCCTCGACCAGGTTGCTCTTGCCGTGACCGTTCTCGCCCTCGACCAGGACCGTGCCTGGCGCGAGGTCGAGCTCGAGGCGTTCGTAGTTGCGGAAGTTCTCCAGTCTGAGGTGGCTGACGTAGATCTCGGGCCTCGCAGGAGGTTGCTGGGAAACCGGGGCGATTCTACCATAGGGGTGTGCCGCAGCCCGGTCAGAGCGAACCGGCAGCCCGGAGCGCAGCATCGAATCTATTGGAATGCATATGAACGACACGATCACACATGAGGACGGGCGCGGGGTCAGGCGTGGGCTCCAGGCGGGCTTCGTCTCCGGGCTCGCGGCGATCACGTGCTGCGTGTCGCCGTACACGCACCGCCTGATGCTCACCACGCTGGTGGCCACGGGCGCGGCAACCTACGGCGGGCTGTTCTGGTTCACCAAGTACCTGGGCATCTGGTTCGGCTAGATGGCGGCCCACGGCCCAGGCCGCGCCGGCGCAGCCCGCAACGTCCTTGTCGCGAGCGCGCTCTCGGCTCTGCTGGTCGCGGCAGCCGCGTGCGGCGGGGGCCCTGCAGGGCCGGCTCCGGACGCGACGGCGAGCGAGCCGGCCACCCGGGCGACCGTGCAGGCGGCTACTCCTGTGCCGAGCCCTCCGACGCCGGCGCCAAGCCCGACCCCTCAGCCTGGCGCTCCGTATACGCCCAGGGTTGCCCCGCCGCCTGTAGACCGGGACATCGCGAGCGTGGACCTGGACGACGTGGTGTTCGACACATTCCAGGGCGGCTACTTCCCGCTGTCTGACGCGAGCGACCGGGCTGTCGAGGGCCTGAGGGACGCCATCAAGCCGGTCTACGAGCCGGTGTATGAGCCGAGGGAAGGGGGCGACTGGCTCTCGGACGGCGACTACGTGATCGGCTACGCCGCCGGGGAAGAGGCGTTCGCCTACCCCCTGAAGATACTCAACTACCACGAGATCGTCCACGACCTGGTAGACGGCGTCCCGATCCTGGTCTCGTACTGTCCGCTGTGTGCGAGCGCGGTGGTGTACGACCGGACGCTGGACGACCGGGTGCTCGTGTTCGGTAACACGAGCGCGCTGTACGAGTCGGACATGGTGATGTACGACCACCAGACGGGCTCGTACTGGTTCCAGGTTGCGGGCGAGGCGATAGTGGGCGAGCTGACCGGCAGGCGGCTCGATCCACTGCCGTCGATTACAATCTCGTGGGGCGAGTGGAAGGCGCTGCACCCCGACACGCTGGTGCTGAGCAGGGACCTCGGCCTCGTTCCGGGCGGTGGCTCCAGGTACGAGACCGACCGGTTCGCGGAGTACCCGGAAAGGCTGGATACGGTGGGGCCGCCGTTCCCCGTCAGCGCCGAGAAGATGGACCTGCGGCTCCGGGCGTCAGACAAGGTGCTGGCGGTCGAGGTTGGGGAGAGCCGAAAGGCCTACTACCTCGTCCCGGAGAGGTCGTGGCTGGTCAACGACATGGTCGGCGGCAGGAACATCGTGGTGCTCGTCCGGGGCAAGGAGAGTCCAGGAGCGCGGGCCTTCTTCAGCGACGTCGACGGGATGAGGCTGTACTTGAAGCCCGATGGCGGCGCAATGGTGGACAATGAGACGGGAAGCCGCTGGGACGACACGGGCCTGGCGATATCCGGCCGGCTGGAGGGCAAGCGACTGGAGGCGGTGCCGTCCCGCACGAGCTTCTGGTTCTCGCTGGTGGGTGCGTTTCCCGGCATAGAGCTGCTGGTGCCCGGCAACGACGGCAACTGAGGAGGACGGACTTGTCCGAGAGCGATAAAGCGCACGCGGTGGTCACGGAGTATGCCGAGAAGCTGATCGACTCGCCCCGGGCGCACCTGGTACTGGAGCTCTCGCAGGACAGCGAGGGACTGAAGCTCGCCTACAGGGACGGTCTGCTCGTGGAGTGCCGCCTGACGCGCCAGGGCATGGCGGCGGGGGCGTACATGGCGAAGGCGCTGGGGGTCAGGATCCCCGCGCTGGGCGAGACGGTGCGAGCCCGGGTCTCCACTGGGGTGCTCTTCCGGGCGATGTCCATAGCGAGCCTGGACTTCGACGAAGAGGCGTCGATGATCATGCTGGCGCGCCTGCTGGACGAGGCGGAGATGCAGCGCGGGGGCGTGTCGGAGATCTGACAAGCCCAAAACCTCTGGCGCCAGGACAACTCAGGGTCTTTCCATTGTCGTAATGGTGTTATCTCCGTCATTCCGGCCCCAATCGCCGGAGCATCCCATTTTCTTTCTGAGTGCGACTGCTTCGTTTGATTGGATTGGGCCCCCCGCCGTATAATCTTGCGGTCTCAGATAGGGCCCAAATGCCAATGACTGTTGACTACTCGACCCTGGCGATTGGCCAGGAAGTCTCCAACAGAACGATCAGCCTCGACGCCGGTACGGTCACAAAGTACGCCGGCGCGGTGGACGACGGGACCGCCCAGCCCGGCGGGCCGGGGGAGGCGAATGTCCCTCCGATGGCGGTTGCCGCGCTGGGGCTGCGAGGAGTGCTGAACGACCTGGGCATCCCCAGCGGAGCGCTCCACGCGGGGCAGGAGCTTTCCTTCTATGGGCCGGTGGAGGTGAGTGCCAGGCTGAGGTGCCGGGCGACAGTGGCCCGCAACTCGGTCAGGCGGGGCTCGCGCTTCGTGGACATAGCGCTGGCCGTCGTTGACGAGGAGGACTCAGAGGTGATGTCGGGGACTACGACCCTCATCATGCCGGGCGAGGCCGGGTGATGTGGAAAGAGGGCGCGGCACTGGACCCTGTCGAAAAGTCCATCACGCAGCAGCGGGTGAACGACTATGCGGACGCTTCGGGCGACTTCAACCCGATACACCTGGACCCCGAGTTCGCCGCCGGGACCCGGTTCGGGCGGACGATTGCCCACGGGATGCTCGTTGCGGCCTCCATCTCGGAGATGATGACTTCGAACTTCGGGCTCGACTGGCACGCGTCCGGCAGCATGAAGCTGAGATTCAAGGCCCCCGTGTTCCCGGGCGACACGGCCACGGCGTACGGCGAGGTCAAGGCGGTGAGCGATGCAGAGTCTGGCAGGGAGGTTGTGTGTACAGTGGGTGTGCGCAGGCAGAGCGGAGAAGAGGCGATAGGCGGAGAGGCGAGGTTAACTGTGAGGCATGAGTCATGACGGCCGGGCTGGTGAGGATCGCAGTCGACGCGATGGGAGGCGACTACGCCCCGGGCGAGGTGGTGGCGGGAGTAGTGGCGGCGGTCCGTGAGGGCGGACTGCAGGTGGGGCTCGTAGGCGACCCGGAGGTCGTCGCCGCGGAGCTGGCGCGCCACGATGCGGGGCGGCTCCCGATCATGGTGGTGCCTTCCGAGGGCGTGATCGAGGAGGGCGAACAGGCGGCGCTGGCCCTTCGCAGGAAGCCCAGGGCGTCGATCCTCGTCGCCACGGGCCTGGTGAAGAAGGGTATGGCCGACGGCTGCGTGACCATGGGCTCGACGGGCGCGGCCATGGCGGCGGCGGCGGTCGTGCTGGGTATGCTGGAGGGCATCGACAGGCCGGCGCTCGGCGGGCCGATCATCGGGCTTGCGCCGCGGATGGTGGTGGCCGACGTGGGCACCAATGTGGACTGCCGTCCGGCCCAGCTATTGAATTTCGCCGTGCTCGGGGGGGTGTTCGCCAGCCTGTTCTGGAACATCGAGGTGCCGCGCGTCGCCCTGCTCAGCGTGGGAGGAGAGGTGGGCAAGGGCAACCGCCAGGTCCGCGAGACGACTGAGCTGTTCGAAAAGACGCTGCCGAACTTCATCGGCAACGTAGAGGCAAACGAACTGTTGATGGGCAGGGCAGACGTCGTGGTGGCGGACGGCTTTGCCGGCAACATCGTAATGAAGCTGACCGAGGGACTCGGCGCAGGGATTGCGGACCTTGTCTCGGAGCGCCTGAAGGGCCGGCTCCCGGACGAGGAGGTCGAGGAGCTGGCGCGGGAGATCTACGAGGTCAACAACGTCGTAGAGGTGCATGGGGGCGGGCCGCTGCTCGGCGTGAGGGGCATCAGCGTAGTGGGTCATGGGCGCGGCAAGGCTGGGTCCGTACAGCGTGCCATCGGCACCGCGCGGAGGTCCATAGAGCTGGACTTGGCAACCACGCAGGGTGAGCAACTTCGAAAGATAAGAGAAGCAGCGCCGGAAGGCGCCTGAAAGAGAGCGAATGGACGATCGAAGCATCGAAGGCAAGACAGCGCTGGTAACCGGCGCATCCAAGGGGCTGGGCCGCTCGATAGCCCTGCGGCTGGCCGAGCTGGGCGCACGGGTAGCCGTGAACTACAACTCGTCGCCGGACGCGGCCACCGAGGTCGTCGGGGCCATCGAGGGCATGGGAGGCGAGGCCTTCTCGGTGAAGGCGGACGTTTCGCAGCTGGACGAGGTGAAGGCGATGGTCGGCGAGGTGGAAGGGGCATACGGCCCCGTCTCCATCCTGGTCAACAACGCGGGCATCATCAACGACCAGCTCCTGATGCGGATGTCCGACGAGGCCTGGCACAGGGTCATCGACATCAACCTGCACGGCACGTTCTACTGCACACGGGCGGTGCTGCGAAACATGGTGCGCAGCCGCTGGGGACGCATCATCAACATAGGCTCGGTAGTCGGCGAGCGGGGCAACCCCGGCCAGACGAACTACACGGCCTCCAAGGCGGCGATGATCGGCTTCACGAAGGCGCTGTCCAAAGAGGTGGCGACACGCAGCATCACCGTCAACATCATCAACCCCGGCTACGTGGAGACTGAGACTACGGCGGTGCTCACCGACCAGCAGCGCGCGCACTGGCTCAGCGTGATCCCGCAGGGGCACTTCGGCGAGACGGACGACATTGCCCACATGGTCGCCTTCCTGGCGCAGGAGAGGGCGAAGTACGTGACCGGGCAGGTGATCTGCGTCGACGGCGGCATGGCCGTCTGACCGGCGGTCGTCCTGTCATGGCCGCATCGGCAACAACTGGGCCGCTGTCGGGTAGGGTCGCGCTCGTCACCGGGGCGTCCCGTGGCATCGGCAAGGCCGTGGCGCTGGAGCTGGCAAGCCGCGGCGCTGACATCGCCTTCAACTACTTCCGCAGCCACGAGGCCGCGGCGGCGGCGGAGCAGGAGGTCCGCGCCCTGGGCGTGGAATGCCTGCGCGTCAGGGCCCATCTGGGCGACCCGGAGAAGATCGGCGACCTGTTCTCGCGGGTAGCGGAGTCGTTCGGACGGCTCGATATCCTGGTCAACAACGCCGCTTCGGGCGTGCAGCGCAGCCTGGAGGAGCTCGAGGAGAAGCACTGGGACTGGACCATGGCCGTCAACGCCAGGGCGCCGTGGCTGTGCGCCAAGGAGGCAGTGAAGCTGATGGGTGACGGCGGCCATATCGTCAACATCACCAGCGAGGGTTCGCGCTCGGTACTGCCGTACTACTTCTCGGTGGGCACGTCGAAGGCCGCCCTGGAGGCCGCCACGCGCTACATGGCCGTGGAGCTCGCGCCGCGGGGCATCGCGGTGAACGCGGTCTCGGGCGGGTACGTGGAGACGGACGCGCTGGCGCACTTCCCCAACCGCGACGAGATGATGGCCTCGGGGCAGCGCACTCCGGCGGGCAGGATGGTGACGTCCGAGGACATCGCCCGCGTCGTGGCGTTCCTGTGCACCGAGGACGCATCGATGATCCGGGGCCAGGTCATCGTGGTGGACGGCGGCGCCACTCTAACTCCTCCGGGGTAGTCGTTGTTCGGGGCTGCGGCCGACTCCTGCAGGCGTCGTCAGGGCGCATCGAGGAGCCGGGGCCGGACCGCTCGTTTATAGGGGACAGATTCCGCGCCCGGAACCCCCTACAGGCACGTAGTTCTGATAGACTTAGGCGAAGAAGAATGAAGCTGAAGAGGGGGGGTAGGACATGAGCCGAAGCACGTATGAATTCATAACTGGGTTTAAGTTCATGGCAGCGGTGCTGGTACTAGTAGCCATGGCTGCCGTGCTCTTGTGGGGAGCCACCGCGCGAGCTCACGGCGTTCACCCAGGCTCGTGCGACCTGCCAGGCTTTTCGCCAGAGTTGCACGAGCATCGGCCCTGGCTCGATGAGATTACGGGCGGCGATGTGCCGTATCTCTGCCTCCCCGCACCGGCAACCCCAACGCCAGCACCAACGCCTACGCCTACTCCCACGCCTGAACCGACTCCTGAGCCCACTTCCATATTTGAACTGTGGCAGACGGAGATAGCGAGGATCTGTCTGGTTAGGACAATCAACTTCGAGATCATTGGGCACGAGGGCGACTGCGACGTGTTCTTCGACCCGACCATAGAGTAGGCATACCAGGAGCGTAACCGACGCCCTGACCGTCATGGCGCCCTGCGTCGATTGTGGATTGACGGCTGGGGGCTGGTGGTGACGCTGGACCTATGGTCGGTTGGTGACTTCCACCCGGGCGCCCTCGGCCGATACCAATTGCGTGCCCGGGTCGGACAGGGCCTTCCTGACGTAACCGAGGCCTATGCCGTTGTCGTTGCGCGGGTCCCGGACGGCTGAGGTGACGACCCCTGCCTGCTTTCCGTCCAGCATGAGCTTTGGCCCGGCGTTGACTTCCGCGCCTGAGGGCCATGCGAGGCATACGAGGCGCTTCTGGACCTTGTCGTAGGTCGTGAGCCGTGCGATGACCTCCTGGCCGATGTAGCAGCCCTTGGTATAGCTGACCATGTGCTGCAGCCCGGCCTCCAGGGGGTTGTATGCCTCGCTCAGCTCCCGCCCCGGTGCGGGGACACCCTGCTCGATGCGCGCCAGCTCCACGGCCTCGCCCCCGGCTGGGCAAGCCCCTGCAGCGGTGACGGCATCTCGCAGCGCCTGGGCGTCCGCGTCTGCCGCGATGAGGTCGAAGGCAGGGATGTCACCCATGTCGCGGCGTATTGCGGTTGTGGGAACGCCGTCGATGTCCAGCTCGGCCGCTTCATTCTCGGCGGGCGCACCGCTGGGCCTGGCGATGGAGGCCACCAGCTCGGGTGCTTTGGGCCCAATGAGGGAGACGGCCTCGGTTGTCGTGGTGATGTCCTCGATCTGGGCATCCTCGATGATGGTGTAGAAGTCGATCCACCCGGCAACCCTGGCCTCGTTGCCGCCGCCGGTCAGCAGCAGCAGGTGGTCGGGACGCCTGAGGACGAAGGTCACGTCGACGATGCGGCCCTTGTTGGACGTGAGAACTGTGTGGGCGCCGGACCCGTCAGGCAGGTCCAGCAATGCGTTGGTCGAGAGGCGGTTCAGGAGGTCGAGGGAGTCTTCGCCGGTGCAGCGTAGCCGGCCGAACGGTCGCTCGACGAGGGCGACGCCCGTCGCCAGGGCGTCGTACTGCGATAGGAGGTCGCCGGTTGCCAGGGGCCGCCCGTCAGACCCCGAAGGAGGTGCCGCAGCCGCAGCTGGTCCTCGCGTTCGGGTTGTTGAAGACGAAGCCCTTGCCGTTGAGGCCACCGGAGTACTCCAGGATAGTCCCCGCCAGGAATACATAGGACTTGCGGTCCACCCCGAGCTTGAGCCCATGCTCCTCGACAATCTTGTCGTCGTCAGGAAACTCCTCGACGAGATCGAGAACGTAGGTCAACCCTGAGCAGCCCCCGCCCTTTACGCCGACGCGCAGGTTAGAGCCGGGCTTGCCGGACATCTTGGCGAAGTGCCTCACGTGCTCGGCAGCCTCGGGGCTGATGCTGATCGTGAGCGGCTTGGGCTTTTCTCTGGTGGCGACCACGTGAACACTCCTTTCGTAGCTTAGTTTCAATTCTAAGGCGGCAAGTACCGGCAGTCAATGTTGTGCGTGACCCCAGATCCACCACCTACGCAGTGGACCCCCTATCTATCAGGCGTCACTCTGTAGGGGCGGGTTTGAAACCCGCCCTCGCCTTGCCTAAGGCCAGCGCTGCCACGTAGGTGGTGGATTTGGGTGACCGCACATGCGGCAGCCCGAGCTACAGGCGGTAGTCCCGAAAGCTATCGGAGAGTTGATTGTTGGCGAAGAGGAAGCGTGCAAATGGCCTTGGGGTTGTGTCCCATAGCGCTTCCAGGTTTGCCCATCTCTTCAATAGTCGCAAGAGAACTGTGGGTGGATGCTCTTCGCCGCTTGTCAGGAAGACGATTCCAACGCGTTCTCTGATGATGGTGTTCCTTTCGGCAGCCACCTTCAACATGCGCTTGTTGCAGCTAAGTACAAGCCACTCCTGCCGACCTGCTCTTGTCAGCCAGAATTCGTCGGGGCGTCCTCCCCATGACATACCTACTATGGAGCGAGCGTCGTATCCTACCGCGGTGAGGGCTCTTGGCACTCCAGTCCCCACGTCCTCGTCGCACAGCAGAATCAAGCAGCGACCCTCTCCCCGTACTGCAGGGCTGTCTCAACGAGGTCAGGGTTGATGCCAAAATCCCTCGCGATGAAGTCTATGCTCAGCCCAGCCTTGGACCGCTTGTAGATTGCTTGCACTGTCACCCCGCGGCCCTCGATTACGGGCATGCCCGTGCTTAGCCTGGGGTCAACGACGATGGGCACCGCCTTGCCGATCGGGAACCATCGAGCCGCCAGTTCATCGGCATACTCGATCTGGTCGACCGTCTCGCGCCGCAGTAGCCCTGGTAGAGTCCATTGTGCTGGGGTTTCTAGAGCTTGGTAGCTGGCTACCGGGCTGCCTCCCTTCAGAATATGAACAATGTGACCGCCTAGTACCTCCAGCTTCATGTGGGCAAATGGGTACTCGATACCCCAGGACTCCCGTGCGTTGATATAGGCGTCCTGCACCGCACGGAAGGGAACACTCCTACCCCCCAATGCGCTCTTGCGAAATCGTCCGGCGACCATGATCTCGATCATCTGAAGGAAGGAGACCATGCCGGCATCGCTGGAAGGAAACAGGGGCGGAACGTCTCTACCCCTGGCCTTGTATCCAAAAAGCCAGTTCTTGACCGTGGTTGTAGAGACGTTCGCCAGGTGCGCGGCCTCGCTGAAGCTGTACATGGACTCGGTCCGCCAGCCGTTATGAGCCTTATACCCGTTGGCCATGTGGTTCATGTCAGGCAACCTCCACGGTGGATGGATCGATGGGCCGTTCAACTATGGCAGTAGGCCAGATCCCTGAGTACTCACCCGAGACAAACCGTACGCGAAGCAACCGTGACACTAGCATACCACTCCACTTCACGTGGTGCTGGAGGGTGACTGAGGGCCGTCCGCGATAACCATCTCTGCGACGTGCTTGCCCATGCGCACGCTGTAGTTGGTGCCGCGGTCCTGTGGGTAGACCTGGGTGGTGTTGGCCAGGTAGACGCCCTGTAGCGGCGTCCTGTGGTCGGGCATGACCTTAGAGTAGTGGGTGCCGATGACCGGCTGGGCCGCGTTGACCTTCTGGTGGTAGCTATCAACGACCCACGACGGGTCGAAGTCGGGGTTGACCTTGCGGAGGTGGGGGACGCACTCTGCCAGCAGCTCCTCGTGGCTCAGGCCGTAGAGGCGGTCGGTCCGCTCCAGGTAGTTGGACAGGTAGACGAGGTGCTGTCCGCCGTAGTGCTCGGGCGGTATCAGGTTGGTGTGCTCTATAACGCCGACGAAGGGCATCGACCGGTCGGCTACGTTGAGCCAGTAGATGTGGGACAGCGGCCTGTCCAGCACCAGGATGAGCAGGACGGCCGCGAGGTACTTCGTGCTCTCCAGCCGCTTCCTGTACTCGCCGGACAGCTCGGGCGCGAGGCTCAGGAACATGTACGAGTGGGTGGTGGCGATCACCGCGTCGAACTCCTCGCTCCCACGCTCTCCGTCCGGCCTCTCGTACTCCAGCGCAGGGCGGCCCTCTCCCGACACTATGCGCGTGACGGGCGTGGACAGGTGGACCTCGTTGCCGTGGGCCTCGATCTTCTCAGCCAGCACGTCGAAGAACTCGCCGAAGCTGCCTATGGGGTAGCCGAGGCTCTCGCGGGCCAGCCCCTTCTCGCGCGAGGCGAACCGCGTCGCTATCTTGCCCCAAATCCACGGCATCCCGATCTCGCGGTAGTAGTTCTCGCCGAACTTGCCGCGTAGCATCGGTCCCCAGAACCCCTCGAAGCCGCTCCTGCCCGCCCACTTGCGGAGCCAATCGACCGCCGTCACGGACTCGAGCTTGCGCCAGTCCCTTATGCGCTGCAGGGCCAGCGTCACCAGGCCAAGGCGGATGCGGTCCACGAGGCTGAGCGGCTTGAAGCGGAGCAGGTCCATGGGCGTGACGAAATTGTAGATGCGGCCGTCGTACAGGGTGCCGACGCTGGAGTCGATCCACGTCATGCGGTCGCCGAGGCCGATCGCCTCGTTCAGGTCGATGATATCGGTGTCGCTGGTGAAAAGGTGGTGATAGCCGCGCTCGAGCCTCGCGCCGCCCACGTCGAAGGTCGAGGCCTGGCCGCCCATGAATGGGGCGCGCTCGAATACGACGACGCGGTGGCCCTGCTTGCCTAGCTCGTATGCTGCCGCGAGGCCGGCCGCGCCGGCTCCGATTATGCCGACCTTCACTCCACGCCCCCCTGCTGCCCGGCGGGCAGGCTCCGTCCGCCGCGCCAGAGGTTGCGGAGCGAGAGGCCGTCGGCGACCAGTATGGCCTGCCCCAGGGCGATTACGGGCAGGAGTAGTATCGCGTGCACGACCGCCGCGTAAGCGCCCGCAACAGAGCGGTCGACCACCGCGAGCGGCAGAAGGACCAGTGTCTCGCGGGCGATTAGCTCGAACAGGCCTATGCCACCGGGACTCGACGGCACGGCTGCGCCTATGTTTGCGAGGGCCATGGCGAGCACCAGGGCCGCCGCCATCTCGGCCTCGTTGTCGTAGACGAGGTGGAAGTCGAAGGAGTAGCCGGCGACGAAGAACAGGCCGCCCTCGAAGAGCCAGACAGGCGCCGAGAGGGCGAACAGGACCAGCACAGACGAGGGGCTCCTCAGGGCTTGCAGGGCATGTATGAACTTCTCCACCAGGCCGCGTGCGCGCGACCTTGCGGCCTCCGGCAGCAGGCGCATTCCGGCCCCGGCTGCGGCAGCGGCGCGCTCGGGCCAGTATGCGACCGCCACCAGCAGGGCGAACACTGCCGCGAACGGCACGCTGAGCACCGCCGCCAGGAGGGGCCACGGCACGCTCGACCTGTCGCCGAACCCCTCCGCGACCGCGTTCAGCGGCACGAAGACGGCTATCACGGCCACGAACACTATGAGCGTGAGGGCGTCCATGAGGCGCTCCACCAGGATGGTTGCGAGCGCCGCCGTCTTGCTCACGCCCTCACGCTCCCCGACGTAGTAGCTGCGAACGAGCTCGCCGATGCGCAGGGGCAGGATGTTGTTGGCCATGTAGCCGACCACCACCACGGGGTAGAGCCTTCGGACCGGGACGTCTCGCATGTGGCGCATTAGCATCTGCCAGCGAGCGGACCGGAACAGCAGGGAGACCTGGTAGAGAAGTACCGCCGGGATGACGTACCAGTAGTTCGCTCCGGCAAGGGCGTCGACCAGGCGGTCCCAGTCGGTGGTGAGGAAGAACAGGGCCAGGGCTGCCGCCCCCAGGCCCAGCCCGAACCAGAACCTCTTGCCGGTCCTCAACCGGCCTTCACCTGGCGACCCGGGCGCAGGATGGCGAAGGAGCTGGTGTAGCCGTGGATGAACGTCGAGCCGCCCACGGGGCCGATCTCCCCGTTGCAGAAGAAGCCCGTCAGGGGCATCGGGTTCACCTTCTCCCTGAACATGTCCGTGTCGTGGTCGGGCCGGCCGTACAGGTACGAGCCGCGCCCCAGGCACGAGAAGAGC
>DAOULA010000037.1:0-8382 GCA_034420735.1 Dehalococcoidia bacterium
GCACGAACGATGGTCAGCTGCGAGTCGCGCAAGATGATACGCTGGACTTCGAGAGTAAGCGCACCCTTCGGGTAACGGTCGAGGTTACCGACGGCGCGGACTCGCTGGGCGACCCGGATAGCGACGCCATCGACGACCGGCAGAATGTGACCATCACGCTGACGGACGTCAACGAGGCGCCCGAAGTCTCAGGTGATGTTTCGCCAAGCGTCGCGGAGAACCTGAACCGCGCCGTCGCGACCTACACGGGCACGGACCCGGAGCGGGACAAGCTCACATGGTCGGTCAGCGGCAGCACATTCTGGATCTCACAGCGAGGCCAGCTGTACTTCGCCGAGCCTCCCAGCTACGAGGATGGAACTAGCTACTCGGTGACCATCACGGCCGAAGACGAGGATGGCCTGACAGGCTCCCTGAACGTGACTGTCACGGTGACGGATCAGGAGGAAGCGGGCATGGTCACCATCCAGCCCAGGCGCGGCTGGGACGGGACAGGCTTCCAGGCCGAGCTGGATGACGACGACACCGTCGTTGGCAGTGTCGACTGGCAATGGCAGCGTTCTTCCAACCGCTCCAACTGGGGCGATATTCCGGGTGCGACGTCGAGCAGCTACACGGCAGGGGCCGACGACATTAACCAGTACCTGCGGGCCACCGCCAGCTACGAGGACGACCGGGGCAGCGGCAAGGCGACCTCGCTGGTGTTGACCGGGCGAATCGGTGACTCCGCCAACCGCCCCGCAACGAACAGCGCGCCGGAGTTTGCTTCCGCCACGACCAGCCGCAGCGCCCAGGAAGGGACGTCGGCAGGCCGAAACGTCGGATCGCCTGTGAGGGCCACCGACCCTGACCGTGGTGACGTCCTCATCTATTCGCTTGGCGGGGCGGATGCCGACACCTTTGAAATCGACTCCGCCACTGGCCAAATCAGGACGAAAGTCGTGCTGGACAGGAACGAAGAGGACGAATACGAGGTCACGGTCTCCGTCCACGATGGGTTCGACTCCAGCTACAACATCTCCACACTCACGGATGACACCATTGACGTGGCCATCACGGTTACGGTACGGCGGTCTCAATCACCCCCGCCACCCCCACCGCCGCCACCGCCACCGTCACCGTCACCGGCACCGCCAAGCAACATCGCGCCCGTGTTCCCTGAGGGTGACGCGACAACACGTTCGGTATCAGAGGGAGTCGAGGTGGGAGCCAACGTAGGCGCTCCCGTCAGCGCCACCGATGCGAACCGCGACACCCTGACCTACACGCTGGCCGGCGCCGACTCTGCGTCCTTCGACATCGACGCATCGACGGGGCAGCTGACGACCAAGGTCGTGCTGGACGCGTCGACCAAGTCCACGTACACCGTTGAGGTGACTGCGACGGACCCGTCCGATGGCGCCGATACCACCACGGTGACCATCACCGTCACCGCAGCCGTTGACTGCGTTGGTGGAGGAGCGGTGGCGGATGCGAACAACACTGGGCTTGTGTCCGACTGCGAGGCGCTGTTGAAGGCCAAGTCCAGTCTGGAGAGTGGCGCCAGTATCCTGAACTGGTCGCACTCAATGCCCATCGAGCAGTGGGACGGCATCCGCAGCGACTCGCTGGAGGGCGGGCGCGTGACCAAGCTCTATCTGCATCGCCTGGGCCTGAGCGGGACGATTGCACCGGAGTTGGGCGATCTGAGCGAGCTCAAGTGGCTGTACCTCCACGCCAACGATCTGAAGGGAGAGATTCCGGGCGCGCTGAACAACCTATCGAAACTGGAGCGGCTCTACCTCTACGACAACGACCTGACGGGCATGTCGAGCCAGCTTGGGTCGGGCATGGTCAACCTGAGGCGGTTCTTCGCCCATCGCAACAACATCAGCGGCACGATCCCTGCCAACCTGGGCGGTATGCAAAGGCTGGACTGGCTGCGGCTCGACAGGAACAGCCTGACGGGCTCGATACCGAGCCAGCTCGGCAACCTGTCGAACCTGCGGCGGCTGTACCTGCACGAGCAGGCGGGCTGGAGGGCCACGAACGGCGGCCTGACGGGTAGCATACCGGCAAGCTTCGGGAACCTGACGAGGCTCGAGTACCTGGTGGTGCACCGCAACAGCCTGAGCGGGCCGATACCGAGCGAGGTGGCGCTGATGGGCAATCTGATCTGGCTCGGGCTGTACGACAACAGCTTCAGCGGGCAGATCCCGTCGCAGCTGGGCGGCCTGGGCAACCTGGAGCGGCTGTACCTTCACGGGAACGACCTGAGCGGTACGGTGCCGGGGAACCTTGCGAGCCTGAACAGCCTGACGAACCTGTGGCTGAAGAACAACCGGCTATCCGGGCAGATACCGGAGGCGCTGGGCGAACTGCCGAACCTGGAACGAGTGCGAATCAGCGGCAATAGCTTCACGGGTTGCGTACCTGCCGGACTCCTCGATGGTGGGGGCAGAACGAGCGACGCGGAACACCTCGGCCTGGAAGTGTGCGCCGACAGCTAGCGCAGATCGTCATCAACTGAGTCTCGCCGGCACCGGCCCGCATAGGGGCGGTGCCGGTATCCCTCATGCCGGGGGTTTACCGGTGGCGTCGAGCTAGGGAACCTCTGATTAGCCGAATTGGCTGGGCTCTGCCCTTCGACAAGCTCAGGGCGAACGATCCTCTGGGGCCTATTGTTCAGACCATCTCTAGGTCCGATAGACCTTTCGTCCGGCGGGAACACGGCACGAGACGCACGGTGGTCGGCCTTGTCTCGCGGCTGGGCGACCGCGACAGTGGGCATTCTGGCTGCGCGAACTTGCGCGCTCGACCTCATCCACCCCTTCAGGGCCCACCGACATGTTAACCCGCATTCACCGTTATTACTGCGGGGTCGTCCTCGTCGGTGACGTTGATGGTCACGTCTATGCTGTCCATTGCGCCGAACGGGTCGATGGCGGTCACAACCACCGAGTAGGTGCTCCTGGCCTCGTAGTTCAGGGGAGCCTTGGTGGTAAGCTGGCCGTCTTTTCTGCCTATTCGGAAGAACCCGGCGTCCGGACCGGTCAGGGTGTAGATCAGCAGGTCATTATCATCGTCAATGGCGCTGACCGGCGCCCCGATGCTCCGCCCCTCCGCGGTGTTCTCCGGCACCTCCCGGCTCGTGCTGTCGGACTGGTCGCCCGGCGTGGTGAAGTCCTGGTCGGGGAACGCGGGCGCGGCATTGACGAACCCGCCGTCGGTATCCGGAGCGGTCCCGAAGGACCCGTGCCTTCCCACCGGGACTTCCAGCACTCCCGTTGCATCGTCAGCGCCACCTACGTTGTCGATGTACTGCACCACCGCCCGCAGACACCTGCCCACGTCGGCTGCCTTCGGGGCGTAGACCGCCGAGGTGGCCCCGGCTACCGGAGTCCAGTCGGTAACCGTATCTATGACGAACGCTTCACTGTCGTCCAAGCACTCGGCTGACGGCACGCCCCTCTCGTCAACCGTAACCACTTCGGACAATTCCCACGTCCACCTCCTGATGGTCACCCCGCCGTCGTCGTCGCTGACCATGGCCTGTATCGCGATGCCCACCTCCGGCTGCCTCTGGGACAGGACAACCGCTCCGGCGTCTTCCCCGTCCACCACCTCGATGATCACATCCAGGGTGGTCGACAGGCTGCGCGAGCCCTCGCCGGAGTGGGCCACGAAGGTAATCGAGTAAGAGCTCCGGTCCTCGAAGTCGGGCTCGTGGCCTGGCTTGAAGCTCAGGACGCCGCTGGTGAGATCAAGGTCATCGCCGTCGGCGTCCCATACCGAGTATTCAATGGTGGTGTCTTCACTGTCCTGGTCGGTGACAGCGTAGGTATCGGCATCGATTGGGCTGACGCTATGCCCGACCCTGATGATCGGCGGGGCCACGTTCTCCACTACGCTCAGCAGGGTCGGTGCGTCGTCAGGGAAGGCGGGGGGCTCGTTTACTTCGGTGACTTTGACGATGACGTTCACCGTGGCCGAGGCGGTCGACGGATCGCTTGCCCTCACCCGCAGTACGTACTCGCTGTTGCTAGGGTCGCCGGCGTCCTCATCACCAGGCAGGGCGGGGACGCCGGCTAGGGACGTCGAGTCCTCGTCTTCGGTCTCTCCGTCGTCTGCGCCCAGCACCCTGGCTACCCTTATCTGTCCGGTGAGGCTGTCGATGGTGAACCGGGCGCGTCCGCCGTCATCCTCCAGGTCGGGGGTGTCCAGCAGCTCGTAGAGCAGGATGTCCTCGTCGGGGTCCAATGCGGATACCGGCTCGCCTACGGGCATCCCCACCGCCGTGTTCTCGGGCACCGAGCGAGCGATGTCGATGTAGGAAGTAGACCCATCGTCGTCCTGGTCTGCGAAGGACGGAGCGGCATCGGCCAGGGTCGTAGCCTCGACACGGTAGAGCGTCATCGCCGAGGCTGTCTTGCCTGAGCCGAACTTGTCGGAGTAGGTGATCGTAGCCCGCAGGTACATCCCCTCGTCGGCCTGCGCCGGACTCCGCACCGGCTCTGTGGCTCCCACTATGTTCGTCCAGGTGCCGCCGTCCGCGGACCTCGCCCACTGCCACCTCTCGTCGTCTACCGGCTCGTCCTCGTCCGTCAGGCTGGCCGTGAGCGGCCGGGAGACCTGCGGCTGAGGCCTGTCTATGCTCGCCGTTCCGGTCTCGTCCACGTCCGTGACAGTGACGGTCACGTCGCGCGTACCGCCGGCGGCCTCGACGGTTACCCTGTACACGTTCCTCGACGACAGCAGCACGCTGGTTGACGCAGACAGGGGGGCCTCGTAGTTCGGGGGCTCCCTGAAGGCCAGCACGCCGCCATCGATGGTGAACAGGTCCCTATCATCCTCACGCAGAGACCACCTGATGACATGTCCGGCCTCGTCGAATGCCGTGTAGGAGGCTACCGGGCCCGTGCCGTTCTCGGGGTAGCGTACCGAGCGGACGCCGGTTATGTGCACCGGGTCGTGCACGTTGATGACGTTGATTGTCACCTGTATGCTGTCCGAGGCTCCCGAGGGATCTGTGGCGGTCACCACTACGCTGTAGCTGTTCCTGGCCTCGAAGTTCAGTGAAGCCTCCGTCATAAGCTGGCCACTGTTTCTCGATATGTCGAAGAAGGCGGCGTCCGTGCCGCTCAGTGCGTAGATCAGCAATGCGTCGTCCTCGTCGAAAGCGCTGACCGGGGTCCCGATGCTCTCGCCGGGGTCGGTGTTCTCCGCAATCTTCCGGCTCGTCCTGACCGACTGGTCACCCGGCGAGTTCAGGTCCTGGTCCATGAACCTCGGAGCGGAGTTGGCGTTCCTGCTGTCCTGTGTGGCAGCTTCCAGCACTCCCGTCGCCTGATCGTCGGCATCGCCCGGGTTCTCTATGTTGTCGGTGTAGAACACCGTCGCCCGCAGGCACCTGCCCACGTCAGCGGACGCCGGCGTGTAGGTCGACGTCGAGGCTTCGGCTATCTCGGTCCAGCCGCCGACGACTGTGACGGTCGTGTCCGGGTCGTCCCTGCACTCGGCCGACGGAGTGCCGTCGGCATCCGTCGTGATCTCGGCCGATCTCTCCCACACCCATCTGTTGATCCTCATGCCGCCGTCGGGGTCGCTGGGAATGGCCGCTACTTCTCTGCCCACCTGGGGCTGTCTCTGGGACAGGAAGACTTCTCCCAAGTCTTCCGTGTCCACTACCTCTACGGTCACGTCGAGGGTGGTCGACTGCCCACGAGAGGTGGCCGTGACGGTTATCGAGTATGAGCTCTTCGTCTCGTAGTCAATCTCATGGCCCCCCTTTAAGCTCAGGACCCCGTTGCTGTCGATGTCAAGGAACTCTTCGTCGTCGCCCGACACCGAGTACCTAAAGGCCGTGTCACCGCTGTCCTGATCGCTGGCGGCGTAGGTGCCTAAAACAACAGGGGTGTCATCGTTCTCGCTGACCCTCAGCACTGTCGGCACGTCCTCATCGAAGGTGGGAGGCTCGTTCACGTTGGTGACCCTGACGATGACGTTCACGGTGGCCGAGGCTGTCGACGGGTCGCTCACTTTCACCCGCAGTACGTACTCGCTGTTGCCAGGGTCGCCGGCGTCACCGTCAGGTAGCGCGGGGCTGCCGGGCAGGGACGTCGAGTCCTCGTCCTCCCGCTCGTCAGGGTCGTCTACCAGATGGTCCCGGGCGTCCGCTCCGAGAACCTTGCCAACCCTTACCTGGCCGGTGAGGCTGTCGATGGTGAACCGCGGGTGGCCGTTGGCATCCTCCAGGTCGGGGGTTTCCAGCAGCTCGTAGAACAGGATGTCCTCGTCGGCGTCCGTTGCCGACACGGGCCGGCCTATGGGCCTGCCCACGGCTGTGTTTTCCCGGAGGGACAGGGGCACCGTGGTAACTTCATCCCCGCGCCTGTCCACGAAGACGGGCGCGGCGTTCGACAGCGTCCTCGCCTCCACACGGTACGCGCTCACCGCCGAGGCGGTCTTGCCGGGGCCGAACTTGTCTGCGTACGTGACCGTCGCGCGCAGGTACATGCCCACGTCGCCCGGCTCCGGGCTCCGCCTCGGCAGTGTCGCGCCGGCTATGTCAGTCCAGGCCATCCCGTTCTCGGACCTGGCCCACTGCCACGACTGGTCCGACACGCCGTCATCCTCGTCCAGCAGGGTCGCACCAAGCGGCCTGCCTGCCTGCGGCTGGGGCCTGTCGATGCTTGCTGCTCCGGCCTCGTCCACGTCCCTAACCGTCACGGCAACGTCGTGCGTGCTGCCCCCAACTACCACGGTCAGGTGGTACACGTTACCCCCGCCCTGGGACTTGGAATCCTCGTAATTGGGGGGCCCCCTGAAGGTCAGCAGGCCGCCATCGATGGTGAACAGATCGGCATCGGGACCGCTCAGAGACCACTCTATGGTGTCTCCGTCTTGATCGTAGGCAACGAAGTAGGCGACCAGTCCCGTTCCGTTCTCGGCGAAGTCTACTGAAGAGTCGACTGACTGCGCATGCGCCATGCGGCCTGAGGTACCGTCCGGGGTGATATTCACAAGCAGAATGGCGGCGAGCGCGACGCCCATCGCCAAGACCCATGAGTTTCCGCAAAGGCGAGTCCTGCGGCTAGGATGACATGCAGGGAGGGGTGGTGGAGTCATTACAGGGGTCTGTAAGGGCTGGCGAACTCTTGGTTTCTTGTCAGGCTGGATGTTCAGCAATTGTGGTTTCTCAGCAGGCGTTCAAGGGACGACCAGGACCGTCGCCCCGAGCGTCCTACTCAACCGGTGCGCGCGGGTCCCACAGACCGGCTTGGTAATCGAATCATACAGTTAGTGTGTAATTTGGACGTAAAGCATTGGGCGGTTTTCGGCCAATTGTTGTAAACCTTGTGTCAAGCTGCTACGATCATCCAGGTCAGACCAAAACCACGCCCCGAAAAGCTAACGCCAGATGACGGATACGCCGGGTCTTACCTGGCAATAACTGAGGTTTAACGTGAATCGAAAAGACGATCTGTTGCAAGAAATCCAAGCCCTACGAGAACGTCTGTCCAGGTTGAGTGAGGCCAACGTGCGCATCAACGAGAGTCTCGACTTCAATGGGGTCCTCCAGGAAGTCATTGACAACGCGCGCTACCTTTCCAATGCTCGCTACGGGGTCATTGCAAGCATCGATGAAGTCGGCGACCTGGACTCAGTCCTTACATCCGGAACGACGGAGGATGAGCACCGCCAGCTCGTGGAGCTGCCGGGTGGAACAAGGATTTTCGATCACTTCAGCAAGATCCCCGGGCCACTCCGCGTGGACAACTACTATGACTTTGCAGAATCGGCTGGACTGGATGGTTGGCTGCCAATGACCGTATTTGCGGGTTTGGCTGCGCCCATACGACATCGAGGCGGCCCCGTGGGGATCATATGGCTGGGCCATAGCCGTGAGGATGTGGAGTTCACCAGGGAAGACGAAGAGACTCTGGTCATGTTCGCCTCGCAGGCGGCGATGGTCATCTCTATCTCCAGAAGGTACCGGGACGAACAGCGCGCCAGGGCCGACCTGGAGACCTTGATAAGTACAACCCCGGTGGGCGTTGCGGTCTTCGACGCCAGAACGGGAGCCCTTGTTTCTACCAACCGGGAGTGGATGAGGATTATCGACGCGTTGCTGGCCCCGGAAGAACCATCGGAGATTCTCCGAGAGACTCTGACGATCCGGCGTGCGGATGGCCGCGAACTCTGCCTGGCCGACGTGTCTATGGACCAGTTGCTGAGAGCCGGAGAGACGGTTCGGGCGGAGGAGATGGTCTTCAGTGTGCCCGACGGTCGGAGTGTCACTGTGCTGCTGAACGGCAACCCCATCCTTTCAAAGGACGGTGAGGTGGAGAGCCTCATTGTGACGATGCAGGACATGACCCCTCTGAAGGAGGTTGAGCGGCT
>DAOULA010000038.1:0-66718 GCA_034420735.1 Dehalococcoidia bacterium
GACGGCAGGGCTCCGTCGATGGCTTCCCCTGCGGGGTTTGCCTCGATCAGCTCGTTCGCCATCGCCCACCTGAATATCGTTCGCATCCTCTGCCGGACACGCCTGGCGGTCTCGGGTCTTGTAGACCATATGGGTGTGAGGACAGCCAACACGTCGGTGCGGCTAACCGCGTCGATAGGCTTGCTGCCGATCTTGGGGAAGGCGTGTCGTTCGAGGGTCTGAATCCACGCCCGGGTGTGGCTCCCGTTTCTCCAACGAGGCTTGTTGGCTTCGTGCACGGCCTGGGCGGCCTCACTGAAGGTGGGTGTAGAGGGTCGGCGTTTCTCCGCTACCGGGTCTCTCCCGTTGCCAATCGCCTCCCGATTGTCCGATGCACGCCTCCTGGCCTGCGCCAGCGATATGGTCGGGTACCCTCCCAGGCCAATATCTCGCCTTCGACCGTCGACGGTTATCCTCTGGACCCAGCTCTTGCTGCCCCTCTTGCTGATGAATAGATGCAGACCGTCCCCGTCCGAGTAGCGGCCGGGGTCCCTGAGCGCCTTCACCCTTGTAGCCGATAGCTTCACGCCCTGTAACCTCCTCAATCTGTTACCACACAAATTACCACACTTGATGTGGGATAACAAGGGATTGTGGGAGAACGCCAAGGATGCCTCAACTAAGGCGAAACGGGTCTTACTGATACCTATATCAACTACGGCAGGAGGCATACTGAGACCGCAAGAGATGGGCTGGGAATGGAAGAGAAAGGGTGTCAGTGGTGGAGCTGGGGGGACTCGAACCCCCTACCTCTTCAATGCCATTGAAGCGCTCTCCCAGATGAGCTACAGCCCCATGCAGACCGGCAGGCGAGAGGAAGCCTGCGGCATTCGAATATAGCAGACGCACCCGGACTCCGCAATCAGCCCCGCGGTGCTCCCCTGGTGACGTAGGGGCGGACTCACGTGTCCGCCCGCCGTGTGGTCATGTGCCTGTCACCCCGGTTCGCGGAGGCCCGCTCAGGCCGTTTCCGCAGTCATCGGCGAAAGGTGCGCCTTCAGGTACCGGCCCGTGTGGGAATGGTCCATCTCCGCCAGCTCCTCGGGCGTGCCCTCGGCGATGACGTGACCTCCGGCTTCTCCCGCGCCCGGTCCCAGGTCGACGATCCAGTCGGCGCTCTTGATCAGGTCGAGGTGGTGCTCGATGAGTATGACGCTGTTGCCGGCGTCCGCCAGCCGATGGAGCACCCTGAGCAGATACGCGCAATCCTCGAACGACAGCCCCGTCGTCGGCTCGTCCAGGATGTACAGCGTGCTGCCCGTCGCCCGCTTGGACAGCTCCGTGCTCAGCTTCACCCGCTGGGCCTCGCCGCCGCTCAGGTGAGTCGCGGGCTGGCCCAGGCGAATGTACCCCAGGCCCACGTCGTACATCGTCTGCAGCCTGTTCCGGATCCGCGGGATGTTCGCGAAGTGCTCCAGGGCCTCGGTCACCGTCATATCGAGCACCTCGGCGATGTTCTTGCCCTTGAACGTGATCTCCAGCGCCTCGCGATTGTACCTGGCACCCTTGCAGACCTCGCAGGGGACGGTGACGTCCGGCAGGAACTGCATCTCGATGCTGATGTGGCCGTCGCCCGAGCACGCCTCGCAGCGGCCGCCCTTCACGTTGAACGAGAACCGGCCTGGCTTGTAGCCGCGCGCCCTCGCCTCCGGCACGGTGGCGAACAGCTCACGCATCGGCGTGAACGTCCCCGTGTACGTGGCCGGGTTGCTGCGCGGCGTCCGCCCGATGGGCGACTGGTCGATGTCCACCACCTTGTCGATGTGCTTCATTCCCTCGATGGCGTCGCTCTCGCCCGGCCTGTCCTTCGCGCGGTAGAACTGCTGCGCCAGCTTCTTGTACAGCACCTCGTTAATCAGCGTGCTCTTGCCGGAGCCGGACACCCCCGTCACGCACACCAGCCTGCCGAGGGGTATCTCCACGTCGATGTCCTTCAGGTTGTTCGCGCGCGCCCCGCGAACCACTATCGACCTGCCGTTGCCCGCCCGTCTCTCCGACGGCGTGGGGATCACCCGGCTGTGGCCCAGGTACTGGCCTGTGATCGACTCCGGCGTCTCGATGATCCCGTCGATCTTGCCTGTCGCCACGACCCTGCCGCCGTTCTCCCCGGCGCCGGGGCCCAGGTCCACGATGTAGTCGGCCGCCCGCATGATGGCCTCGTCGTGCTCGACCACGAGCACCGTGTTGCCGATGTCGCGCAGCCGTGACAGGGTCGAGATGAGCCGCGCGTCGTCGGCGGGATGCAGCCCTACGGACGGCTCGTCGCAGACGTAGAGCACGCCCATCAGGCCCGATCCTATCTGCGTCGCCAGCCTGATGCGTTGCGCCTCGCCGCCGCTCAGCGTGCCAGCAGTCCGGTCCAGCGTCAGGTAGTCGAGCCCGATGTCGATGAGGAAGCGCAGCCGCCCCTCGATCTCTTTGATGATCTGGCTCGCGATCGTCTTCTCTCGCTCGTTGAGCTGCTCGGTCGTCTCCACGAATTGCGGCCGCGCCCCGTTGCCTCCCGTTTCGGCAACGCCTTCCAGGGCCGCCAGGGAGACCGCACTGCCCGCCCCGTTCGTGCTCCGGCCCGAATCGTTGCCGGCCACGGCAGCCATCCAGGCCTGCGCCTCGGAGATGGACTTGGACGTCACCTCGGTGATGCTCAGGCCGCCGACGGTCACCGCCAGCGCTTCCGGCTTCAGACGCAGGCCGTCGCATGATTCGCACGGCCTCGAGGCCATGTACTTCGCCTCGATGTCCGCCCGCACGTTCTCCGACTCGCTGTCCCGGTAGCGCCGCGCCAGGTTGTTGACGACGCCCTCGAACTCCGTCGCCCACTGGTAGACGTTCCCCCGGTTCGTGCGGTGCCTCACCTTGACCCGTTTGCCCCGGGTGCCGTGGAGGATTACGTCGACGTGCTTCTCGTCCAGGTCCTTGAACGGCGTGTCCACGGAGATGCCGTAAGCCTTCGACAGGGCATTCATCTGGCTCTCCCACCACGGAGAGAAGCTGGTGCGCACCCACGGCTGGATCGCTCCCTGGGCTATCGACAGGCTCTTGTCCGGCACCACGAGGTCGGGATCGACCACCTGCCTGAAGCCGATGCCCGTGCAGTCCGCACAGGCCCCGTGCGGGTTGTTGAAGCTGAATGTACGCGGCTCCAGCTCTCCCAGGCTGATGTTGCAGTGCACGCAGGCAAACTGCTCCGAGAACAGTGTCTCTTCGCCGTTCGTGTCGGCAACGAGCACCGTCCCTTCGGCCATCCTCAACGCGCTCTCCACGGAGTCGGCCACCCTCGTCGCGTCTGCGCTGTCGCCTACCACCAGGCGGTCTACAACGACCTCGATGGTGTGCCACTTCCGCTTGTCCAGGTCGATGGTCTCGGAGAGGTCCCGCACGTCGCCGTTCACGCGCACGCGGACGTACCCCGCCCTGCGCGCGTCCTCGAAGATCTCCTTGTGCTCGCCCTTCCGCCGCCTGACCATCGGCGCCATGATCTGGATCCGGCTGCCATCATCCATCGACAGCACGGCGTCCACGATCTGCTGCACCGTCTGCATCTCGACGCGCCGCCCGCACTTGTAGCAGTGGGGGCGGCCCGCCCTGGCGAAGAGCAGGCGCAGGTAGTCGTACACCTCGGTGACGGTGCCGACGGTCGAGCGGGGGTTGCGCGACACGCCCTTCTGGTCGATGGAGATGGCCGGCGACAGCCCCTCGATGTAGTCGACGTCCGGCTTCTCCATGCGGCCCAGGAACTGCCGCGCGTACGCTGAGAGCGACTCCACGTACCGGCGCTGCCCCTCCGCGTAGATCGTGTCAAACGCCAGGGAGCTCTTGCCCGACCCAGACACCCCCGTCACGACCACCAGCTTGTTGCGCGGTATCGTGACGTCGACGTTCTTGAGGTTGTGCTCGCGCGCGCCCTGGACGACGATGTTCTCCAGCGGCAATCGGGGCCTCCAGGATGGGGCTGTGGACTCCCCCATTCTACCATCCAAACAAACTTCCGTACATCCGTTCAACCCGATTCCACGACCCCCTCTCGCTCAGGGAGAGAGCTGGGGAAAGGGTGACTCTTCCCCTCTCCCTTAACGGGAGAGGGTTGGGGTGAGGGTGAAAGCTGGTAGACTAACCGCATCCCCAGCTAGAGCATCTACAGGAGCACAACCTTGCCCCTAATAGCCGCCGACAAACTGACCCGCACTGTCGAGGAGATCCTCATG
Organism: Dehalococcoidia bacterium; assembly: GCA_034420735.1. Lineage (GTDB taxonomy): Bacteria > Chloroflexota > Dehalococcoidia > Lucifugimonadales > CAJWER01. Next base: position 4,245 of record DAOULA010000038.1, read on the forward strand.
GCGGCGGGCGCGGACGCCGAAAACGCGCGTAGGGTCGCCCACGCCCTTGTCCTCTCCGACCTCAGCGGCGTCGCCACCCACGGCGTCCAGCACGTGGCCGGTTACGTCCGGTCCATCCAGGACGGCGAGGTGCTGCCGGCGGCAAAGCCCTCGATACTCTCAGAGACCGACACGTCGGCGCTCGTCTCCGGCAACTGGACCTTCGGGTTCGTCTCCGCGAAGCTGGGGCTGGACCTGGGAATCGAGAAGGCGCGCTCCCACGGCATGTCCACCATCTGCGTCGTCCAGGCCAACCACATCGGCCGGCTTGGCGAGTACGCCGAGCTGGCCGCTGAGAACGACATGATCTCCATCACCTGGGCGTCCGGCTACGGCAAGCTCAGGCCCGTAGCGATCCCCTACGGCGGCATCAAGCCCCTGCTGTCCACCAATCCCATCGCCATCGGTGCGCCAGCCGGAGACGGCCCCCCGATGGTCCTGGACTACGCCACCACCAGCATCGCCCAGTCCAAGGCCATGATCGCAGTCCGTGAGGGCAAGGACCTCGCCCCGGGGCTGATCGTAGACCTCGAGGGCAACCCCGAGACCAGGCCCCAGACCCTGTTCGACGGCCAGGCGCTCCTCCTGCCCTTCGGCGGACACAAGGGTTCGGCCCTCATGCTCGCGTGCGAGGTCCTGGGCCGCCTGCTGAGCGGAGCGGACGCCCACGCTGAGCCCGTCCGGGGCGGCGACGCAATGAGGTACCAGGGCGTCACTTTCATGCTGTTCCGCGCCGACCTCTTCCAGCCCATCGCCGGCTTCACCGGAGCCATGTCCGCCTTCCAGGACGAGGTGCGAGACATTCCGCCCGCCGAAGGCTTCGACGAGGTCGTCGTGCCGGGCGACCTCGAGGCCCGGGCACGCGCCGAGAGGCGAGCCAACGGCATCCCCCTTCTCGACGACGTCTGGGACTCCCTCGTCGAGACGGCAGCGTCCCTGGATGTCGAGCTGGAGTGATCGCATCTCGCGCTCACACGCACTCCCCTCCTGTTCTCCTCGTAGGGGCGGGTCTGAAACCCGCCCGTCCCCGGGCCGGGGTCCGGCACTCCATCCAGATTCGCTTCTCCAGTCCCCGGTCTGCCGACCCAGCCATCGACAATTCGGCCCATACCAACTAACAAGACCGCACCATCGTTGTAATGTACATGCGCTCCCTGACGAATAGGGCCCTCTACCCGCTGCTGGTCCTGGCGGCCCTCCTGGCCGTCGCCTGCGGCTCGGACACTCCCGCGCCGTCCCCGACGGCCCCCCCGCAGGCCGAAGCAACGGCCTCGCCGACGCCAGAGCCGGCTCCCACCGAAACGCCGCCCACCCCGGTGCCAACTTCCGAGCCGCGGGTCGAGCCCACTCCCAGCCCGACGACCGCGCCGACACCAGCTGACGCCAGCGAGACGGCCGAGGTCGATGCGCAGGTATCCCGGTTCGCAGACGAGACATGGGCATTTCTCGAGAGACTCACCGAAGAGATGAGCCCCCGCGAGAGCGCGACCGCCGAGGAGGAAGCCGCCGCCGAGTACCTGGCAAAGGAGCTCGAGGCCCTCGGCTACGAGGTCGAGACCCAACCCTTCACCTTCGAGCGGATGGCGCCCGAAAGATCGCTCATGCTGCCCGACGGAGAGGCGCTGCTCGGAATCCCCCTTCGCATGTCGGGGCGGGGAACTGTTTCCGCGCCCCTCGTCCACGTGGGCCTCGCAAAGGAAGAGGACATCCCCGACGAGGGCCTCGCCGGACGGATAGCACTCATCCAGCGGGGCGAGATTCTGTTCGAGGAGAAGGTGACCAGGGTCGCCGAGGCCGGTGCAGCGGCCGCTGTCATCTACAACAACGTGCCGAGACTCTTCGCCGGAGTGATGGAGAACCAGGCGGACATACCAGCCATATCGCTCTCCCAGGAAGACGGCGAGCGGCTCCTGGAAATGATGGACGCAGACGCCGTCGAAGTGACCGTCTCCCTCGAAACGAAGACCTACGACTCTCGGAACTTGATAGCCGAGCTACCGGGCGGCTCCGGCAGCGACCGCGTGCTGGTAGTCGGCGCCCACTACGACACCACGCCGAACACCCAGGGCGCAAACGACAACGGCTCGGGCGTCGCAGCCCTCATGGCCATCGCGCGTGAGACGGCGGAAGGCACGCCCCTGCCCTTCCGGCTGCGCTTCCTGCTCTTTGGCGCGGAGGAGGTCGGCCTGTTCGGCAGCAACCACTACGTCGACAGCCTCGACCAGGACGAGATCGACTCCATCGTCGCCATGATAAACCTCGACGTGCCCGGCAGCGGCCACTCCCTCGAGGTCATCGGCGACACGAGCCTTGCGGGCGAGGCCGTCCGCTACGGCAGGGAGCTTGGCATCCTCATCCGGAGAGAGCAGTCTCTGGACGGCGCAAGCAGCGACCACGCGCCATTCCGCGAGGTGGGCGTGCCCGTCCTCTTCGTCCTCGCCGACGACCTGTCGCGCATCAACTCGCCCCGCGACAACATCGAGTTCGTCAACCCGAACCGCATGGGCGAGACCGTAGCAGTCGTCCTGAACGCCATCGACGCCCTCGCCAGCGACAACTAGCGTCCCCCTCTCCTCGATTGGGAGGGGGTTGGGTGAAGATGAAAGGCCAGAACGTGCAAGCTGGATGACGGCGTCATGCGGGGGTCTCCGATGCCGGCATCCCATCCCCGTAGGGCGGGCGCTAACCTTCGTCTACGCACGGTACGGCCCGGCACGACCGCATTTCGGAGCCCAAGCAATGAGTCCAGCATCCGGCTGCTCCATTCGGGACAATCGTCATCGTCCCACCCCAGCACCCCAACAGGCGACCGAACCGTCGGACTTCACACCGCAAGTATGAGAAGTCCCGGCGCTCACGGATGTGAAAGAACCGTCGGGTGGACGACTCGCCTCATCGTTCACGTTAATGCTCCAGCAGGCGACTGAACCGTCGGATCTCGTGCCGCAGGTATGATAACTACCAACGCTGAAAGAGGTGAAGATACCAGTCGGTGGCAAGATTAGGTCGTCGGTGCCGCTACCCCAGCAGACGACCGAGCCGTCGAACTTCAATCCGCAGGTAAGAGAACTCCCTGAGCTTACGGATGCGAAGGAACCGTCGGGGGGACTAGCCTGGCCGAAGAGATCGGAACCCCAACATGAGATCGAACCGTCGGACTTCAATCCGCAGGTATGACGACGACCGGCGCTGACGGAATTGAAAGTGCCGACGGGTGGATTAGCCTGGCCTTTTCTGTTGGAACCCCAACACGCGACCGAGCCGTCGGACTTCACACCGCAAGTGTGGAAGCTCCCTGCGCTTACGGATACGAAGGAACCTTCGGGTGGACGAACCTCGCCATCATCATAGAGACCTACCCCCCAGCATGCGACCGAACCGTCAGACTTTACTCCGCAGGTATGAGTATCCCCTGCGCTGACTGAGATAAACTGACCCTCAGGGGGACTGGCCTCTTCTCCGGAGTAGTCGTTGCCCCAGCACTCAACCGTGCTGTCGATCCTCAACCCGCAGGTGTGGCGACCCCCAGCACTGATGGAAACGAAGTCGGAAGGAGGTGTCGGCGTCCTTGTGGGCCATGGTGTCGGAGTAAGTCTAGGTATGGCCGCTAAGGCATTGACCTTCGGTGATGGCGTTGACTGACTGTGGGCGAGAACCAGACTCTGGCTCAGTATAGGCAATCTGCGCGTAAGTTCCAGAGCGGACACGGCGAAACTGATGCTGTTCACGGGTCTGCCACTGTTGGTTTCCTCTATTCGTGATCTGTTGATGCCAATTACCTCTCCTTGGTCGTTAACCAGCGGGCCGCCGCTATTGCCCGGATTGGTCGCGGCATCCGTTTGTATTAGATCAACGCCGCCAGAAGTCTGAATTGAAGAGACGATACCCCGGGTCACCGTCAAGTTACTACCTATCTTGTCTGCAATTGGGAAGCCCAGAGCAAGCACCTCGTCGCCTACGCGTAAGACACCTGGGTCACCAACGGCAATTGCTGTAAACTGATCTCTACTGTCTATCCGCACCAGCGCAAGGTCTGAAGATGCGTCCCTTTCTACAACATCGCCGCCATAGCGTCGCCCGTTGGTCAACCAGACACTCACGCTTGGTTCACCATCGACGACGTGCTGACTGGTCACAACCAGACCACTGGCATCTACAATGAAACCCGAGGCGCTAGCACTGCCCGCAGTAATCTGAACCACGCCTGCCTGAATCCTCTCGACAAGCTCAGCAAGCGTTGCTTTGCTTTCTCCTGACATAGCAGCATCTCCGATGACTTGAACATTCAGGCTGGGAGCCGTGGCTTCCAGGTCCTCGGAGGAATTGCCACTGCATCCCGCCGACACAGCGACAGCCAAGATCGTTACAGCCACCATACCAGCCGCGACGATGGGGGTAACCTTCACCTATGGGACCTCCGCATTGAACCCGACGGGGATCTTAGCATCTCGCTTGGACATGGTGGGGTGATCTTCAAGAGAGCCTGTTCCTCGTAGGAGCCCTCCGGCAACTGGCAGTCAAAGGTGGCAGAAGTGTCTGTCTAGATTACTGGCACCACTAGGACAACTGGTGAGCAATCCTCTTGCGCGGTGTACGGAATAGGACGTCCCTAGGGTTTGAGGTGGTGTCCCATCATTGTTGCCGTTGCAAGAAAGCCTCGCAGCTCATAGTCTTCGGTTTCTTTTTCCAGTTCTACTTCGAGTTCCGGGTCTTTCAACTCATCCGCGAGACTCTGTATGCGGGGTGAACACTCCTGAAGAGCCTCTATCAGACGAGTAAGGTATTGTTCTGTAGCGCGACACCTGCCCGCGAGGAATTGGAAACGTTGGTCATCTGACATTTCATCCATGTCGTCGTAGTCCATTGGAGGTTCGCTCCTGATTCTAGTTTCGGGGCCGGGTCATCATAGCATGCTCTGTGAGAGCCTAGTGACACAGTCCGGCTGGACACCTTGGACATCCATCCTCTGCCAGGAGTTGGTCTCTGCCCGTCTGTCTCATATGTACTGAACGAGTACACGCGGTTGACACCGCAACCGCTCGGCGTCCATAATCGCGGCGCGGACGGGTGAAGCGGAGCACCTGTCGGGGCCGCCCACTCACCTCGTCCAGCTGGAACGCGGTTGGGGAGGGCTGTGCTAGGCTACCTCGTAAGGCGCGTGCTGCTCGGCCTGTTCACCATCTGGGTCATCTCGGTCTTCGCCTTCGTCGTCATCGAGATACCCCCCGGCGACAAGCTGGAGAAGTGGTTCGACTACCAGACCACCTGGGGCCAGACCTTCGACCGGGACCAGATCCTCGCCCTTTCGTCCGAGTTCGGCATGGACCAGCCCGCCTACGTCCGCTACGGCAAGTGGATGTGGAACATGCTCCAGGGCGACCTCGGCATCTCATTCGTCTCCTGGGACACCCTCACGTCCACCAAGGAAGTCATAGGCGACCGGCTTTGGCTCACCGTCGTGTTGACCGGCTTCACCGTGATGTTCACCTGGACCCTGTCCATACCGGTGGGCATCTACTCGGCCGTCAGGCAGCACTCGGTCGGCGACTACATCGCAACATTCGTCGGGTTCAGCGGCCTTGCCGTGCCCGACTTCCTGCTGGGTCTCGTGCTGATGTACCTGGCCTACGCATACCTCGGCCAGAGCGTCGGGGGCCTCTTCTCCGCGGACTACTCCAACGCGCCCTGGACCATGGATAAGGTCTGGGACCTCATCAAGCACCTCTGGATTCCGGCCCTCGTACTCGGCACCTCCGGGACGGCCAGCCTCATCCGCATCATGCGCAACAACCTGCTCGACGAGCTGGGCAAGCCCTACGTCGTCACGGCACGGGCAAAGGGGCTCTCCCCGCTCAGGCTCATCCTGAAGTACCCCGTCAGGGTGGCCGTCAACCCGCTGGTCAGCACCGTCGGGTATCTCCTGCCCAGCCTCGTGAGCGGCAGCGTCATTGTCTCCGTCGTACTCAGCCTGCCCACCATAGGCCCGGTGCTGCTGACCGCCATACAGATCGAGGACATATATGTCGCGGGATTCATAGTGTTCGTCCTCGGCGTCCTCACCGTAGTGGGCACGCTGCTCTCCGACATCGCGCTTGCCTTCGTCGACCCCAGGATACGGCTGGGAGCGAACTAGGGAGGGCCCATGGTTGCATACATAGCCCGACGCCTGATCCTCGCCCTGTTCACCATCTGGGTCATCTCTGTCCTCACCTTCTTCATCATCGAGCTCCCTGAAGGTGACGCAGCCGACCGGATAGTCAGCGACCTCATGCAGGGAGGCGGGGTTCACGGCCACGTCGGCAACGCCGAGCTAGTCACCCACCTGCGTAACTACCTAGACCTGGACAAGCCCCAGTACATCCGGTACATGAAGTGGATATGGCGCATGCTACAGGGCGACCTTGGGTTTGCTGCCAGCGCCGGAGAGGCAACCGGCTACCAGGGCACCATAAGGAAGATCATCGGTGACCGTCTCTGGCTCACCGTCGCGCTCACGAGCTTCACCATAGTGGTCACCTGGACGTTCGCGATCCCCGTCGGGATCTACTCCGCCGTCCGCCAGCACTCCATCGGAGACTACACCTTCACCCTCCTGGGGTTCACCGGGCTGGCGGTGCCCGACTTCCTGCTCGGCCTCGTGCTGATGTACCTGGCCTACGCGTACTTCGACCAGAGTGTGGGCGGCCTGTTCTCCGCAGACTACGCCAACGCCGACTGGAGTGTGGGTAAGGTCCTGGACCTGATCGAGCACCTCTGGATTCCCGCCATCGTGCTCGGGACCTCCGGCACGGCCGGCCTGATTCGCGTGATGCGCAACAATCTGCTGGACGAGCTGCGCAAGCCCTACGTTGTTACAGCCCGCTCCAAGGGAGTGGCCCCCGCCAAGCTGATCATCAAGTACCCCGTGCGGGTCGCCATCAACCCGCTGATCAGCACTGTCGGCTACCTGCTGCCCTCGCTCGTCAGCGGCAGCGTAATCGTCTCCGTCGTACTCAGCCTGCCCACGCTCGGCCCCGTGCTGCTTACCGCCATCCAGCGCGAGGACACGAACGTCGCCGGGTTCATCATCCTCATGCTGGGCATGCTGACCGTCATTGGCACACTGATCTCCGACCTTCTCCTAGCCGTAGTAGACCCCCGCATCAAGCTCACCGCCTAGCCCCCAACCCCCTCCCACGACGGGAGAGAGCCGGGGTGAGGGCGCCTCTTACCCCCTCTCCCTCGATGGAAGAGGGCTGGGGTGAGGGTGGAACAAGCCCTGAACCTAGAACCCCGCGCGCTTGTCGCACACGTACAGGAACGGCTCGTCCGCCAGGAACCTGCGCAGGTTCTCCTTGAATATCTCCTGCCGCCCCTGCCACATCTCCGGCGTGAGCGCCGACGCGTGAGGCGAGATCACCACGTTCTCCATGTCCCACAGCGGGCTATCGTCGGGCAGCGGCTCCACAGCAGTCACGTCCAGCCCCGCGCCCGCAACGTGGCCCGACCGCAGCGCGTCGATCAGCGCGTCCTCGTCGATGATTCCGCCCCTGGAAATGGCCACTAGGTGGGCGCCCTTCTTCAAGGCGGCCAGCCTACCGGCGTCGATCAGGCCCTCGGTTTCGGTCGTGAACGGGGCCGTCACCACGAACCAGTCCGAGATCGACAGCGCCTCGTCCAGCCTGTCCAGCCCCCACACCTCCTCGACCCCGGGCGGCGGCGTACTCGGGTGCTTGTCCACGGCGTAGACCTTCATCTCGAATCCAAGCGCCCGCCGGGCCACCGCCATGCCGATGTCGCCGAACCCGAGGATGCCCATGGTGGTGCGGGCCATCTCCACGAACGTGCCGTCGTACTTCTTGGGCAGCCACTGGCGGGCCCGCTGGTCGTCGCGCATCTCCCACAACCTGTGGGCCAGGCTCACCATCATGCCGATGACGTGGTCGGCCATCGGGTCGGCGTGCGGCCCTCGGCAGTTGGTGAGCACCACGTCGCTCTCGACAAGCTCCGGCAGGTCGAGCAGCCAGTCCACGCCCGTGCCCATGTGCTGCATCCATCGCAGGCGCCTGGCGGCCGCGAACGCCTCGCTAGAAGGAGGCGGCCCAAAGTAGGCGTCCGCATCGCCGATGCGCTCCGCCATCTCCGCGGCAGAGCCCGCAGGCACGAATTCCACGTCCGCGAACTCGGCCCTCAGCTCCTGCATCAACGCGTCGCCGCCAGTTCCAACCAGCACCTTCATGTCGCCCTCCTCGCAAGTGGGGCCAAGTGTAACACTCGCGCAGGCAGGCGTTCGTACCTCATCAGCGCCAAACCTGATATGGTGGGACTTCGGCTAGAATGAACCTCGAAATGTTGTGTGTGCCGCGTTGGGTCGCAGGGGTGACGTGGACCAGATAGACGTCGAAGCAGTGCGCCGCGCCCTCGCGGGCAGGACCATCGGTTGCCGCATCCTTCACTACCCGTCCCTGGACTCCACCATGAACGAGGCGGCCCGGCTGGCTGCCAGCGGATTCCCCGAAGGCGTAGTCGTAGTCGCGGAAGAACAGACCGCCGGCCGCGGGCGGTTCTCCCGGTCCTGGATCTCCAGACCAGGCGAGAGCCTGCTCTTCTCGATCGTCCTGAGGCCGACAGTCGAGCATCTCCCACAGGCAAACATGGCCGCGACCCTCGCCGTCGCCAGGACCGTCGACCGGCACGCTGGCGATCGCGTCACCATCAAGTGGCCCAACGACGTGCGCATAGGCGGCCGCAAGGTGGCCGGGATCCTCATAGAAGCCGACTCCCAGGCGGGCAGACTCGCCGGCGCAGTCATCGGCATCGGCCTCAACGTCAGCGTCGACACCGGCGGCCACCCGGAGATCGCGGACACCGCAACCAGCCTCACCGGGGAGGCGAGCGCCCCCTTGAAACGCACCCGCGTGCTGACCGACCTGCTCCGCCACATCGACGATCTCTACGCCCGCGTCCGGAGCGGCGGCCTGCTCACGGACGAGTGGTCCTCCCGGCTCGACACCCTGGGCCTCGAAGTAAATGTGCGCCGGGGCACCGAGGTACTGACCGGCGTTGCCCGCGCGGTCGACGACCAGGGCAACCTCGTGCTGGAGCGCCCCGACGGCTCCACGATCACCGTAGTGGGCGGCGAGGTGACCCTCCAGGCGTAGCCGCGGTCACCCGGCCAGCTCAACACAAAGGCGATACGCCACTACCACAAGCGGCGCACGGCGTACAGATCGAAGAGAGACTCACTCGATATGACAATGTGGTTGCGTGACAACGCCTGCGCGATGAGCATCCGGTCGAAGGGATCGCGCAAAGGACCCGGAAGCGCGCCGGCCCGCGCGGCGTCGTCTACGCTTATGGACAGCTCCCCAAAGCCCTCAAGGGCTATCTTCCCAACTATGTCATCGGCCAGTGCCTCGGCCGCCGGTAGCTTTCCGATCCGGTGCTTGGTCGTGATCTCCCAGGCTGACGCTGCGCTGATCAGTACGTCGTTTTCGTCGTCCGCTATCGCCCGCCTGGCGGCCTGCGACAACCGCTCGTCATCGATGACCCACCACAGAAACGTGTGGGTATCCAGGAGGAGTTGCATACGCTAGGCGTTCCCCTCCCATGCGGCCAGCTCCTCCTCCGGCAGGGGATCGAAGAAGCTGTCGGGCACCGTAAAGACCCCGGCCATCGAGCCAGGCTGCCGCCTACCCCGCTTTGCGCAGCTCACCAGCCGGGCTACGGGGTTCCCGTTGCGGGCGATGACTACCTCCTCACCTGCTTCGACCTGCGCCAGCAGGCGCGAAAGGTGAGTCTTCGCTTCATGCACATTCACGGTTACCATAGCCGACTCCTGGGAGCTGACCTTAGCTAAATAATATGACTAAGTTACTCTGGCCGCCAAGTTGAAATCGACTGGACTCACATTACGCCGGCGGATGAGGTACAGCATTCCTGGGACTACCGCATCTCCTCCCCCAGGCATTATCATCCCTGCATGATCGAGCCGGTTCTGCAGTCCCTCAGCCTCGAAGGTACCATCTCCATCGTCACCGGCGGCGGCTCCGGCCTCGGCAGGGAGATGTCCCTGGCAATAGCCCGCGCCGGTGGCGACGTCGTCCTGGCGGGCCGCCGGCCGGAGCCGCTCGAACGCGTCGCCGGCGAGATCACGGCCCTCGGTCCCCGGGCCATCGCCCAGCCGACCGACGTAACCGACTCGGCCCAGGTGGACCGGCTCATCGAGACTGCCGTGCGCGAGCTCGGCGGCGTCGACGTGCTCGTCAACAACGCGGGCATGGTCGGCGGGCAGGGAGGCAAGCCCATCTGGGATATTACCGACGAGGAGTGGCGCACGGTGCTGGACGCGAATCTCTCCGGCGCCTTCTACTGCGCCCGGGCCGCCGCCCGCCACATGGTCGGAAGCGGCAGCGGCAAGATCGTCAACGTATCGTCCGGGTTCGGCCTCCGCGGGGGACGCGACAACTACATGTACGCCTGCACCAAGGGCGGAGTAATCCAGCTCACCCGCGCCCTCGCCACCAGCCTCGGACGCTACGGCGTCACCAGCAACTGCATCGTGCCCGGCTTCTTCCCAACGGAGGGAACCGCCACCTCGCAGGAGAGCCTGCCCACCGCGAAGTTCGTCCCCATGGGCCGCGTGGGCGACCCGCAAGAGATCGGCCCAGTCGCGGTCTTCCTGGCCTCCCGCGCGTCCGACTACATGAACGGCGAGATGTTCGTCATCGACGGCGGCGGCCTTGCGGGAGGCTACGCGCCCACCGGGCACGCCCCCGTCATACCGCTGGAGTAGCGCTATGCCGATTCCCAGCGAGTGGAGCCTGGCCGGCAAGACGGCCATCATCACCAGCGACAGGCGCGGCTGGACGGCCCACCTCGCCGCCGCCCTCGCCGAGGCCGGTGCTGATGTCGCAGTCGCCGGCTCTCAAGCATCCGACATGTCGGACGCTGCCGCTGCGGTGCGCGCCGCCGGACGCCGGGCGATCGAGCTTGAGGCAGACCTCACCAGCGCGGGCGATGTCGGTGCGATGGTCGACTCGGTACGGGACGAGTTCGGCCGCGTGGACATCCTCGTCAACAACGCCAGGGTCGAGTTCGGCAAGCCCTTCGTCGATGTCACCGACGAGGAGTGGGACGCCGTCATCGCCTTCAACCTCAGGTCGATGTTCCTGTGCTGCCGCGCGGTGGGCAGGCTGATGCTGGCCCAGGGCAGCGGGCGCATCGTTAACGTCGGCACCGGACTGGCCGAGCGCGGCCTGTGGAATTCCGCCGCTGCATGCGCTAGCCAGGGAGCAATCAAGCAGCTCACCGCCGCGCTTGGGCTCGAATGGGCCAGGAGCGGAGTTCGCGTCAACGGCATCGGCGCAGGCTGGCTGACCACGGAGCCCCGCGACGGCGCCGAGCCCGAGCTGCTCGAGCGCTACATTCCTTCGCGCCGCAAGGGCCACCCGACCGACCTCGCCGGGCTGCTGGTCTACCTGGCGTCGGACGCCAGCGACTTCATGACCGGCCAGACCGTGTATATCGACGGCGGCGCGATGGCCCACGCCTGATGGGAGACGCCGGGACCGCCTCGCCGGACTCGGTCTGCCCTCGATGCGGCCGCGCCAACCGTCTCGCGGCCTCCTATTGCGGAGGTTGCGGGGCAGAGCTTCCGGGTGAACGGCCCTGCCCGGCGTGCGGTGCGCCGAATCCCAGGCGCCACCGCTACTGCGAGATGTGCGGCTCCGTTATGTCCGCTCACGCCGGTCGACCGGCGCCCGCACGTCCGGGTCCGGGCGTCACCCGCACTACCGCCGCAGCCCCTGTCGCGCCCGCGAGCCCTTCCGGCCGCTCGCTCACCCAGCGGCGCTTTGCCAGTCCGCGGAGCGCGGACCTGTATGCCGCCGTTTTCCTCGCGGCCGCCGCCGCGATCCCCAGGTTCTTCCGGCTCGACTCGGTCCCGGGCGAGGTCTCGGCCATCGAGGGGCTGTTCGCATCATCCGCCTACCGCATATCCCGCGAGGGATGGATTGGACTCGGCCCCGATGCGGTAGGGGGTGAGCCTGCGGGGTTCGCGTACCTGCTCGGCGTATGGTCGCTGCTGGCCGGGGACTCGACCCTGGCCATCCGCCTCCTTTCAGCGGCCCTGGGCGTCGCAAGCGTAGCCCTCTTCTACCTGCTGACTCGCCGTCTGCTGGGGATGCGCCCGGCGCTGTTCGCGTCCGCCATCTTCGCGCTGTCGCTCTGGCACCTCCAGTTCAGCCGCCTCATACTCCCCACCACGCTGGTGCTCGCCGCTGTGCTGGCGGCGGCCAACCTCCTGGCCGCGGCCCTTGGCGAGACCCGCAGCGATTCGCGCCGCAGGACTCTCGCAATTGCCGCAGGGCTCGTCGCCGGCCTGACACCCTACGTCGACAGCAGCTTTCCCATCTTCCTCGCGGCGGTCGCCATCTTCTGCGTCGCGCAGGTCGCACTGGAGAAGGAGCACGCCGGAGAGGTCGCAGCCGCCCTATGGATAGCGGCGGTCCTAGTCGCCCTGCCCTACCTGTTCATCGCAGCCTCGGACCCCGGAGTCGCCCTCGAACAGTTCACCGGCTACTCGATCACCGCGAGCCAGGAGTTCCAGGCCCTCCAGGGCATCCCCGAACAGACCAGGCCTTTCGCTGCCAGCGTCGGAAGCATGGTAGGCCGCGTATTCTTCGGCGCATTCGGCGGCGAGTCAACCCGCCTGCTGGACGCCATCACCGGCATCCTGGCCCTCGTAGGGCTGCTGGTGAGCGCGGTCCGGTGGCGCGAGCGGGGTCACATGCTCCTGCTGGCGCTCTTCGTCGCAGGCGTCGTACTGGCGGGGTTGACTGTCGAGCAGGGGGTATACGGCAGGCTGGTCGTGGCCGTGCCCGCAGCCCTCGCGTTCGCCGGACTTGGACTCCACTGGGCCGTGACGTGGATGGAGGGAAGGCTCTCGGGCCTCGCCCTCTACGGCTTCGCAGCCCTGATCGTTGCCCTCATCGCGTACACGAACCTGGCCGCATACTTCGGCGCGGGTATCGCGGCCCCGTGAGTATCCGTTTGCAGGTCCGCGTACGGCCCAGGGCGCACGCCAGCAGGACCGAGGTCTCGGACAAGGGCGAGGTCCGGGTGTACGTGACGGAAGCGCCCGAAGGCGGACGCGCCAACAAGGCCGTTATTGCGGCGATAGCGGGGGCACTGGGTGTGCCCAAGTCCAGTGTCGCCTTAGTTCGTGGCCGAACGTCAAGGAACAAGATGCTGGAGATAGACGGCGTGGAATCCGTTGACGAGGCCGTGCGAAGGATTCGCGGTTAGGCGCGAGGGAATCAGCCGATGCTGAGGATTACCCTGCCTATGAGCTGCAACACGATGATTGCGATGATGGGCGAGAAGTCGAGGGGCGACTGCGGCAGGAACTGGCGTATGGGTGCGAGTATCGGCTCGGTGATCTGGATCAGCACCATCGACACTGGGTCCTCGCCACGCGGCGAAATGAAGGACATCAGCGCGCGGCCCACGACCGCAATGGTCAGGGCCCAAGTGAGGAGAGAGACGAACGTGCGGAGGAGCTCCATCCCGCTTACCCGCCGAGCGCCTTGGACTTCTCGTAGGCCGCGTTGACCGCCTCGATGACCAAGCCCTTGAACGCGCCCCGCTCCAGGGCCAGCAGCGCCTCAGCCGTCGTGCCGCCGGGCGACGTCACCATGTTAGCCAGCTCGGCCGGGTGAAGGCCTGACTCGCGGACGAGCTGCGTGCTCCCTGCGACCGTCTGCAGTGCAAGCTGTGAGGCCATGTCGCGAGGCATCCCCACGTAGACTCCCGCGTCTATCAGCGCCTCGATGAACAGGAACACGTAGGCGGGACCGCTCGCGCTGAGGGCCGTCGCCATGTCGATGTACTTCTCGTCGTCGACGTACAGCTCCTCGCCCAGCGGGCCCAAGATGCGCCGCGTAGCCTCTTTCGCGCTCTCCGGCACGCCGGACGACGCAGTCCATACCGACATCCCTGCGCCGATCTGGGACGGCGTGTTGGGCATGACCCTTATCACCGAGTCGTGCTCAAGGCCGCCCGTCAGCGTCTCCAGCCGCGCGCCCGCGATGATCGAGACCGCCGTCTGCCCGCCAGCCAGGGAGCCCTCCATCTCCGCCATAACGTCGGCGAGATTCTGGGGCTTGACGGCCAGCATCACGATGTCCGCCCCTCCGAGCACACCCATGTTCACAGCCTGGCAGGCGACCCCGTACTTCCCTTCCAGGTACTCGCGGCGCGGCGCCACGGGCTCGCCGACCCTGATGTCCTGCGGGGCCGCGATCTCGGCCTCGAGTATGCCTCCAAGGATGGCCTCGGCCATCGCGCCCCCGCCGACAAACGAAATCTTCATTAGCCTCTAACCCATACCGAATCCGGTTCCAAACTGCCCCACCACCCTTCTGGATTCCGGCTTTCGCCGGAATGACGGTTGTGCACAGGTCTCCACTGGTGGGCCATTGCTATCTGAGTTTGCTCTCGTTCGCCAGGTCCACCGCCACCCCGATCGCCTCCATCATGCTCTCGTGGTCGGCCACGCCCTTGCCCGCTATGTCGAAGGCCGTGCCGTGGTCGACTGAGGTCCTGATGAACGGCAGCCCCAGGTTCACGCTGACGCTCTTCGCCCAGTTATGGACCTTGATGGCGATGTGTCCCTGGTCGTGGTACATCGCGAGCACCACGTCGAACTTGCCGTCTATGGCCTGGTTGAACACCGTGTCGGGCGGCACCGGCCCGGTGGCGTCGACGCCCTGCGACCGGGCCGCCTCGACGGCGGGTTCGATGTGCTGTGCCTCCTCGTCCCCTATCAGGCCCCCGTCGCTCGCGTGCGGATTCAGCGCCGCTATCCCAATGCGGGGAGCGGGAAAGCCCCACTGCGTGAAGTGCTCGTGTGTCAGCATCGTCTTGGCGAGCACGTTGTCCCTCGTCACGTAGTCGCACGCGACCCGGAGTGAGCGGTGGGTCGTGAGGTGCACGACGCGGAGCCGGTCGGCCATCAGCATCGTGGCGACTTCCTTGACCCCGGTCTGGCTCTGGAACACCTCCATGTGTCCCACGTCCTTGTAGCCTGCCAGGCTCGCCGCCTCCTTGTTGATGGGAGCAGTGACGATGGCGCTGATTCGGCCGTCCTTCGCCAGGCTGCCCGCCTCCAGCACCCACTCGATAGCGGCCCTGCCCGCGGCCTCCGACACCCTGCCCGTCTCGATGCTGTCGTAGTCCAGGTTCTCGATGTCCAGCACGTCGACGCCGCCCTCGTCCCCGCGGACCTCGTCGACCGAATGCACGACCCTCGTGTCCATGCCGGACCCGGTCAGGCCGCTGGCGGCGCGCATGGCTGCGGCGTTGCCCACCACGAACGGCCTGCACTTGTCGTACACGCTCGCCTCGCGCAGGGCCTTCACCGTCACCTCGGCCCCAATTCCCGCGGGGTCGCCCATGGTAATCGCCACAAACGGCCTGTTACTCATCTACGAGATCTCCCGGCGCTGGGTTTCCATCGCACGAAGTACCCAAGCAAGCCCCCAATCTCTGCGCTCTCCGCGATCTCTGCGGTGAGTGCTCGGTTACTCGCACTTGTTGTACCCGCACTCGGGGCAGCGCATGCAGCCCTCCTGGTACACCAGCGTGCCGACCGAGCACTCCGGGCACCTGCTGCCGTTCGTGGACACGTGGCCGTTCGCCGGCTTCTCGACGGTGAGCACCATGCCCTGCTGGGTGGACCGCGCCTCCTCGGGGGCGGGTGGAACGTCGTCGCCCAGTTTCAGATTGCGCTTCAGAACCAGCGCGAGCGCGTCGGGGGCCGACCTGACCAATGTGCCTCCATCCCAGGCAGGGCAGCACGTGATTCCCTGCAGGTGCTCTACGACTTGCTTCGGATCAATACCGGCCCTGAGTGCCAACGTCGTCAGCCTCGATATGCTCTCGAGCTGGGCCGAGTCGCATCCTCCCGCCTTGCCCACGGCGATGAACACCTCGAAGGGCTCGTCGTTCTCGTCGTAGTTGATGGTCACGAACATGTTCCCGTGTCCGGTCCGCACGCGCTCCGTGACGCCCTTGATACGCGAGGGCCGCTGGCGCTCGACCAGCATGTCGCCGGAGTCGGACTCTTCCTCGGTCTCACCCGTCTCCTGCTCCTGGCCCGCCGTCAGCACCTCCGCCTCCCGGCTGCCCGCCCGGTAGACCGTGATGCCCTTGCAGCCCAGCTCCCACGCCAGCATGTAGGCGCGCTCCACGTCGTTCTCGGTGGCGCTGTTGGGGAAGTTGATCGTCTTGGAGATGGCCGCGTCGACGCTGTCCTGGAACGCGGCCTGCATCCTCACGTGCATCTCCGGCGAGATGTCGGAGGCCGTCACGAACAGCTGCTTGGCCCAGTCCGGCACGTCGTCCCGCTCCTGCAGGGAGCCGCCCGAAGCGAGGAACTCCATCAGGTCGTCGCTGTAGAACCCGCCTTCCCGTGCCGCCTCCTCGAACTGCTCATCGACGTAGATCAGGCTCTCGCCGCCCAGGATATTGTGCTTGTGGTAGCTGAGCGCGAACAGCGGCTCGATCCCGCTGGAGCACCCGGCAATCATCGAGATCGTGCCGGTCGGCGCGACCGTCAGCCTGCACGCGTTCCGCATCCTCGGCTGGCCCGGCGCGTCGTAGATGCTGCCCGTAAACCCGGGGAAGACCCCACGGCTCTCCGTCAGCTTCTCGGACATCGCGTCGGCCTCGTCGCGGATGAACCGCATCACGTCCCGGCCCAGCTCCAGGCCCTTCTCGGAGTCGTAGGGCACCCGCATCTTGATCAGCATGTCGGCGAAGCCCATCACCCCCAGGCCGATCTTGCGGGTCGTCCTCGTCATATCCTCGATCTTGTCCACGGAGTAGGAGTTCGCGTCAATGACGTTGTCCAGGAAACGCGTCGTAGTGTGGACGACCCCCTTTAGCCGCTCGTAGTCGACTTCAGGGCCGTCCTTGCCTTCGACGACGAACTTGGCGAGATTTATCGAGCCCAGGTTGCACGACTCGTACGGCAGGAGCGGCTGCTCGCCGCAAGGATTCGTCGCCGTCATGCGACCGATGTGGGGCGTCGGGTTCTTGTGGTTCACCCAGTCGAGGAAGATCATCCCCGGCTCGCCGTTGCGCCACGCGCCGTGGATGATCTTCTCAAAGACCTCTCGAGCGTTGAGCCTGCCAACCTCGACCACGGGGGAATCGTCGTCGCTTGGGTTCTCCTTCGCCCTCAGCGGGTAGTCGGTCCCGTCCCTCACGGCCTCCATGAACTCATGGGAGGCGCCGACCGAGATGTTGAAGTTGTGGATCTCCCCCTCAACCTCCTTGGAGTCGATGAACTCCAGGATGTCCGGATGGTGCACGTCCATGACGGCCATGTTTGCGCCGTCGCGCTTCCCGCCCTGGGTCACCAGTTTCGACACCGACGACAGGTGGCGCAGCACCGATATGGGGCCGCACGCCTGCCCGTGGGTGGTCGAGATCCCGGAGCCCTTCGGCCTGATGGGCGACAGGGCGAACCCCGTGCCGCCGCCGAACTTCTGGACCATGGCCATCTCCTTGGCCGTGGTCATGATCCCGTCCATCGTGTCCTCGAGACCCATGACGAAACAGGCGGACAGCGTGCCGGTGCCCGTTCCGTCCTGCAGCCCTATCCCCGCGTTCATCAGCGTCGGAGAGTTGGGCACGAAGTCGAGCGTCGCCATCACGTTGTAGAACTCGTCCTCCCAGTGAGCCGCGTCCGACTTCGTGCCGTATATCGTCTCGGCCTGGGCTATGGCGCGGGCCACCCGCCGGAGCATCTGCTCCGGCGTCTCGATTATGTGGCCGTCGCCGTCCTTCCTGAGGTACCGCTTTTCCAGTACGACCAGAGCGTTATCGCTCAGGTCGACAGTCTGCTCGGATACGGCGGCTGGGCTGGGTCTCTCTTGGGTCAGCATAATCTCGCTCCAGTCTCGTTCTTGTTCTTGTTTGGAATTACACACACAATACTAGCGCAAAGCGAACATTAGGTCTAGGCCGACCGGGAGGCTAGGCTCCGGCCGGCCTCCCGGCTTCGGTGAGCTTTTGGGGCCTTCCCCGGCGCCGGGGTCTCTGGACGATCTCCTCTTCCAGGAAGGTCAACTGGCTGCTCGCCTCGGCAGACTCCTCGGGGGGCTCCAGGAGAGAGTCGATCTCCTCCCTGAAGGTCTCCACGTCCTTGAAGTCCCTGTAGATGCTCGCGTACCTGATGTAGGCAACGCGGTCCATCTCCTTCAGCTTCTCCATCACCAGCTGTCCTATAGCCTCCGACGAGACCTCGCGGCGACCCGAATCTACGACCGCCGTCTCGATCTCCTGCACCAGTTTGTCAATGCTCCCCGTCGGGAGAGGCCTCTTCGCGCACGCCTTCGTGATGCCCGCTATCAGCTTCTCCCTGTCCAGGTCCTCGCGCCTCCCGTCCCTCTTGACCACCATCAGCTCTCGCACTTGGACCTGCTCGTAGGTCGTAAACCTGCCATCGCACCCGAGACACTCCCTGCGACGCCTAATGCCGTCTCCCGCGTCCCGGGAGTCGATGACCTTCGAGTCGTCATGGCTACAGTGCGGGCAGAACATACGACCACCCAACGAAAGGGCTCAAAGCACAATTTATCGTGGGTCCAATGGAGGATAATACTAGATATAGTGGCCTGTCAATAGCTGAAGTCTTAGACTTTGGACAGAGTTTTCCCGACCCCAGGGGCGAGTCGACAGCCCAGTTTCCCGCTCCTCCAAGGCCCTGTCAGGTTGTGAAGCAGGGGGGCGAGCCCGTATCATTGAATAGTGCCGGGGTGTGGCGCAGTTGGAAGCGCGCGTCGTTTGGGACGACGAGGTCGCTGGTTCAAGTCCAGTCACCCCGACCACCACTCTCCCCCGCATCCCGCACCCACCGTCGCAGGGACACGTTTGCTCCCCCTGCCCTCTTGCACCCGTCGTTGTAGGGGCGGGTTTGCAACCCGCCCTCCCCATAACCCTGCGTAAAGACTGTTGTCGCGTTCCCAGAATCGCAGGCCCTACGCCGCAAGCACCGCGTTATTGCCCGTGTACTCGACCCTCTCCGAGTAATCGGTAACATCGACCCGGGCGTCGCCTCCCCCGACGGCAACCGGCTTGCGCAGGATCAGCTCACCCCGGTCGAACAGGTTGTAGACGACATGGGCGAGGTCGAATCGGGCGACCGCCAGCTCGGCCGTCGACGCGAAGTCCGGCACGATGATCGGCCCCGTGTCGATCTGGAACCTGACCTGGTCCCTCAGCACGTTCATCGTCTTCACGGGGTACTCGAGCAACGCGCGAATCCCAGACGCCTCGTCCGCCAGCTCGGTCCTGGACACGAGGGGCCTGTTCTCGAGGGTCGCGTCGACCACGGCCTGGTTGCCATCAAGCTCGGTGAATGTCTCGAAACGGGGTACGTCGAGTCTCACCTCGTCCCACTTGCCGCCGTGCAAGCCCGGCTCGTCGAGGACGCGGCCCCCCGTCGTGTCGAGTCCCCGATCGCCGAGGTAGTCCGGCTCGCTCATCCAGTGGGTGCGGATGATCCGGTACTCGCTCTCCCCGAATATGCCGCGGAAGTCGTAGTTGGGCATGACGATGAGCTGATCGTCTGAGTGAGTATGCTCCGCCCGACACGGGGCGATCAGGTAGAAGGAGTCCTCCGCGCCCGAATCGTCGATCAGCGTGCAGGCGGCCTCGATGTCTATCCTGGAGATGCTGCCCCCTGCCGCGCCGAACCAGGTCATGTACGAGTTTGCGAAGTCGATCACGAGTGTCCTCCTATCGTGGTGTTGACGGCGTGAGTCCGAGGCTACATGTTACGATAGCCGCACAAATATCCACACCCCCGCGGGGGATGGCGCCGGAGGTTTGACATGACGCTGGCAAGAGAAAAGTGCGTGGCCTGCCGGCGAGACTCGCCGCGGGTGACCGACGAGGAGATCGCCGAGCTGCACCCGGTCGTGCCCAACTGGGAGCTCACCGAGGACGACGGCATAAAGCGGCTCGACCGGACCTTCAAGTTCGCAGACTTCATCCAGGCCATGGTCTTCGCGGACTCCGTGGGTGACGCTGCCGAAGACGAGGGCCACCATCCCAGGCTGACCGTCGAGTGGGGGCGGGTCAACGTCGCGTGGTGGACCCACAAGATCAGGGGCCTCCACCGCAACGACTTCATCATGGCGGCCAAGACCGACGACCTCTACGCCGCCCTCGGATAGCAGGCGGCCAGGAGCCGTAGGCCGCCCACGCAATGTCGTCCTGAGCAAGGCGAAGGACCCGGGGCGGGGTCGCCTCGACCATGCCAAGAGACGGCCCCCAGGCTCTCCGCCGTGAGCCGCTACTCGGGGATCTCCGCGACGAAGCCGGCCTCCACCAGCATGCCGCGCTGCAGATCGACGCCGTAGCACCGGCGATTGGGCGGATGGTCCCCGAAGTACGAAACCCAGGCCTCGTTGACATCAGCCACGTCACGGTTCACGTGCTGCAGGTACAGCCGCGCCGAGCAGATGCTCGTCCTGTCGAGCCCCGCCTCGGCGAGAATCTCGTCCAGCTGCCTGAAGATCTCTCGAATCTCTGCCCCGGCGCCGCCCTCCACGGGCTCGTCGGCGCCCTCGGGAACCCCGGTAAGCACTGTTTCCAGCACACTGCCACTGTGTATCACGGCGGAGCTGAAGGGAAAGCCCTTCGTGGTCTTGATGAATCTCACGATAGTCCTCCTGAGTCGGGTTGGCGCCGGCGGGACGCGTAGCCTGCAAAGACGACGCTGGGATCATACAGCAACCCGCTATGGGAGAGAAACGACCTGGCGTACAGGGTGGCGCTGGCTGTCCACGACCGACCGCGGAACACGCAGGTGCGGTGGCCGGATGTGCTACGGTTACTGGCGATGGAGCTTGCGGCATGAATGAACAGCGGGACGTCCTGGTCATCGGCGGCGGAGTCATCGGCGTATGCGCCGCCTACTACCTGGCGAAGGCTGGCCGCTCTGTCACCCTGATCGAGCGAGGCGAGATGTGCAGCGGCAGCTCGTACGGCAACGCCGGCTGGGTCGTCCCGAGCCACAGCTTCCCGCTGGCGGCCCCGGGCGCGGTCATGCAGGGACTGCGATGGATGTTCAAGCCCGACAGCCCGTTCTATATCAGGCCCCGCCTGGACCTTGACCTGTTCAAATGGCTCTGGTGGTTCAGGGCGGCGGCGAACGCGAGGTCGTTCCACGACTCGATACCGATAATCGCCGAGCTCGGAAACGCCAGCCTCGCCCTGTACGACGAGCTCATCGACGCCGAGTCGATCGACTGCAAGTACCAGCGGCGGGGGATCCTGGGCGTGTTCCGGAGCCGCGAGGCCTGCGAGATGGGAGAACAGGAGGCCCGCCTGCTCAACGATCACGGCATTCCGGCGCGTATGCTGACCCCGGACGAGGTGATGGAGCTAGAGCCGGTCGTCAGGCCGGACAATCTCGGGGGCGTCCACTTCGAGCAGGACGCCAACCTGAAACCCGATGAGCTCGTGCTGGGCCTGGCGTCCGCGTTCGAGGATCTGGGCGGAGTCGTGCAGACCCACGCCGAGGTGACGGCCTTCGAGGTGCGCGGCGACTCCTGCTCGGTCGGGACGTCCCAAGGCGTGTTCCAGGCCGATCACGTCGTGCTGGCGGCCGGCTCGTGGACGCCCGGCCTGGCAAGACGGCTAGGCATCAACGTCCCCGTTCAGGCGGCGAAGGGGTACAGCGTCACGTTCGACCGCCCGGACGACTCGCCGACCCGGCCCGTGATGATGTTCGGCGCGAGGTGCGGGCTCACCCCGATGGGGCCGTACATGCGCATCGCCGGGACCCTGGAGCTGTCGGGCATCAACGACAGGATCCGCCAGCGGAGGGTCGACGCTATCGTGAACGCCATCGGCGAGTACTTCACGACCGAGATCGACCCCGCCAAGGGGGTCGTGTGGAGCGGGCTGAGGCCGCTCAGCCCGGACGGCCTGCCGGTGATCGGCTCGGTCGACCGGCTCCCCAACGTCGTGATTGCGACGGGCCACTCGATGACGGGAATGACCCTGGGCCCCGTGACCGGCAAACTGGTGTCCCAGCTCATCACGGGCGATGTCCCGGTCGTGGACCCGGCGCCCTTCAGCCCTGCCCGGTTCCAGTAGCCCCAACGCCCGACTGCCCGCCTAGCGAGAGCTACTTCCGCCGCTCGGCAACCCCAATGCCCGCGAACGTGTCGCCGCAGTAGTACAGGAGGTCCCGGTCGGGAAGCTCGACGATGCAGGGGTACTCGGTCATCACGGCGTCCCAGCCGGACTCCGACGGGTCGACGACCACTTTCGGGTCGACGTCGAACTCGAGGCCGTCGCGGCTCTCCGCATACCTCAGCCGGTACTTGAGCCCAGCCGTGTTGTACCAGAGCTCGTAGTGGTCGCCCTTGTCGTATATCGCGGGCTTGGAGCAGCAGAAGTCCTCGACGGGGTTCTCCAGGTCGGGCTCGAGCACCGCGCCAGCCTCGTGGGGCGTGAAGGTCCAGCCGTCGGGCGACGTCGCCAGGGCCAGGCTGATGTACAGGCCGCGAGGGTAGCCCAGGTCCTCCCTGAGCGCGGTGTAGTACATCCAGTACTCGTCGCCGACCCGCACCACCGCGCAGGAGCCGCTCGCGGCCTCGTGGGGCGCGCTGTCCTCGCCTACGTCAATGATTGGCCCCAGCCCGCTGCGCCGCCACGTTATCCCGGCGTCGTCGCTGACGGCCAGCATCGTGTACCAGATCTTATCTCCCGGTCGCCAGAACTCGCCCCCGAAACCGGCGTAGTACATGTGCCACCGCGTCTCGGTAACCGGCACCACCCACGGGTACGCGCACCACTCCGAGTCCGCCTCGCCCGGGGCTGCCAGGTCGAGGACCGGGTTGCCCTCGTGCTTCGTCCAGGTCAGGGGATCGTCGACCGAAGCCTCCGCGAACCCGATGCGTATCCTGCCGTCCAGCCGCCCGTGGTAATACATCCTTAGAGTGTCGCCCATTCGGATGATGTGCGGCGCAGACGGGTCCCGGTCCCACTCGTCCGTCTCCCCGCACCTGAAGAGCCCGTCGGGAGTGATCTTCCGCCATCTGCCCGCGTCCGCCATCTTCGCGTCACCTCGCTCTTAACGTCGGCGCATCATATCCCAGCCCGGCGCCGTTTGACACGCCATCCACCCGACAATACAATTCGCTCGATTCTCGCGAGGAAGGACGGTGCGTTGAGACCTCCGGCCAAAGAATACGTTACAAAGGTCACGAAGCCAGAAGACTTCGACGAATTCTGGGACGGCGTTCTGGCCCAGGCGGCCAGGGTCCCCCTGAACCCCGAGACCAACTACTCGGACCTCCGCAGCGACGATGAAGTCGAGGTGTACGAGACCTTCTACGACAGCATCGACGACGTACGCATAGCAGGGTGGTACTGCGTGCCTCGGGGAAGCGAGGGGAAGCTCCCGGCGATCCTCTCGCTGCCCGGCTACCAGGGGGAGCCGCCGATACCCAAGGACTGGGCGCGCAAGGGCTACGCCGCGCTCTCCGTCGCCCCCAGGGGCAAGCTGCGCAGCAACAGCCAGTTCAACCCCGGCTACCCCGGCCTCCTGACCCACAACATCACTGACCGCAACACCTACTCCTACAGGGGCTTCTACGTCGACGCCTGGAGGGGCATCGACTACCTGCTGACCCGCGACGAGGTCGACGCCGGCAGGATAGGAGCCACCGGGGGCAGCCAGGGAGGCGGGCTCACCATCACGACCTCGGCCATGCGCCCGGAGGTCAGGGCGGCCATGGCAGGGGCGCCCTACCTGTGCGGCTACGTCGATTCCATAGAGCTGACGCGCACGTACCCCTACGAGGAGATCAACGACTACCTCCGCCTCCACCCCGGCAGCCGGGAGGAGGTCGTGGAGACGCTGGCATACTTTGACGGCATCAACTTCGCCGACAAGATCACCTGCCCGTTCGTGGTCTACATAGGACTGCAGGACAACGTCTGCCCTCCGGAGACCGGATACGCGCTGTTCGACGCAGTCGCCAGCCAGGACAAGAAGCTCTACGCGTCCGACGGGCACGGGCACAGCGCCGGCAAGCACGCCATCGACGACGAGCTCGACGCATTCTTCGAAAAACACCTGAAGGCATAGCCACATGAACGAGAAGCCGGCAGGGTTCGACGGCTACTGGCAGGACGTCCTCGACGAGCTCGCCCTCTACCCGGCGCGAGTCGAGATCGAGGCGATACCCATCCGCACCACCGACTCGGCAACCATGTACGGGCTGCGCCTCACCGGCCTGGACTCCTACAGGCTCTTCGCATACCTGAGCATCCCGGTAGGCGACGGGCCCTTCCCCGCCATCTACTGGGTGACGAACTACGGCAGCGTCATCTCTCCCATTCCACAGGGCTCGGCGAGCCAGGTGCGGGGCCGCTGCGTGACCTTCACGCTTGCGCCCAGGGGGTTCCGCAACGCCGACAAGCCCTACGCGGCGGCCTTTCCCGGCCTGCTCACCGACGGCATCGAAGACCCCAGCGCCTACAGGTTCAGGGGTATCGCCGCGGACTGCGTCCGGGGACTCGAGGTGCTGCTCACCCGGCCCGAGGTCGACGCAAGCCGCGTCGTAGTCCAGGGCGGGGACCTGGCACTGATCGCCGCCGCACTGGGTGAGGGGGCGACGCACCTGGACTGCACGCCATCGCTGTTCTACAGAACGCTCGAGGCGGCGAAGGGGGCGAACAGCTACCCCCTAGGTGAGATTGACGACCACCTGAGGCAGGCTCCCGGCTCCGAGGCAGCGGTCGCGGCCACGCTCTCGCACTTCGACCTGCGCTGGTTCGCACCCCGCGTGACGGCCCGGACGCTGATCGAAACGGCCCCTCCCGGCGGCTTCCTGGACAGGGACGGCCTGTCTGACCTGCTTGGCGCTTTCCCAACCCCGCCGGACGTGTACGAGTCCCGCCAGTCCAACTACCACGACGGCGTCTTCGTCGAGAAGTGGATAGCGGACAACCTCGGCTTCGACGCACCCATTTTTCCCGAGCACTGGCGCGACTAGATGGTCGGCAGGGTTGCCGTACTGGGCGCCGGCACCATGGGCTCCCAGATCGCGGGGCTGCTGGCCGACAGGGGCATCCCGTGCGACCTCCTGGACCTCACGAGCAGCGACGAGCCTGACAAGCTGGCCCGGACGGCCATAGACCGGCTGAAGACGCTGAGGCCCGCGCCAGTCAGCGACCTGGGCGTCCTGGAGTTGATTACCCCCGGCAACTTCGACGACCACCTCGACCGACTATCCGGCGCGGACCTGGTAATCGAGGCGGTCTCGGAAGACCTCGAGGTCAAACGGGCGATATGGTCCCGTGCGGCGCAGCACGTCAGGCCCGACGCGGTCATCAGCACGAACACCTCCGGCATCCCGGTGTCGTCCATCGCCGAGGCCCTGCCGAAAGACCTCCGCCCGCGATTCCTGGGCGCCCACTTCTGCAACCCGCCCCGGTACCTGCCCCTGCTAGAGCTGATCTCGACCCAGGACACCGACCCGGCCGTCGCATCGACCGTATACGACATCTCCGCAAATGTACTGCAGCGCGGGGTCGTGCCAGCGCACGACGTGCCCAACTTCATCGCCAACACCGTCGGCGTCTATGCGCTCATGGTCATCGTCCACGCCGCCAACGAGTTCGGCCTGGCCTTCGACGAGGTTGACGCCATCACAGGGCCCGCGATGGGCAGGCCGGTGAGCGCGACCTTCCGGACCCTGGACGTCGTGGGCATCGACGTCTTCATGGCGGTAGCCGACAACTCCCTCGCTGCCGCCGAGGACGATGGAGAGCGCCGGGTGCTGGCGGTGCCCGGGTACATGCGCGAGATGGTTGCGCGTGGCTGGACGGGCCAGAAGGCCGGACAGGGATTCTATCGCCGGGTCGAGACCGAGCGCGGGCGCGAGATACTCGTGCTCGATCCGGACACCCTGGAGTATGGGCCGCGATCGGGCCGCAAGGCCCCGCCGGGAGACGCCGGCGAGTCCGAAGACGACCCGCGCAGCCGGCTGTCCGCTCTCGCAACCTCGGACACCGACGCCGGGCGTTTCGCCTGGCGCATCTTGTCCCAGATGATGGCCTACTCGGCGACCAAGATGGGCGTCGTGGCCGACGACATCATATCCATAGACAGGGCGATGCGCTGGGGGTACGCGTGGGAGCTTGGCCCGTTCGAGACATGGGATGCCATCGGGCTCTCCGGCTCCCTGCCGCGCATGGAGGAGGACGGCCTGCACGTCCCGGGCTGGGTAGAGGACCTGGCCGGTTCAGGGAGATCCTTCTACAAGGAGGAGCCCGGAGGCAGGTTGCAGGCAGACACGTCGGGGTGCTACGCCCCGGTCCCACCGCCCTCGATCCCCGAATAGCCCTCGGGGCAGCACGCGGCCCTGCCATTTCCCAGAAACGGATTGAGGACGCCTCGCATCTAATGGGTATTGGGGACTCCTGCCGGGCACAGGCTGGCGCTCCGTTCCCTCAACAAACTGGTCCCGGGGTGGCAAGATGTTCGAGATAGACGTACCGTTGGCCTTCGCTTTCGTGGCCGGTATGGCGGCAGCCTTCAACCCATGCGGGGCCGCGATGTTCCCGGCTTACGTCGGCTACCAGCTGGACACGTTCAAGGACGAGGAGCAAAACACGCTTGCGTCCAGCGCCAGGGGGATACTCCTGGGTCTGGCAGCAACCGGCGGCTTCATTGTGGTCTTCGGTTCGGTCGGACTGATCCTCGCTGCGGGAGGGAGGGTCGTAGGCAAGTTTCTTCCGTTCGCAGGGCTGGGAGTTGGAGTTATCATCGCCGGAGCCGGACTCTACCTGCTCCTGTCGAAGCGCAAGATCGGGATCATGGCCGCCAGCCGCGTCAACTTGGGCCAGGGCAAGGGTCTCCGCCAGGTCTTCCTGTTCGGCATTGCATATGCCATAGCGTCGCTGAGCTGCGCGCTCCCCATATTCCTTGCGGCCATCGGCTTCGTTGCCGGCCAGTCGCTCAGTGCCGGCTCCATCATCGAGCCGATCATCGGCTCCATCAGCTACGGGCTGGGAATGGGCGCCATACTGGTAGGCGCAACGCTGGGCGTCGTCCTCTTCAAGGACCTGGTGCAACGCGGACTAAGGGCTGTCTTCCCGTATATCGAGCCCATAGGCAACCTGGCGATGGTCGGTGCAGGCCTCTACCTAGTCTACTACTGGGCCTTCGGCACTGGGAGCGAGCTGCTCGCCCTAAGGATTGAGGAGATCTTCTAGCCCCTACCGGACACGCGCCCTATCCGGCGGCTCCGCCCTCGCCATAGCCAACGGTCACGGTGGTATGAAGGCCGCCCCTGACGTTGTAGTCGAGCGTCACAGTCATGCGCTTGGGAGAACAGGCCGCAACCAGGTCTTCAAGTATCCGGTTGGCCGCGTGCTCCTGGACGATTCCCACGCCGGTGTATGAGAGCAGGTAGTACTTCAGTGACTTCAACTCCAGGCAGGTGCGCCCCGGCACGTAGCTGATGGTCAGCGTGCCGAAGTCCGGCAGGCCGGTCCAGGGGCAGACCGCCGTGAACTCGGTGCTGTCGATCACGACCTCGGCGTCGCTCCCCTCGTACTCGTAGTCGAACGCCAGCAGGCAGGCGGCGTCGATGCTCGCCTCGGGCCGCGTCTCCATCCGGCGGTCCATCTCCTCGTACTGCGCCTGCAGCGCTTCTATCTTCGCCATCTCACCCCTGCTCTCCAATTGCCCCTGCTCGGCCGTCTATACTACAGTGGCAGACCGCCAATGAGAAGCTACGACACCAACCCTGACCCTGCCGGGCGCGGCCCCGGCCGCCCGCATGCGGACCTCCATGCCGTGGAGACAGCCGGGGTTGCGAAGTCCTTCGGCAGGAACGAAGTCCTTCGCGGTCTCGACCTGGCAATCGGGTGGGGTGAAGCTGTAGCGGTACTTGGGCCAAACGGCTCCGGCAAGTCCACCCTGATCAGGCTGCTGGCGGGGCTGTCCAGGCCTGACTCGGGAGGCATCCGCGTCGCAGGGCTGGACCCAGCCCTGTACGCCGACAGAGTGCGCCGCACCCTGGGCGTCATGACCCATGAGCCCATGCTCTACGACGACCTCACGGGCTGGGAGAACCTGGAATTCGCGGGGCGCATGTTCCAGGTGGACCGGGTCGAGGAGCGTATCGAAGCGATGGCTGAGCGGTTGGGAGTCCACTCCAGGCTCCACCAGCGCGTAGGCTCCCTGTCCCACGGCCTCCGGAAGCGCTTTTCCATAGCCCGGGCACTGCTCCACGAACCCAGGGTGCTCCTCATGGACGAGCCCGAGAGCGGCCTCGACGGGAGGGCTGCGGCCTTCCTGGAAGCCGTGTTTACCGACCGCACCTCGACGGGTGGGGCCCTGCTGTTCACGACCCACGACCTCGACTGGGCTGCCGACAGGGCGGACCGGATCGCGATCATGGGAGCGGGCCGGGTATCTCGCCTCCTGGCGGGCGGGGACCGCGCGGCGGCCAGGGAAGCCTACGGCGACCACGTCAAGGGGCTGCATTGAAGCTGTACTTTGGCGCAATCTGGGCGATCGTCCGCAAGGACGTGATGCTCGAGCTGAGGACAAAGGACTTCGTCGTTTCGGTGTTCGTCTTCTCCCTCCTCGTCATCCTGATTTTCAGCTTCGCCATAGAGCCGTCCCCTCAATTGGTGGCGCGCGTCGCGCCCGGCGTGCTGTGGACGGCCTTCATTTTCGGCGGAGTCCTCGGACTGACCAGGTCCTTCGCGCTTGAGCGGGACGGCGGAAACCTGGGGGGACTGCTCCTCTCGCCGGTGCCTCGCGACGCCATCTACATGGGGAAGATGCTGGCTTCGTTCCTCTTCATGCTGGCGGTCGAGGTCCTGGTCTATCCGGCGTTCGGAGTGCTGTTCGACCTGCCCCTGTTCCAGGCAGAGCTCATCCTGGTCGCGGTGCTGGCAACGCTGGGCATAGCTGCGGTAGGCACCCTCTTCGCGGCGATGGCCGTCAACACAAGGGCGCGAGAGGTTATGCTGCCGCTGCTCTTCCTGCCTGCCGTCGTGCCGGTAGTCATCGCAGCCGTCGAGGCATCCGCGGCCGCACTCGGAGGGGGGAATGTCGGTGAGGTCCTCAGGTGGCTTCCGCTGCTGGCAGCCTACGACGCCGTATTCGTGGTCGCCTGCGCGTTCGCCTTCCACTTCGTAGCGGAAGACTAGCTTCAGGGCACAACCAAACAGGGGCTCAGGGCCCGGCCCGTTATGCCGGTCGAAGTGGGGTGAGCGGCTGCACACCGCCACTCTCAAAGTCCCCTATTGATGACACGATTTCAATTGCCTTGCCTATTTTGCCTATGCTAGCATGATTTCATAGCAGCTTTGCGAAAGGACGCAATTCACCGCATTGACTCTCGGAGAATTCGCCGACGTAACGGGCATAGTCAGGGACGTTCTTCTAATACTGATCTTCCTTGTGTCCCTCTTCTTGCTCGTGGGCATGTACCGGAAGCTGTCGGCGGTGCTGGAATCGGCGAAGCGTACTGCCGCCAGCATAGATGAGATTGTCGAAACGGTCGCGGAGAGGATCGTTGGACCCGCAACCGCGGGCTCCGGAGTGGCCTACGGCCTGGGCAAGGCCATGGCCTATTTTTCAGGGAGGAAATCCAAAGCACGGAAGGAGGATGACTGATGGCTAATGGTGACCATGGAGGATCGTTCGTAACGGGATTCTTGCTGGGTGGAGTCGTCGGCGCGCTCGTGGGCATACTGGTCGCGCCGAGGGCGGGTTCTGAGACAAGGGCCCAGCTGATCGACCAGAGTGAGGCCCTGCGCGAGAGGGCCGAGGAGATGGCAGCCAGGATGCGGGAGAACATGGGGCCGACACTTGAGTCGGTCCGCGAGCATGTCGATCCCGCAGTGGACAGCGTCAGGGAGCGAGTCGGACCCGCCGTCGACACTGTGCGAGAGCGGGTCGGACCGGTGACCGAGGCTGTCGCGGCACACGTTCCCGGCCGGAAGGCTGACTCTGTCGACGGCGCTGACGCGGCCGTCAACTCGGGAGAGAAGGCCTAGGTCGCACGCCGACAAAAGGGGCAACCCTGTAGAGTCTGAGAGGAGAGGCGCCGGAAGGGCCTCTCCTCTCTCTTTGGGACCCTAGGGATGGTCTGAATAAGAGGCCCCAGAGGATCGTTCGCCCTGAGCTTGTCGAAGGGCGGAGCCCAGCCAATTCGGTTAATCAGAGGTTCCCTAGCCCTGGGGAATCGGCATCTCGTGCCGGGGGTAAGACCCGAAGACCTTCAGTGTCGAGGTCTGGCTCTCGATCTCCTGCAAGGCCTCCCTGACGATGGCGTCGTGCCGGTGGCCTTCCAGGTCGACCAGGAAGATGTAGCGGCCCAGGGCTTCCCTCGTCGGCCTGGACTCTATCTTGGCCAGGTTGATTCCCCTGGTGGCGAACTCGCCAATCACCGAGTACAGGATTCCCGGCGAGTCATCGTCGAATGCGAAACAGATCGAGGTCTTGTCGTCCCCTGTCTGCTGGTGGTCGGCGGTCGCCAGCACCACGAACCGCGTCATGTTGTTGGGGAAGTCCTCTATGCCCCGTTCCAGGACAGCCGCCCCATAGAGCTCGCCGGCGTGCTCGGTGGCAATGGCCGCCGAGGGCAGGTCAGCCACAAGCATCTCCTCGACTGCCGCCGAGGTGCTCAGGGAGGCCACCATCTCAGCGTCCGGCAGGTGCGCGGCGATATACGCCCTGCACTGCTCCAGGGCCTGGGGATGGGAGTATATGACCCGTATGTCGGCTCGCCTGGTCCCCGCCCGTCCAAGAAGGGAATGGGTGATGGGTGAGATGAGCTCGTTGCGAATCGACAGCCCTGACCCGTGGATCAGCAGGTCGAGCGTAACGCTAACCGAGCCTCCGACGCTGTTCTCGATTGGCACGACGCCCTCGTCCACGCTCCTCGACTCCACCGCGCCGCCCACCTCAGGAATCGACGGATAGGGGATGCGGGCAGCCGCGCCGTCATAGGCGATGCAGGCCAGCTCCGTGTTGGTGCCCGCCGGTCCCAGGTAACCGAGGCGCTTGGGCTGCGTCACTCGTCTACCCTGAGAAGGAGGCGGCTCAGTGCCTCCCTGTCCTCGTCGGTCGCCACGGCGATCACCTCGTCTCCGGCCCGGATCGTCGTATCTCCCGTGGGGACGACTGCTGCGCCGTCCAGGGAGACAACCAGGGACACGACGACGCTGCTGGGCACAGCAAGCTCCCTAAGGCGCTTCTCTGCGGCCGGCGAGTTGGCGGGGACGGTGAACCGCAGGAGAGAGCGGGCCCCCGGCCCCGGCACCGGCAGAAGGCGGACGAA
The DNA here is from genome assembly GCA_034420735.1 of Dehalococcoidia bacterium. Classification (GTDB taxonomy): domain Bacteria; phylum Chloroflexota; class Dehalococcoidia; order Lucifugimonadales; family CAJWER01. The sequence continues at coordinate 35,669 of DAOULA010000038.1, forward strand.
ACCTTGGGGCAGGGCGCTCTTGTGCAGGTCCTCTACAAGGAGGTCCGTTGCGTCCACCACCGTGTCCACGCCCGCAAGGCCGAACAGGTCGCACAGGTCCGGGTCGTTGACGAGAGAGGTAGCCCTGGGAACATTGAACCTGATCTTGGCCAGGCGGCAGATGACCAGGTTGACATCGTCGTTGCTTGTCGTAGCCACCACCAGGTCCGCCCTGGTTATCCCGGCCTCGGTTAGTACGACCGCGCTCGTCCCGTTTCCGGGCACCGCAACGCTGCCCAGGGTCTCTTCCAGCCTCTTGCAGCGCTCCCGGTCGCGCTCGACCACGGCGACCTCGTGCCCATTCGATAGCAGCAGCCATGCAAGCTTGGATCCAACGGTTCCGGCTCCAACGATCACTGCGTGCATGGGCGATTACCCGATCACGGCTTCGACGGCCATGTCCGCGATGATCTGGGCGGACCCGATCGCGGTGATGCCGATCTCATTATAGGTGGCCTGTATGGAGGGGTCCTCTATCCTGCCGACGACGGCAGGCACCTGGAAGATGTTATGCGCGATCTCGCAGGCGAGGGCGTTCCTCGTGTCCGACGACGACAGGGCCATGAACACGTCCGCGTCCCTGATGGACACCTTTAGCAGGTTCCCCTGCAGGGTCCAGTCGCCGACAACGGGCACAATCGCCCCGGACTCTCTCTTCGAGTCCGGTATCCTTTCGAAGGACTCCAGGGCTTCGTCCAGGACGTGGACCGAGTGCCCATTGTTCGAGAGGGTAACGGCCACCGATGCGCCCATAGTAGTGCATCCTGCGATTACGACGCGCTTGGGCCCGACTCGCGTGTGCTGAAGCATGGGACCGGCCAAAGGCGTGCGTTAGTGCCGCACCGCCCTACGCGACACCCCCCGATGGCGCCGTACCGTTCCGCCAGAGGATCACCTTGCACGGGGCATTCTCCAGGATGTACGGCACGGTCGGCCCGAGGGAGAAGGAGCCGTAATCGGTGGCGTAGTCGGCGCCCACGACGATGGCGTCCACCTGTCTCTCCGCGCTGGCCTGGACGATCGCTGGACCGGCCTTGCGGGACTGGAGCATCTCAGCCTGGACCTTGCACTTGTGAGGCTTCGCCACGTCCTCCATAGCCGTGAGCACCTCCTCGGCCCGCTGCGTCGCCTCGGAGACCTCCGCGTCCAGGGGCAGGCTGCGGTCCACCTCGATGATGTGCATAACGTAGACGGTGCCCTTCCAGACAGATGCGAGGTTGCAGGCCAGCTCCACTGCGGCCTGGTCCGACGAGCCTCCCTCGACGGGCACTAGCACCGAAGTGAATCTTCCGTTCTTAAGCTTGCGCGATGCCAACTATGCCGTTCCCTACGATGGCAATTCTTCGAGAAGCTCGTCCCGTCCGGCGAGAATCAACACGTCGTCCCGCCTGAGCGTCTCCTCGGTATCGGGGTTCAAAGTGACCTCGCGGCCGCGTCTGACGGCCAGCACCGCCAGGCCATACTTGTCCCGCGGGCCGGAGAATCCCAGCTCATTGAGCGTCTTGTCGACGAACTCGTCCGGGACCCTCATCCGGCTCAGCCCGAAGTTGGGCGCCATCTCGAGGTATTCCTGCAGATTCGGGTTGAACAGGTTGTGTGCAAGCCTTGTCCCGCCTTCGGACTCAGGCTGGATCACCTTGTCCACGCCGATGCGCTCCAGCGTTATGCCGTGGAGGTCGTTGTTCGCCCGGGCGACGATATACGTAATTCCCATCGTCTTCAGCAACACGCAGGCCATGATGCTGGCCGGGATGTCGGAGCCGATAGCGACGACCGCCGCATCGTAGTCAGGCACGCCAAGTTCCCGAAGCACGGCATCGTTGGTGGCGTTGCCGGCTACCGGGTACGTGACGTGGCCCATCATTCCCTGGATTCTGTCGGTGTTCGAGTCTATGGCCAGGACGTCGTGCCCGAGGTTGTAGAGCGACCTCGCCACACCCGCCCCGAACCTGCCCAGACCGATCACTACGACCTGTTTCTTGGCCATATCTTCCGCCGGGGATTATACAAGAAACCCGTGATGGACTTCTACCGCTCCCCCCGACAGGCCCGAACAGCCGGGGCCTAGCCTATGGTGACACGCTCCATGGCGTAGTTGTAGAGCGACCCCTCACCTCGCCTGAACATGTAGATGTCCAGGGTGAACGGCCCCACCCTGCCGAGGAACATCGCGGCGACCAGGACCAGGCTGCCCCAGCTGGACACTGCGCCCGTCAGCCCGGAGCTGAGACCGGCAGTCCCCAGTGCGGACACCGACTCAAAGAGAATGTCTATGAACGTGGCTTCGCCCTCGGTCAGCACGAGCGAGAGCGCGACGACGAGGACAGTCACAATCGCGGTCGCGCCAATCGTCATCGCCCGCTGGACCTGGTGATGCCCTATGCGACGGCCAAACGCCGTGGCCTCCCGGTATCCCCTCAGGGTCGAGAATACCGCGACGGTCCCGATGGCGAAGGCGTTCACCTTCATTCCCCCGGCGACGGACCCCGATGCGCCGCCGACCAGCATCAGGCCGGCAAACAGGTACTTCGTATGCTGCTCGACCGCTCCGGCCCCCCAGCCAACGGTCGTGAATCCGGCCGTGCGTCCGCTTATGGACTCGAAGACCGAGACCAGTATCTTCCCGCCAACCCCGAGCCCGCCTATCGTAGCCTGGTTCCCCTGCTCCGAGACCAGGAAGGCGATTGCCCCGCCCACGATCAGGAACAGTGTGAACACGATGACCAGCTTTGAGTTCAGCATTAGCCTGGAGAACCGGCGCCTCAGGGCGACGTCCACCATCACCCAGTAGCTGATCGCGCCAAGTACAATGAGGATCGCAGACACGCCCAGCACCGCCACGTCCTCCTGGTATGCAGAGAGACTGCTGCCTACCTCGACTACTGCGAAACCGGCGTTGTTGAAGCTGGAGACTGAATGGAAGGCGGCCTGCATGACCGCCTCACCCGGGGGCAATGTCCCGAGCAGCCGCGCCAGCAACGCCAGGAAGCCGGCCAGCTGTATGCCGATAACCACCGCCGACAACCTCCCCGCAAGCCGGGTGAGGCCCTCCAGGCGGTCGATCTGCAGCCTCCCCCTGTCAAGGATCCTGCTGGGCAATGTGAGGCGCTGACCTGCCGCCACCGACAGGAACGCCACCAGGATCATGAAGCTCAGCCCACCGACGAACACCATGCCGAGAATGGAGACCTGTCCGGCGCGGGTCCAGTAGGAGGCCGTGTCGTGTAACGACAGTCCAGTGAGCGTAAGGGCGGATGCCGCGGTGAAGAAGGCGTCCATTAGCGAGGCCGACCCTGGACCGCGATGCATGAACGGGAGCAGCAGGAGCAGCGTGGACACGCCCACCAGGCCCGAGAACACGTAGGTGAGCATCAGGGGCGAGACCAGCGCCTGTGAGGGTGACCTCAATCTCGGGACCGCAATCCTGACGGGCATGATCTGCCCCGCGCGAGGATGGCGGACCACCTTGTCACCGGGCCTGGGGTGCCACGGCCGACCCGGTCCGCCCGGTGCACCAGTCGGATCGCCGTTTGACGTCATGCCAGGTGTGGGAAGAGCAAATCTGGGCGTCCGGGGAAAGGTTGCCGGGATTCTAGGCGAGGCCCATTTCGGTGTCAAATCTATGGCCTGCCGACCTACCCGATCCATGCGATGGGTTTGACTTGGTTGCCGCATTATGCTACAAGAACCGCAACTTGCGGCGTAGACCGCAGTACCGGGAGGAGAGAGATGTCTATTACGAAATCCGCAACCCGAACAATGCTCCTTCTCGTAATCCTGTCTGCTATGGCGACCGTGCTGGCGTGCGGAGGCGCCGACGAGGAGACCACCACGGACACGACGACCACTGCGCCTTCCACCTCGGTGGCGCCGGCGCCCACGGCTGCGCCCGCTGCCATGGCGCAGCCGACCAAGGCGCCTGACAACATGGCCGGCCAGGCCGCCGTGGCACAGCCGACCGTAGAAGTGAAGACTCCGTCGCAGCCCGTCGTGATGGAAAAGCCTGAAGAGGCATTCAAGTACGTGGCGCCGCCTCAGCAGCCAGGCGTCTACTGGGACTTCGTGTACAGGGGCCCAAGGCCCACAGAGTTCAACGAGAACCCCCTCTTCGCCGAGATGGTGCGGGCCGGACAGCTTCCTCCGGTCGAGGAGCGCCTGCCTGAAGAGGTCAAGGTCGTCCAGGGACCTGACGGCATCGGCGTCTACGGTGGCCGCCAGCGCATCACATCCACCGGCGGCGGTCCCAGCAACCGGATGTACTGGGACAAGAAGAACGCCAACGAGATCGAGCATCTGCCCCACGTGGGCTTCTACGAGATCAGCGACGACGGCCGGGTCTACACGTTCCGCAACCGCAAGGGCCTGAACTGGTCCGACGGCACTCCCATGACCATGGAGGACATCCGGTTCGCCTGGGAGGACGTGAACCTCAACAAGACCCTGCACGAGACTCCCCAGACCCAGTGGATCGACTCGGTGACGGGCGAAATCATCAAGTTCGCCATCATCGACGACGAGAAGTGGACGCTCACGTGGGACACGCCCGACTTCACGTTGATGGAGGGCGAGGTGAGGCCGGGTTCGCGCTGCACCTCGTTCTACTTCTGCTTCTACGCCCCGGCGCATTACATGAAGCAGTTCCACCAGGATCACGCGGACCCGGACGATCTGAAGAAGAAGATCGATGAGGCTGAAGCCGGAGACTGGCTAAGGCTATGGGGCGTGGTGAACAACCACGGCACACAGGTCGAGATGCCGGTGATGGCCCCCTTCGTACTCACGTCGCAGTCGGACACCCTGTCCACCTGGCGCTCCAACCCCTTCTTCTTCGAGGTCGACCCCGAAGGCAACCAGCTCCCCTACCTGGACGGCGTCGACTCCCTTAGGGTCGAGAGCCGTGAGGTCGGGGTGTTCCGCAGCATGGCGGGCGAGACCGACCTGCACGGGCGTGACTTCAGGCTCGAGGAGCTGCCGCTCTACCGGAGCAACATGGGGCGCGGTGACTTCAACATCAAGCTGTGGCCGCTGCCAGGCCCCGGCGACATGGGCATGATCATCTGCCAGACGTGCAACCAGGACCCCGAGACCGGCAAGTGGATGCGTAGCATAGATTTCCGCAACGCCCTGTCCCTGGCAATGGACCGGAATGCCATCAACGACACCGTGTTCCTGGGCCTCGGCGTGGAGAAGAACTGGGTGCCTCATCCCAGCACACCCTACTACCCTGGCGACGACGCGGCCTTCCACAACACGGGGTATGACCCGGACAAGGCGAACGAGATCCTGGACGGCCTGGGGCTGACCGAGAGGGACGGCGAGGGCTTCAGGCTCAGGAGCGACGGCTCCGGCGAGAGGCTCAGCTTCCTCAACCTGGCGGAGCTGAACAACGGCGACAAGGCGGCCGAGCTCCTCGTCGACTACTTCGCGGCCGTGGGCATCGACATGCCCGCCAAGCCGATGAACGCCCCGTGGACCCTGACGTATCCCGGCAAGGAAGCCATCTCGACCCTGAGGGTCGTCGGCAACTACGGCGCGAACCCCTGGTTCTCCAGCTGGACAAGGTGCTGCGCAACCGGCGCCGGCCCGGCGTTCGTACCCGACATCGGCGACCTGCCCCGCAGCATGAAGCGGGGCCCCAACGGCGCAGTCCCCATGGAGGGCGGCTACCAGCCACGCTGCGACTGCGAGCAGAGCCCGGACTGGAAGCCCACCGCGCCGGACCACACCTACCCGGCCGACCCAACAGGCACCATCGACTGGCTCAACCAGAGCTGGCACAAGGGCAAGGGCTTCGCGCGGCTCTCTCCCGATCGCGTCGAGATAGGCAAGGAAGTCTTCCGCCTGCACGCCGAGGAGAAGTACTACAACATCCTCATCGCCCACTCCGGATTCTGGCGCGGGACGATCATCAACCGGAACAACTTCCGGAACGCGCCCGAGACCCACGTGGCCGACGTAGTGGGCTGGTACGGCGAGCTGTACTACTTCACAAACGGCCTGGACAACATACGCAACTAGGAACCGCGTGCGCGGGGATCCCGCGACCACGCCGGCAAGAGAACGGCCCTCCTGGGGAACTCCCGGGAGGGCCGTTCGTTTGAGTGCCGGTTTTGAGGAGGGCGGCCTGGTCCACCGATATCCAATATAATACTGCGGGTGTACTTACAGCGAGGTGGATCGCCCGTGGAACCGGTGCAACTCGACGCTCCCACAGCCGCTATCGAGACCCACGGCTGCAAGCTGAACCAGGCAGACTCGACCGCCCTGGCGGCTGACCTGATCAGGCAGGGGTTCCACGTGGTCGCTCCGGGCGAGCCTGCCGACGTCTATGTCGTGAACACCTGCACGGTCACCCACGTTGCCGACCGCAAGGCACGCCAGGCCCTGCGATCGGCACGCCGGCGCAACCCCAAGGCGACCGTTGTTGCTACGGGATGCTATGCCGAGCGCGATCCCAACGCACTGGAAGCCCTGGCCGAGGTCGACCTCGTGATAGGCAACCGGGGGAAGCTGGACCTGGTCCGGAAGGTGGCCGGCTGGCGGCGCGCGCATGCCACTCCCTGCGCGGAGGGTACGGACGAAGGCACGGCGTCCGCAGGATCCTTGCGGACTCGCCTCATGGTCAAGATCCAGGAGGGGTGCGACCAGGTCTGCGCCTACTGCATCGTGCCCAGGGTGAGGGGGAGGGAGCGGAGCATACCGCCTGACGCCATCGTCGCTCGCATCGAGGGGCACTCTGCCGCAGGACACAGGGAGGCTGCGCTCACAGGCACGCAGCTGGGATCATACGGCTTCGACCTCGAAGGCATCGATCTGGAGGGCCTCATAGCGAGAGTCCTGGCCGAGACCGGTATCTCGAGGCTTCGCGTCTCGTCCCTGCAGCCCCAGGAGATCGGGCCCGGGCTGCTCGATCTCTGGTCGGACTCGCGCCTGTGCCCTCACTTCCACCTGCCACTGCAAAGCGGCAGCGACGCCGTGCTTGGCCGGATGAGAAGGCGCTACACGGCGCAACGCTACCTTGAAGCGGTCGACCTGATCAGGTCGACCGTACCGGGGGCTTCGGTCACGGCAGACGTAATCGTCGGCTTCCCGGGGGAGACGGCCGAGGACTTCGAAGCAACGTACGCGCTGTGTGAAGAGGCCGAATTCGCGGCCATCCACGCATTCCCCTACTCGGTGCGGCCCGGGACAAGCGCAGCCCACTTCGATGACAAGGTCGACCCTGCGGTGAAGTCCGCCCGGATGGAGCGGCTGCTCGAGCTGTCCAGGAGGCAGTCGACAGCGTTCAGGGAAGCCATGTTGGGGTCCACCCGGCCGGTCCTGTGGGAGGAGGAGCCGAGTGGGGACGGGACAGGCGCCTGGCACGGCCTAACCGACAACTACGTGAGGGTTGCGGCCAGGAGCCGAGAGGCCCTGCGAGACCGCATCACGCCCGTACTTCTTGAACGGCTGGTCGGCGATACGGTGTACGGGAGCATCGTCCCTCAATAGACCTGCGAAGACTGGGGCCTGCCCCGGTGCCGGCCGGGGCTCGCGAGAGCTACAGGTCCCTGACCGAGAAGTGGGACTTGCCGTTGCGCTGCTGGAGATAGCCGGACTTCGGCTCCTGAGAGTGCCCGAACACGAGCAGCAACCCATCCTCCATCGCCATGTTCAGCAGATCCCGCTTGGCCTCGAGCGTATCCCCGGGCGAATAGTCGTATGCGGAGATGCTGACCAGGGGGAGGTGGTATGGGGTGGGAATGAGGTCGCCCGCGAAGGCGATCCGCTCGCTTCCCGTCTCTACGAATACGATCTGGTGACCCTTGGTATGGGCGTTTGTGACCTGGGTGCGGATGCCCGGGGCCACCTCGCTGTCGCCCTCGATGAGCCGGAGCACCCCGGCGTCTTCGAGCGGAACGAAGTCCTGCGAGTAATAGGACCCCTGGCTGCGTTCGTTCGGGTCCCTTGCCTCTTCCCAGCTACTCTTCTGGACGACGTACTCCGCATTGGGAAACGTCGGCACGGCACGGCCGGACCTGTCGAGCTTGGTGCTGCCCCCCGCACTCTCGAACTGGAGGTGCGTCAGGATGACGGTGTCGATCTCGCGGGCCGTGAGACCCAGCTTCCTCAGCTCCTTCAGCAGCTTGTTGCCGTTGAGCCCGTGGGCCTCTCGCATACGGTCGACCCGCTTTGCGCCGGCGCCCGTGTCTATCAGGACGTTCCGGTCAGGCGACTGCACCAGCATGCAGTTCAGGCCCATGCGAATCCGGTTCTTTCGATCGGGCTTGAGCCGCTGCTCCCACTGGACCTTGGGCACTGGGCCGAAGACAGCCCCGCCATCCTGGAGGATTGTGCCGTCGCTGATGACGTTTACCGATGTGCTGCCGAACTTCACCTGATGACCCTTTATCAGCGTTAAAGACGATACTGGGCTGACGCCGAAAAATTGTCAAGCCAAAGTTCAATGTATTTTCTTAGACTTTGTTCAATAAAAGCGGCCGGGAGATGGCCGTAGAAAGGGCAGTGCCACTTGGGTCGAAGGCCCTGGGACTGCACCGACGGCCTGGCAGGGCCAGGCAAGAATCACGCCGCGGGGAGGTACAGGCTACAGCTCTCCCAGCGCCGACCGCCAGGCTGACACGGTCTGCTCGACCTCGTCGTCCCCGTGGACCGTGGAGACGTAGTACTTGTAGTGGTTCTTGAAGATTCCCCTACCCCGCAGCAGCTCGTTGAATCGCATTAGCTTGGCCTGGTCGCGGTCCAGGGTATCCCTGTAGTTGCCTATTTCGTGGTCGCTGAAGACTATGTCGAACATGGCCGGTTCACCCAGGACCTGGGCCGGGATCTCGGCCTGGTAGAGTGCCTCCCTGAGCGATTCCATGAGCCGGGTCCCCGTGGCAAAGAGCCGCTCGTAGGTCCCCTCCTGGCGGAGCACCCGGAGGGTCGCAAGCCCCGCCGCTGCTGCGACCGGGTTCCCGTTCAACGTCCCCTCCTGCATCACGAACCTGTCGCCATGGGCGCCGGGCGCGAAGTAGTCCATGATCTCCGCCCGCCCCGCGATTGCCGACAGCGGGAAACCGCCCGCAACGGCCTTGCCGAGTGCGCACAGGTCCGGCACCACGCCGTAGTACTCCTGTGCCCCGCCGTACGCGAACCTGAAACCCGTCACCACTTCGTCGAAGATCAGGGGAATACCGTACTGGCTCGTGGCGTCTCGCAGCCCTTCCAGGAAGCCTGCCTTGGGCGGAATGATTCGCTGCAGGGGCTCGACGATCACTCCGGCAAGCTCGTCATGGTGCCGCTCGATGATCGCGGAGGCCGTCTCGATGTCGTTGAATGGGGCGATAAGCACATCCCCCTCGATCGAGGCGGGTATGCCCATCGCGTCCGGCGCGGGAGCCGGAAAGGCCGGCGGCTCTGTGGGCGACATGCTCATCAGGCCATAGTCGTTCATGCCGTGGAAGCCGCCCTCGAACTTCATTATCTTGTCCCGGCCGCGGTACGCCCTGGCCGCCCTCATGGCAAAGAAGGTAGCCTCGGTCCCTGTGCTGGCGAACCGGACCTTCTCGGCGCACGGCACGGCTCGTACGATCTCGTCGGCCAGGAGCACCATGTTCTCGTTGAGCGCAAAGAAGGTGGTGCCCTTCGACACCTGCTCCTCCACGGCGGCCACCACTTCCGGATGGGCGTGACCTATCAGCATCGGGCCCGAGCCGAGCGCATAGTCCACGTACTCGTTCCCGGTCAGGTCCCATACGCGCGGGCCCTGCCCACCGCCGATGATGGTGTCCATCGTGACCGTGTTGCCGTTGCTTCCCCCGGGAAGGAGGTCTCCGGCCATGTCGAGTATCTGCTGCTCCCGGTCGCCGACGTTGCTCCGAGTCATCTCGTCCTCCAGGTGGGCAAGGCTAGGCGTATAGAGTACATGGGATGCGCCCGCAGGCCAACCCGCGAACGACACGGCACCGGGTCACATCCAGATTGAACGGGGGCCATTGGCATCCGGATGCATGGACGGGCAGCACTGCTATATCATTGAACGGCGGAGCGACTTCGCAAACTGAGTGCTTTCTGTTTGGACTTCGGAGGACACACATGGAGCTAAAGGTCGAATCGAATAACATCGCCAGCCTGGAGGCCGGCGCAATCGTCGTTAACCTGTTCGAGGGTGTGACCCAACCGGGCGGCGCGACGGGCGCGGTCGACAGGGCCCTTGACGGCGCAATCACGGCGCTGATAGCCGACGGCGAGATCAAGGGCAAGCTGGCCGAGACCACCGTCATACACACCCTGGGCAGGATGCCCGCGGCGCGGGTAGTCGTTGTGGGACTGGGAAAGTCGAAGGACCTCGACCTGGACCGCGTGAGGCGCGTCTCCGGGACCGTCTGCACCCGCCTGCGAAGGATCGGCGTCAGCGACGCGGCGACCATAGTCCACGGCGCGGGCATCGGCGGACTGGACCCGGGAAGCGCCGCCCAGGCATTGGCCGAGGGCGCGGTCCTTGGCCTCTACCGGTTCGACAAGTACAAGTCCGGCGGAGACGACAACGGTGAGGTGGCGACCCTGCGTGTTGTGGAGTTCGACACTTCCAGGATCCCCGACATCGAAGCGGGCGTGCAAACGGGCGCAATGCTCGCCGAGGCCGTCAACCGCTGCAGGGACATGGTGAACGAGCCGGCCAACGAGATGACCCCAGCCCAGATGGCGGAGGGCGCGCTTGAAGTCGCTCTGGCGAGCGGCCTGGAGATCGAGGTGCTCGACAGGAGCGACATGGAGGAGCTCGGCATGGGCGCCCTGCTGGGAGTCGCCCAGGGCTCGGACGTGCCGCCCAAGCTGATCGTCATCCGCTACAAGGGCGACCCGGACGACGACGCGACCTCGCTCGGGCTGCTGGGCAAGGGCATCACCTTCGACTCGGGCGGCCTGGACCTCAAGCCCGCGGCAGGCATGCGCCAGATGAAGCGCGACATGTCCGGCGGGGCAGCGGTCATTTCCGCAATGGGCGCAATCGCAGAGGTCGGCCCGAAGATCAACGTCACCGGCATCGTGGCCGCAACCGAGAACATGCCGGGCGCGAATGCTCAGAAGCCCGGCGACATCGTGCGCACCATGAGCGGCAAGACCATAGAGATCGACAACACCGACGCCGAGGGACGCCTCGTCCTCGCCGACGCCATGGCCTACGCGAGGTCGCTCGGCATCGAGCGCATCGTCGACACCGCAACGCTGACCGGCGCCATCCTTACGGCGCTGGGGAAGGTCCGCATGGGCGTGTTCGGCAACGACCAGGGGCTCGTCGACGACGTGCTGGCCTCAGCCGAAGAGGCGGGCGAGCGAGCGTGGCAGTTCCCGATGGACGACGATTACAAGAGGCAGTACGACAGCGACGTGGCGGACATCAAGAATACGGGCGGGCGAGACGCCGGCTCCATCACCGGCGCCCAGATCATCGGCGAGTTCGCGGACGGCGCGGCGTGGGTCCACCTGGACATCGCCGGCGTCGCATATGGGGAATCGTCGACGGGGTACAGGCCCAAGGGAGCCACGGGAGTCCCCGTTCGCACCCTCGTGAACCTGGCGGTCAGACTGGCCGGCTCCTAGCTGGACGGCGTCGCCTCCCGGCGTCCGCAACGCGCCCTCGTGCGCGGGGCGGGCGAATCGCGTCCCTGTGTCCACACGGCTCGCAGAGACCTGCGGGCGAGCCACCCACGCCGTCGGATCGTTTTACGAAACTCGGAACGTGTGATAGAATCTTTTCAAATCCTCGCCAAGGTTCGCCGTTGATTGAAAGAACGCCCAAATGGACATTCATCACCAATCACGGGCTGGTGTTGAGCTACATCTTCCATAATCCAAGCCACACAGCGCGGGAGATAGCGAACCACGTGGGCATCACTGAGCGGACTACCCACAAGATCATCTCGGACCTCGAAGTCGGCGGGTACATCATGCGACGGAAGAGCGGACGCCGGAATCTGTACAGCGTAGACCCCGCACAGCCCCTCCGCCACCACACCAAGCAGGACGTGCTCGTAGAGGACCTGCTGCATGCCCTGACCTCCCGCCGGACCGACGAATCCGGGTCCGCCTAGTCGCCTCCTCGTAGCGGTTCGCCCCCCTTCCCGCCTGCTTCCTGCCCCCGTTTCTCGTTGACCACCCATTTGGCCGGGTGCTAGAATCGATATACTGCGGTGAGCGTGGCCAAGTTTGGTTAAGGCGCCAGGTTGTGGCCCTGGAGATCGAGGGTTCGAATCCCTTCGCTCACCCCATCAATCCGCCGTCCCAACGGAGCCGGTTCTCGCTGAAATGAAGACCGGCGCCCGTCAGACAGGGAAGCGCGCGCCCGTAGCTCAGGGGACAGAGCATCGGTCTTCGGAACCGAGTGTCGCGGGTTCGAATCCTGCCGGGCGTGCCAAGCCTTTCTCTCCCCGACACCGTCACGCCACTCCTACGATTGCCCGCTGAGCAACCCGGCTGCGCCCACCTGATGAGCCTTCTGCTATACTCCCTCACATCCTGGTCATAGTGGGGGTGCGGCGTATGGGAGTGCCTGTTTCGCAAGCGCTTACTGTCGCCTTTCACGTGCTGAAGCACCGGCTGGCGCGGCGCGAGCGCTACCCGCTCGTGCTGATGCTGGAGCCGCTGCTGCGCTGCAACCTCGCCTGTGCCGGCTGCGGCAAGATCCAGTACCCGCCCCACGTGCTCAAGCGCGCGCTCACGGTCGAGCAGTGCATCGCAGCGGTGGAGGAGTGCGGCGCCCCAATCGTCAGCATCCCGGGCGGCGAGCCCCTGCTCTACCCTCACATCGGCGAGCTGGTGGAAGAGCTCACGCGGCGCGGGAAGTACGTCTACCTCTGCACCAACGCGCTGCTGCTCAAGCAGAAGTTGGAGGAGGGTGTCTTCACTCCCTCCAAGCGGCTCAACTTCAGCGTGCACATGGACGGCCTGCGCGAGGAGCACGACGCGTCGGTGTGCCGGAGCGGCGTCTACGACATCGCAGTAGAGGCGATACGGGAAGCCGTCCGGCGAGGCTTTCGCGTCACCACCAACACCACGCTGTTCAACACGGCCGAGCCGATGCGAGTACGCGAATTCTTCGATGCCATGATTGACCTGGACGTCGAGGGCATGATGGTGTCTCCGGGTTTCAACTACGACAAGGCCCCTGACCAGGACTCCTTCCTTGCACGGGAGCGCACGCAGGAGCTCTTCTCCCGCATCCTCGCCGGCAAGAAGAAGCGCTGGCGGTTCAACCAGTCGCCCCTGTTCCTCCAGTTCCTAATGGGCAAGCGCGATTACGAATGCACGCCGTGGGGCAACCCCCTGTACACGATATTCGGATGGCAGCGCCCCTGCTATCTCCTGCAAGACGGCTACGCTGCCACCTTCCGGGAGCTGATGGACGAAACAGCCTGGGAGGAGTACGGCCGGGCCAGCGGCAACCACCAGTGCCAGGACTGCATGGTCCACTGCGGATACGAGCCCTCCGCCATCGATGCAACGTTCACCACGTGGCGCGGCCTCCGGGACTCCACGGTTGCTACGCTTACCGGCAAGTTGTGAACATTGAAAGAGCATGGAGCACCACTTAGCTCCGCACGCCAGGAGGCTGGCAACGACATTGATGACCTCGTTGAACGGGCCTTCCACTTCCGCGGCGACGTCACCATCCATACGGATGACGGCGGCGCCCTGACCGGCTACCTCTTCAACCGCAACGCTCGCGCGGGCGAACCGTTTGCCCAGTTGTTCGAGACCGGTACGGGACGCGAGGTCGCCATCCCCTACCGGGCTATCACCCAGGTGCTGTTCACGGGGCGCGATGCCGCTGCCGCATCGGTCCAGCGCTTCGAGGCCTTCCAGGACCGGCAGGAAGGAGCGTCGCATACCGGCCCGGGCGAGCGAGGGGAATGACATGGACACTGGGACGATTGCCGCTCCTCTCCTGACGATTGCCCCGACCCGGCGTGAATTGGGCGGACTGGGCTCCGGCAATGAGCGCACCCGCGCCAGCGTCGTGGGCATGGGGCGCAACGCGGGCGACCAGCTCGCCGGTCTTCTCGACGCTGCGCCCTGCCGGCTGCTCGTCTCGCTGGGATACGCCGGGGCGCTCGACCCGCATCTTCACCCAGGCGAGCTCGTGGTGGGGAACTCCTACATGCATGGCGCGAGCGCCGCGATACCCGGAGCCCCGCACACCACGCGAGCGGCAATGCTGCTGCGCGAGTCGGGCCTGTCGGTGCTGGAAGGAGCGGTCCTGACCGTGGACGAACCGCTCCTCACGCCGCGAGCCAAGCGCCGCGCACACAACGGAAGCGGCGCACTGGTGGTGGACATGGAGGGACGCTGGATAGCCGACGCAGCAGCATCGAGAGGCATCCCCCTCATCGGGATCCGCGCCGTGCTGGACGAGGCCTACTACCCACTCCCTTCGTTCATAGCAACCATCATCGCCGACGGGGGCCGGCGTGAGTGGGCACATGCTCTCCGAGCGATATCACGCCCCTCGGCGGTCAGGAGCTTCCTGCCGCTTGCGCTGAAATCGCGTAGAGCGTCACGTGCCCTGCAGATGGCCGTGGAATGCATCCTGCCGACAATCTCCCGTCAACTATGACCGGGGTGGTGGCAAGGTCTACCGGCCGGCCAGCCGAGGACTCCAAGCCGGTTGAGCGGGACATCGAGAGCCGCCTCCGGAAGGCGCTGGAAAGGACTCAGCGGTACTTCTTCCGCACCCAGCATGAAGACGGCTACTGGTGGGGGGAGCTTGAGTCCAATCCAACCATGGAGGCGGAGTACATCATGCTCACGCACTTCATGGGTTCGGACGAGGGAGACCGCGTCCCACGCATAGCGGAGGACATCCGCCGGAGGCAGTCGCCCGATGGCTCATGGCGAATGTACTACGGCGCACCGGGAGACCTGAGCACGTCCATCGAATGCTATTTCGCACTCAAGCTCGCCGGCGACTCTCCTGAAGAGCCCCATATGGCGAGGGCGCGGGACTTCATCCTGGCAGGCGGAGGTGTGCCCAAGGCTCGCGTTTTCACCAAGATATGGCTCGCCCTGTTCGGCCAGTGGGACTGGAAGGGCACGCCCGCCATGCCCCCCGACATGATGCTGCTGCCCAAGTGGGCGCCCTTCAACATCTACCGCTTCGCCAGCTGGGCACGGGCAACCATCGTGCCCATGACCATAATCCTCACGCTCCATCCCACACGGCCCCCGCACGAAAGCGCCTGGGTAATGGAGCTCTACCCGGAAGGACCGGTCACGTTCACCCTGTCCCGCTGGAAGGCAAAGCCCTTTTCTCTAAAGGGTGGGTTCCTGGTGCTGGACAAGCTGATACGCATCTATCGCAACCTGCCCTTCATTCCGGGCAGGGAGAGGGCAATCAAGGCCGCCGTCGACTGGATCGTCAGCCACCAGGAAGCAGACGGTTCGTGGGCGGGAATACAGCCACCGTGGGTGTACTCGCTCATAGCATTGAGCGCCCTCGGCTACCCACTGGACCACCCGGTCATCTCAAGGGGGCTGGAAGGATTCAGGCGAAACTGGAGCCTCCCATCGAATGACGGCAACGCGCTCAGGGTGCAGGCGTGCCTCTCACCCGTGTGGGATACGTGTCTGGTGATGCGCGGCCTCCTGGACTCCGGCGTTCCGTCCGACCACCCTGCCATGCAGCGGGCCGCTTCCTGGCTCATCCAGGAGGAAATCCGCGTCAAGGGAGACTGGGCCGTATACAGACCTCATCTCGAACCCAGCGGCTGGGCCTTCGAGTTCGATAACGTCCACTACCCGGACATCGACGACTCAGCCATTATCGTAGCGGATCTTGCTTCGACCAGGATGGACGACGAGGAGGGAGAGCGGGCCCGGACGGAGGCTGTCTACCGTGCCGTCAACTGGCTTACCGGGATGCAGTCCTCGAACGGCGGGTGGGCCGCATTTGACTGGAACAACGACTCCCGCGAGCTCGCCAAGATCCCGTTCGCCGACTTCGGCGAGCTCCTAGACCCGCCAAGCGTCGACGTGACCGCACACGTGCTGGAGATGTACGGGAAGTTGGGGTACTCAATGGAACACCCAGCCGTTCGCCGGGGGCTCTCCTACATATGGGAGCAGCAGGAGCACGACGGCCCCTGGTTCGGTCGCTGGGGTGTGAACTACATCTACGGAACGGGCGCGGTATTGCCGGCGCTCGAAGCCCTCGGGGTGGACATGGCACAACCCAGAGTGCGCCGGGCAGTCGACTGGCTGCTGGCGCATCAGAATGCCGACGGAGGTTGGGGCGAGACCTGCGTCAGCTATGCCGACCCCTCCCTGCGCGGACAGGGCGAAAGCACTCCGTCGCAGACCTCATGGGCTCTCACTGCGTTGATGGCAGCAGGCGAAGTGCGGCACGAGTCCGTTAGGCGAGGCGTCGAGTTTCTCCTGGGGCGCCAACATGAAGACGGGACTTGGGATGAGCCGCAATTCACGGGATGCGGATTCCCCGGCTACGGACCAGGCGAAAGGCCGGACAATTACGGGCCGCTCGATGGCGCCAACTCGCAGGGCCCCGAATTGGGCGCGGCCTTCATGATCAAGTACCACCTGTACCGCAACTACTTCCCGCTCTGGGCCCTCGGCCGGTACGCACAAACTCTGCAAGATCCGGGGCCCGAGCGCGCTTGATTGGTCCGCGGCGTTGTGGGAAGCTGGCCGCGCACCGTAACTCGATGCTTGGCAAGTAGTCCCCTCACAATGCTCTTTGGCGCAATAGAGACGCGGACCTGCTCGCCCCTCTGCGAGTAGATCACCTCCACGCCAAGCAGGGCTGGAAGTACGTCAATGTCGTTGCTCCGTCGCTGCTAGGTCGGGTGTAGAATCTCCCACACAGACACGGCTCGCGACATTCAAGGTCGAGCCGGAGGGAGCGGCAAGACCATGCCCTATATTCCCGTTGATATCGAACCTGCTTTCCCGCAACCAGTCATTGGAGAGGCCGTCCGCCCAAAACTCCTCGAGTTGCTCGGGCTGGACGACCTGCCAAACGATGTCGACTGCACGATCGACCCGCCAAGCGAAGAGGGTGGCCTGCGCGTCAGCAGCGTCCGGTTTGCCAACTCCTTGGGGGAGACCGTCCCCGGGATCCTGTGCGTCCCTCAGGAAGGAGGAGGCAGGCTCCCAGGAGTAGTGTGCGTCCCGGGCACCTCCAAGAGCGCCGAGACAGTTGCCGCTCCCCATTTCCGAGAAGAGCCGTCGACGGGAGCGCTTCACGGGTGGGGGCGGGAGCTGGCCCGACGGGGCTTCGCCACGCTGTCGATCACAGTCAAGGGCACGGTGAGTCGACGTGCCAGCATTGAGGATTGGGCAACCGAGAACAAGCTTCTCAACCCATATGGCCGCCAGCAGATGGGCATTCTCGTCGAGGAGACCCTCACTGCGGCCCGGATCCTGGCCTCGCTCGAAGGCGTCGACTCGGAGCGAATCGGCCTCACAGGGTGGTCGCTGGGCGGCTGCGCCACCTGGTACGGGGCGGCGTGCGAGCCGCGGATCGCGGCGGCGGTACCCGTCATGGGCGGAGTGGGAAGCATGGCCAGGGCAATTCACGAAGGGGATGTACACCGGGCCAGCGCCTACTTCTACATCCCGCATATGCTGCGCTTCTTCGATCACCCACAAATCGTCGCGGACTGCATCGCCCCGAGGCCCTTCATGATGGTCGCCCCGACCATGGACGAAGACATGCCGCTCTCCGGAGTGGAAGACCTGAAGCCAATCGTCAGCCGGGCCTACGAGGCCGCGGGGCAACCCGAGCGGTTCAGAGTCTACCAGCCGGAGAACACGCACGTGTACTTGGCACAGTATTTCGAGTGGGTCGCGGCCTGGCTCGCGGAGCACCTGGATGCCTAGCGTAAGCAGAGCATGTGAGACACCCATGCCCGTCGGTAACCGCCACAGGAATCAGCTCCCAATGCCAGACATGCGTTTCTCATTCAAGTGATTCTCGGCGCGATCGAGACGGGCGGCACGAAAGTCGACTGTGCCGTTGGAACGTGGCCGGACGGCGTTCGCGACCGCATACGCATCCCCACGACCACCCCATCCGAGACCCTGGCCAGGGTCAACGCCTTCCTCACGCGCCATCACCGCGAGACACCCCTGTCCGCACTAGGGATCGGCTCCTTCGGGCCGGTAGATCTGCGCACCGGCTCTCCCACCTACGGCCACATCACCTCCACTCCGAAGCAGGGCTGGCGGAACGTCGACGTCGTAGGCCCCATGTCCAGGGGGCTGACGCTCCCGGTTGCGTTCGACACCGACGTCAACGCGGCCGCCCTCGGGGAATACCGCTGGGGGAGCAGCGACGCATTAAGCAGCCTCGTGTATATCACCGTCGGCACCGGCATAGGAGGTGGGGCGATCATCGAGGGCCGCCCGCTCCACGGCGCGGGGCACCCCGAGATGGGCCACGTCCGCATCCCGCACGACCGCAGGGCCGACCCCTTCGATGGTTCGTGTCCATACCACGGCGACTGCCTCGAAGGGCTCGCATCTGGGCCGGCGATGGAGGCCCGGTGGGGTGCGTCCGCGGACTCGCTGCCCGAGGATCACCCCGCCTGGGACCTGGAGGCGGAGTACCTGGCCTACGGTGTCGCCAATATCACCGTAACCCTGTCGCCCGAGCGTATCGTGCTGGGCGGCGGCGTGATGAACCAGCGCCACCTCTTCCCAATGCTCCGTGGCCGCGTGATCGACATCCTGCACGGCTACGGAGTCCCTGACGGTACAATGGACGCCATCGACGACTACATAGTGCCCCCAGCGCTCGGCGACGACTCCGGTATCGCGGGCGCGTTCGCACTCGCGCAGACGGCCATCGGCTCCCCTGGAGAAACCTCATGACAAAGCTGCCCACCGCTGTGCTCGGACGGACCGGAATCGAGGTGACGCGCCTCGGCTACGGCGCGGGCCACCGCAAGCCTATGACTGAGCTCCAGAACCAGGCCATGGTGCGCCGCGTCGTCGACTTTGGAATCACGCTCATAGACACCGCCAACGACTACGGCAATAGCGAGGAGATGATCGGCCTCGCCATCTCCGACAGGTACGATGCGGTCACCGTAGCCACCAAGTGCGGCTGCTCCCCCGCCGGACACGCCTGGACGCGCGACAACCTGTTCCGAGGGCTCCACGAGAGCCTCGAACGCCTGCGGACCGACCGCATCGACATCATGCAGTTCCACGGCGCGACCGTGCGCGACTGCGAGGAGAACGGGACGGTAGAGGCGCTGCTGGAGATGCGCGAACAGGGCCTCGTCTCATGGATCGGCGCATCGACCAACCTTCCCGACCTGCCGGCCTTCATCGACTGGGGCGTATTCGACATCTTCCAGCTTCCCTACTCTGCCCTCGACCGTAGCCACGAAGAGTGGATCACGAAGGCCGCGGAGTCCGGCGCAGGCGTGCTCATCCGAGGCGGCGTGGCCCTCGGCGAGCCCGGCCTTGGCAAGGGAAGCCCGTCACAGTGGCGGGCGTTCGAGGATGCCGCCCTCGACGAGCTCCGCGAAAACGGCGAGACCCGCACCGCATTCCTGGTGCGCTTCGTGGCAAGCCACCCGGACGCCCACTGCAACCTGGTCGGCACGACCAGTCCCGACCACCTGCAAGAGAACATCGACGCCGTCATTCGCGGTCCCCTGTCCGCCAGCGTGTACGCCGAGGCGAAACGCCGTCTCGACTCCGTCGGCATCGTCCCTGCGCCAGTCTAGCCGCCCGGTCTATCAGGGGTTTGGAGACAGCCGCAATCCTGCTAGAATCCACATCATCGTCATTCCGGCGGAAGCCGGATTCCTGCCCCAGGAACCGTCCCCCATCCAGGGGCTGGGGGTAGCTTGGAATCCCGTCCATTTCGATCTCGCATGTCCCCACCGCTCAAGGCGCCTCGGAGAGACTGCCGCAAGGTAATAGAAAGCGCCCCGCTTCCAGTCCTTACTCATAGGAGTCGTGCCATGTACTTAGTGCCCAAAGTCATGAGTACCCAGCATCCCGACAACGCCACGCCGGCGCCCTTTGCCGACGACAGGGGAATCGTGAGGGGGCAGGGCGAGGTCGACGAGGCCGTCAGCGTGTTCGACATGGGCTGCGATGAGCAGATGTGGGACTCCGAGGGCAAGGAGGCCGACACCCAGGTCGTCCGCAAGCTCCTGATCGGCTACCCGGATTTCTTTCGTGAGAAACACAGGCTGGGCAGCGACATCGCCCTCACCCTGCGCGTGCCAAATCCGAGCATCGAGCGCGGCATGCGAAAGTCGCTCGTAGAGGCACTCCAGAGCGTGCCCTCCGCTATGGACATGTCGCGAGGCTTCTACGGCGACGGCGACATCGCTCCCATCCAGGAAGTCATCCTTCCATTCACGACCTCCGCCGAGGAGGTCTCCCTGGTCGAGGCCTACTACCGGAAAGTCGTCGTAGGCCAGGAGGACCAGACCCTGCTCGACGGCCAGTCCGTCAGGGACTGGGTGGGCGAGTTCCTGCCGAAGCGCGTCCGCATGATCCCGCTAATCGAGGACAGGGAGAACCTGCTCCGCTGCGACGAGATTGTGGGAGCCTACCTGAAGGACAGGGACCTGCCCCACCAGCGGGTCTTCTTCGCGCGGAGCGACCCTGCCCTCAACTACGGCATAGTCGGCGCGGAACTTGTCCTGAAGGAAGCCCTGCTGCTGCTGCACAACCTAGAGAGCAAGCTGGGCCTGCCCCTCTACCCGGTCATCGGCGCAGGCTCCGTGCCGTTCAGGGGCCACCTGACACCGATCAACGTCGAGCGGGCCAGCGTCGAGTACCCCAGCGCCCAGACCCTCACGGTCCAGTCGGCCTTCAAATACGACTACGAGGAGGAGGTGGTCCGGTCCGGCATCGCACAGATTCGCGCTCGCGAGCGGGGCGAGCCCGTGCCCATCGACCGGACGCTCGCTGGACAGATAGTCGACAAGACGACCGAGGAGTACCAGGCGAACGTACGCCGCCTCGTCGACGCCATCAGGACCGTGTCGCCCCACGTGCCCAGGCGCCGCGAGCGCAACCTGCACGTCGGCCTGTTCGGCTACGGACGCACTCTCGGCGGGGTCGGCGGAGTGACCCTACCACGCGCCATCAGCTTCACGGCCTCCCTGTACTCCATCGGCGTGCCGCCCGAGCTTCTCGGCATGGCCTCCCTGGACCAGGATGACCTCGCCTACGTGCGCGAGGTGTACCCGAGCCTGGACGGCGACCTGCGTGCGGCGCTGCGCTTCGCCAACGAGCGGCACGTCAAGGAGCTGCTCGGCGAGCCCTACCTGGACCTGGTGGGCCAGTTCACAGACGAGCTGGACCGCGTCCACGAGGGGCTCACAAGCGCCATCTGGGCAAGCCTTAACAGCGACCACACCAACGTGCACATAGGCCACTTCATCGAAGAGGCCGCACACCTCCGCCGCTTCCTCGGCTAGCTAGCCCCCTCTCCCTCGACGGAGAGGGTTGGGGTGAGGGTGAGTCCCCGGCGTATGCAAGCTGCCCCATATTCAGGTGGCGCCAGGAGCGCCGGTGCCGTTGTCCTTTCAAGCAAGCCCCGCGTTCTCGCAGAAGGCGATCAGCATCTCCCTGGACTGCGCCTCGTATACCGGCGCGTAGCCCGCAAACTCCCGGAGGTTCGCCTCCGCCTCGAACTCGGGATCGAACAGCGGCCCCATCAACTCGTAGTCACTCGCCAGCTCCCGGTTCCACACCCGCAGCTCGTCCAGGGTAAGCTGCGGCTCGAACTGGAACCCGTACGAGTTGCCGTGCCTGAACGCCAGGCTCTGCCTCCTGAACGTGCCGTCCCGGCACAGCATGTACCCGAACGCCAGCTCGACCGCGCCTGGGGGCACGGAAAAGCACTCGCCGTGCAGGGTCGGCACCAGGGGCACCTGCAGCTTGCCGAATACGGGGTCCAGGCTGCCCTCCTCGGTGACCCACATCTTCCGAAGGCCGAACTCGTACCCGCCCGTCGGGCTCACCTCGCCTCCCAGAGCGCTGGACATGAGCTGCGCGCCCAGGCAGACGCCGAACACCGGCACGCCCGACTCCATCGCCTCGACGAAGAACCGCCGCTCTGCACGCAGCGCCGGGTAAGGGTCGTTGGCCGACT
Source organism: Dehalococcoidia bacterium (assembly GCA_034420735.1). Classification (GTDB taxonomy): domain Bacteria; phylum Chloroflexota; class Dehalococcoidia; order Lucifugimonadales; family CAJWER01. The sequence continues at coordinate 57,837 of DAOULA010000038.1, forward strand.
GGGGGCCGCCCAGCGCGATGATGAGGTCGATATCCTCCAGGGCTGGCGGATCGAAAGCCTCGAACTCCGGGGCGCCCTCGAATACGTCAAGCGGGCGGAGCTCGAAGCACAGTTCCACCAGGGTCGACGTGTAATTCGCGGCCAGCGTCTCCGGCTCGGCGTGGCGTATTATCAGCGCTACCTTCGACATCTGGAGTGACTGTTCAGCGTGGGATAGGGGGTCGGCCTCTTCCCCCATTTGGGGGGAAGATTGAGATGGGGGCTCTTTCGGCTCTACAGTGCAGAAAGCTGACCATATCCCACGAATTGTGAACAGTTACCAACACGATGTCGCTTCCCCCTAACGCCTTCACCCTCAGTCCGTGGCTCCGGCCCGCTCCGCCAACAGCTCGGCGGCCGCCTCGATCGTCTCCTTCAGCGTCCTGCCGCGGTCGATCTCCTCGGGGCTCTCGTCCGCGAACGGCGTCGCCGCCAGCAGCCTGAACATCTCCGCCGCGCCCTCGTGGAACCCGGGCGTCACCCCCGCCATGGCGAAAGTCTCCGCGATCTCCTCCATCTCGCCGATCCACCGCCCGGAATTGGCCGGCAGCCCCGGTATCCCCGACTCCATCGCCGAGAGCGCGTCGTCCTGGCTGAACGCAAGCTCCTCGACCAGCTCGTCGTACAGCCCCAGCGAATACGCCGCCGTCAGCATCGCCACCCGCAGCGTGTTCGTGCCCTTCGTCATCGACGCGTAGCACATCTTCATCCCGGACGCCCTGTCGATGGCGGGCCCCAGGTTCCTGATGGCGATGCCCTTCCCGTCCAGCTCGTCCATCAGCCCGGCGCGCGGACCCGACGTGTAGATCCGCGGCACCGCGCCCCTCGCCGGCGAGCCCCCTATGATCCCGCCGTCGATGTAGTCCCCGCCGGCCGCGCCGATGATCGATGCCATCTCCGCAGCCGACCTCGGCGACACGGCATTGCAGTCCGCAAACGGCCGTGACGCACCGGCGGTCCTCATAGCATCCGCAACAGCCCTCGCAACCCCGACGGCCTGCGCCGGCACCAGGATGGACATGATGAGGTCGGCCTGCAGGGTCATCTCCTCCAGAGGTTGAACGTCCGCCATGCCCGCGGACGCCGCAAGGTCCCTGGTGCGCTGGCTCCGTCCGGCCAGGCAGGTGATCACCCGGTACCCATGCTCCACGAGCGCCTTCCCGACGCCGTGCCCCATATCGCCCGGGCTAAGTATCGCTATAGTTTCGAGTCCCATTAGTCCGCTCCCAGGCCGCAGGCCCTTCGGCTCATCCTGCCTCGCTGACGGCGTCGGCGAGGAGCGCGATGCCCTCCCGTATCTCCTCCTCGCTGTTGAAGCTGAAGCACAGCCGGGCCTTATTTCGGCCCGGGTCGTCTCCCGTAGCGAAGTTCGTGCCCAGGTCGTAGGTGACGCCGCGCTCGGCCGCCTCGTCGGCAGCGTCGACCAGGTCCACGTCGTCGGGCATCGTGAGCCAGGTGTAGAGCCCGCCCTGCGGCGTGCCCCAGGTCGCGGTCGTACCGAAGTTCTCGGCCAGGGACGCGAACATCGCGTCGCGCCTCGAACGGAGCACGCCGTTGATCCTATCGAGATGGTCGTCCAGCCTCGTGGTCGCGAACCGGTGCACGGCCAGTGCGCCGTACTGGGTTACGCCCCGCGAGCCCTTGATGGGCATCACCGTCTCGAGGAAGGACCGCTGGGCTATGAGATAGCCTATCCGCATGCCGGGCACCACGATCTTGCTGAACGTGCCCGTATGGATCACCACGCCCGAATCGTCGACGGACGCCATCGCAGGGACGTGCTCGCCCTCGAAGCGGAACTCGGCGATGCCGTCGTCCTCCAGTATCGGAACCCCCTTCCGCGCGGCCACCTCCACGATCTCCCGGCGGCGCTCCACCGGCATCGTCCACGTCTGGGGGTTCTGGAACGTCGGGATCAGGTAGATCATCTTCGGCTGCTTGCCGTCGGCTATTGACTGGTCGATGGTCTCCTCCAGCGAGGCGGGCAGCATCCCGTCGTCGTCGCTGACCACTCCCCTGATGTCCGCGCCAAACCTCCGCAGCGACCACAGCGTCCCGCCGTATACGAAGTCGTCGACGATGACGACGTCGCCTGGGTCGACCAGCGCCTCCGTCACGAAGTGGATGGCCTGCCCCGAGCCCTCCGTGAGAAGGATGTCGTCCGGGTCCACCGGATAGTTGCGACGCTCGCCAAGCCGCTGCGCGATGAACTCCCGCAGGGGCGGATAGCCCTGCGTGTCGGGGTAGACGGAGTCCGTGGAGCCGACCTCGGCCAGCGCCTCGCCCATGGCGGCGTGGGCCTCCATGATCGGCAGGTTCGCCGGGTCCGGGTAGGACATGACGAACGGGTACTTGGGCATCTCCTTCCTCGCTCCGGGGAGCGGAGTGGGCTCAGGCGCGGTCTTCGCCCTGAGCGGCCCAAAATCGAGCTTGGAATCGTTCACTACAATCGCCTCCTGTATGCGCCGGTCACGTAATGTACCACACCCGTCCCGGAATCCCTCGGGACTCCGGCGAGCGGGCGGCGAGCCGAAACGTGCCACCTTGCTCCCCCTATCTGGTATAGTTCGCCGGTACGTCCAGATACTGACCCACAGGAGAGTCGATTCAATGGCAAGTCTGTCGCTTACGGATCTCAGGGAGCAGGTCCCAGTAACGAACGAGGTGGGGTACTTCCAGACCGGCACGTACGGGCCGGCGCTGTCGTCGGTCGTGAAGGCCGTCCGGGAGTCGATGGAGTATGAGGCCATGCACGGCCCGGCGAGGCCGGCCACCCGCCAGCACATCATGGAGAAGGAGGAGGCCGCCAGGGGGAACTTGGCCGAGCTCATCAACGTCCAGCCCGACGAGCTGGGCCTGGGCTCGAACACCACCCGCTCCATGCAGCGCGTCCTGCGCAACGTCGACTGGCAGGAGGGCGACGAGTTCGTCACGACGAACCTGGAGCACGTCAGCACCGCCGACGCCTCACGTGGCCTCGAGCAGGAGCGCGGGGTCGTCGCCAGGGTCGTCGACGCGGGCGACAGCGACGCCGAGTTCCTCGAGTCGATGGACGGCGCGGTCACCGAGCGCGCCAAGCTGCTGCTCATCAGCCACGTCGCCTCGCCAAATGGCCGCATCATGCCGGTCCGCGAGGTGGTGGACATAGCCCACGACAGGGGCGTGCCCGTACTGGTCGACGCCGCCCAGTCCATAGGCCAGTTCCCGGTCGACGCACAGGCCCTGGGGTGCGACTACATCATCGGGTCCGGGCCCAAGTGGCTGCTTGGCCCCATGGGCAGCGGCTACGTCTGGGTAGCGCCGGACCACACCAACGGCTTCCGGCCCTACTTCACGCCCGACGTGGGCTCGTGGAGCATGCCGGGCGCAGCACCCGAGGAGCCGACCGCCCGTGCGAGGGCCGAGTTCGGCACCTACAACCACCCGCTCGTAATCGGCCTCGGTACGGCAGTAAGGACGCTGATGGACGTCGGCCTCGACACGATCCGCGACCACGTCGCCGGGCTGTCAAGGACCCTGCGAGAGGCGATGATCGACACGCCAGGCATCAACGTGCTGACGCCCATGGAGCCCGGCAAGTCCGCGGGCGTAACCACGCTAACGTTCGACGGCTACTCGGATGAGGACCTGCAGGGTCTGGTCGGATGGCTCGACTCGGAAAAGAACATCCTGGTCAAGGCCCAGTGGCTGTCCGCGCCGCTGCGCATAGGCCACTCAGGGATGCGTATCTCGGTCGCCGGGTTCAACACCGAAGAGGAGATACACCACCTCGTCGAATCCCTCCGGGAGGGCTACAACAGGTAGCGGGATCAGCGGTTCCTTCTCCCTTTGCGGGAGAAGGCTAGGATGAGGGGCCTCGCCGAAAGCCGTCAGCCCTGGCGGCCCCGGAGGCGCGGGTCCAGGACGTCGCGCAGCCAATCGCCGAGCAGGTTCGCGCCGAGCACCACCACCATGATGGCCACGGCCGGGAAGCTCAGGTGCCATGCGACCGTCATGTAGTCCCGGGAGTCCGCGATCATTTTGCCCCACGTCGGCACCAGGGAGTTGACTCCCAGCCCCAGGAAGCTGAGCGCCGCCTCGGTGAGGATGACCCCGCCGAACGACAGGCTCGCCGCCACTATGGCCGGCTGGATGGCGTTGGGCATGATATGGCGCAGCATCACCCGCAGGTCGCTCGCGCCCAGCGAGCGGGCCGCCTGCACGTAGTCCCTCTCTCGCAGGCTCAGCACCTCGCCGCGAATCAGCCGCGCAAAGCCGACCCAGCCTCCTATTCCCAGGAAGACGATCATCTTGGCCAGCTCGTTCTGGTCGGCTGGGACAAACGGCAGTTGGAAGTCCCGTAGGAAGGCGATGACTGCGATCAACAGCACGAGGAACGGTATGGCCGTCTGCGTGTCGGCGATTCGCATGATCACGTCGTCGACGATCCCTCCCCGGTAGCCGGTCAGCAGCCCGAGGAACACTCCGGACGTCATCCCTATTACCAAGGCCGAGAACGCGACGATCAGCGACAGCCTCGAACCGACCAGCATTCTGCTGAACACGTCCCGGCCCAGGTTATCCGTGCCGAGGAGACCGACGCCCTCGTCCGGATCGACCCATACCGGCGACTTCAGATTGTTCCGGAGGTCGATGGCTACGGGGTCCTTGGGAGCAAGCCAGGTACCGAAGAGCGCCCCGAGCACGAAGGCGAGCATGATGGCTAAGCCAACGATTCCCATGCGGTGGATCCACATCTTCCGCCACACGCTCATGCCGTGCGTGCGCCGCCGCTCGGCGACCGTATCCATTGTGCCCGCCAGTTCGCTCATGACGCTACCTGTGCCGTATCCGCGGGTCGACGACTGCGTATAGCAGGTCCATTATCAGGAAGACGAGGACCGTCAGGGTACCGAACAGCAGAACGTCCAGGAACACAACGGGGTAGTCCCGGTTGTTTACGGCCTGCGCCATCAGGTTGCCCACCCCAGGCCAGGCGAATACGACCTCCACGACCACCACCGTCCCGAGCAGCTGGGGCAAGGACGACACTACTACCGTAATTACCGAGATGCTCCCGTTCCGCAGGGCGTGCCTGAAGATCACCAGTCTCTCGCTCAGGCCCTTGGCCCTCGCCGTCCGCACATAGTCCTGACTCAGGGCCTCCAGCATCCCCGACCGGCTCATCCTGGCCACGGTTGCGACCAGGCCCAGCGAGAGCGTGAACGCCGGCAGGATTATGTGCTTCCACGAACCCGTGCCGGACGTCGGCAGCCACCCCAGGTGGACCGAGAAGATGATGATCAGAACAATGGCAAGCCAGAACTGGGGCACCACGAAGCCGAACACGGACACACCTGTCGCCAGGTTGTCTATTATCGAGCCCCTGTTCAGGGCAGCCACTATGCCGAGAGGAAGCCCGACAACAAGGCCCATGACCGCAGCCAGGAGCCCAAGCCTGAGGCTGTTGGGCAGCCGGTCGATGATGAGCTGGGTCGCCGGGATGCTGTACCTGAACGAGTAGCCAAAGTCTCCCCTGGCGGCACGGCCCCAGAAGAGCACGTACTGTATCAGGATGTGCCTGTCCAGGCCCAACTGCTTCTGCACGCGCTTGTACTCCGCCTCGATCTCTTCCTGGGTCCGGTTCTCCTCCAGGCTAACCCCAAGGCTCGCGGGATCGCCCGAGACGCGGATCAGGAAGAAGACCAGGGTCACGACGCCGACAATCACAAGGCATGCCTGCAGGAGGCGGCGCACGATAAACGCAGTCATTCTAGGAATGTAGCCTCATTCGACCATTCACGACCGGGGCTCCTCACTTGGCGCTCGGAGGAAAGACCAGTTGGCCAACCTCGCCCTTGGGGCAGGCGCAAGGTTGCCGGGAGGGCGGAGCCGCATGGCTCCGCCCTCCCAATTCTACGCTATCCCTGTCCGAGAAGCTTACTCGGAAGGAATCTTCAGCTCGAAGGAGATCGAGGAAGTCACCGCCGGCATGTTGGGACCGAATGCCAGCACCGACGGGATGGTGTACGCGTGCAGCGCCTGTGCGTTGTCGCAGATATGCGCCGCTATTCTCTTCACCTCGGCCTCGCGAGTTGCCGTGTCCGTGATTGTGCTCTTCGCGGCCCTCACGTCGAAGAATTCCTGGTCAACGGCTGCGCCCCACATGCTGGTCGTGTTGTCGGCCAGGTACCAGTTCAGGCCGATGTTCATCACGCCGTCCGGCAGCGTCTGGTTGATCAGCTGCTGGAGCCACTCCGACGACTCCAGGTACGCCAGGTCCACCTTTACGCCGACCTGTGCCCACTGGGACACGATGGCATCCATCAGCGGCCTGTCCCTGAAGTACCTGGCGTTGGTCACCGAAGCCGGAATCGTCAGGCCGTCGGCGTAGCCGGCCTCGGCCAGCAGCTCACGGGCCTTCTCGGGATCGTAGTCGTACCTGCCGACCAGGTCCTCGTTATAGCCGAATCCGCCCGGCGCTACGATCTGGCACTGCAGCCTCGTCCCGTATCCGCCGGCGATGGTCTCGTACATGGCGTCCATGTCCACGGCGTACAGCAGCGCCTGCCGGACTCGCACGTCCGCCATGGGCTCGAAGCGACCGTAGATGTTGAAGCCGATGTACATGCCCTGGGTGCTGTCGCCCACGAAGATCTGGAAGCCCTCGGAAATGAGCCCAGGAACGTTCTCGGGCGGAGTGGCAGTGATCAGATCGAACTCACCCGCGCGAAGGCCGGCCACGCGGACCGCCGCCTCCGGCACGTGCCTGATGCGAATGTCCTTGATTACCGGCTTGGGACCCGGGTAGTCATCCCAGCGCGTCAGCTGGATGTAGCTGTCCCGCTCCCACTCTACGAACTTGTACGGGCCTGTTCCGACCGGCTCCTCAGAGTAACCGGCAGGGCCGATCTCCTCGAGGTGTGCCGGGGGAAGCGGCATGAAGGTGAAGGCGTTCGCCCACCTGTCCACCTGGTGCCTGAGCTTGAAGTGCAGCGTGTAGTCGTCGACTACAGTGACCGCCCCGGGCAGGGTCCCGAGCCTGTCTGCCGGGTCTACGTAGTCGTCCAGACCACGGAAGGCCCAGGCAACCTCAGCCGTCTCGGACATCATGAGCTCGAAGCTCTTGTAAAGACCGTGGGCGTCGAGGTGCTCACCGTTATGGAACATGATGTTCTGCTTGAGCTTCAGCTCGACTGTGTCGGTGCTGCCCGGCAGGAAGCCGTAGGACTCGGCGAGCTCGGTCTCGATCTGGCCCGTCGCGTCGTTCAGGGCCGCCAGCTGGCCGTAGATCAGCCGGGAGGTGATCCGGCTCTGGAGCGAGGGAATCACGTTCGCGACCAGGTTCGCCGGAAGCGCGCCAACCGCGATGGTGATCGACTCAGGATAGGCTGCAGCCGCTGCCGCCTCCTGGGCATCCTTGGCAACCATCACTGCGTCCTGGGCGGACATCTGTGCCGCCGAGGCCGCCGTCTGGGCCGCCGAAGCTGCCACTGCTGCCTGGGCCGCGTCTGCCGCCGCACTCTCGATCGCCTGGTTCGTGGCGACGAGAGACGCGTTCACGATGTTCGTCACCTGGTCCGCAGTAAGCTGGTCGCCTACCGCGTCCTCGACGGCCTGGGCAACCAGGTCCTCGATGTCGCCCCGCGTGAGCGAGCCGGAGAGCCCGGCGCTCACCTGGGCCTGGACGATGTTGCTGATCTCATCCGCGCTGATGCCTTCCGGCACCGCGTCTGCAACCGCCGAGTTAACGAGGCTGCTGAGCTGGCCCACGTCGATCTCAGGCGCGGGCAGTGCCCGGACGGACTGGTCGACGATAGCCTTCACGTCCTCCGCGGAGAGCTGCCCCGCAGTCGACTGGCTGACGATCGACTCGACGTCCGCGCGCGTCAGACCCGCGGGCTGTGCCGCGATGGCCGACGTGACCGAGTCAGAGACGAGCTTCTGGATCTCAGCGGCGCTTGCGCCCTGGGGCTGTGCGGCTATTGCAGCCTCCACAGACTGCTGGATATTTGCGGCGCTGGCGCTCTGTGCGCTCGCGACCGCGTCCTGGATCAGCTTGGCCGTGTCGACCGCTGGGGCCGGCTCAGGCTCGTCACTGCCGCAGGCGACTGCGAAGACCAACGCCGCGATCGCCGCGACGATGGCCACTGACCTCCACTTCAATAGACTGTGTCCCATGTTTCTCCTCTACCTCCTAAGTATTGCGGGAACTACCCGGGACTTCTCCAATGTTTAATTGGCTTTGCGGGTTGCGCTTCTCATCCGCAGTCCATGTAATGACGGGACGGCGAACGCTAAAGCGCGTTTCGCTACATTTGGCCGAACTTCTCCAATACGTGCCAGAAGTCCAGCTGCTCGACCCCGTGGGTCCTGTATATGCCCACGGCGTCCGCGCCGTTGTCCTTTGCGATACGCCCGGCCTCGAGCATCTGCTCAGGCTTCTGGAAGCTGCCGGGGTGGTAGCAGGACAGCTCGGCAATGACCCGGCAGCGCCCGTTGACGACCTCTGCAGCATGTTTCATCTGCCTCGCCAGCGCATCCGGGTCCGAGTTGGTGCGGAACCAGAAGTAGAGCTCGTCGAATGCCCCGGCGTCTACCCATGCCGGCCAGTCGTGGAGCAGCTTCACGTAGTCGCCGGGCTCACCGGCGATCATGGTTGCTGAGAATACGGCATCAGGCTTCACTGCCTTGACGGCATCCCGAGCCTCGACCATGTAGCGAGTCACGTAGTCCGCACGGAATTGCACCCAATCGGGATCGTCGTTCGGGATGTCCTGTGGGTTCTTGCCGTGCGCCTCTTCGAACTTGGAAGCGACAGCCTCCTCATAGCCGTAGGTAACCACGCCGTTTTCGTCCTCGTT